>NZ_JAZGGG010000001.1:0-68890 GCF_036480315.1 Polaribacter sp.
GGTTTTAAGACTAGAATACTCTCAAAATTAACCTCATTAACAATTATTCAATTCATTAATAAGTTTACTTTTGATAGAAATATTAACAACTTAAAAATTAGTATTATTTAAATGCACAACGGGTTAGGTTTATTATTTAATAGTTTATTATTATCCTTAAAGATATCTTGTATAGGCCTATTAAAGTTTACTTGTATAGGCTTATCAAATATTGTTATATACCTATTCAAGATTTCTTTAGTACCCTTATCTCTGTATAAATGCCTTTCTATATACCCGAATTCTTCTAGTTGTTTAAGCCAAAAATTAATTGACTGTGTAGATACTTTGTATAAGTTTTCAAAGTATCTATTTGTAGCATAACAGAAACCAAGTTGATTGGTTAATGAAGTTATCTCTGCAAATAAAATTTTTGCATTTGGTGTTAGTCTTTTATCATACCTAACAGGTGCAGGTAAAATAGAATAATAAGAGGGCTCTTTCGATTCCATTATTAAACACTTTTAACTAAATCTCTATTATTTCTTGCATATTCAAGTAGTTTCTTTTTTGAATAAAAAATTGGTCTTCCAATACGCATATATGCGTCTCTTGGAATTTTACCAGATTTGCGCCAATCAATGATTGTGGTTACACTAATCCCTAAAAGTAACGAAGCTGCTTTTTGAGATAATTTTTCATCATCAGTTGGAATTGAAGAATCAACTAATTCTGTCTGTCTTATTTCATTTATTACAAGTCTTACTGCTCTTACTAAATCTTCTTTACTGTGTGTATAGAATAATACATTTGCCATCTTTTTAAATTTACCTTATTAGATTAAAACTCACTATGAGTTTCGATAAAGCAAATTTGACACAAGCTTCCACTTGATACAATGGTCTAAAAAAAAGTGATATTATAAATTCCTTTAGCGGTAAAGGGTTTGAATGAAAAAAATAAATAAAATAAGCTAAAAAATGATAATCATATTCTATTTAACTAAAATATTGTTTAATAATATGAGATTTAACATCAGAAACTAAAGTAGTATATTTTGAATTATTCTTATCCCTTTTTATTGAATGTTCTTTAAAAATCCGTCTATTATTTGCAATCGAGTTATCAGAATTTTTATCTTGACAATAGAAATTATTTGATATTATTTTAGACGCTAAGAGTGGATTAAAATTAACAAAACAATTTTCATTTTGCATTATTATTATAATAGCTCTAATATTGTTTATATCTTGAATTGATAAATCTTCTAAAGCAGGATACTTTAAAAATGTAAGTCCTGTTAGTTTTTTATTAATATTTTCAATATTTGAATTGTAAGAAAACTTATAATGTCTTTCTTTACAAAATTTAAAAGAATATTGAATTGAATTTAATAATTTTATTTCATCCTTACTTTTTAAGGAAAATTTAGATTTTCCCTTATCTGATAAATGAATGAATCTTTTAAATAACTTAAAAATCTTATTTGGAGATATTCGTTTTTTTAATTGAAGCTTATTTGTAAATTTTCTTGAAAGTCTTTCTTCTCTCACTCTAACTCGTTCTAATGTATATTTAAAACTATCATTCCCTTCCATTTTTTTAATAATTTAATATCAATTGTCTTAAACTTTATCCCAAGTGTTATCCATTTCTTGTCTTTTAAAATCTTCTGCAATTTTCACGTAACGCCTAAAACTTTCCTCTTTTTTATGTCCTGTAATATTTCTAACAACCATTTCTTTCATTCCAAGAATTAAAGAATTTGTTACAAAAGTTTTACGTGCTGTATGAGAGGTAATTAATTTGTATTTAGGGACTGTTTTATCAATTCTTTTTTGACCTACATATCTGGTTTTCGTAATCATAGTGTCAATCTCAACTATTTTACAACACTCTTTAATGTACTTATTGAATTTCTGGTCAGAAATAACAGGTAAAGGTTCGTGAATTGTGTCTTTATATCTTTCTAAAATTTCTCTAGAAAACTTATTTAAAGGTATTTTAGTGTTGATTGCTTTTGTTTTTTGAACAGTAATTAACAAATAGTCGTTTTTTACATTTGATGGCTTTAGAGCCTTGTAATCAGATATTCTCAAACCCGTTACAGAATTAAACACATACATATCTTTTACTTGATTTAATCTATCAGATTCAAAATCGTGATTGTATAACTTCATTAATTCCTCCATTGTCAAATAGATAATTTCGGTTTCATCTTCTCTAGCTTTGAATTTTTTATACTTTAAGTTATTGTGATATTCTTTATCTAAAGACCAATTCATAAAAGTTTTTAAAACCTTTATAATGAATGCGAAGTAGCTATTTTTGTTTTTTCTTTCCGTGAAAGTATAATCCTGTAATTTCTCAAAAAAGGTGCTATCAATAGAATCAAATAATAATCTTGTTCCAGAATAGGATTCAAAATCTTTTAAAAAATTTATAGTTGTAACATAAGACTTAATTGTCCTTGGTGTCTTTGTGGACTTACTTGAATCTTTAAATTCTTCAAAAGTTGGAAAAAACTCATGAGTAAGATTTACCTTATCTAATCCGTTTTCAAGTTTCTCTATAATAAAATCTTTAGTAGGATTGATGTTATTTAGTAAAATGTATCTAAACAACTTCTTTATTTCATCTTCTTTTTCATCAATTACCTTATTATATTCAATGTGATAATTATAATCCTCACTTTTTAAGAATGGTTTAATTCTCTGTTCTCTAATCCTCCAATGTTTGGGCAAAGACTTTACACCTTTTATGGTTTTTCTTATTCTAACACTATTGAAGCTAATAGTCATCAAAACTGGCATTAAACCATTTTTATCAACCTTTTCTTTTCTTAAACTAAATGAAACTTGCATATGACTTCAAATATATAAAAATACATTTAAAGGGTGTCGAAAAAGGTGGCTAAAAATTAATATAATTTAATACAAATTGATTTTAAGACATAAAATATAGTCCTATTTATGCTATATAAGTAAAGAAGATAGGGTTTAAGTAGATTTAAAAAATTAGGTACTCCCGCCTTGAGTACTAAAAACCTTAACAAATTTTGTTAAGGTTTTTTAATATATTTGAAGTTCCTCTAAAACTTAAAAAATGGACGACTTTATTTTATACTTTAAAATGGGCTTAAATCACGTATTAGATTTTTCTGCCTATGATCATGTTTTATTTCTAATTGTTTTGGCTGTTGTCTTCAGCATTAATCAATGGAAAAAGGTGCTCTGGTTAGTAACTTTATTTACAATTGGACATTCAATAACTTTAGCATTATCTGCATATGGAGTCTTAAAAATTAGAATGGATTTAATTGAATTCTTAATTCCATTAACCATTTTTATAACGGGTGTAATTAATATTTTAACTGCCAAAAAATCTTCATCAGGAAAAGAAAATATTAATTTAATATTTGCAGTTTTCTTCGGTTTAATTCATGGCCTTGGTTTTTCTAATTATTTTAAAATGATGGTTGGTAAAGAAGAAGATAAATTATTTCCTTTAGTAAAATTCGCTTTGGGTATAGAAGCAGCTCAAATAATTATTGTTTTAGGAATCTTAATTATTGGTGCAATTCTTCAGAACTTTTTTAGAGTAACCAAAAGAGATTGGGTGCTTGTTTGCTCATCAATTGTTATTGGTTTTTCAATTCAAATGATGTTAGACCGCGTATTTTGGTAAGAAATTAACTTGGTGTTTCTACAAATCTTTATACTTTCGTTGTTATGACAGAAAAAAAGCAATTAAAATACGATAACGCTTACTTAAAAATGGCATTGGAATGGGGTAAATTATCTCATTGTAAACGCAAGCAAGTTGGCGCTTTAATTGTAAAAGATAGAATGATAATTTCCGATGGATTCAATGGAACGCCAACAGGTTTCGATAATTGTTGTGAAGATGATGACGGACTTACAAAGTGGGAAGTTTTACACGCAGAAGCCAACGCAATCTTAAAAGTTGCTTCTTCAACACAATCAGCCAAAAATGCAACTTTATACATTACATTATCGCCTTGTACACAATGTAGCAAACTAATTCACCAAGCAGGTATAAAACGCGTGGTTTATGCCAGAGCTTACAGAGATACTTCAGGAATCGATTTCCTAGAAAAAGCTGGAGTAGAAATTAAGTATTTACCCTATGAAAAATAAAAACAACTTACCAATATATTTCTCTTTAGCGGTAATTATCGGAATTTTAATTGGTGTTTCTTTTGGAGGAAATTCTTCAAACATGCTTTCTTTTAACAAGAATTCATCACAAGAATTAAAGATAAAAAGACTTATCAATTTTATTGAAAAAGATTATGTAGACACCGTAAATACAGAAGATCTTTTAGACGGCGCAATTAAACAAATGTTGGGTAAATTAGATCCGCATTCTGTATATATTCCTAAAGAAAACTTGCAAGCAGTTACAGAAAGTATGCAGGGTAATTTTGTGGGAATTGGCGTTCAATTTAGAATGATAAACGATTCAATTACAGTAATTCAGCCTATAAAAGGCGGGCCAAGTATTAAAGCTGGTATTAAAGCTGGAGACCGAATTTTAAAGGCAAATAAAGACACTTTGTTTGGTAAAGATATGTTGAGTGGCGCTGTTCCAAAATACTTAAAAGGAAAACCAGACACTAAAATTGCACTTCAAATTTATAGAAAAACTAATGACTCACTTTTTACAGTAAATCTAATTCGCGGAAAAGTAAACATTAAAAGTGTCGATTTAGCCTATATGATAAACGACAGTATCGGTTATATAAAACTAGACCGTTTTGCAAGAAATACGTATACAGAATTCAAATCTTCATTAAATAATTTAATGGATGATGGTATGACGGATTTGGTTTTAGACTTGCGCGGGAATGGCGGTGGTTTTGTAGATATTGCTAATAGTATTATTGATGAATTTTTAGAAGACGATAAGTTAATCGTTTTCACAAAAAACAATAAAAATAAAATTGATGAATCTTTTGCAACTTCAAAAGGAAGTTTCGAAAAAGGTGGTTTGTATGTTCTAATTGATGAAAATTCTGCATCAGCATCAGAAATTGTTGCAGGAGCTTTACAGGATAATGACAAAGGAACCATTATTGGTCGTCGTTCTTTTGGTAAAGGTTTGGTACAAATAGAAATGGATTTAGGAGATGGTTCTGCAGTTCGTTTAACAACAGCCCGTTATTACACACCAACTGGTCGTTCTATTCAGAAACCTTACGATCGTAACGGAAATAAGAATTATTACAAAGATTATCAAAAAAGAATTTCTAGTGGAGAATTGTTAAGTAAAGACAGTATAAAAGTAGTAGATTCTTTAAAATTTAAAACTCCAAAAGGAAAAACTGTTTATGGTGGAGGTGGAATAATTCCGGATGTTTTTGTAGCAATAGATACAACCTCTTACATGTCTAATTATTATTTTAATACCATTAATAATTTTGCTTTCGATTATGTAGATAGCAATAGAAAAGATCTTCAAAAATGGACTGTTGATACTTTTATAACCGATTTTGATAAAGATGAAACTGTTTTCGATAATTATCTTTCGGATATAAAAGACATTATTAAGCCTTCATTTAAAGCAAAACAAAGCATTAAAAAATACTTAAAAGCATCAATTGCAAATGCCCTTTTTGGTGATGTTGGTTTTTATAGAATTACACACCTAGAAGATAAAATGCTACAAAAAGTATTGGAGTTGGAAAGTACAAATGAATAGCTTTTCTTTGCAATAATGACGACAATTATAACTTCAGAAAATAAAAAAGTCTATTTCGCATCAGACCAACATTTAGGTGCACCAACACCAGAAGCTAGTTTTCCTAGAGAAAAAAAGTTTTTAAATTGGTTAAATGAAGTCAAAAAAGATGCTGAAGCTATTTTCTTATTAGGTGATTTATTCGATTTTTGGTTCGAATATAAAACCGTTGTTCCTAAAGGATTTGTTAGAGTCTTGGGTAAATTAGCCGAAATTAAAGATAGCGGAATTCCTATTTATTTCTTTGTTGGTAATCATGATTTATGGATGAATGATTATTTTGAAAAAGAACTGAATATTCCTGTTTTTCATTCTCCTCAAGAGTTTATTATCAACAATAAAAAATTTCTAATTGGTCACGGAGACGGTTTAGGACCTGGAGATAAAGGTTATAAACGCATGAAAAAAGTGTTTACTTTTCCTTTGTTTAAATGGATGTTTAAATGGTTACACCCAGATTTAGGTGTAAAATTAGGACAATATATGTCCGTAAAAAACAAACTAATATCTGGTGATGAAGATGCCAAATATTTAGGTGATGAAAACGAATGGTTGGTGCAGTATTGCAAGCAAAAACTAACAGAACAACACTACGACCATTTTGTTTTTGGCCACAGACATCTTCCTTTAGAAATAAAATTAAAAGAAAATAGTACCTATATAAATCTTGGCGATTGGATTCAGTACTTTACCTATGGAGAATTTAAAGAGTCGGAATTCAAACTGCTAAAATTCAAGGGTAATTCTCTTTAAAATAAACAAAACCAACCCAAATCTTTAACCAACTTTTAACAAATAGAAATATGTTAAAATTGTAGTTTTGTTTCATAACAAAATAATACCTAATACAAAATATAATGGATGTAGATGTAAGAGCTATTAATGAGAAGATCGAAAGAGAAAGTGCCTTTATAGATATTCTTACTTTAGAAATGAACAAAGTAATTGTTGGTCAAAAACAAATGATAGAAAGTTTGTTAATTGGATTGATAGGAGACGGACATATCTTATTAGAAGGTGTTCCTGGTTTGGCAAAGACTTTGGCAATTAATACATTGTCTAAAGCAGTACAAGCTAGTTTTAGTAGAGTGCAATTTACACCAGATTTATTACCTGCAGATGTTGTTGGAACCATGATTTATAACATGAAGGAAAACAATTTCGAAATTAAAAAAGGTCCAATTTTTGCAAATTTTGTATTAGCAGATGAGATTAACAGAGCGCCAGCAAAAGTGCAATCTGCTTTGTTAGAAGCAATGCAAGAACGTCAAATAACCATCGGTGATACTACTTTTAAGTTAGACGAACCTTTCTTAGTTATGGCAACTCAAAATCCAGTAGAACAAGAAGGAACGTATCCTTTACCAGAAGCGCAAGTAGATCGATTCATGTTAAAGGTTGTTATTGATTATCCGAAATTACAAGATGAGCAAATTATTATGCGCCAAAATTTAACTGGCGGATTTGCAAAAGTAAATCCAGTAGTTTCTGTAGAGCAAATCATTAAAGCAAGACAAGTTGCTAGTGAGGTTTATATGGATGAGAAAATTGAGAAATATATTCTTGACATTATTTTTGCAACTCGTTATCCAGAAAAATATAATTTATCAAAATTAAAAGATCTAATTAGTTTTGGAGCTTCACCAAGGGGAAGTATTAACCTTGCAAGAGCTGCAAAATGTTATGCTTTTATAAAGCGAAGAGGTTATGTTATACCAGAAGATGTTAGAGCTGTTGTTTTTGATGTTTTACGTCACAGAATAGGAATTACGTACGAAGCGGAAGCAGAAAATGTAACTTCTGTAGACATTATCAACTCAATTATTAATGAAATTGAAGTGCCTTAAAATTGTGTAAATGGGTAATTGTTTAACTGAAAACAAAATTACCTTTTTAACATTACACAATTACACGATTAAACAATTACACGTTGCAAACAAAAGAAATACTTAAAAAAGTTCGTAAAATAGAAATTAAGACAAAACGTTTGTCTAATGATATTTTTGGAGGTGAATACCATTCATCATTCAAAGGACGAGGTATGACTTTTTCTGAAGTAAGACAATACCAATTTGGTGATGATGTAAGAGCAATTGACTGGAATGTTACTGCACGCTATAATGAACCTTATATTAAAGTTTTTGAAGAAGAACGAGAACTAACAATGATGTTGTTAGTAGATGTTTCTGGTTCAGAATTATTTGGTACATCAACTCAATTTAAAAAAGATACCGTTACAGAAATTGCTGCAACATTAGCATTTTCAGCAACTCAAAATAACGATAAAGTTGGTTTAATTTTATTTTCTGATGACATAGAACTATTTATTCCTCCTAAGAAAGGAAAAAGTCACGTTTTAAGAATTATTAGAGAGTTAATTGAGTTTAAACCAAAAAGTAGAAAAACAAATATTGCAGCAGCTTTAAAGTTTTTATCTAGTGTAATGAAGAAAAGAGCAATTGTTTTTATGCTGTCTGATTTTATGGATGATGATTATGAAAAAACACTAAAAATTGCCGCAAAAAAACACGATTTAACCGGAATTAGAATTTTTGATAAACATGATCAGGAAATTCCTAATTTAGGAATGGTACCAATGTTAGATTCAGAGACTAATGAAGTTAAGCTAATAAACACAGCTTCAAAATCTGTAAGAACAGGTTATAAAGCAAATTCTTTAAGATTAACAGATTACTATACAAACATGTTTAAAAGAAGTGGCGCTGGTACTGTTAACACAAGAGTTGATGAAAACTACGTAAAAAAATTATTAGGCTATTTTAAACATAAAGGAAGATAGTAAAAATGAAAAAGCAAATATTCTACATACTACTATTTATCTCTACCATAAGTTTTGCGCAAAAACCAATGGTAAAAGCAGAAATTGATACCACCAATATTAGAATTGGTGAACAATTTCAATTAAAAATTTCTGTTGATGAAACTCAAAATGTCATCCTTCCAAAGATAAAATTACAGGGTTTAGAAATTATAGATTCTACTAAAGTAGATACTATTAAAAACTCTTTAATTAGAAAATACATTTTAACAGGTTTCGACAGTGGTTCTTTTTACATCCCGCAGCAACAAATCTTCGTTAAAAATCAAGCTTTTTTAACAGATTCATTACTAGTAAATGTTGCAACCGTTGCTATTGACACTACTAAAGTGAAGAAGTTTCCTATAAAATCTATTAAAAAAGAACCGTATACTTTCGATGATTTTAAAATCTACGTTTATATTGCTTTAGCTGCATTGGCAATTATTGGTTTTTGGATTTATTGGTTTGTTATTCGAAAAAGAAAAGAAGAAGAAGAAATACAAACATATAGAACTTTGCCGCCTTATGAAGAAGCTATTTTTAGGTTAAATGAGCTAGACGAAAAACTACTGTGGCAAAATAATAAAGTAAAAGAGTATTATTCTGAATTAACAGAAATTGTGCGTGGCTATATAGAAAGAGAACTAAAAGTACCTGCATTAGAAAATACAACAGACGAGGTTTTAGAGATGTTAAAAAACTTTAAAGATGCAGAAACCATACAAACCTCTCAAGTAACTTTAGACAAACTTAAAAGCTTATTACGTGAAGCAGATTTAGTAAAGTTTGCAAAATCGAAACCTTTAAGTATGGAGATTGAAGAAGATAGAAAAGACGCACAAGATATTGTGAGTAATTTAAAACCTAAACCAATTATAGAAGAAAATGATGAATTGGAATAATTTTGAATTTCTAAATCCGGAGTTTCTTTGGTTATTAATACTAATTCCATTATTGGCAATTTGGTATTTCTTTATACGCAAAAAAGATACTGCAGTTTTAACAATGCCAAGTGTAAAAGGATTTAAAACAACTTCTTTTGTATCTAAATTAAAACCGTTATTATATCTTTTAAGGTTATTAACTTTAGCTGCAATTATTGTTGCATTAGCTAGACCTAGAAATGTTTCTGTAAGTAAAAAAACCAAAACAAATAAAGGAATTGATATTGTTATGGCAATAGATGTTTCTGCAAGTATGTTGGCTAGAGATTTAAAACCAAATCGTTTAGAAGCGCTAAAAAAAGTAGCAGAAAACTTTATAGATAGAAGACCAAATGATAGAATTGGTATTGTAGTTTATGCAGGTGAAAGTTTTACACAAACACCAATTACAAGTGATAAAGCTATTGTAAAAAGAACAATTGCTGGTTTAAAATGGGGTCAATTAGAAGGTGGAACTGCAATAGGTATGGGTTTAGGTTCTGCTGTTAATAGGCTAAAAGAAAGCAAAGCTAAAAGTAAAGTGGTTATTTTACTTACAGATGGTGTAAATAATTCTGGTAATATTGATCCGAGAACTGCTACAGAATTAGCCAAAGAATTAGAAATTAAAGTCTACACAATAGGAATTGGAACCAACGGAATGGCAGATTTTCCTTGGAGTAGAGATCCAAGAACAGGAAAATTAAACTTTAGAAAACAACAAGTAGAAATAGATGAAGATCTTCTAAAGGAAATTGCAAAAGAAACAGAAGGACAGTATTTTAGAGCAACAGACAATGAGTCATTAAAAGAAATTTATGATGAAATTGACAAGCTTGAAAAAACAAAAATAGAAGAATTCAAATATTATAATTATCAAGAAAAATTTAGATTTTTTGTCTTTTTAGGACTTGGTTTTTTGGTGTTAGAGTTTTTGTTGAGAAACACGGTATTTAAGAGTTTTATATAAATAAAAGTGTAAATATTGAATTGTTTAATCGTATAAATGTAAAAAGGGTGTACTTATTTTCATTTGAAAAACTAGAAGTTTGGAAAGAATCAATCCAACTTTCCAAAGAAGTTTATAAAATAACTTCTACTTTTCCTAGTGAAGAAAAATTCGGGTTAATTAGTCAAATTAGAAGAGCTACAAATTCAATTGCAGCTAACCTTGCAGAAGGGACATCAAGAATTACAAATAAAGATAAAGCACATTTTACAACAATTGCTTTTAGTACAACAATGGAAGTTTTAAATCATTTAATACTATCGAAAGAATTAAAATTTATTTCTCAAGAAGAATATTTAAAATTAAGAGAACGAATTTATAAAATATCTAACATGTTAAACGCATTGCGAAAAGCACAGTTAAACAAATAAACGATTACACAATTACACAATGTATAAAATAGAAGAACCAATTTATTTTTATTTACTAATAATCATTCCAATAATGATTGTTATTTTCTTGTTGGTTTTCTGGTGGAAAAAAAGAACACAACGTAAATTTTCTGACACGTTTTTGTTAGAAAAATTAGCGCCAAATTCGTCTACATTTAAAACAGTTTTAAAATTGATAATGCTTCTTTTAGTAATTTCTTTTTTAGTAATTTCTTTAACTAATCCCAAAATGGGAACCAAGTTAAAAACGGTAAAAAGAGAAGGTGTAGATGTTGTTTTCGCTTTGGATGTTTCCAAAAGTATGTTAGCAGAAGACATTGCGCCTAATAGGTTAGAAAAAGCAAAACAAATCATTTCTAAAATTATAGATAAATTAGGAAGTGATAGAGTTGGTATTATTATTTATGCAGGTAATTCTTACCCTCTTTTACCAATAACAACAGATCATGCCGCAGCAAATATGTTTTTACAAAACGCGAATCCGGATATGGTTTCTAGTCAAGGAACAGATATAAATGGAGCGTTAGAATTGGCAAAAACGTATTATAATAATGACGAGCAAACCAACCGTTTTTTAGTTATTATTTCTGATGGTGAAGATCATCAAGAAGAAACAAAACAAGTAGCTCAAAATTTAGCAAACGATGGTGTAAAAATTTATACTGTTGGTGTTGGTACAGAAAACGGTGGTCCAATTCCTATGCGCTTAAATAATGCAATGATTGGCTATAAAAAAGACAATAAAGGAGAAACTGTTATCACCAAATTAAAGCCAGCTGTTTTGCAAGGAATTGCAGATGCAGCTAACGGAGATTATATAGATGGAAATGTTACTGAAAAACCTGTAACGTTTATGGCAGATATAATTGCTAATGCTGAAAAGAATGAATTTGAAACCAAACAATTTTCAGATTATAAAGACCAATTTCAATGGTTTTTAGCAATTGGATTACTATTTTTAATTATTGATATTTTCTTATTTGATAAGAAAACCAAATGGGTTAGAAAGATTGATTTGTTTAACGAAGAAAAAGCAAAAAAATAAGATGAAAAATTTTAAATACATACTTATAATTTTCTTGATGTTCTTATCATCAAAAGAAATTTTAGCTCAAAAAGATTCTATTTCTTTACAACGTAAAGCGAGAAAGTTACTACGAGACGGAAATGAATTGTACAAAAAACAACAATTTACAGATGCTTCTGTAGCATATCAAAAAGCACTAGGAAATAATACAAAATATGACAAAGCTACTTACAATTTAGGAAATGCTTTATATCAAAATAAAAACTATAAAGAAGCTGTTCCTCAATATCAATTAACAGCAGAAACGGCTAAAAATAAATTTACAAAAGCAGAAGCATACCATAATATTGGTAATGCAATGATGGAACAAAAACAATATCAGCCTGCTGTAGATGCTTTTAAAAATGCATTAAGAAACAACCCTAATGATGATGAAACTCGTTATAATCTAGCAGTCGCCAAAAAAATGGTAGACAAAGAGAATAAAGACGATAAAAAGAAGGACGACAAAGACAAAAAGGATAAAAAAGACAAAGACGACAAGAACAAGGATAAAAATAAAGACAAGAAAGACGGCGACGACAAGGATAAGAAAGACGACAAAGATAAAGAAGGAAAAGGAGATAAAGATAAAGATAAAGATAAAAAGGATAAGAAAGACCCTAAAAAAGAGGGCAAAAAAGATCAAAAAAAGCCAAAACCTCAACAAGGAAAAATGACACCTCAACAAGTTAAACAGTTATTAGAAAGTTTAAATAATGAGGAGAAGAAGACCCAAAAGAAAATGAATGCTAAAAAAGCAAAAGGGAAAAAGGTAAAACAAGAAAAAGATTGGTAGAAAAAGCCCATCTATACTTCTTCCCGAAGGGAAGAAAAACTCATGCTTTAACAAGATTGTAAAAAAAAGTATATAAATTGATTGCAAATAAATATAAAAAAAAGAGTGACAACCAAGAGTTTTTTTCCCGTTTTGGGAGATTAAGAAGGGCTTTTATGTTTGTTTTTTGTTTATTTTCTCTAACTGTGCTTGCCCAAGATGCAACATTAACAGCAAAGGTTAGCAAAAATAAACTTGGCTTAAATCAGCGTTTAAGAATAGAATTTTCTGTTAATAAACAAGGTGGAGATAACTTTACACCACCAAGTTTTATAAATTTTAAAGTAGTTGGTGGTCCTAGCCAATCTGTTAGCCAATCTTGGATTAACGGAAAAGTAAGCTTTTCTCAATCTTACACTTATATAATTCAACCAACCAGAAAAGGAGAATTAACAATTGGAACTGGAAGCATAAAAATTGCAGGGAAAGTAGTAAAATCTAAACCTATAAAAATTATAGTTTTAAATGCTGTAGAAATACCTAAAGACCCAAATGACCCCAATTATATTGCACAACAAAACATTCATTTAGTTGCAGAAATCTCTAAATCTAGACCTTATGTTGGTGAAGGAGTTTATATAGAATATAGATTGTACGTTAGTGAAAATGTTAGTGTTTACAATTATGGTGTTACAGAAGCGCCAAAATACAATGGCTTTTGGAACCAAGAAATTAAAGTAAACGGACAATTACCTGTAAAAAAAGGAAAATACAACGGAGAAGATTACAGGTATATAACACTTCAAAAAGCTTTATTAATACCTACAAAATCAGGAAAACTAGAAATAGATCCAATGAAAATGGATATTGTTATTGGTGTTCCTACCGGAAGAGCAGATTTTTTTGGAAATGTTATTACTAGAAATGTTACTAAGGGGTTTTCTTCAGCAAAAAAAATAATTCGCTCTAAAGATCTTCCTTTAAAAGGAAAACCAGCAAACTTTATTGGTGCTGTTGGTGATTTTAATTTTGATGTTTCTTTAAGTAAAGAAGTTTTAAAAGCAAATGAATCTTCACAAATAAAAGTGGCCGTTTCTGGAAAAGGAAACTTAAAACTATTTGAATTACCAGAAATTACAACTCCGGTTGAATTAGAAAAGTATCAACCAGAAAGAACAGAAAAAGTTAGAGTACGTGCTAGCGGAATTTCTGGTTCTGTTTCAGATTTATATACCGTTGTTCCTCAATATAAAGGAAAATATAAAATACCAAATGTATCTTTTTCTTACTTTAATCCAAAAGAAGAGAAGTATAAAACAATTACAAGTAAAGACTTTTTTGTTGATGTTTTAGAAGGAAAAGAATTAGTTACTGTAAATACAAGTTCAATAAAAAAACAAGATGTAGTTATTACAGGTAAAAACTTTAGATACATTGCTACAAAAAGTAATTTTAAATCTTCTAAAAATTCCGATTTCTTTAAATCTAGTTTGTTTTATATTCTTTTATTATTACCGTTAATTGCAATTCCTATTGGTGTTTTCATCGCTAAAAAGAACCAAGAAAGAAGTAATGATATTGTTGGTAATAAATTAAGAAAAGCAGAAAGGTTAGCAAAGAAGTTTTTATATGAAGCACAAAGACAGTTAGGTAAAAAAGAAGCTTTCTATGAAGCTTTAGAGCGTGCATTACACAACTATTTAAAAGCGAAGCTAGGTATTGAAACTTCTGATATTAGTAAAGATAATATTACTGATATTCTTAAAAGTAAAAACGTTGATGATGCCACAATCAGTCAGTTTATTGAAGTTCTAAAAAGTTCAGACTTTGCACGTTATACACCAATAACAAATACAGAAATGGAAGCCGAGCTTGAAAAAGCTAAACAAGTAATTATTAAATTAGATAAACAGTTTTAGATATGAAAAAAATCGTTTTTTTATTTTTGATAATATGTAATTTTACATCAGCACAAACTGCAGATAGTTTATTTGTTACTGCTAATAATTTGTACAAAAATGGACAATTTGAAGAAGCCATAAAAAAGTACAAAAAAATTGAATCTCAAGATTTAATTTCATCAGAATTATACCATAATTTAGGAAACTCCTATTATAAACTAAACAAAGTTGGCCAAACAATTTACTATTACGAAAAAGCTTTAAAACTGAATCCTTTAAACATAGATGTAAAGAATAATTTAATATTTGCAAAACGCTTAACCCTAGACAATATTGAAGAATTACCTAAAACCGTTTTACAAAGGTTTAATATAAATTATTTACAGAAATTGTCTTACAATCAATGGGCAATTGTCGTAGTACTTTTCTCTGTTCTAGCATCTTTATTGTTTTTACTGTTTTATTTTGCTGAAGTTCCATCAAAAAAACGATTCTATTTTGTAACAAGTATTGTAAGTTTTATTTTATTAATCACCACACTTTCTATCACTTATCATCAATACAACAAGTCTGTAAATAAAATTGAAGCTGTTGTTTTTGCTGAAAAAACTAAAGTTAGAAATGCACCAACATTAAATTCTGATGAAGTATTTACTTTACATGAAGGTGCAAAAGTATTTGTTTTAGATGCCGTAGATAATTGGAAAAAGATTAAATTAGCAGACGGAAAATTAGGCTGGATAATTGCCGAAGAAATTAAAGAGTTATAAATTAATGAGAAACAGAACAGCAATTGTTTTAACTTTTATTTTTACATTATTTATTGTGAGTCCCACAATAATTTCTGTTGTAGAAAAAAGTTTTGATGTTTCTATTCTTTTTAGCATGAATGAAGAAGAGAACAACCAAAAAGAAACTTCTAAAAATCTTGATATTGAATTCTCTGAAACAAAAGCTTCTTTACCGCTTTTTAGCACTTTAAATAAATCTACTTTATTTAATTTTTACTCTAAAAAATATGCTAGTATTTCACTAGAAAATAGTTCTCCGCCTCCAGAGTTCTTATAAGTTACTTCTTAAATTACAACAACTATTATCAACTTAAAATCCGTCAATAAAGATGGATTAATATTTCTATTTATGAAAAAATTATTTTCAAATATCAAAGGTGATGCTTTTGGTGGAATTACAGCCGGTATTGTAGCCTTACCTTTAGCTTTAGCTTTTGGTGTTTCTTCTGGTTTAGGGCCAAGTGCAGGTTTATACGGTGCAATTTTTATTAGTTTCTTTGCTGCTTTATTTGGTGGAACAAATACACAAATTTCTGGTCCAACTGCACCAATGACCGCAGTAAGTATGGTGGTTATTGCAGGAATTGTTGCCGCAAATGATGGTGATCTTTCTAAAGCATTACCAGCTATTTTAACCGTATTCTTATTAGCAGGACTATTCCAAATTGGTTTAGGTTTAATCGGTTTAGGAAAATACATTCGTTATATTCCTTACCCTGTTGTTTCTGGTTTTATGACAGCAATTGGAGTTATCATTTTGTTAACTCAAGTACTTCCTTCTTTAGGTTATTACCCAAAAGAAGATGTAGAATTTGTTCAACAGTTTAAACCTGAAGCAGAAGAATTAATTTTAGAAAACATTCTAAAAGAAGAAGCAGGAGAAGGCATTTTAGTTTTAGAAGATTTTAGTAAAACCATAGAAAGAGCTGGTAAAATTACTCCAGATCAAATTACTAAAGAATCTCAAACACTAGCTGCTAAAGAAGCTTCTGGTGCTTTAGGAGCCTTAAAAGCTTTTCCTAGAGCAATACAAAATATTAATTGGTTAGAACTTTTACTAGCGCTTGGTACCATATTTATTATCTATGGTTTTAAACGGATTACCACTAAAATACCAAGTACACTTGTTGCATTAATTGTAATGTCTGGTATTGCAGTTGGTTTTGGATTAGATTATAGAACAATTCAAGAAATACCTAGTGGAATACCAACCATAAAGTGGGAGATATTTTCAGGTTTTTCTTTAAGTAACATTACACCTTATATTTTTACAGCCTTAACACTTTCACTTTTAGGTGCAATAGATTCATTATTAACAAGTGTGGTTGCAGATAATATGACCAAAACAAAACACAAACCTAATAAAGAATTAGTTGGGCAAGGAATTGGAAATAGTGTAGCTGCTTTGTTTGGTGGAATACCAGGAGCTGGAGCAACTATTAGAACTGTAGTAAACATAAATGCTGGTGGTAAAACAAAGCTTTCTGGAATGATTGCAGGATTAATGCTGCTAATTGTTATGTTAGGTTTAGGACCTGTTGCCTCTAAAATTCCTGCAGCAGTTTTAGCCGGAATTTTAATTACTGTTGGTATTGGTGTTATGGATTATAAAGGATTAAAAGCAATACCAAGTTTACCAAGAGATATTAAATTTGGTCCTTTTAAATTGAGTTCAGAAGTATTAATTATGATTGTTGTTTTACTTCTATCTACTTTTTGGAATCTAGTTTACGCAGTAGGAATAGGACTTGTAATTGCTTCTTTAATGTTTATGAAAAAAATTGGAGATTTAACAGCAGAAAGATCAGATGTAAAAAGCCTTAAGGAAGAATCTTGGGCAGATGAAAAAGACTTCCCTGAAAATTTAAAAGAAGAAGTTTTTATCAAACATATAAAAGGACCTTTATTTTTTGGGTCAACAAGCGATTTTCAAGCATTAGCTCAACAGATACCAGACACTGCATCTACAGTAATTATGCGTTTAGGTAGAATGCAATATATGGATCAATCTGGTTTGTATGCAATGGAAGACATGCTTCAAGACTTAAAAACTAGAAACATAGAAGTTTTATTCGTAAATTTATTAAAACAACCAAGGTATATGATGGAAAGAATTGATATTATACCAGATTTTATACCAACAGAACACATTTTTAAATCATTTGATGAATGTGTAAGTTGGGTAAAATAAAAGATAAAAATATATTATTATGAAAAATATAGCAATAAATAAAGAAATACAAAGTTCATTATCACCAAAAAGTGTTTTGAGTGATTTATTAGAAGGTAATAAAAGGTTTAGAAACAATAGTTTACAAAAAGCAGATTATAACGCTTTAGTAAAAGATACAATTTCTGGACAATTTCCAAAAGCAGTAGTTTTATCTTGTATAGATTCTAGAGTTCCTGTAGAGCAGGTTTTTGATCAAACTATTGGAGATATTTTTGTTGCCAGAGTTGCTGGTAATTTCGAGAATACAGATATTTTAGGAAGTTTAGAATATTCTTGTGCAGTAGCAGGAAGTAAACTAATATTTGTTCTAGGTCATGAAAGTTGTGGAGCTGTAAAAGCTGCCTGTGATGGTGTAGAATTAGGAAACATAACTGCAATGTTAGATAATATTATTCCTGCCGTTAAAGAAGCTGCGTTAGATTTTGAAGATGATGTAGATTCTTCTAATAAAGAATTTGTTGCTAAAACTGTTGAATGTAACGTTCGCTTAACAATAGAAAGAATTCGTGAAAAAAGTAAAATTTTATCAGAAATGGAAGTTGATGGAGATATTGAAATTATTGGTGGTGTTTACTCTTTACAAACAGGAGAAGTAGTACTTCTATAATCAAAAAATAATCTTATAAAAAAACCCAAGGAATTTCCTTGGGTTTTTTATTTATATTTTACTTGGTTTTATTTTAGTAAGTCTTCCTTCCCAGGATTTTCCTCCTAAAGAAGAAGTATAATACACTTTTTTACCTCTAACCCTATTAACAATAATGTGCATTTTTGTGCCCATTTTAAAAGGAAAATTTGGTAATGTTGATTCTCTTATTATTAAATAATACTCGCAATCATTTACCCATTCTATATCAGACTTAATAAAATGCTCTTTATCATTATGATATTCTACATGTTTGTCTTCTTTAAAAACAACAACAACATCCTTTTTAGCATTTCTATATTTAAAAGTGTTGTTTTTTAAAATTTCGCAATTCTTTTTAGTGCTGAATGACATTAATAATGTAATGCTCAATAAAGCTAAAATTTTGTAAGTTTTCCCCATTCTTTTCCTGTTTAACATTCGCAATTTACAAAATTACAAATTAAGTTTATATATTTTCTAATAGGGGTTTTTCCCCTTTGTGTTCTTTTATTATTGAGGGGAATATTGTAGGAGCTATTTTTTTAACCGGTTCATACAAAATTGATTTCTTTAAGGTTTCCTTATCTACAAAAGGAATAGTATCATTCATTTTACCAAAAAAGGTAAAAATAACACTTAATATCAATCCTATTTTTAAGGCGCCAAAAACGCCACCTAATATTTTATTTATGATTCCTAAAGAAGCAAAATCTGCTAATTTTGTAAGCATCTTTCCTAAAAGGGCAATAATTACAATAATTACAACAAATGTCCCTGCAAAAGCAGCTAAAGAAATATATTCTTGGCTCCAAGATACTGATTCTTTTAAAAAATCTCCTATAAAATAAGAAAAATGAATTGCACCGTACACTCCACCAATTAACGCAACCAAAGAAGCAACCTCTACAAATAATCCTTTCATTAAACCTCTTACAAATCCAAAAAGTAATAAAGCTGCAATAATTATGTCAAAAATATTCATAAAAATAATTTCTTCAAACCTACATCTTTTTTTTAAAAATTAAAAATGCTCATTGTATCTTTACACAATTAAATACAAATGGTATGCCAAAAATTAGTAGCCTTAAAGAAAAATGGAATTTACTTACCAATAAGTTAACAGATCAGTTTGCAGATGGTGATGAATTAAATATGGATGGAATTATCTATTTAATTGGTGTTCAAGAATTAGGGCAAGGTCAAAGAACATTTAAAAAAGACGAAAAAGTAAACCTAATGCATATTGCTATTTGCAAGTTGCTAGAACCTTATGGTTATTATGAATTCGATTATTTTGATGATGATGCTTGGCCACATTATAAAATTCTTACAGAGTTACCAAGCTTAAAGCCTGGTGAACAAACGGTACTTATGAAAGAAGCAATTATTAATTATTTTGATGCTTTAAAATATTTTGAATCATAAAGATTAAGGTCTACGATTCCACATCATCATAAATTGTGCATGCGCAATTCTTCTTGATGCTTCTTTTGCTCTATCTGCACGCTCACCTTCATAAAGCTCATTTATTGTTTCAAACCAAATCTCTAACCATTTACCAAAATGGTTTTGATCTACTGTATAGTTTAAATTTTCATCTACATTAAGATGTTTTTGAGAAGGATTTCCTTTAAATTTTGGGATTCCAAACAAATTTGTTTCCCAAAAATCAGTAAGTTTTTCTAAATGTTCTGGCCATTTATCTTCTGCTATATGACTATTAAAAATTGGCCCTAATAACTCATTTTTTCTAATTTTAAGATAAAAAGTATTTACAAGGATGCTTACATCTTTTCTTGATTCAATTGTTTTCAAACTATAAGAATTAATTCTATTTAAATAATTTAGGTAACACTTAATTTACGAATCATTATAGATAATAACTTCGGATAAAAGCGTTTAGCAAACACAGCTAATTTTTCTTTTGTGCCAGCAATATAAGCCTCTTCCTTTTTCTTTTTTATGACTTTTATCATCTGTTTTGCAAAACGTTCTGGGTCAATACCGTTTTCAGTAGCACTATCCATTTTTTGCTGCGGAGTTCCATTTCCTGTTAATGCATTTTTAGAAACATTTGTATTTACAAAACCCGGGCAAACCAAAGTGACTGCTATATTATCTCGATGATGTTCAGCTCGTAAACTGTCAAAAAAACCATGTAAAGCATGTTTACTTGCTGCATAACTAGAACGTAAAGGAGTTCCTATTTTACCAACAATACTAGTAGTTACTACAAATTGTCCTTTTTTATTTTTGATAAAATGAGGTAATAATGCTTTTGTTAAAGCTACAGTTCCTAAATAATTAATATCCATTAAACGCTTATCAACAGAAATTTGGGTATCTTTTACCAAAGAGCGTTGACTAATTCCACCATTATTAACTAAGATATCTACCGTTCCAAAACAAGAAATTGCTTCATCAACCTTAGATTGTAAATTATTGTAATCTTCTAAATCTAAAGTAACAATTTTTACTTCGGCAGCATTTTTACATTCCTTTTTTACCAATTCTAAAGCGACTAATTTTCTTGAAGATAAAATTAATTTTACATTTTGTTGAGACAACTCAATTGCCAAGGCTTTTCCTATCCCCGAAGAAGCACCAGTAATCCAAATTGTTTTGTTAGAAAACGACATATTTTATTTTTTTGAATTACAATATACCTATTTTGTTGTAGAAATAGTATTTTTGGTACACTTCTTGAAAATAAATTACCAAGAACAAAAATCAACTTTAAAAAGATGAAAAAAATACTCGCTTTTATATTTCTTACAACTTCACTTATACAAGCTCAACATACAATTAAAGCAACAATGACACCTGCTATAGAAAGCGATTGGGTTATTCTTTATAAAATTGAAGGTGCAAGACAGAAATTTGTAAAAAATTCAACAATTAAAATAGACTCTATTTTAGTTGATGGAACAAAAAGTGCAATCGGAAACTTTAATTTTACACTTCCCATAGATGCAAAACCTGGTGCATATAGAGCAACTTACCGTACAGAAGGTGCAGGTTTTGTAGATTTTATTTATAATAAAGAAGATGTAAGTTTTGCTTTTCATCCAGATTACCCAGAACAAACAGTGGTTTTTTCAAAATCTAAAGAAAACATTTTATACAGAGAATATTTAAGTGATATTTCTATTGCACAACAAAAATTAGATTCGCTGCAGATAACCGTTTTAAAAAACCCTGATTTAGACCTAAACACATACTATAAGACTGCATTGCAAAAAGTAAGTATAATTCAGCAAAAGTATTTAAAAGCTTCGGAGAATAAATATGTAAAACCTTTTATTAATGCAACTTTAAGAGCAAATCCTAAAGAAATATTAACAACACCAAAAATGTACATGTCTAATATGATTAGTACATTTTTTAATAATATGGATTTTTCTGATAAAACACTTTTAAATTCCTCTTTTCTAGTAGATAGAATTACAGATTATATCTTTTATATTAACTATTCAGAAAATAAAGAAACTCAACAAAATTTATATAAAACATCAATACAAACAGTATTAGATAAAAGTAAAGACTTACCATTTAAGAAAGATGTAATTGAGTTTTTAATTGCTCAATTTGAAAGCTCAAAAAATTTAGAATTGATAGATTATTTATTTGAAAATCATTATAAAAAACTTCCAAATGGACTTCAAAACAAAGGTTTTATAACTGAAAAAATTGCACTTTTAGCTGCAGAAGTTGGTAGAATTGCTCCAGATTTTTCTTGGAAAGAAAATGGTAAAAACTTAACGCTTTCTAAATTAGAGGATGCAGAAAAATATGTTTTGGTTTTTTGGAGTACTGGCTGTTCTCATTGTTTAAAAGAGATTCCAGAATTGCATAAATTTTTGCTAGATAAAGAAGGCATTAAAGTTATAGCGTTCTCTTTAGAAAGAGACGAATTTGGTTGGCAAAGTATGAAAACTACCTTACCTAATTGGCACCATGTTTTAGGTTTAAATAAATGGGAAAACAAAGTTTCTAGAACTTATAATATTAACGCAACACCAACTTATTTGGTATTAGATGCAAACAAAAAAATTATTGCAAAACCTGAAGAGTTAAAAGGTGTAAAAGAGTATTTAACGAAAGAATAATGTATAAAACATTTTTATGTATTACTTTATTCATCTCTTTTTCAACTGCTAGTCAGAAAAGTTTAAGAATAAATGATACTGCACCAAATTTTAAATTCTGGCTTACAGATGGTAGTAAATTAACCAATAACGACACCAAAGAAAAAGTAGTGGTTTTTAAGTTTTGGTTTACGTCTTGTATGCCTTGTTTAACTGACATTCCTAAATTAAATAGGTTGGTAAAAGAATTTGATAAAAGAGACGATATTTTATTTATAGCACCCGCTTTAGACAGGAAACCAGCAATAGAAAAATTATTAAAAATACGTCCGTTTAATTTTAGAATAGCATATTCTGCTATGGATGTTAGTCAGAAATTTAACAAGAAACAAGTATATCCTTCTTACTTTGTTATCAACAAAAAAGGAAAAATTTCATATATAGATAGTGGTACAAAACAATCTGAATTTAAAGATTTAAGAAAAGCAGTTATTAAGGCTTTAAAAATGTAAAAAAGCATCTTCTAAATGCTCAATTTTTGTTTTATTATTTTGATGAATAATAGCAATAATATCGAACCTTACTTCTATATCTAAATTTTTATCAACTACATAGTAATCAATTGCTGAAACCATTAATTTTATCTTTTTTGGTTTTACAGCATCTTGTGGTTCTTCAAAATAATCTGAACTTCTTGTTTTTACTTCTACTGCAATTAAAATATTTTCTTTTTGAGCAATAATATCTATTTCCGCTTTTAAATAGCGGTAGTTTGTTTCAAGGATTTTATAATCGTTTTTTATTAGAAAATCTACGGCTAATTTCTCTCCTTTTTTACCAAGTTCGTTGTGTTCTGCCATTTTTTTTAGTTTACAGCCTTCAGTTGGCAGTTTTCAGTCATCAATAAGATTTTAATAAAAATAGTATAAAATTACCAATGTGTTAATTTACACATTATTGATTACTTTTATAAAATATGACAGAAGAAACCCTAATTAAATATTTAGAATTTTTAAAAAATGAATGTTTAAGACATCAAAATGATAATATTATTTCTGATGATGAAATAAATCAACTTAAAATTGAAATAAAAAGGTTCGAAAATAAGATAAAAACTGCTTTTTTCAATTCTGAAATAAAACAAGAAATATCTAAAATGGATTTTAATTTAGAAGAAGAAAATCATAATAGATCAAAGTACAAATGGTTTAGTTTTATAGGCAGTTTTCAAGGTAAAGAAATTCAACAACAAGAAAATCGCAAACAAAGGTTTTTAAAACTTTATAATGATTTAGATACTTCTATATTTAAAATAAAATCTATTCTGTAATAACAACAATTAGGTTCTAATCAAAAAAGATTACCCAAAATATATAACTATAGAATACTATATTTTGGGTAAAATACTTAAGAGATAAACTCTTTAATTAATCAATAAAGTTCTTTTTCCTTTTCAAACTGAAAGTACAATCAATTTCAGAATTTCCACTGATGTCTACAACAAAAACCAATTCTTTATCATTCCTAATTTCACAAAAACCACCTGTAAACAAAGCACTTCCATTACCTCCAACAGCTTGAAGTTGAGTAGGTGATACTAGTTGAAATGCAATTTGAGAATTAAAACCTTGGGTGTTTTTAGTTTCTAAATAAAATACTTGCTTGTTATTTGGGTCTAAAATAACTTTATATGATTTATCATTAAAATTATTACAATTGGCGCCTTCTTTACTATCTAAAACATAATCACCTTTATAACCAGACAAATCCTTTATATCGTTCGTATGAGACTCGTTATGTGTCCATAATACCTTTTTGTTAGAATCTTCTAACTTTAAAACACCATCATTACCTAAAATAATATTAGTAGGATTTCCTGTAATACTAGATGGTTTCCAAATTAGTTTATTATTAGCGTCATAAACTGCAAAGTTTCCACCTTTTAATTTCATATAAGCATTTTTCCCATATCCATTAGACATACTACACCAAATAAATTCAGTATCGTTTTTATAGAAACACAAATTACTATCTGCTTGCATAGTAAGTTTATAAATCTTGTTCTCACTGTAAATGGATTCACCGTCTTTAAGAATTACTTCTTTAGCTTCCTTATCTACTCCAGAAACCCAATTGTTTAAATCGTTAAGATCAAAACTTTCTTGGGCAGAAGTAACTGCTGTGATGCATATTAATAATAGCATCATAAAATTTCTAGCCTCTCCCATTATTAACTTCTTGAAGGGAATATACCTTGAGTGCAAATAATAAAATTGATACCCAATGAAGGTTGAGTGTTAGAAAGTGGTTGTTTTCCACCAGTATTACTAGTATTACTAGTATTACTAGTATTACTAGTATTACTAGTATTACTAGTATTAGTTGAACTATTAGATTCATTGCCAACGCTAATAAAAGATTTACTTCCTGGTATGAATTTGCCTTTCGTAGCGTCATTTGGATTCGCAGAATAGCTACTAACCCTATGGTTATGAGAAGGTAAATTTATATTGTTTAAAGTTGTAATTTCGGTTCCGAATTTTTGCCCCAATTTTATAGAAGATAATCCTGGACTCCTTCCAGGTCCTACAGGTACTCTACCTCTTAAATCTGGCAAAGCAAAAGTAGTTCTACCATCTCCACCATACGTTGTTCCTATAATAGAAAATAATGCTGTATTAGTATTTATTGGAAGTATTTGTCCTTGACACAAAGCCCATCCTCTTGGCGTAAAGCTTCCTGCAAACATTTTTACTTCTCCAATAAACCCTTCTTGTTGAGCCTGTGTGCTAGAAACAGAAAAACAAATAATTGTTAAACTTAGCAATAATAGTTTTTTCATAATATATAATTTAATTGATGCTTACTCTATTTACGGATTTTCAGCTTACCTCCATTTGCAACAATATAAGAATTAATTCTATTTTCTAAAAACCAACATTGATTTCGTTTTTTCAAAAGATAACTGAGTAATTTTTCCAAAAATCAAAGCTCTATTATCATCTTCATGACCAGCAGGAAAATCAAACAAAACAGGAATATCTTCTGGAATAACGTCTAAAATTAATTGCTCAATAGAGCTTCCCCATTTTGTAGAATTTTTTTTAACAGAAGACATGTTACCAATAATTACTGCTTTTACTTTAGTAAAATAACCCGCTCTTTTTAAACTTTGTAACATTCTATCAATAGAATATTTATATTCACCAATTTCTTCAATAAATAGGATTTTTCCTTCAGTATTTAATTGACTTTTAGAGCCTAACATAGAAGTTAGAATAGCCAAGTTCCCTCCTATTATTTGTCCTTCTATTTTTTTTGAAGAATGAGTTCTATTGTACTTTGAAGATGGAATTTTATAAATTAATTCTTCCCCAAAAAGAGATTTCTTAAAACTAGCAATCGTTTCAATAATATCTTCTGGTTTTTCACCCAAACTTGTTGCCATCATTGCATGAATGGTTTCAAAACCTAAATTATGAATATGATTGTGAAATGCAGTAATATCTGAATAACCAATTATCCATTTTGGGCTTTCTTTAAATTTATCGAAATTCAATAAATCTAAAATTCTTACAGAACCATAACCGCCTCTAGCGGCCCAAATTGCTTTAATGTTTGGATTGTCTAAAGCATCTTGAAAGTCTTGACAACGTTCATTGTCTGTACCTGAAAAATGATTGTTCTGATTGAATAAGTTTTTACCCAAAACTACTTTTAAACCCCAACTTTCTGCTAATTCTTTTGCTTTTTGAATTGTTGTTTTTCTATATTGTTTTAAAATTCCTGCAGGCGCAACAATTGCAATGGTATCTCCTTTTTGTAAATGCGACGGTGTTACTAACTTGTTCGATTCCTCTTGTGCAGTTATTGATGAGAAACTCATCAAAAGTAAAATTGTAACTATTTTAAATTTCATTATTATATTTTTTATGCCAACCAATACCAAAATTTAAACCCAAACCAACATATGCTTTTTTTGCAATATTTGCATGTAATTTTAAACCAATTGAACGTCCAAAACCTGTAGGCTTACCAATAGGTATTAAACCATATAAAATTCTAAACTTTTTCTTTTTAGATTTAAACCAATTAACACCTATTTCAACAGGAAAACCAAAATAACTAAACCTTTTATTAATTATTCTATCATCTGTTGTATTATAAGATATTCCACCAGAAAAATGATAAGAAAAACCATCTTCAACATATCTTTTACCATACAATAAGGAAAATTGCTCCGTTTCAGAGATTGTATTTGCTATTGGAAATACTATAAAAAATTTCAATTTTTTAAAATCTAAAATAGAGGAATATTTAAACGTAAATAGGTTGTTTTTTTGTTGATAATTTAAATCGAAACTTGCAATTCCTCCTTTAAAATTACCATTAACGAAGCCCAAGTTCATTCCTATATAAAGTATCGGGTTCGATTTTATAGAATCTTTTTTTCCTTGAGAAATTACTAATGAGAAAGTTAGTAAAAATAAAATCAAAAATAATTTATTTTTCATAATAAGTTTTCAATAAAAGTAGTCATTTAGAATGATTATAGAAAATTCCTTTTTTGTACTTTTGCACTTCAAAAATCAGTCCAAAATTAATACATAGAACACATGAGTGCTCCAAAAAGATATACAATTACAGCAGCTTTACCCTATACAAATGGTCCAATTCATATTGGTCATTTAGCAGGTGTTTACGTTCCAGCAGATATTTATGCGCGTTATTTACGTTTAACGGGTAATGATGTTGCCTACATTTCTGGTTCTGATGAACATGGTGCTGCAATACCAATGAGAGCAAAAAAAGAAGGTGTTTCTCCGCAAGTTATTATCGATAAATATCACGGAATTATTAAAAAATCTTTTGAAGATTTTGGAATTTCATTTGATAATTACTCAAGAACTTCATCTAAAATTCAGCATGAAACTGCATCGGAGTTTTTTACAAAGATGTATAATGATGGTGAGTTTATTGAAGAAGTTTCAGCACAATTGTATGATGCAGAAGCAGATCAATTTTTAGCAGATAGATTTGTTGTTGGAACTTGCCCAAAATGTGGGTTTGAAGAAAGTTATGGAGATCAATGTGAAAACTGTGGAACTTCACACAATGCTACAGATTTAATAAATCCGAAATCTTCAATTACAGGAAACGTACCTACTGTAAAAGAAACAAAACACTGGTTTTTACCTTTAGATAAGCATGAAGCTTTTTTACGCGAATGGATTTTAGAAGGTCATAAAAAAGACTGGAAACCAAATGTTTACGGACAAGTAAAAAGCTGGGTAGACGATGGATTAAGACCAAGAGCAGTTACTAGAGATTTAGATTGGGGAATTCCGGTTCCTTTAAAAGATGCTGAAGGAAAAGTATTATACGTTTGGTTTGATGCACCTATTGGGTATATTTCTTCTACCAAAGAATGGGCTGCAAGAGAAGGGAAAAACTGGGAAGATTATTGGAAAAAAAACGACACCAAATTGGTGCATTTTATAGGGAAAGACAATATTGTTTTTCATTGTATTATTTTTCCAAGTATGTTAAAAGCACATGGAGATTATATTTTACCAGACAATGTACCTGCAAATGAATTTTTAAATTTAGAAGGAAATAAATTATCAACTTCTAAAAATTGGGCAGTTTGGTTGCATGAGTATTTAGAAGAATTTCCTAATCAGCAAGATGTTTTGCGTTATACATTAACTGCAAACGCACCAGAAAGTAAAGACAACGATTTTACTTGGAAAGATTTTCAGGCAAAAAACAATAACGAATTGGTTGCTATTTTTGGTAATTTTATAAATAGAGTTGTAGTTTTAACAAACAAATATTACAACGGAATTGTACCTGAACCAAATGACTTTAAAGAAGTTGATGAAGATGTTTTAGCGGCTGTAAAAGAGTTTCCAAACACAATTGGAAAATCTATTGAAAGATATCGTTTCAGAGAAGCAAGCCAAGAATTAATGAATTTAGCAAGACTTGGTAACAAGTATTTAGCAGATGAAGAGCCTTGGAAGGTGATAAAATTAGATGAAGAACGTGTTAAAACAATTATGTATGTTGCCTTGCAAATTTCAGCAGCATTAGCTGTTCTTTCTGAACCTTTTTTACCTTTTACATCAGATAAATTAAAAGGAATTTTAAATATTGATGATACACTTTCTTGGGAAGATGTTACTGAAAAAAATGTTTTAATAGCTGAAGCGAATCAAATAAACAAAGCAACGTTATTATTTTCTAAAATTGAAGACAAAACAATAGATGCTCAAATTGAAAAACTACAAGCGACTAAACTTGCCAACGAGCAAGAAAATAAAGTGGTAGAGCCTCAAAAAGAAACTATAGAATTTGATGATTTTACCAAATTAGATATTAGAATTGGTACTATTTTAGAAGCTGAAAAAGTTGCAAAAACTAAAAAGCTTTTAAAACTAAAAGTTGATGTAGGTATTGACGTTAGAACAATAGTTTCTGGTATTGCAGAAAGCTTTTCTCCAGAAGATATTATTGGGCAACAAGTTTCTGTGTTGGTGAATTTAGCGCCAAGAAAAATTAGAGGTGTAGAAAGCCAAGGAATGATTTTAATGACAGATACACCTGATGGAAAATTGGCTTTTGTAGAACCAGAAAAAGCAGTTAAAAACGGGCAAGCAGTTAGTTAATGCTATAAATAACATATCACACTATCTATAAGTAGGAGTTACTAAAACTAGTACTTCTTTAAAAACTTGTAAAAAAGCACCGTTTATAGCGGTGTTTTTTAATTGTATAAACTTTAAAGTTATTTTTAAATATGCAGAAAAACAAGAGAAACGGCTTATGTATTCAATAAAAAAATATAAAATCTATCTTTAATTACTAAAAACTTATACTGTGTCGTTAAAGATAAAAACAACAAAACCATAAAAGAAAAACTACTAAAAGTAGAAAATGGATTTGTAAACAGTACTTTTAAAATAGATTCACTTTTTACTTTTGGCCAATACAAATTCTTTGCTTATACCAATTGGATGAAGAATTTTAAAGAACAAAACTTTTCTGTTCAGCCATTTACGGTTATAAACCCAGATGAAACAAAAGAAATTAAAAATAAATCTATTTCAGATAAGATTGATGCACAATTTCTACCCGAAAGTGGACATCTACTTGCGAACACTAGAAACGTAATTGGCCTAATTATAAAGGATGAAAACAGTTTTGGAATTCCTGATGTTTTTGGTGATTTGTTAGATAGTAAAAACGAAGTATTAGCTTCTTTTACGGTAAATAATTTAGGAATTGGACGATTTTCTTTTGTTCCAGAAAACGATGAAAAATACACCGTAAGAATTGTTTATAATAATAAAGAATCTTTTTTTAGCATCAATAATATAGAACAAAAAGGAGTTGTTCTTTCTACAATTCAAAAGGAAAATGAAGTTATTCTTTCAATAAAAACAAACAAATTAACATTACCAAGTATAAAAAATAAGATGTATAAAGTTACACTTCATAATGGAAAAAAGCTAACAAATTATCCTGTAAAATTCAATAGAAAAAATACTATTTATCATATTTTTGAAACAGACTTATTATCTCCAGGAGTAAATGTTTTTACTTTATTTGATGAATTAAACAACCCTATAGCAGAAAGGTTGGCATTCAATTTTAGAGGTGTAAAAACTGCAACTTCAGATGCTTTTAATGTAAAAAAAAGTACAGATTCTCTAGCTATTTCTCTTTCATATAAAACAATAAACATTGCAAAACTAAATAATATTAGTGTGTCTGTTTTACCTACAGATACAATAGCATATAAACATCATCATAATATTGTTTCTTACAATTATTTGCAACCATATTTAAAAGGCGAAATAGAAAACGCACAATATTATTTTAATATTATAAATAATACCACCAAATTTCACTTAGACAATTTGTTAATTACACAAGGTTGGAGCAGCTATTCTTGGTATAATATTTTTAATCAATCATCAAAAATTAATTATTTTTTTTGAAAAAGGAATTACTCTAAAAGCGAATGTAAATAATACAGAGAAAAGTAAATATGCGGTGTATAGTGTAAATAGTAGAAAGCCCAACTATTATGTTTTAGAAGAGAATGAAAAAGAATTTTTAACAATAGATCTTTTTCCTTCATCAAAAGAAAAAATTAAAATTTCTAAAATAGAAGACAATGGTAAGCTAGTTCCTGCACAATTATATCCACAATTTTTTCCGAATGAAGTTCCAAAATTAAAGCAAGAATATGTTTTGTTTAAAGGTACTAAAAAAGGACAAATAGAAACTAAAAACAATATGATTACAACTTCTTTAAATGAAGTACAATAAATAGATGAAGTTGTAATAAAAGCTGGCCTAGAAGAAAGAAAGGTTGAAAAATAAAAAATAAATCTTTTGGTAGAATTTATGCAGTTCCTGATTGGTATAGAAAAACTAATCGAAATGTTACCGAATTTATAAATGGAAAAAGTGGTTATATAGCAGGAGTAACAACAACTGGAAATTCAATATATATTTGACTTAGAAACCCTTTTAGAACCATTAACGGCGGAACCAAACCTACTATATTTCTTGATGGTGCTCAACTTTTTGATTTTCAGATATTATCTGATATTGATGTTTCTGTTGTTAGATTAAATAGATATAAATGATATTGATGAAGGTATAAGAGGTGGTGCAGGCGTTATTAGAATTTTTACAGACCCTTATCTTTCTTATGTAAAAAAAATACAAGAATTCAAATTTCCTGTAACTTTTAGTAAATCTAAAAAATATTATGCTCCTAAATATCAAAATTACAATAGTGGTTTTTATAGAGCTTACGGTGTTGTAGATTGGCTACCAAAAAATAAAATTAATGAAGATGGAATGTTTCTTTTAAAGTAGCAAATATTCAAAACAATAGTATAAAACTTTTTATTGAAGGCTTTGCAAACGACGGTGCTTTTATATCTGAAACCAAAGAAATAGTTTTAGAATAATTGGTAGAATTAATTATTTAAACTATTTTTAGTCCTATGATTTTTCTAAAGAAACTTACTTTTGTCTTTATTTTGTTTTTAATGGTTATACCATTAAAAAGTCAAAATTTATTTAAAGACAAAAGCATTGATTCTTCTTTTATAAATTACACTAAAAAACCTAGAGAAATTGGGTATTCTCATCTAAATAAGTCTACCTATGTTGTTGGCGAAGACATTGGTTTTACTACTTATATTATTAATAATACTACAAATTCATTTTCCGATTTTGCTGCAAATCTCTATTGCGTTATTAAAGATAAAAATGATAAAATAATAAAAAAGCAATTAATTAAAGTTAAAAATGGTATTGCAAATAATTCAATTACAATAGATTCTTTATTTACTTCTGGAGAATACAAATTTTTTGCTTTTACAAATTGGATGAAAAATTTTAATGAGCAGAATTTTTTTGTAGAAACGATAAAAATTATAGATCCCAAGAAAGAAACTGTTATTAAAAACGAAGCAATCTCTGATAAAATTGATGCGCAGTTTTTACCAGAAAGCGGACATCTTTTAGCAAATACAGAAAATAAAATAGGTGTTATTCTTAAAAATGAATTAGGCTTTGGCATCGCAAACATTAATGGAGAGTTAGTGCAAGAAAACAAAATTATAACTAAATTTATAGTAAATAAATTAGGAATAGGAAATTTTGTTTTTACCCCAGAACTCAATAAAGAATATCGGGTTAAAATTATTTATAATAATAAAGAAACGTTTTATAATCTTACAAAAACAGAAGTAAAAGGAATAACAATTTCAATAAAAAAGGAAAAAAAAGGTTTAAATATTTTTATAAAAACAAATAAAATAACGCTTCCTGAATTGAAAGGAAAAATTTACATTTTAACTGTACATAACGGAAAAAAAATTAAAACATTTCCTATAAAATTTAATAAAAAAACTACAATAGAAAATTTTATAAGTCATTATTATTTAAATTCTGGTATTAATATTCTAACACTTTTTGATGATAATAAAAACCCCATTGCAGAACGTCTATATTTTAATTATGAAAATATAAAAACAGCACAATCAAGTAAAATAACGTTAGAAAAAAGAAAAGATTCAACAACAATAAACCTAACATTTAAAAATATTGTTCCTAGTAAATTAAATAATATTAGTATTTCTGTACTTCCTGTAAGAACAAAATCTTATCAACATCATCATAATATTTTATCTTATTATTACTTAAAACCTTATCTAAAAGGCAACATAGAAAATGCAACATATTATTTTAATAATGTAAATGAACAGGCAAAAAAAGATATTGATAACCTATTGCTAACACAAGGTTGGAGCGGCTATAACTGGTATTCTATTTTTAATGATGATGTAAAAACCAGAAACTTTATTGAAGATGGTATTTCTGTAAAAGTTAAAATTAAAAAGAACAAAAAAAGAAAAGGAAAATATGTTATTCATCCTGTTGGAAAGACCAAACCTAATTACTATGTTTTAGGAAAAAATGAGAATCAATTTTTAGCATTAAGCCTTTTTCCTAAAACTTATGATAATATAAAGTTATCTTCTTTAAACGAAAAAGGAGTATTAAAACCGTTGTCTTCTTACTTGGCTTTTTATCCAAATAGAATTCCAGATTTAAATAAAAAGTACACTTCTTTATCTCCAAATAAAAAATTTAACATTACATCAAATACTAAAAATAGTTTTTATAATTCTTATTTAAATGTAACCCAACAATTAAAAGAAGTTGTAATAAAAAGTAAAATTAAAGAAACAAAAATAGAAAGTATTAAAAATAGATCCTTCGGAAAAGTGCACGTCTTTTCTGACGTAGATCGAAAAAGAAATATCTCTTTTCAAGATTACATTAGAAATAAAGGTTATTCTGTTGTTATAGATAAAGGTATAATGACTATCGATAAATTTTCTGAAGCTAGCACAATTCATGGTGGCTCTACACCTACAATCTATTTAAATGGCAGACAACTTTTTGATTTTAGTGATCTTGCTGTTTTAGATATGAGTGAAGTAGAATACATAAACGTAAATAAAAATGGTATTGGTGAAGGAATAAGAGGTGGCGCTGGTGGCGTTATAAAAATTAGAACAAATTCAAACTTACAATACACAGAAAAAAAGACTATTCCATATAGAAGTTATCCCTTTCCAATAACTTTTAATGAAACTAAAAAATATTATACTCCTTTATATCAAAGTAATAATAATGCCTTTTTTAATGAATATGGTGTAATCGATTGGCTACCAAAAAATAAAATTAATGACGATGGAACTATTTCTTTTAAAGTAGCAAATCTTCAAAATAATAGCATAAAACTTTTTATTGAAGGTTTTGCAAACGATGGAACTTTTATTTTTGAAGAAAAAGTTATTGAATTAGATAAATAATTACCTACCCTAAAATACTACTTTTCTTCAATTGTTTAATAAAAGGTTGAGAATACATTCTTTTACCTAAAGCGGCATTAATTGCGTTTGCAACTGCGCCTCCTGCTGGTGGCAAACCAGGTTCTCCTAAACCAGTTGGTGATAAGTTATTCTCTACAAAATGAACTTCTACTTTTGGAGTTTCTTGCATTCTGATTAACCTGTATTTATCGAAATTTTTAAATTCTGGTTTCCCATCTTTAAATGAAAAATCTGAATACATTGCATGTCCTATTCCATCAATAACACCACCTTCAACTTGGTTTCTTGCTCCTGTTGGATTTACAACAATTCCACAATCTACAGCAACGGTTACTTTTTTAATAACAGGAATTCCGTTTTTTAAAATAATATCTGCTACCTCTGCAACGTGTGTATTATGACTATAATAAGCGGCAAAACCTTGGTAAGTTCCTTCAGGAGTTTTACCCCAATTTGCTTTTTCTCTCACTAACTTAATAGTGTCTTCCATTCTTTGACCAGAATATTGAATGCTTTTATCTTTAGTATTCTTAACATTCTGCAATAAATCTAAACGTAATTGAATGGTATCAATATTTAATTCTGATGCTAATTCATCAAAGAAACTTTGTTCTGCAAACGCCAAGAAATTTGTGTAAGGTGCTCTCCAAGCACCAGTGGTAATATTACTTTTATAATTACCTGTTTCTACTTTGTAATTTGGAATACAACCTGCAGGAAAAAAGTTAGGAATTGAGCCATACATATTGCTACCAATTGCTGCTTCTTTTAAATTATAACCAGTAACTTTTCCGTCTTTTAAGGCTGCTTTTATTCTATATTTTACAGAAGGTTTATAAACTCCTGTTGTCATGTCATCTTCTCTTGTAGAAACTAGTTTTACAGGTTTTTTAATTGCATTTGATATTTCTGCGGCTTCGTACACAAAATCACCATACAATCTTCTACCAAAACCACCACCCATTCTTGTCATTTCTAAATGGACTTTTTCTAAATCGAAATCTAATAAATCTGCAACAACAGCTGCTGCATATTCTGGAGTTTGTACAGGACCTACTAAATGAATTTTTTCTGCAGTTACATTTGCATAAAAATTCATTGGTTCCATACAGTTATGTGGCAAAAATGGTGAGTTATAATCTCTTTCAACTACTTTATCTGCGGTTATAAAAGCTTTTTCAATATTTCCATCTTCTCGTCTTGTATTTAGGTTTTTTCCATCTAAAATGGCTGTTAAAATTTTATGATGATTTTCTGTAGATTCTAATTTAGAAGCGTCTTTCCAAACAACAGAAAGTGCTTTTTTACCTTTTATTGCTGCCCAAGTATTTTCTGCAATTACCACTACTTTATCAGTATCAGACATTACAAAAGTCCAATTTCTTTTACCCGATTTATTATATTTTCTAACCTTATCTCCTATTGTAACCACATCAATAACACCTTTTACTTTTTTGGCTTCATCTGCATTAAAACTTTCTAATTTTTGCCCAAAAGCTGGTGGCCTTAAAACGGAAGCAATTACCATTCCTTCGGCTTTATAATCAATACCAAATAAAGGTTTTCCTGTGATAATTTTATCGACATCTACATTTGTAGCATCTTTACCAATAATAGTAAAATCTTTAATTTCTTTTAGTTTTACATTTTCTGGAACTTCTAATAAAGCAGCTTCTTTAACAACAGCTCCATAATCTAGAATTTCTCCGTTTTGGTTTGTAATTATTCCTTTAGAAACCTTTAAAGTTGACGCATCAACTTTCCATTTTGCTGCAGCTGCATTTACTAACATTTGTTTGGCAGTTGCACCTGTTTCTCTTAAAGCAGTGAAACTACTTCTAATAGATTGACTACCACCTGCCAATTGTCTTCTGTAATTTTTTGTATCTAAAATTCCTTGTGCGACGGTTACTTTGCTCCAATCTGCTTCTAATTCTTCAGCAATAATCATTGGCATAGATGTTTTTACACCTTGTCCAATTTCTGGATTTGGAGAAAACAATGTTACATAACCATCGTTAGAGATTTTAATAAAGGCATTAAAATCGTTGAAGTTTAAGCTTTCAATATCTACCGGCATTTTTGCTTCTGGTTTGCAGGCAGAAAGTAGATTGAATCCAATTAACATTCCTCCACTTGCTAAAACAGATGTCTTTAAAAAATTTCTTCGACTAAAATTATCCTTTTTGTGTAATTTCATTTTTCTTAATTTTAGTGATTATGACATTTTTTTTGATGCAACTTTTACAGCTTTTTCAATTCTATTATAAGAAGCACATCTGCAAATATTCCCATTCATAGCTTCTCTAATTTCATCTTCTGAAGGATTCTTATTTTCTTCTAAAAATGCGGAAGCTGTCATTATTTGTCCGGCTTGACAATACCCACATTGCGGAACATCTATCTCTTTCCAAGCTTCTTGTACTGGATGTTTTCCATCTTTAGAAAGACCTTCTATTGTGGTAATTTTTACATCATCTAAAATAGAAACTTGCATTTGGCAGCTTCTTGTTGCAACACCATCTATATGCACTGTACAAGCTCCACATTGAGCAATTCCGCAGCCAAATTTTGTACCCACTAAATTGAGTTCATCCCTTAAAACCCATAACAAAGGTGTGTCTGCATCTGCGACTACATTCTTTTTTTGTCCGTTAACATTTAAAGTGTAATTTGGCATAGATAATCTGCTTTTAAATTGAAGTTGTAAGTTACAAAAAAATGTTACTTCTTTTATATCTCAATTAATTAGCCACCTTTTTTAGGAATTTTTTAACAAAAAAAGATTGTCTTTTAAAAAAGACAATCTTTATATACTATAACTAAATGCTATAAACCTAATTTAAAAAAGGTGTTATTTTTTATACCTTAATTTTCCTGTTTCTATACCTATTGCTGTTTTTGCTAAAATGGTAAATACTAAAGCACCCATTGCCCAAATACCAATTGTTACTCCAACTTCAATTCCTGTAGGCGTATATTCAGCAATTTTACCATAAGGTCCTGGTATAAATCCTGGCACGATTAAACCGAAACCTTTTTCAATCCAAATTGCAACAAACAAAATAAAACAAGCAAAGTAAAGTACTTTTAAATTGTTACGGAGTTTGTGAAAAGTAAGGATTACAGTAGCTAAAACATTTAAAGAAATAGCTGTCCAAATCCAAGGTAATAAAGCTGTTTTACCATCTAAACCAAAGAATAAATAGTACGCACTTTCACTATGGTGTGTTGGTGCATAAAATTCTTTAAACAACTCTGAAACCAACATAATAATATTAATTTGAGCAGCAACAGTAACCACCATTGCTATCTTTTTAATGGTCTTATTTGGTACTTTAAATTCAGTATAAGTTCTAATTATTGCTAAAATTAAAATAATTAATGCAGGTCCTGCAGCAAATGCTGATGCTAAAAAACGAGGTCCTAATAAAGCATTATTCCAAAAGGGTCTTGCTTGTAAACCTTGATATAAAAATGCGGTTACTAAATGAATACCTACTGCCCAAAAAACAGATAAAATTGCTCCAGGAACATACACACTTTTTTTAGATTCTTTTCCTTGATAATGTCTAAAAAGAATATAAAAAGGAATGGTAATATTTAAAAACAAGTATCCGTTTAATACCAAAACATCCCAAGTAAGCATAGAGTTCGGGAAGTTAAAAACACCAATTCCTGGCATCATGTGCCATAAAACGGATGGTCCTCCCATGTCTGCAACTACAAATGCTAAACACATAATTAATGCAGATACAGCTAAACCCTCACCAATTAAAACGGCTTGCTTAAAATCTATATCTTTTAAAATATAGGTTGGCATTACTAGCATAACGGCGGCAGCGGCTACACCTACTAAAAATGTAAAATTAGAAATATATAAACCCCAACTTACTCTATCTGTCATTCCTGTAACACTTAAACCGTGTTCTAATTGAATGGAATAGCAATACATACCTATTAACATTACAAAAGTTAAAAAAGCCATCCAAAGATGATATTTTTTAGAACCATGTGTAATAATATCTAAACTGTCTTTTATTAAACTTGCAAAAACTTTTAATCGTCTCATGTAAACTTTTATTAATTCTTGGTTATATGTTTTGGGCGTTACCACAAGGGTCGGGCTTTTCGCTACAATATTTTTGTTCATGCTTCACAAAAAGGATTTCCACTTCAATCCCTAACGCATAATGCGTACTAATCCATATAATACCAAAACTTTGGCTCTGTGCCTAAATCTTCTTTTAATCTAAAAACTTTTTTATTTTCTAAAACCCAACGTATGGTACTTTTAGGATCTAATAAATTTCCGAAAACACGTGCTCCTGTAGGGCAAGCCTCTACACATGCAGGGTTTTTACCAGCTCTAGAACGTTGTACGCAAAAAGTACATTTTTCTACAACTCCTTTTTTACGCATTCTATTACCAAGGTAATGTTGGTCTTTATTAACTTCTGCTTCTGGTACTTCTGGTTTGCTCCAATTAAATCTTCGACCATCGTAAGGACAAGCTGCCATACAATATCTACAACCTACACACCAATCGTAATCTACAACCACCAAACCATCTTCTTCTCGCCAAGTTGCTTGTACAGGGCAAACTTCTACACAAGGTGGGTTATCGCAATGAAAACATTGAGTTCCCATATAAAAATGCCCTTCTGCTGGAACTTCATGATAATAATTATCATCTGCTTCATTAAAGTTAAATCCTTTTCCGTCTTTCATTTCATGAATACGGATATATTGCATTTCAGATTTTCTATCTTGATTATTTTCTTCTACGCAAGCACTAACACAATCCATATATCCCTGACATTTAGAGATGTTAAAAGCATAACCAAACAACACATCTTTTTCTGCATTTTTAGAAGACATACTAACGTTTTTACCTGTTCTTAATTGATAAGAACGTACTAATCGATCAACAGTAGCGTTTTTCTCTTTATCATCCATCAATTTATAGTTTCCTTTAAATTGCTCTTCCCAATCTATTTGAGATTTTTCTTTGGATTCGTCACTAGAAACTGCACTTGTACAAGAAGAAACTGCACCGGCACCAACTAACAAACTTGCTGTTAGCTGTTTAAAGGCAGTTCTTCGATTCATTTTTACATCAAAAACTTGATCAAAACCATCTTTTTTCACTTCTTCTCCAATGGAAGCATTTACTGCAGCTTGTAAAAATTCTTCTTCACTTAATTCTTCTTCTTTAGGTTTATCAGAATTACAACCACCTTCAGTTTTACCACAACCACAACCACCTGACTGTTTTTGTTTGGTTGGACTATTTAAATCCAACTTAAAATACTTACCAATTCCACTCATATATTATATTTTCTAGAAAATCATCAATATCAAAATAAATTAATATGAATGAAGTATTCGTTTATTTGCGTTCTTTTACTTTTTGAGTATTAAACCTTGCAGGCCATTTAGACTCAAAATGTGGTTTGTGAGGATTATGACAATTTACACAAGTCATAGATGCTCTTGGTGGTGCCCAACCTCCAATTTTTTTACCGTGTGCTCCACCTTTCCAATCCTCGAATTGCGTTGTATGACACTGACTGCATAAATTATAACTTTTATTAAAATCAATTTTAGAACCTGTTAAACTTTTTAACTCGTCCATATTTTCTGAATTATGACAAGTAACACAGTTCATAGTATTCACATTTGCATGTTCTATTGTAATATCCCAATGTGCTTTTTTTATGTCTTTGCCTTTTAGTTTTTTTAAAGGTGTTGTGTGGCATTCTGTACATTTAAAAGATTTAATTTGACTCTTTCTTTCAGGGATTAAAAAAGTGTGTTCTCCTTCAGTAATTTCCATCATTTTTATATCTCCAAAATGTGCTTCCGAAGAAAGAGAAACTCCGTGGTAATTTTTACTTTTTGCTTCAATTTTATCTGTAATACTATGATATTCTTCTTCTTTATGTTTACAGGAAGAAATTAAGAGTATCAATAGTAAACAGCCTAAAATTTGTATGATTCTGTTGTTTTTATTCATTTTTAATTTCTTTTATGAAAACACCTATATCCTTAATTTCTTTATTATTTAATACATGACATTGTCTGCAATTTATACGCTCTGGATGTGTAACTCTTATTTCTTTTGGCGCACTTGGTCCTGCATGACAAGACAAACAACTTTCGTGTAATTGTATTTGATGCGGTATTATTGGCGGACTAGAAACTAACGCATTATTAACACCTACTTTTGGTGCATTTACTTTACTGAACTTAAAACCTTTAAACAGGCTGTTCGTTTTTTGTTCAACATGGCATTGTCTACAGTTTACCAATTCTGGATGTGGCGTTACTGGTGCATACGCACTATATTTTTCTGTAAATCCACCGTTCTGATGACATTGTAAACACGTATTTTCTCCAACAGTTAAATCGTTTTTTACTGGATGGGGAATACTTGGCGGCGCACCATGATATGCTCTGTTATTATAATAAGTTTTTAGAGTTCTTTGATGATTTTCATCAACAGGCATGTTTGCATAATCTATAGTATTATCAAACCTTTTAAAAACACCTTTTTCAGATGGAATAATATAAGTTGACTCTTTCTTATCTATTGGAACATAAGCTTCTTCTAAACCTGTTTGATAACTATAATTCCATACTATAATAAAAGCAATAAATAGAATTACAAATAGCGATATGATACCTAATCGTTTTCTCATAACTTATGCTTTTTCAATTTTAACAGCACATTTTTTATAATCTGGTTCTTTAGAAATTGGACAAAAAGCATCTAAAGTAACATCGTTAATCAACATATTTTCATCAAAAAATGGTACAAAAACTTGGCCTTTAGTTGGCAAACCTCTTTCATTAATAGATGCTGGTAAAACACAAGAACCTCTTCTTGAAGTTACTTTTATGTTTTCGCCATTTCTTATCTGAAATTTTTTAGCATCTTCTGGATGTAATTCTACATAAGCGTGTGGCATTGCTTTGTGTAAAACAGGTATTCTTCTTGTCATAGAACCTGTATGCCAATGTTCTATTACTCTACCTGTATTTAGCCAAAAAGGATATTCTTTATCAGGGAATTCTGCGGCAGGTTCATAAGGTCGTTGCCAAATAACAGCTTTTCCGTCTGGTTTTCCATAAAAATGAAAGTCTTTACCATTTGTACAAGCAGGATCATATTCTGCGTTAAATCTCCATTGTGTAGATTTTCCATTAACATAGGGCCAAATTGCACCAGACTCTTTCTTTAATACTTCTAAAGGTGCCATACCGTGTTTTGCACCTTCATGAAATTGGCGATATTCATTATAAATTTCTTCTACATGATTTTCTTTACTGTATGGAAATAAATCTCCAAAACCCATTCGTTTTGCAACTTCAATAAACATCCAAGCATCAGCAGTAGTATCTCCTGGACCTTCTACCATCTTATCCCAATGTTGCGTTCTTCTTTCAGAATTACCATACAATCCACTTTTCTCTATATGCCAAGCCGCTGGTAAAATAACATCTGCTACGTCTGATGTTGGAGTAGGAAACACATCAGAAACTACCACAAAACAAGAATCTTTTTCCATTCCAGCAGTATAACGCTTGGTTTTTGGTAATGAAACCATTGGGTTTACTGCTTGTGTCCAAATAAACTTAATATCTCCTCGATCTACAGCTCTAAACATTTCTGTTGCATGATAGGTAGGTTTTGAAGGAATTCTTTCTACTGGAACTTTCCAAATTTTTGCAGCTAAAGCTCTATGCTTAGGATTCATTACAACACCTTTTGGTAATTTGTGTGTAAAAGTCCCAACTTCTCTTGCAGTACCACATGCTGAAGGCTGCCCTGTTAATGAAAAAGGCCCATTTCCTGGTTGAGAAATTTTACCTGTTAATAAATGAATATTATAAACAAGATTATTCATCCAAGTTCCTCTAGTGTGTTGATTCATTCCCATACACCAATAAGAAACTACCTTATTATTTGGGTTTCCATAAATGTTAGCCAAATACTTAATGTCTTTTACAGATACTTTAGAGTATTTAGCTACTTTTTCTGGTGTATAATCTTCAAGAAAAACTTTATATTCTTCAAAATTTATTTTTTCTGGTTTGTCTTTAAATTTGAATTTATCTTCTGTACCATAGCCAATATTTGTAAGTCCTTTACTAAAATTACAATGATTATCTACAAAAGATTTATTTACAAAACCATTATTTATAATTTCATAACAAATTGCATTTGCAACCGCTAAATCTGTTTGAGGTTCAAATAATATTGATTTATTTGCAGCCATACTAGAACGTGTTGTTCTTGTGGCAAAATCGATAATTTTTGCGCCTCTATTATTTTTTTGTTCTAACATTCTAGAGAATAATACAGGATGCATTTCTGCCATATTATTTCCCCAAGTGATAAAATAATCTGCATGCTCTATATCTTCATAACAACCCATTGGTTCATCTGCGCCAAAAGTTGTTAAAAACCCTGTAACGGCACTTGCCATACATAAACGCGCATTACAATCTAAATTATTTGTACCAATTGCACCTTTCATTAATTTTGAAGCGATATAACCTTCTGGTATTGTAGATTGGCCAGAAGTGTACATTGCAACGGAATCTTTACCATGTTTTTCTATGGTAGATTTCATTTTACTAGCAACAAGATCTAAAGCTTCACTAATTGGTGTTTTAACATATTTACCGTTTTTCTTAACCAACGCATGTGTTAATCGATCACTAGATTGAATACACATTGTTTGATGGTATCCTTTTACACAGAGCAATCCTTTATTCACGGAAGAGTTAGGATCGCCTTTTACAGCAACCGCTTTTCCATTTTCTACACCAACTAAAATACCACAACCAACACCACAAAAGCGACAAGGTCCTTTTTTCCAATCTAAATTTCCCTCTGGTACTCCTGGTAATTGTTCACTAGCAAAAACAATTCCTGGAAACATAGTTGCAGCAGCTGTCATTGCTGCAGTAGCTGCCATTTTCTTTATAAAACTTCTTCTATCTGTTAATGTTCCACTCATTTGTTAATCTTTTTTTGGTGTATTAAATCCAGAAACTAATGCTAGTAATTTTAAGCTGCTAAAAGTTTCTATTTTCTCTTTTAAATTATCGTCTTCATTATCGTTTATTGTTTCTGTTACAACAACAATAACATCTTTATTATCTGCAGGAATAACTTCGCAGTTATTTAAAGTTAATAACTCTTTTAAGAGTACTTCTTTTTGTCCTTTTATTGGATGGGCCAAATAACTTTTTATAGGCATTTATTCTTTGATTTATCGAGTAACAAAATACCAAAAAAATGAATACTATTTACATGATAATTATCATAAAACAAAGATTATCAATCCGTTATCTTTGTTGAGAGATAACGAGTTATAGGTAAAGTAACTTGTTTTCAATGAGTTAGATAAATCTGTTATTTTAAATAAGTATCAAAAAAAATGAGTTACAAAATAAAAAGTAGGGTTTGGATTGAAAAAAACGATTCAATTTTTTTAGGAGAAGGAAGAATTAAGCTTTTAAAAGCAATACATGAAACTGGTTCTTTATCTAAAGCTGCTAAAAGTTTAAATATGTCTTACAACAAAGCTTGGAACCTTATAGATGCTGTAAATAAGAAAGCAGACACCCCAATTGTAATTAAAAACACTGGAGGTAAAAACGGTGGAGGAACTACAATTACTTCTCATGGAAAAGAATTGATTAATGCTTTTGAAGTAATAAATAAAAACTGTTGGAAGTATTTAGATAAACAAATTGAAAAAGCTTCTTTTTTTAATAATAAAAAAGAGATAAACTTATAAAAAATTGCAGTTCTATAATTAATAAATGATATTAATTTCGGTGATTTTACTTCATAAATATTTTATTAAATTGAGTAGTAATTTCTTTTTATAAATAGAATTAATTAAACGTCTATACTTAAAATTCCAAAGGAAGTTGGTGTATGAAAATTAGGAGATTCTGTATTCGGGTTTATCCAAGAAATCCAAGTTGGTTGAAAAGTATTGTCCTTTTGTCGGTTGTATTTTGCTCTATAAATTCCTGTTTCAATAATACCTTTTTTTAGCAAGTTTAAGTCTTCTAAAGAATGGATAGAAATTGCAATTTCTACAATAAAATAAGTTAATTTTACTGATGATTTTACTTCTATTTCTTGGTCTGGCCAGTTCCAATTAAAATCGAAATTTTTATTTAGCTTTGCTTTAAAATCCATAATTCTGCCTGTTGAATCAATTTCTAAACAATAATAAGGGTTTAAACAAGCATCACTTCTAAAAAACAATTCTACTCTGTCTGAATTATTTATACTATCGTTTTGATCTTCTGATGCATGAATATAAGTCTGATTGTCATCAACTTTAAATTGAAAAAATATTTTTTCCGAATTATGAACTGCTTTAAATTCTATTTTTTTTATAGGTTTATTATCCCAAGGAGAAGAAAAATTGGTTAAAGAATTTGCTTCTTTCCAGATTGAGTTATTTCCTTTACCTGAAATAATTATGTCTTTTTCTTTTATCAATTTTACTTTGTAATTATTCATTATTACCAATTATTTATTTATAAAAATCATCTCTTTTTATATTATAATTAATCAAATTTCTGCTGTTCTAAATTCAATGAATTAATTCTTAACTTTCAATATATGTTTCTAAATTTTCTGCTGTAATAATATCTATTGGTAATAAACTTTTAGTAGGTATTTCCTTACCAAAAAGAAAATATTCTACTAAATATGATATTCCTAAATAAACTTGTTTTTTAGGATTTTGATGAATTAAAAAATTAATAACATTGTCTTTTAAATATTGAATATTTTCATCCAATAAATCGTATCCAATAAGTTTTACGTTCTTAAGTTTTTTACTTTTAATAAATTCCGCAACCAAATAAGCTTTAGAAGTTGTAACAAAAATAACATCCGTTGCAATAGTATTTAAAAAAATGGAGTCTAATTTTTTTGTAAGATCTACTTGTTTAGAGTTCCAAGTTCGAATTTTATAGTTCGAATTCTCTAACTCTTTAAAATAATGTTTAAACCCTTTTTCTTTTTCTTGCATGTGAATTGCATTATTAGGATCTTCATCAATATGCAAAATTAAAATGCTCGCTTTTTTAGGGATTATAATGTTAATTAGATTTGCTGCAATTCTTCCACTTTTAAATAAATTTTGACCAACAAAGTTTTTAGTATTTTCAATTTCGAGTTGATTATTAAATTTACTAACAATAATATTTGCCTCTGTATAATTGTTAACAATACTTATTGTTTCTTTATAAAACATAGGAGCCAATAAAACTGCATCTGGTTTTAAGTCTAACACTTTTTTATTAACTTCAATAAACGAATTTACAGCATTCGGAGAAAAAAAGAATGGTTCTATAAAAATACCAAAAGAAGTGTATTCACTAATAGCTACTTCAATTCCTTCAAAACAAGGTTGCCAAAAAAGGTCTTCTTTATAATCTGGTAAAACTACACAAATATGATATTCTTTTGTCTTTTTTAAGCTTCTTGCTAACAAGTTTGGTTTGTAATCTATTTCGTTTAGAACAACATTCACTTTTTCTAAAGCTTTTTTTGAAACCTTACCCCTTTTATGAATTACTCGATCTACAGTTCCTTTAGATACGCCTGCTAGTTCTGCAATATTTTTAATGGTGTATTTCTTCATTAATGCAAATATAAATATTTTTGTTTCAAAAAATGTGTTCGAGCACATTTATTAAAAACACTTTGGTCACACAAAAAAAAAAATATATTTTTGTTGTGAACATAAACAATAGTCACTTAATTAAAATTATCTAAATATCAAATAATCATGCGCACAAATAACAAACCTACATTAGTCATTTTAGCAGCAGGAATGGGTAGTAGGTATGGAGGATTAAAACAGATGGACACATTTACTCCTGAAGGGGATGCCATTATAGATTTTTCTATTTATGATGCAATTCAAGCTGGTTTTGGAAAAGTGGTTTTTATTATAAGAAAAACTTTTGAAAACGATTTTAAAGCTATTTTTAATAAAAAATTAGTTGGTAAAGTTGAAGTTAAATATGTGTTTCAAGAATTAGAGAACATCCCCGAAGAATATATAAATTCAAAAAGAATAAAACCTTGGGGAACTGGCCATGCTTTGTTAATGACAAAAGATGTTGTAACAGAAAATTTTGCTGTTATAAATGCAGACGATTTTTATAGCAGACAAGCTTTTAATGCAATTGCAGCCCAATTAAGAAATACAGAAAAAAATAGTTATAACTTTAGTATGGTTGCTTATTCTTTAAAAAACACGGTTTCAGACAATGGTTATGTTTCTAGAGGAGATTGTACTATTGATGATAATGGTTTTTTAACGGATATTACGGAAAGAGTTAGAATTGAAAAAATTGACGGAATCTTAAAAACTGAAAATGAAAACGGAGAAATGATTCCGGTTGATGAAAACACCACAGTTTCTATGAATTTTTGGGGTTTTACGCCTAAATGTTTTGAGTTTGGAGATGAGTTGTTTTTAGATTTTTTAAAAAATAATAAAGAAAACTTAAAAGCAGAATTCTATTTACCATTGATTGTAAATCAAATGTTAGTCTCTAAAAAAGCAACAGTAAAAGTATTAGAATCAGATTCTAAATGGTTTGGTGTTACGTATAGTGATGATAAAGAAAAAGCCCAAATAGAGATCAATAAACTGAAAAAGAACGGAGTGTACCCAACTAATTTATGGAATTAATATGAAAGCAAATATAGAATCTATTTTTAACGAGTTCAATCATCAATCTAAATATGTAGGTCATTCAGAATTAAGTTCTGGTCATATTAATGATACTTTTTTAGTAAAAACCGATGGAACCCATAATTACATAGTACAAAGAATAAATCACCGGGTTTTTAAAGATGTTCCTGGTTTGGTAAATAATAAAATATTAACAAGCAAACACTTAATAAGTAAATACCCAAATGCTACAGAGCAAGAATTAAATAAAACTGTTTTAAGTTTTGTAAAAGCTAAAGACACCGCTTTTTATTACCATAAAGAAAATGATGATTTTTGGAATGTAATGATTTTTATTGACCACAGCATTACACACGAAATTGTAAAAAACCCAGAAATAGCATACGAAGGTGGAAAACTTTTAGGAGATTTTTTAAATTTAACATCCGATTTTGATAGTAGTTTGTTAATTGATGTAATTCCTAATTTTCATGATATGTCTTCGCGTTACAAACAGTACACATTATCTGTTCAAAATGCTTTAAAAGAACGATTAAACAAAGCAGCAAAATACATACAAATAGTAGCAGATTTAAAAGAAGAAATGCACATTCTTCAAAATTTGAAAAAAGCAGGCGAAATTCCTGTTAGAGTTACACATAATGATACTAAAATATCTAATTCGCTATTTACAAAAAACAATAAAGGCATCTGCATGATAGATACAGATACCGTTATGCCTGGTATAATTCATTATGATTTTGGTGATGCTATTAGAACAATTTGTAATTCTGGTGCAGAAGATGAAAAAGATTTGTCTAAAGTTGAATTTAATTTAGAGTATTATAAAGCATACGAAAAAGGTTTTTTAGAAAAAACGAACGATTCTTTATCAAAAACAGAGTTAAAGTATTTACCATTAGCAGCAAAAACAATGATTTTTATAATGGCAATACGCTTTTTAACAGACTATTTAAATAACGATGTTTATTATAAAACAAACTACCCAGAACACAATTTAGTTAGATCAAAAAATCAATTTAAATTGATTGAAAGTTTTTCTAAAAAAATATCTATATAAAAAATAATGGTAAATATTTTAAAATTTATATCAATTACACACTAATTCTAAATAAAAAACCAAGAGCTAACTAACTCTTGGTTTTTGGCAATCATAATTAACGTTTATAAAAAGTACTACTTTCCTCCTAACATTAACAATTCATTACAAACTATTTCTGTAATGTATTTTTTTTCTCCTTCTTTGGTTTCATAACTTCTAGAAGTTAATTTCCCTTCAATAGCAACTTCGTTTCCTTTTTCTAAATAGCGTTCTATAATTTCTGCAGTTTTGTTCCAGGCAACAACATTGTGCCATTGCGTATCTGTTACTTTTTCACCTTGTGCATTTTTATAACTTTCATTGGTAGCAATAGAAAATTTTGCTAATTTTTTACCACTACCTAAAGTGATAATTTCTGGGTTGTTTCCTAAATTTCCTATTAACTGTACTTTGTTTCTTAACGTACTCATAAGATAAGTTTTTAAATTATTATTATTATTTGTCAATACGTTTTGACACTGCAAAGTTGCGACATCATTCAAGTTTTATTCGGTTGCAAAACAATTACTTTCGGTTGTAATTATTTGTAGTCGTTTGTAAACGGATAATTTTACTTATATTAGACATATGGATAACAAAAAGTGTTTAGAATGTGAAGAGGTTCTAAAAGGAAGAGTAGATAAAAAGTTTTGTTCAGATTATTGCAGAAATGCATATAACAATCGTGTAAATAAAAACAGTAAAAACCTCATCAGAAATATTAATAACCGACTTCGAAAAAATTATAAAATTTTATCCGAATTAAACGTTTCTGGTAAAACAAAAGTAACAAGAACCAAATTGTATGATAAAGGTTTCGACTTTCAGTTCTTTACTTCTATCTATAAAACTAAAACAGGGAACACTTATTTTTATATTTATGATGAAGGTTATTTACTGCTTGAAAATGAAACTTTTTTGTTGATTAAAAGAGATTAAAATTGTAACAATTTTGTGAAAAATATTACTAATAACTAAAATGCCATGTTTCTATCTTCAAATTATTTTATAATACTAGTCACCATTTCTTTAGCGGCACTTATAGGTGGTTTAATTTATTTTTTTAACACGAAACAGAAAATTATTAGAACACTTTCTAAATTACCAATTAAGCAAATTGGTAGTTTAAAAAACAATGAATTTACTCGATTTTCAGGAAAAGCATTGCACGTAAAAGAACCATTAATTGCTCCTTTTAGTAAGAGGAAATGTATATTTTATGTAATGAAAATTGAAAAGAAAAAAAGTAATGGTAAAAGTTCTTATTGGGATACTTTAGTCAAAGAAGAAAAAATTCAAGAATTCTTTTTAGAAAAAAATGGAGATTTTGCAATTGTAAGGCCTTGTCAAAACCCTAAAAACTACATTAGTCATTTAGTCGTTGATAAAAAAGTAAACTCAGGTACTTTTAATGACGCAACTCCAGAATTTAAAACATTATTAAAACAATATAATATTGATAGTGAAGGCTTCTTTGGTTTTAATAAGTCTTTACGTTATTCAGAAGGAATTATAGAAGTTGGCGAACAAATTACTGTTGCTGGAATTGCAAAGTGGAAAAGTTTAAAAGAACCAATAGAAGGATATTCGTATTCTAAAATAGCCGAACTAGAGAGTTCTGATAAACAAAAATTAATCATTACAGATTTACCAAATATTAAATCGAAGAAAAGGTTTTAACTTTTCCAAGTATTTCCTTGCACTTTAATGGCAGCTTTTAAAACATCTTTCTGACTTAATTGCCCTATCAATTTTCCGTTTTCAACAACAGGAAATCTTCTTCTGTGAGAAGAAATAAATTTAAACGCAGCATCAAAAATGTTCATATTTTTGTCAATTGTATCTACATCTTTCACCATGTATTTACCAACCGTATTATTTGTATCCGAAGGCATATTATAGTATTTACTTTCAGAAATATGTTTAATACAATCCGTTTCAGAAATAATACCTATCAATTCATTTTTAGAATTTATAACAGGTCCTCCAGAAATTTTATAGGTAATTAATTGATTAATTACATGGTCTAAAGAATCTTCCGCTTTAAAAGTTATTAAATTAGTAGTCATATAATCTGCTACTAATATCTCTGATTCTCCTTTTTGTTGTGAAGTATCTCTTTTTCCTTGAAAGCTTTTAATTCCCATAATAGTTTGGTTTTAGTCGACCTAAAATACAGATTTTTATCTTTTGTTTTACATTTGATTTAAAGTTTTTTTTTTTCTTACTTTTATAAAAACTTATTTATTTTATGAAAGCCTTTTCGTCCCTTGTTTCAGTACTAATAATTATTGGTGTTATTTGTTGGAGTTTTTCTGATGCAAAACCATCGATAAACAAAAAAAAAACAATAGCTAAAACTGAATTTTCTATTGATAATGCACTATTTCACCTTAAAAATATTACTAAAGAAGCGCATTATGTAGGTTCAGCAGATCATAAAAAAGTGCAGAATTATATTGTTTCTGAAATTCAAAAATTGGGTTTAGAAACGGAAATTCAAACTCAAACTGCCATTAACAAAAAATGGTTTGCAGCAACAACAACAGAAAATATTATTGCACGCATTAAAGGTTCTGAAAACGGAAAAGCATTAATGCTACTAACTCATTACGATTCTAACCCACATTCTTCTGTTGGTGCCAGTGACGCTGGTTCTGGCGTTGTTACAATTTTAGAAGGTTTAAGAGCTTTTTTAGCAAAAAATACAACTCCCAAAAACGACATTATTATTCTAATTTCTGATGCTGAAGAGTTAGGTTTATTAGGCGCGCAAGCTTTTGTAGATGCACATAAATGGGCAAAAGATGTTGGTTTGGTTTTAAATTTTGAAGCTCGTGGAAGTGGTGGACCAAGTTATATGTTAATGGAAACTAACGGAAAAAACAGCAAGCTTTTATCGGAGTTTATTGCAGCAAAACCAAACTTTCCGGTAGCAAATTCTTTAATGTATTCTATCTATAAAAAATTGCCTAATGATACTGATCTTACGGTTTTTAGAAAAGAAGCAGACATAAATGGATTTAATTTTGCTTTTATTGGTGATCATTTTGATTATCATACTGCACTAGACTCTTACGAGCGTTTAGATCGAGAAACACTTTTACATCAAGCAGATTATTTTACAACTTCTATAAATTACTTTTCAAATTCAGATTTAACTAATTTAAATTCTGATGAAGATTTTGTCTACGTTAATTTTCCTTTTGTAAAACTATTAACCTATTCTTTTTCTTGGGTTTTACCGATGTTAATTATTGCAATGCTGCTTTTTATCGTTTTACTTTTCTTTGGGTTTTCTTTGAATAAACTAACCATAAAGGGTGCTTTTAAAAGCTTTATTCCTTTTATAGTTTCAATTCTTTTATGCGGCGGAATTTCTTTTGGTTTATGGAAATTGATTCTTTTTATTCATCCGCAATACCAAGATATTTTACACGGTTTTACTTATAACGGTTACATTTATATAGCGGCGTTTGTATTCTTAAACCTTTATATTTTATTTAAAACGTATAAATTCTTTTTAAAACAAGACAAGCCAACAGATTTAATTATTGCACCAATTTTTATTTGGTTGCTTATAAATGTTATTATTAGTATTTATTTAAAAGGTGCAGGCTTTTTTATTATTCCTGTGTTTGTTTCTTTGTTCATTTTAGCAATAGCTATTTTTATGAATTTAGAAGAAAAATCGAAACGAATATTATTCACTATTATATCTATACCTACCATTTATATTTTTGCGCCTTTAATTAAAATGTTTCCTGTAGGTTTAGGTTTGGGTATATTATTTGTTAGTGGAGTTATTATCGCTCTCATTTTTGGATTGATGATTTTTACCTTTAACCAAAACAAATCTTTTTGGATGCAAAAAGCATCTGGTCTTTTAATGATTATCTTTTTTGGTATAGCAACATTTAACAGTGGTTTCTCTGTAGAGAATAAAAAACCTAACAGTATTGTTTATATTCAGAATTCAGACAATAAAACGGCTTATTTTGGTACTTATAATAATACTTTAGATTCTTATACAGAACAAGTTTTTGATGAAACAGCTATAAAAGGCGGAATTACAAATGCAGAAACGAAAAGTAAATACAACACGCATTTTAAATATCATAAGAAAACTGAAAATAGAGCAATTTCTTCATCAGAAATTATTACTGAAATAGATACAATTATTGGTAATAAACGTTTTTTAGAATTGACCATTACACCTAACAGAAAAATAAATAAGTTTGAGTTTATTAGTAAAAATCCTATAAAATTAAATCAATTTAAAGTGAATGACGTTTTGGTAAATGATGGAAAAACCTATAAAGTTAAAAATGGTACTTTTTTAGTGTATCATTTTGGGAATGCAGATACAGAACTAACACTTTCTTTTTCTGTTGACAAAGCAGAAGCTTTAGATGTTATTCTTAATGAAATCTCTTATGATTTATTGAGTAATTCTAATTTTACTATAAATCCAAGAACTGAAGAAATGATGCCAATGCCATTTGTAACTAATGATGCAATTATTATTTCTAAACAGTTAAAATTGTAAAATAGTATAGCCCTGATTGAACGGTTTGTTTAAGCTCTTTTTTGTTTTTCACAAAAAAATCGAGTAGTGAAAGCAGGAAATAGCTTCAAAAAAAAGCATCTTGAAAAAAATCAAGATGCTTTTTTATATTTAAAACAATACGTTTTAATCTATTTCTGAAATCCTTAAAGTATTTACCATACCTTTTGCCTCAACTGGCATAGAAGTTAAGTTAATCATTAAATCTCCGTCTTCTACATATCCTTTTTCTTTAGATAATTTGTTAATGTCTACAACGGTATCATCTGTACTTAAGTTTTTATCGTAATAAAAAGCTTTAACTCCCCAAAGTAAATTTAGTTTTCCTAAAATTCTTTTTTCTGATGAAAATGCTAATATTTTAGATTGTGGTCTCCAAGCAGAAATTTGAAACGCTGTGTAACCACTATTTGTTAAAGTAGAAATTGCTGCTGCATCTATATCATTTGCCATTAATGCGGCGTGGTGACAAACTGCTTTTGTTATAAATCTATTCGTTCTAATATGAGGCGCTTCATGTGGCACTTTAATTAAATCAGAATTTTCTACACTCCCAATAATTTCTGTCATTTTTTGGATAACTCTTAAAGGATGTTTTCCTACAGAAGTTTCTCCAGAAAGCATTACTGCATCTGCACCATCCATAATAGAATTGGCAACATCATTTACTTCTGCTCTTGTTGGTACAGAATTATCAATCATTGTTTCCATCATTTGTGTAGCAATAATTACAGGAATTCTTGCTCTTTTAGCTCTATCTACTAACATTTTCTGAATTAATGGTACTTCTTGCATTGGTATTTCTACTCCTAAATCTCCACGCGCAACCATTAATCCATCGCAATAAGGAATTAAAGAATCTATATTTTCTACAGCTTCTGGCTTTTCAATTTTTGCAATTACAGGAACTCTATAATCTGAATGCTCGTCTATTAAATCGCGTAACATTCTTAAATCTTCTGGTGTTCTTACAAAAGAAAGTGCCATCCAATCTACATTTAAACTTAAAGCAAAAACGGCATCTTCTTTATCTTTTGTGGTTAAAGCTGGTAATGAAATTGCTGTATTTGGTAAGTTTACTCCTTTTTTAGATTTTAAAGCACCACCAACAATTGTTTTTACAACTACTGCTTTGTCTTTATCTGTAGAAACTACTTCAAACATTAATTTACCGTCATCAACTAAAATGTGTTCTCCAACTTTTACATCTTTTGGAAAACGTTGATACGTCATAAATGCTTTTTCTTTAGTACCAATACATTTTTCAGTTGTAAAAGTAAATAGATCTCCATCTTCTAAAACTACGTCATCTTCCATTACTCCAACACGTAACTTAGGACCTTGTAAATCTGCTAAAATGGCAACATTGTAGCCGTTTTCTTCATTAATTTCTCTAATTTTTTTTACGTTTTCTTTTACGTTTTCGTAATCTGCATGCGAAAAATTAATTCTAAAAACATTTACACCTTCTTTGGCTAAATTTTTTAACATCTCTTTAGTGTCCGTTGCTGGACCTAGAGTGGCAACTATTTTGGTTTTTTTGTAATCTATCATATTAAAATATTAAAAAGTCTTTCGACTTTAATGTATTGTAATCTATTGAATAAGACGTAATTACTTGTTCAATATTTTTTATTTGTTCTATAGTCTTTGAAACAAAACTGTAATCAACTTCGCCAGAAATTTTAATGAAAAAATCTACTTTTTTCTTCTCGGGTATTAAATATGTTTTTGTTTCTGTTGTTAGTAATAATTCGTTTGAACTTGTTTTATTTTCTTTTCTAAAACTATTAGCGATTAAAAACCATTCATAATCATAAGTGGTACTAGAAAAGTTATAAATAGAAAAAGAAATTTTATTTTTTTCTTTTTCGAATTCTAAATCCTTTTCTGATTTTAAAAAACGTGTTTGTAAGTTTTTATTTAATAAATAAGCAAGCCTATAATCTTCTAATGTAGTATGAATTCCTATTAAAGAATATTCTTCTTCACAAAAATCGTCTAAACCTAAAGCGTGAACTTGCATAAATTGTAACCTAATTTAAGTAGGCTAAATTACAATTTGTTTATGAGTATTTACGCTAAATTTAACGAAAACGTTATCGTATATCAGTTAATTGAAATCTCTTTTTGAAAAGCAAAGTACACTCTTTTAGCAGCTTGTTCTTCTGCTTTTTTCTTTGAAGTTGCTCTACCTTTGGCAATTTGCTCGCCATCTATACTAATTTTCACACTAAAGTGCTTAATATTCTCGTTACCAGAATCTTCGTAGGTATCAAAAGAATATTTTTTCTTTTTTTTCTGGCACCATTCTATAATTAAACCTTTGTAGCTAGTAATTTTTCCTTCTAATTTTTCTATATCTACGTAAGGTACAATTACATTTTCGTGAATAAATTTCTGACAGAAATTGTATCCTTTATCTAAATAAATAGCACCAACCAAAGATTCAAAAATATTACCATGAATATTATCGCCAACATTAGCTTGGTCTATATTACTTTTTACAAATTTAATTAGATTTAGGTCTTTACCTAACTCATTTAAATGTTCTCTACTAACAATTTTAGAGCGCATTTGTGTTAAATAACCTTCAGATCCTCTTGGTACTTTCTTGTATAAATAAGAGGCAATTACAGAACCCAAAATAGAGTCTCCTAAAAACTCTAAACGTTCGTAGTTTATAGGAATTCCATTTTTATCTAACATTTGCACAGATCTATGTGTAAATGCTTTTTTGTATTTGTTTATTTTTCTTGGAGAAAAATTGAGTAGTTTTTTTAATTCGTTATATAATTCAGCATCCTCTTCTGAATGCTGTTTTACTATTTTACGAATAAAATTCATAGATTATTCATCTAATTTCTTGAAAGCAACACAAGCATTGTGTCCGCCAAAACCAAAAGTATTACTCATTGCCACTTTAATATCTCTCTTTTGAGGTTTATTTAAAGTTAAATTTAATTCAGGGTTTATGTTCTCATCAATATTTTGATGATTAATTGTTGGTGGTACAATACCATGTTCCATTGCTAAAATACAAGCAATAGATTCAATAGCACCAGCAGCACCTAACAAATGTCCTGTCATAGATTTTGTAGAGTTAATGTTAATGTTTTTAGCATGATCACCAAAAACAGCTGAAATTGCTTTTAATTCTGCAACATCTCCTAAAGGTGTAGAAGTACCATGTGTATTAATATGGTCTACATCTTCTGGTTTAATTCCTGAATTTTCTAAACAGTTCTTCATAACAGCAATTACTCCAATTCCTTCTGGATGAGGTGCTGTAATATGATGTGCATCAGAAGACATTCCTCCTCCAATAACTTCTGCATAAATTTTAGCGCCTCTTGCTTTTGCGTGTTCGTAACTTTCTAGTACAATAGCACCTGCTCCTTCACCTAAAACAAAACCATCTCTTTCTGCGTCAAAAGGTCTTGAGGCAGTTTCTGGACTTTCATTTCTTGATGATAATGCGTGCATTGAACTAAAACCGCCCATACCAGCAATGGTAATAGCAGCCTCTGAACCACCAGTTACAATAACGTCGCAATATCCTAAACGAATATAGTTTAGAGCGTCTATCATTGCATTTGCTGATGAAGCACATGCAGAAACCGTAGTATAATTTGGCCCCATAAATCCATTTTTAATAGAAATATGACCTGGCGCAATATCTGCAATCATTTTTGGGATAAAGAAAGGATTAAATCTTGGTGTACCATCGCCAGCGGCAAAGTTTAAAACTTCGTTCTGAAATGTTTCCAGTCCTCCAATTCCTGCTCCCCAAATTACACCAACGCGTAATTTGTTTACTTTGTCTAGATCTAATTTAGAATCTGCAATTGCTTCATCTGAAGCTACCATTGCATATTGCGTAAATCGATCCATTTTACGTGCCTCTTTTCTATTGATAAAATCGGTTACGTTAAAATCTTTTAATTCACATGCAAAACGAGTTTTGAACTTGGCAGCATCATAATACGTTACAGGCGCTGCTCCGCTAACTCCGTTAACTAAAGCGTTCCAATATTCTTCAATATTATTCCCAATTGGCGTTAATGCGCCAAGTCCAGTGATTACAACTCGTTTTAATTGCATATAAATTTTACTTTTTTGCTTCTTCTATATAGCTAACTGCTTGACCAACTGTACCGATGTTTTCTGCTTGATCATCTGGAATTTGAATATCGAATTCTTTTTCGAATTCCATAATTAATTCAACAGTATCCAAAGAATCTGCTCCTAAATCGTTTGTGAAGCTAGCTTCTGTTGTTACTTCATTATCGTCTACTCCTAATTTATCTACGATAATAGCTTTTACTCTTGATGCAATGTCTGACATAATTTTGTGTTTTTTTAAAATTTAAATCGGGGCAAAAATACGAATCTTAACAATTAAAACTAATTTTTGTCCGATAAATGATTACTAAAAGTAAATAAAAATATTTAATCTTCACTTAAAATAATCTATTTGTTAATAATTATTCCTTTTTTTGTAGCCTAGAAATGTAGTTATGAAGCGTATTGTTATTTTTGCATCTGGTTCTGGAACGAACGCAGAGAATATTATTAAGTTTTTTAATCATACTAAAACCGCTAGGGTTACTAATGTGTTATGTAACAATGAGCATGCCAAAGTATTTAAAAGATGTAAAATCCTAAATATTAAGTGTTTACATTTTAATAAAGATTCTTTTTTTGCTTCGGATGATGTTCTAAATCTACTAAAAGAGCAGGCAGATTATATTGTTTTAGCAGGTTTCTTATGGAAAATTCCTGAAAAAATTGTGGAGGCTTTTCCGAATAAAATCATAAATATTCACCCTGCATTATTACCTAAATATGGTGGAAAAGGAATGTATGGAATGAACGTTCATAAAGCGGTAAAAAAAAATAAAGAAACAGAAACTGGCATTACTATTCACTATGTAAATGCTAATTATGATGAAGGTGCAATCATTTTTCAGGCAAAAACGGCATTAATTTCAGAAGATACGCCCGATAAAATTGCAGAAAAGATTCATATTTTAGAGCAACAATATTTTCCTAGAATTATTGAAAGTGTAATTATACAAATCAATGAGTAAAAAAAAGTTTTATGTTGTTTGGAACGGGCGAAAAAAAGGCATTTTTACGTCTTGGAAAGTCTGTAAGAAACAAATTGATGGTTTTGAAGGCGCACAATACAAATCTTTTGCAAACTTAGACGAAGCTGAAATTGCGACAACCAAAAACTATGCAGAATACGTTGGTAAAAACACTAAAAAACCTACGTTATCATCCGAAGAAAAAGAAAAATTTGGAAGACCTAATTTAGAAAGTATTTCTGTAGATGCAGCTTGTTCTGGGAATCCTGGAAAAATGGAATACAGAGGTGTTTTAACACATAATAAACAAGAAATTTTTATAAAAGGCCCTTTTACTAAAGGAACCAATAATATTGGTGAGTTTTTAGCTTTGGTACACGGAATTGCTTTGTTAAAGAGCAAAAACAAAGAAGATATCCCTATTTATTCCGATTCTAAAATTGCCATGAGTTGGGTAAAACAGAAAAGATGTAAAACTAACATGCATTTTGATGCTTCTAATAAAGACTTATTAGAATTGATTAAAAGAGCCGAAAATTGGCTAAAAGAAAATACTTTCAAAAACCCAATCTTAAAATGGGAAACCAAAGCTTGGGGAGAAATTCCTGCAGATTTTGGGAGGAAATAAATTAGTTTGCAGTATTCAGTCGCTGTTTTTCAGTTACTCACTGTTGTAAAAATTGTTACTAAATACTGCAAACAGAAACTGCTCACTGAAAACTAAATCTAAAGATTATACCCAATACTAAACATTACAATTCTTGGTAAAATAAAAGTTTTACTATCTGAAATTACATAATCTGAAAAACTGTTGCTTTGTTTAAATTGTGCGTTAAATAGATTTTGTGCACTTATTTTATAAGACCAAGCAGAATTTTCTTTTTTGTAAGACAAAGTTGTATTTGCAATTTCATACACATTTTTTTGCCCTAACGTTTTATTCTGGTAATTGCTGCGTTTGTAATCGAAATTAAAGATGAAGCCTTTTAAAAAATCATAATCTACGGTTATAAATGGTTCTGTTCTTACAAATTTTGAAGTTGAATTGCTAGAAATAAATTTACCAACTTCTCTCTTTAAACCAACTTCTATTGTTGGAAAATTATCGAAAAGTGTTTCAAAACCAATTTCATAATCGAAATTATTATTTTTGTTAGTTTGCAGATTATTGTTTAATTCTTGTGTGTATTTTGAGTTGTTAAAACCAACATCAAACTTATATTTTATTTTTTTAATTGTTTTTTCTAAATGAACATTTCCATGAATATCTTCTGAAGGATTGCTAAACATTTTTACAGTTAAAAACTGATTTACATTATTAAAATCTACCGTATTTCTTACACCTCTAATTTGTTTGTTATAATTTAAATTGGCAAATAACATTAAACCTCTGTACAAACTAAATCTACTATAAATTATTCTTGCAGAATGGTATAAACTGTTTTCTAAAGTTTCATTTCCTTTAAAAACGGAATTATACGATTGTAAATAAAAACGATTTGCTAATTTATTAGCATCAGAAAATGAGGTTTTTAAACTGTAATTTAATTGGATTTTCTTGGATTTATTAAACTCAATTTTTGCTAAAAAATCTGGTAAAACAATCCATTTATTTTTATTAACATTGCTTTCTTGGTTGATGCTCCAATTGTAATTGTGTGCATATAAACCTTGTTTAACCGTAAAAATTCCTGCTCTAAATTTATAGTGAACTCCTAAAAATAAATCATTCAATTTAAAATTTAAATCATTACCAAATTTATCCGAAGAAAAATTATTTTTAGTTCCATTATCTAATGTTTGGCTATCATCAGTGAAAAAATCTTCGCTTAAAAATTTATTACCAACAGTGGTGTAAATGTGGTTGTTATTATTGATTTCCCAAAAATGTTTAAAAACAGCATCTATGTTTTGTTCTTTGCTGTTTTTAAGTTGGTTAATTCTGTATAAATTTTGTGCTGTTCTTGGAATTAATCCGTTAAATGCATCTTGTTTTGTTTCCCAAAAACTTTTTTTATCACTTTTATCAAATACATAATTAAATACTGAAGAAAACGTGTGTTTGTCAGATTGCCTTTTGTGCCATTCTATATTTTGGTTTACATAGGTTGCTGTTAAATCTCTGTTTGTTAGAATGGTATTTTCGTTAGTGTTTATTAAAGATGTTAATGAATTATTATTTGTATTATTGGTTCTTTTTACTTGGGTTCTGGCATACCATTTTTCTTTAGTATTTGGTGTGTAATCTAAATTAAAATTACCAATTCCTAATAAATTATCTGCAGTAGTGTTATTCGTTTTTTGTTCTGTAAAAGTGGTGTATTCATTAAAATTTTCTATAAAACTACTAGTATTTGTGTTTGAGAAAATAGCGTAACCAGAAATATCTAATGTAGAAGTTGCTGTTTTAGTAATGTTTAATGCACCAAATTTTTGCTTGCTAGTTAGTAAGTCTCTAATTTCCATAAATTGTGAAAAATCACCACCTTTCCAATTAAAATTGCCTTTAAAAACGGAGTTCATTCCGCCAGAAAAACTCATATAATCTCTAAACGTAAATGTTTTTTCGCCAACATTATTAATATTTCCTATAAAATTAATATTGGTTTTAGGCGAATAATAAAATAAATTTGCACTGGTTTTATAAAACTCTTTATTGCCTTTACCAACTTCTACATCACCAAAAACAAAACGTTTTTTATCTTCTTTTAGTTTGATGTTCATTGCCATTTCATCAGAATCTGTTAAACCCTTTAAAAAAGCAACTTCATTGTAATTATCTATTACTTCTACATTGCCAACTGCATCAGCAGGAATATTTTCTACGGCAAGTTTAGAATTGCCACCAAAAAACTTTTTACCATCTACCAACATTTTGGTTACTTTTTTGCCTTGTACTGTTACAACTCCGTTTTTAGAAACTTCAACGCCTGGTAATTTTTTTAATATATTTTTAAGTTTGCGTTCTGTACCATCTATGAATTTATCGGTTTTATAAATTGTAGTATCTCCTCTAACAGTTACCGGCATTTCTATAACAATCTCCCCTAATTGTTCTGATGATTGTTCTAAAACAAAATCTTTTTGCGCAGATTTTAAAGCGATAAATTGATAATTAATAGGTTTGTAGCCCAAATAAGAAATGCTAATAGCAATAGTGTCTCCTTTATCTAATAATAACTTATAATACCCTTCATTATCTGTAATGGCAAATTGTAAGTTTTTAGAAACATCTTTGGGTTTTGCAATCACATTTGCATACGGTAATGGGTTTTGTAAGCTGTCTTTTACAGTTCCTTTTAGGGTTACTTTTTGAGCTGAAATCAAAAAAGTAAAAAGAAGGAAGAATAGTAAAGCGTTGTTTTTAATCATCTTTTTTTCTTAAAAATTTCATAAAAGAATCTACTCTCTTTTCGTATTCTTCTATTGTTTCCTTTTTTCCTTTTGTTGGTTTATTAATTTTTAAATTTTTTTTATGATTTAAAACAATTTTAGATGCGCTTATTGTTACTCTTTTCTTTTCTACCAAAATAACTAAACCCAGTAAACCATTGAATTCTTTAGGTCCAAAACTTACAGGTATTTGAGGAGTAAACCATGCAATTGGTTTCATTTTCTTGTTTGTAGATGCTATATCAATAGCTTTATAGCACAGATAACCACCAATTATTTTAGACTCTTGTGTTATTTTCCATTTTTTTGGTTTTAAATCTGTAAGTAGCAATTCTGCTGTATTATTTTCAAAAAAGTATTCTTTTGTTTTGGTGTTTTTATAATACCTATTGTCTCCGCCAGCAAAAGTTCTATTTATATTAAATGTTTTCTTACCATCATTTTGCATTTTATCTTCTACTATATATAAAGATTCTCCATTAGAAAAGACTAAAAAAGCATTAACATTTGGTGTGTTTTTAAAGATGTCTCTCACCCATTTATTCATTTTTATTTTTTTTTCTTTCAGTTTTTTAGATATGGAATCTATTTTTTTATCAGAAAAAGATTCCATAGAAACTACATACGTTACTTTACCGCTTATGCTTTGGGCATAAACAACTGTATTTATAAAAATGATAAACAATAAAGTAAGTTTCTTTTTCATTAATTGTTTTTAAGATTTCTTTGCTTTTTTATACTTCTCCCATTTTTTATAAAAATCTGGAAAAGTTTTTCTTAAAAGCGCATCATATTTTTTTTGAGTGATTGCTTTGCCTTTTGGTTTTTTAATCCTAATTTTTGAATTGAATGTTCATTATTAAATTCTAACAATGCTAAAATATCTCTAGCATTGTTAATTCTATCTATTGAGTTTTGAGAAACCTTTCTACCTATGGCTTTATTTCTTTTTTTTACCTGCTCAACTGTTAAGTTTAGCGAAACTTTATAGGTAACTCTGCCTGTTAGGTCTTGTGCTTTTATACTTGGTAATACTAAAAAGAATAAAAGAATAGTAATTTTTATACATTTTTTCATGTTATAATTTTTAATAAGAATCACTAAAGTTAATTTTAGTGATTCTTAAATAATAAAATTTAGTGTTAACAATTAGCAGCATAACATGATTCATAATTATCCATGTAATCAGCAATCAATGGTAAACTTGAATTATTTACGGCATCTTCAAAAGTTTCGTCCATTGCACTATCAACACAGTCCCTTGCACAACCAAAATCTTCAACTATTTCTGAAGTTTCTGTTGTTGGTGTAATTATTTCTTCGTTAGAAGAATTTGCATTCATCACAGTTCCTGTTGCAAAAACAAAAACCATTGCTAAAATTAATTTTTTATAAACTTTTTTATTAAGCCTTTAACAATACTGTCATATTTTTTCAGAGATATTTTTATACCTTTTTTAGGCTCGTTAATATTAAAATTTGAATTATTTAATTTAATTTTTGTCACTTGAAAGGTTTCTCTTTCTGTTTCTAATTCCAGAATTAACCCTGGCAAACCACCAAATACATATGGTCCAAAACTGATAGGAATATCTTGAGAGTACCACCCAATAATAATATCGTCTTTTAGTTGTCCTTTTGAATTCTTATACTCTCTTTTTGAAATAGCTTTGTAACATAAATAATTACCTATTTTTTTTGTTTCATTTTTCAATTGCCATTTAAGGTGTGGAAAAGGATAATTAATAATAAATGTTTCTCCAGCTCTTTCTTTTTGTCTTAATAATATTTTACTAAAACTATTCCTGTATATAATCCCGCTATAACCAGCTGAACTTAATTTTGACAATATTAATGATTTCCTATCATTAAAAATTTTTCTTTCTTTTTCAAAAATAGATGATGAATCATTAAAACGCAATATATATGTAACTGATTTATCTGCAGTTATAATCATATCATTGATTTTTTTGTTTGACTTTTTTTCAAAAATCTTATCTTTAGTTTGTTTTTTATAAAAGATAGTCCCGCTCTTATTTTGGCTAAAACAAAAATTTGAAATAAAAATTAATATAAATAAAGTTCTCATTTTGTATTTTTTTATATTAAAAAGAATAATGAGTCTATTAGATTAATGACTCATTATTCTAATCAGTTAATTATTAAAGATCGCAAAGCTCTAGTAGTAGTTCATAAACTTCAAATGCTCGATCTTGACCTCCTTGTGAGTCCCAATCAAGTGTTTCAACATATTGCTGAGCTGAATCATAACAGTCATTAGAACCAATTTCTTTATTGATTTCTTTTGCATTCATCATAGTTCCTGTTGCAAGTACAAAAACCATTGCTAAAATTAATTTTTTCATAATATAAAAATTTGTAACCTAATTTTTAATTTAGGTTTATTTATTAAAAATATTTAGAATTTTATATGAATTAACAAGTTCAAAAATCTTTAAATACTTGTAGAAAAAGGTTTACTTTTGCAAAACTTCCTCTGCTTGTTGTTGTTTATTTACATAAGCATTTGTTTTAAGTTGTACATTTATTTAGTAATTTTTATATTTCTTAATTCCGCAAGCGGAGGTTTTTAATTTATATTTCTAGAATGACTTTTTAAAATGAGATTTCTCAATCGCTTAAAAAAGCTCATTTCGAAATGACAATTAGTTGTTTTTTAATTATATTTTTAAGAGAAGAAATATCGTTTTCATAGCAATTTCTTTTTTCAAATTTGGCAAATACTTTTTACACTACCAAACAAATCACATTCCATTTTGGACTAACGGATTATGGGGTATTTAAAAACTCACGGTTTTCCGTTAGTCTAAAATGGAATGTTGAAGACCACTTTTTTTGCTTACTTTTATATCGAAAAAGAAAAAATATTTTGAGAGAAAGAGAAAGAGAAAGAGAAAGAGAAAAAGAAAAAGAAAAAATTAATACTTTATATAAAAGTGTTTTAGAAAAATTAGTAACCAAAAGAGAAGAGGCAGGTTTAACACAATATGATATTTCTACTGCACTTGGTTTATCTGAAAGTGGTTATTTTAAAGTAGAAAAAGGTAAAACCAAATTAGATTTAGAAAGATTATTTACAATTTTGCTTAAATTAGAAATTTCGCCTGAAGAATTTTTTAAGGGTATTGGATAGTATTCAGTATTCAGTATTCAGTATTCAGTATTCAGTATTCAGTATTCAGTATTCAGTATTCAAAAATGAAAATATTTGTAAAGTAAAAACCCAAAACTAAATTTAGTTTTGGGTTTTATTATATGTTATCGATACAATTTTCAAAAAAGAAAAATCACTCGAACTGACATTTCGTTTTTTAGATTAAGATTGCCACGTCGTTCCTCCTCGCAATGACAGCTTTCTAATTATAGAGAAGCTTTCATTAGCTCTCTATTCATTCTTGCAATGTTGTCTAAAGAAATTCCTTTAGGACATTCTACCTCACAAGCTCCTGTATTTGTACAGTTTCCAAAACCTTCTAAATCCATTTGAGCAACCATGTTTCTAACTCTATCTGTTGCTTCTACTTGTCCTTGTGGTAATAAAGCATATTGAGATACTTTTGCACCTACAAATAACATTGCAGAACTATTTTTACAAGTTGCTACACATGCACCACAACCAATACATGTTGCTGCATCCATCGCTTCATCTGCTGCGTGTTTAGAAATAGGAATTGAGTTTGCATCTTGCGTATTTCCTGAAGTGTTTACAGAAATATACCCACCAGCATGTTGTATTCTTTCAAAAGAAGTTCTGTCTACTACTAAATCTTTTAAAACAGGAAATGCTGCTGCTCTAAATGGCTCTATAGTAATAGTATCACCATCTTTAAACATACGCATGTGCAACTGGCAAGTTGTTACACCTCTATCTGGCCCATGTGCTTCTCCATTTATATACATAGAACACATTCCGCAGATTCCTTCTCTACAATCATGATCGAAAGCAACTGGCTCATCACCAGAATTTACTAACTGTTCATTTAAAACATCCATCATTTCTAAAAAAGACATGTGTTCAGAAATTTCAGTCACTTTATAATCAACCATTTGACCCTTTGAACTAGCGTCTTTTTGTCTCCAAATTTTAAGTGTTAAATTCATATAAATAGGTATTAATTTTTAGCGAAAAGTATCAGCCTTTTTCTTCTAATTTTTTAATTAAGGAGTTTAACATTTTGCTAACTTCAACAATTAAACTTTCTATTACTTCGCTATTATTACTATATTTTAATTCTTTAGTTATTAATAATTGTGTTTCTAACTCATATAAAGAACCTCTTGAGATTCTTAAAAACTGAATATAATTCTTTCTAGACATTCTTCCCCAACCTTCAGCAATATTTGAAGGAACAGAAACTGCGCATCTTCTCATTTGACTTGTTAATCCAAATCTTTCATCATAAGGAAAAGTTTTTGTTAAATCATATATTAAAGCTACTAATCTCATTGACTTTTGCCAAACAATTAATTCTTTATATGATTTAATATTGCTCATTTTCCTATTTTCTCATCGCTATCTCACTAATGTCTATTTATATGAACGTTGTTTCAATTCAATATCGTTAAACTCTAATTCTTCTTTATGTAAAACTGCATCTGCAGGTTCACCTTTGTATTCCCAAGCAGCTGCAAAAGCGAAATCTTTATCGTTCCGTTTTGCTTCTCCTTTTTGAGGACCATCTAATTCTGCTGACTCTTCCCTAAAATGACCTCCACAAGATTCTTCTCTCATTAAGGCATCTTTTGCAAACAATTCTCCTAGTTCTAGGAAATCTGCAACTCTACCTGCTTTTTCTAATTCAGGATTCATTTCATTTGATCCACCAGGAACAGAAACTTCTTTCCAGAACTCTTCACGAATTGCTTTAATTTCAGCCATTGCTTCCGTTAAACCTTTTGCGTTTCTAGACATTCCTACTTTGTCCCACATTACTTTTCCAAGTTTTTTGTGGAAATAATCTACAGATTTTGTTCCTTTATTATTCACAAAGAAATTAACTCTCTCTGTAACTTCTTTTTCTGCAGCTTCAAACTCTGGGCTTTCAGTTGAAATTTTTCCTGTTCTAATATCATCAGATAAATAATCTCCAATAGTATAAGGTAACACGAAATAACCATCTGCTAAACCTTGCATTAATGCTGATGCTCCTAATCTGTTTGCACCATGATCAGAGAAATTTGCTTCTCCAATACAATAACACCCAGGAATAGTTGTCATTAAATTATAATCTACCCAAACACCACCCATTGTGTAGTGTACTGCTGGATAAATCATCATTGGTGTTTTATATGGATCTTGATCTATGATTTTCTCATACATCTGAAATAAGTTTCCGTATTTTGCTTCAACAATTGCTTGTCCTAATTCATATATTTTTTCATCCGAAGGATTCTTAATATTATGAATTTTTGCTTGCTCTATTCCGTATCTAGTAAATGCAGATTTAAAATCTAAATACACAGCTTCACCTGTAGCATTTACACCATAACCAGCATCACAACGTTCTTTTGCTGCTCTAGAAGCAACATCTCTTGGAACTAAATTTCCAAAAGCAGGATAACGTCTTTCTAAATAATAATCTCTTTGATCTTCAGACAAATCAGTAGGTTTTTTACGACCTTCTCTAATTGCCATTACATCTTCCATATTCTTTGGAACCCAAATTCTACCATCGTTACGCAATGATTCTGACATCAAAGTTAATTTCGATTGATAATCACCAGATCTTGGAATACAAGTTGGGTGAATTTGTGTGTAACAAGGATTTGCAAAATGCGCTCCTTTTTTATGTATTTTCCAAGCAGCAGTTGCGTTAGAACCCATTGCATTTGTAGATAAGAAATATACATTTCCATAACCACCAGAAGCAATTACAACAGCATGTGCAGAATGACGCTCAATTTCTCCTGTAATTAAATTTCTTGCAATAATTCCTCTTGCTTTTCCATCAACAATTACAACATCTAACATTTCATGTCTGTTAAACATTTCTATTTTACCACGAGCAATTTGTCTATTCATTGCAGAATAAGCTCCTAATAATAATTGCTGACCAGTTTGTCCTTTTGCATAAAAAGTTCTAGAAACTAAAACTCCTCCAAAAGAACGGTTATCTAACAAACCACCATAATCACGTGCAAAAGGAACTCCTTGTGCTACACATTGATCAATGATATTTGCAGAAACCTCTGCCAATCTATATACGTTTGCTTCACGAGAACGGTAATCACCCCCTTTTACAGTATCGTAAAATAATCTGTAAGTTGAATCTCCATCTCCTTGATAATTTTTTGCAGCATTAATTCCTCCTTGTGCTGCAATTGAATGTGCTCTTCTTGGAGAATCTTGATAAGCAAATGCTTTTACATTGTAACCCAGCTCTGCTAATGTTGCAGCAGCAGAACCACCTGCTAAACCTGTACCTACAACAATAACATCTATGTGACGTTTGTTAGCAGGATTTACCAAATCTATATGATTTTTATAATCTGTCCATTTATCTTTAATTGGACCTTTTGGTACTTTTGAATCTAAAGCCATAGTTATTTAAGATTAATGGTTATGATTTAAATGATGATAAATTGCGATAAAAATAAAACCTAATGGAATTATAATTGAGTACGCTAACCCAATAGTTTGTAATGTCTTTTTTCTACCAGCTGTAGAACCCATAGATTGAAATGCTGATGTAAAACCATGTGCTAAATGCAATCCTAAAAGAACAAAAGCAATTACATAAGCACCAATTCTTATAGGGCTTAAGAATTTTTCTTGTAGTTCGTGAAAATATCTTAATTCTCCATTATGTAAACCAGACCAATCTCCTTGAATGAATTTGGTGTTAATTTCTGGAAACCAAAAATCGATGAAATGTAAAATGATAAATGCCAAAATAGCAATACCACTCCAAATCATGTTTCTGCTCATCCAAGATGAATTTGCAGCTCCATTGTTTTTTGCATAAGAAACATTTCTTGCTTTAGAATTTTTTAATTCTAAAACAAAACCCATTACAAAATGAAAAACAACTGCAAAAATTAAAACAGGTTGTAATGCAAATTGCACTAAAGGATTTGTTCCCATAAAATGAGACACTTCGTTAAAAGTATCTGGGCTAAAAACCGATAAAATATTAATTGCTAAATGCTGAAGTAGGAAGAACATTAAAAAAAACGCCGATAGCGCCATTGCTATTTTTCTTCCAATTGAAGATTTAAAAAATCCGCTCATTGTATAAGTAAGTTAAAATTGTTCAACAAAAATACAGCTTAACAAATCGTAGTACAAGAAAATTACAACGTTTTCGTTTGTATTTAGAATTATTATAAATAAAAATACTTAATCGTTTAACAAAAAATCATTGTTTTTGTTAATTTACCAATTAAAACTCACTAGAAACAACCAAACACTTGTTATTTTTCCATTTTCCTTTTAATTCTTCTGCAGAAATCGTTTTACCATTACAAGTTAAAAAATTTCCTTTTTTATCTTTTTTAATAATTTTCATTTTACCAGATTTAATGGCATTTACAATTCTGTAAACAAGACTATTTCTAGAAGTCTTGCTTCTTTTTCTTGTTAATTTTAAACCTTGGTCATTATTAAACAGATCCATTTCTGATGAAATTTCATCTGGCACAACACCATCTTCTAATTTTCTTTTCTTATACGTTAAGTAATTTTCTTTTTCATGGGCTTTTCCTAATGAACGAGCTGCAGATTTCCCCATTTCTTGACGCAAACGCGCCATCCAATATGCATGTCTAAAAGCATCTACTTGTCCGCCAGCTGCATCTTTGTCTAATAAATTTGTTTTCGCAACAGAATCTGCTACCTTATTAGTTTCCAAAGAAATTCTTAACGATTTTTTTGCTTTAAATGGATGAAAAATAACCCATGTTTTTATAGGCCTAGAAAGTTTAAAAAAAAATTTAAAATCTGATTGAGAAAATATTTGACCTGCGGATAAAAGGAAAATAATAAAAATTGCTTTTTTCATTTTTGAAAAATAGTATTTAAATAATTTTTAAAATTTTAATAACATTAACCTGTTGTGCATTATAAAAAAGCTGTTCATTGATTAAGAGAATCGTATATTTAATTGAATTTCAAACATTTAAATAGATGAACAGCTTTAGAGCAAATTACGAGAAAATTTTAGAGGTATTA
>NZ_JAZGGG010000002.1:0-28728 GCF_036480315.1 Polaribacter sp.
GTTTTAAGACTAGAATACTCTCAAAATTAACCTCATTAACAATTATTCAATTCATTAATAAGTTTACTTTTGATAGAAATATTAACAACTTAAAAATTAGTATTATTTAAATGCACAACGGGTTAACATTATTATTAAAGGTTATTTTTTCTCTTTCTTGTTTACCTAATAACAACTTTCCTATTGGAGAAGAAACTGAAATTGCAAAATAATCAATATTAAAAGCAGAAATTTTACCTGCAGAAATGGATAAAAAGTAATTAGCAGAATTAGTTTCTATAACACTTCCTAAATGCGCAATTTTAGAAAATTTAGAAATATCAATTTTTGCTAAAATTTCTTTCATTTGATTTATTCCTGCCAATTGTTGACTTGCTTTTTCCATTTCTAATTGCAACATTGCTCTACCTGTTTCGTGCTTATCTCCAGCAGAATTTTTAGTTTCTGACTGCAATGCATTTTGATTGGATGAAATAACATCTTCCACATTTTGTAAACGTTTGTTTACAAATGCATCACATTGATTATATAACTCTTCTTTAAGATTCATTTTCTAAAGTAAATGCAAATGCCCCGTAATTTCCATGATGAGAAATTGAACATGAACTTGTTAATAATTTTTCTTGATGAAAATACAATGGTGCACCAACAGAAGATTTTCTTTGTACTATTTCTTCGGATAAAACTCCTGTTTTTTCTGCAAGTCTTAATTTTATGTCTTTATCTACGGTTTTGAGAGAACCTATTCCTGAAAAAACCCTAATAGTATCATTATCTTCAACCAAAATATCTTCTGCAAGTGTGTGAATATAAAATGTGCTAAAATGAGTTGATGTATAAAATTTGTTCTCTTCAAAAGTTACAATTCCCTCCTCTTCTTCTGTTAAAGTACATTCAAATTTCTGAGGAGCAAAAAAACGTTTTTCATTCGTTTGAGTATAGCATTTATACGCAGCTTCTTTCATGCTCCAAAATAACCAAACTTTTAAAAAAGGATCTTTAGAGCCTCTAATTTGTTCTTGTTCTTTTTTAGTAAATTGTTTCTCTAAAAAACCTTCTCTTTGCCAATTACTTTGGATTTCTGCAAGGTTTAAATCAACAATGTCATTCCCAATCATTATGCCTTCATTTTTATTTGAATAATTGCTATAGTTGCTTTTACAGAGAGCATTTTTTCCATAGAATCATTATCTATTTCAATGTTAAATTCGTCCTCTACATCTAAAATAATATCTACTAAATTTGCCGAATTTATCTCTAAATCGTTAATAAAATCTGTTTCTTCAGACATATTTTTAAAACCTTCCTCATTTTGAACATAAGGTTTTACAATGGTTGTTAGTTTTAATATTATTTTTTCTTTTGTCATTTTATTTTGAATATTTTTTAAATATAACACACCCATTTACATCGCCAAAACCAAAACTTGCTTTTGCTAAAATAGTAATGTTTTTCTCAATCATTTTGGTTGGAATTTTATCTGTAGAAATCAACTCTGCTATTTCTGGATGAACATCTTCACAATTAATATTTGGAAACACAAATTGTTCTTTAATTTGTATAACAGAAGCCACAGATTCTATTGCTCCTGCTGCTGCTAAACAATGCCCAACCATCGATTTTAAAGAATTTATAGTTGGAAAATTGTCTCCTTTTCTACCTAAAGCTTTTGTCCAATTTTTTATTTCTAAAGCATCTTTTGAGGTTGCAGTTAAATGTCCGTTTATTACATCAATTTTATCCGCAGAAATATTTGCATCTAAAATTGCATCAGTAATACATTTTTGAACCGCTTCAGCATTTGGTGCTGTTAAAGTTCCTCCATTTCGTTGTCCGCCAGAATTAATATTTCCACCCAAAACTTCGGCATAAATAGTAGCTTTTCTATTTAAAGCACTTTCTAAAGATTCTAAAACCAAAGCTCCTGCGCCACTTCCTGGAACAAACCCTGAAGCAGTTTCACTCATTGGTCTCGAGCCTTTTTCTGGGGCTTCATTGTGCTTGTAAGACATTACTCTCATCGCGTCAAAACCACCCCAAGTATACAAACTACTATCACTTGAACTACCAACCAACATTCGTTTTGCTTTTCCGTTTTTAATGCGTTCAAAACCTAATAATAAAGCTTCTGTTCCTGTTGTACACGCAGATGAATTTGTAGTCACTTGATTTCCTAAACCTAAAATTCCGCCTAAATAAGCAGAAATTCCACTTGCCATCGTTTGTACTACAGAAGTGCTTCCTAAACGTCTTACTTTTTGATCGTCTATTTTATAAATTGCTTCTCTAAACTTCTCAATTCCTGAAGTTCCTGTTCCGAAAATTAAACCAGAATCATAATCTAATTTTGAGTTTTTATCTACAGAAAAACCTGCATCTTTCCAGGCATCTATTCCTGCCATACAACCGTACAAAATAGAAGTACTATTGAATCCTCGTAATTGTAATGGTGTTAAATATTCTAGTTTTTTTTCTTCAGAAACTTCAGGAACACCTCCAATACAGCAAGAAAACCCTTTGTCTTTTAAGTTTTGATGAAAAGTAATTCCTGAAGTTCCTGTTTTTATCGCATTTGTAAATTCTTGCAATCCCACGCCATTTGGCGCTACAACTCCTAAACCTGTAATTACGACTCTGTTTTTCATCTTATTTTGCGATTATCATTCCTGAAATAACTCCTCTGCAAATCAATTCATTTTTCTCATTCATCAGTTTTACAGCACATTTTAACTTATTAAATCTAAAATATTCTTTCTCTGAAATTACGGTTACTTTTTCTCCAGGATAGACGGGTAAAAAGAAATCAACTTGATTAGACGTTAATGCTATTTTTGGTTTTTTTTCTTCGGATGATATTTCGTCTTTCAATAAAAATATTCCTAAACAAACAACACCAATTTGCGCCATGGTTTCTGTTAAAATAACGCCAGGTGTAATTGGGTTTTCTTTAAAATGACCTTCATAAAAAAACTCGTTTTCTTTGAATGTGTAATTTCCTATAACTCCATTTTCTGAAATTTCTGTAAGTTCATCAACAAACAAAAATGGTTTTTTGTATGGAAGATATTTTATAATTTCTTTTTTATTCATATTTAAAAAATTACCATTCCAACAAAATTCTCTGTGCAGAAAAACCAGGACCAAAACTCAACATTAAACCTCTTTCTCCTTTTGCAAGATTTCTATCCATAAATCGTTCTAAAACATATAAAACTGTTGCACTAGACATGTTTCCATATAAACGTAAAACTTCTTTTGTGTCGTCTATATTTTTACCTAAAACACCAAATAAATCTTCTACTGTTTGTACTATTTTCTTTCCTCCAGGATGAAAAATTAAATGATCTACATCTTCAATTGTTAAATTATTTCTTTCTAAAAATGGATGTACAATTGCTGGAAAATGATCTGATATTTTCTTCGGAACTTCTTTGTCTAAAATCATTTGCAAACCTGTGTTTACCACTTTAAAACCCATCATAGATGTTGCATCATAAAAATGATACATCGCTTCATCAATAATTTCTGGGCCTTTATCTTTTTCATATGAAGACAAAATAACTGCTGATGCTCCATCACCAAAAATAGCAGCACTTACAATGTTAGTCATCGAATAATCTTCTAATTGAAACGTTGCTGTAGGTGCTTCAACTGCAATTACAACTGCTCTTTTATTCGGGTTCGCCTTCAAGAAATTCTTCGCATAAATAATGCCCGAAACTCCTGCTGCACAACCCATTTCTGTAACAGGCAAACGCACAATATCTTGTTTCATTTGCAAAGAATTAATCAAATATGCATCCATTGAAGGAATCATAATTCCTGTACAACTTACTGTAATAATATAGTCAATATCAGTAGCTTTTAAATTTGCTTTATCTAATGATTTTTTTAATGATTTTTCTGCTAATTTTACAACTTCTCTTGCGTAAATATCATTTTTTTCTTCAAAAGTAGTCGCTGTAAAAACTTCTTCAGGGTCCATAATTGAATAACGTTTATCTACTGCTGCACCTTCAAAAAGTTTAATAACTTTTCTTTGAAAACGCGACTCTTGATCTTGCATCCATAATTTTACAAACGGAATAATATCCTTTGTTTCTCTATGGTATTTGGGAAGTTGTTTTGCAACCGATGTTATTTTTACTGCCATTTATTTTTGAATTATCCATTGAAAACGAAATGCCCATTTCCAAGATATTTGTGGTTTTACTTTTAATTTTTGAGAGATTTTAATTAAATCTTCTCTTTTAAAACCTCTTAAAACAGAAATTAATCCGTCATTAATAATCATTTTATTTTTTATAAAAACAGACAACAACATAAATAAATAATACGCCAATTTATGTCTGTGTAAATCGTTGACAACAATTCCTATTTTGGTTTGTTTTAAAGTATCTGATAAAAAAGAAACCAACTGTTCTTGTTTAAAATGATGAAAAAATAAGGTTGCTAAAACCACGTCAAATTCTCTGCTTTTAAAATCATCAGAAAAAATATCTTCCGTTTTAAAACTTAATTCAGGAAATTCAGTTGATAATTCATTTGCATATTCAATTGCTGTTGAATTTGCATCTAGTCCAATCAACTTAATTTTATACCCCTTCTTTCTTCCGAATTTAGCTACATCTCGCAAAATATCTCCGTGTCCACAACCAATATCAACAATGGTTAGTTCTTGCTCTTTTGGATGGTTTTTTAGCACTTTTTTTAATGAATTTACAGTAACTAAATTACCACCTAACCAACGATTGATATTTTCTAATTTATCTAAAACATCGCGCAGTAAATTGCCTCCAATAGAGAAATCGTCCATCATTTCTTCTTTGTCAGATCTTTTAGATGTATCTACTAAAAAGGGCATTATACTTTCATTGGTTTTCCATGGGTTTGTTTGATAATTATTGGCAATAAAAAAGGCAATTTCTTCAAAATTTGTAATAAAATTGATGCAATTCTATCTTTTCGAAACAACATTGCAATAAAATGACCAGCTTTTAAACGGAAACTAAATTTTCTATTCCATTGTCTAATATATTGCTTTTCGAGTTTATTTCTTGACTCTATTTTGTCATTCAGGTAATTTAGAATCAATTTAGAAGCTAGTTGCGCAGATTGAATCGCCATACTCATTCCGTTTCCGCAAAGCGGATGAATCATTCCTGCAGAATCGCCACACATTAAAATATGATTTTCTACTAGTTTTTTAGTTTCAAAAGAAATCTGACTAATCGTTAATGGTTTTTCAAAAATAACTTCAGAATTATTAAATATTTCTTTTAAAAATTTATTTTTAAAAACAACTTGTTCTTGAAAATCATCAATATTTTTATACTTTTTAAAGGATGAATAATTAGTGATATAACACAAATTAATTGCATTATTTTCTACTTTAGAAACACCACAATAGCCTCCTTTAAAATTATGAAGCGCTACTAAATCTTCTTGAAAATTTCCTTTTACGTGAATTTTCACTCCTAAATAGGGTGATTTTTTTTTAATGAAATCACGTTCCATTTTTACATCTAATAAAGAACGTTTTCCAAAAGCACCAATTGCAATTTTGGAAATGAAAATTTTGTTTTCTTTAGTTTCAACTAAAAAAATATCATTTTTAAATTCTACATCTATAACGGAATCTTGTAAAATTACAACGCCATTTTCTTTTGATTTCTCTGATAAAACAAAATCTAATTGATAACGTGAGATTCCAAATCCGCCCAAAGGTAATTTTGCAGAAATGATTTTATTTTTTGTGGTTGATAATTGGAATTCTTTGATTTTTACAGCTCCAAAATCAAACAGATTCACATCTAAAAAAGTTAAATAAGGCAATACTTCATTGGAAATATATTCACCGCAAATTTTATGTTTCGGATATTCATTTTTTTCGATTAGTAAAACCTTTTTATCAAATTTTGATAAATGAATTGCATTACACAAACCCGCCAAACCTCCACCAATAATGATTACGTCGAAATTGGCAGTATGGTTTGTCATTTTAATTTATTAATTCTGCTAATTCTTTACCAACTAAACTACCAATTGCAACGCCCATTCCACCTAAACGAACTCCGCAAAAAATATTGTTAGACAATTGTTTAACAATTGCTTTTTTCTGATTTCCAACTCCCATAATTCCACTCCATCTATAATCAATTTCAAAACTAGTATTAGGTAAAATCGTTTCTTTTAAAATTCTTTCTAATTCCTTTTGAATGATTTCTGTCTCACCAAATTGCGTAGTTTCTTCAGTTTTAAAATCGAGGTTTCTTCCACCGCCAAACAAAATTCTATTATCAATATTTCTAAAATAATAATAGCCTTTATCTAAATGAAATGTTCCTTTAATATGTAAATTTTTAATTGGTTTTGTAATCAAAACTTGCGCTCTAGCAGGTTGTACTTTTTCATTTAGTAATTTATTTGCAAAACCATTCGTTGCAATCAATAACTTATTAGTGTAAAAACCTAATCTGTTGGTTTTTACATTTATTTTATCACTTGTTTCGGTAAAGTTTTCAACAGAGATATTATTCAAAATTTTAACTCCAAGTTTTTGAACTTTATTCAATAACTCAAAAGCCATTTTTCCTGTATCAATTTGCCCTTCAAAATTGTTTACAATATACTTTTGATGTACTTTTTGAAATCCAAAAATATTCTCTGAAACCGAAAAAACATCCGTTTTAAAAATTGGTTTCAAAAGTGAATTTATTTTGTCTTTTTTAGAAATACATTTCTCAAAAAAATCTTCAGTATCACACAATTCAAAACCTTTATTTTGCTGAAAATCGATGTTTTTATCACCTAAATTTTTACGTAGTAATTCTAAACCTTTCCAACGTTTATTTACTAAATTATAAACTTCTTCTTCTGAATGTGAATTTAAATCATCTATCAATTCAGACAAACTTCCAAAACAAGCAAAACCAGCATTTTTTGTGCTTGCTCCTTGAGGTAACATTCCTTTTTCGAGAATTAAAATTTTTGCTTTTGGGTGTTTTTCCTTAAGCTCTAAAGCACAATTTAAGCCAACAATTCCGCTACCAACAATTGTAAAATCGATGTTGGTAAACCATTCTTTTAATTCCCAATAACTGTAATTCATTTATAATTGTTTTTCAAAACAAACACTGTTTTCCATTCCTTTGTATTGTCCGTAATTTGGAATGACATTATACTTACATTTTTTATAAAAATTTACGGCTTCAATTTGTCTTTTCCCTGTTTCTAAAACACATTTTTTATAGCCTAATTCTTTTGCCCAAATTTCTAATTCTGTTAGAATATTTTGCGCAATTCCGCTTCCTCTTTTTTCTTCTGAAACAAACATTCTTTTTACTTCAACTGAAGCGTTATCAAACTTTTTAATAGCACCACAACCAACTGCAATTTCATCAATATAAAAGACAACCACGTTTTTTAAAACATCTATATGATTAAACTGGTTATAAAAATCATGCTCATCGCCATCAGTAATTTTTAGATATGCATCTAATTGTTTTACCAAATTTTTAAAATCTTTATTTTCTGAATTTGTTCTAATAACCTTCAAATTGTAGTTTTAACTGAACCCAAACTGGTTCTTTTATAATTGTATTTAAATTACCAAAAGACAAACCTAATAAACGAACAGAATTTGTTATTTTATCTTGATATAACAACTCTTTAACTACAGGAAAAAATTCACTTTTTTTCTGCATAAAGTTTTCTTTAGTTTTACTTCTTGTTTGCTGTGTAAAATCTGAATATTTAATTTTTAAGGTAATGGTTTTTCCTTTTGTATCAGATTTTATCATTCGCTTTTCTAATTCATCAGCAATTTTTTCTAATTTTTCTAGCATAAAAATTTCGGAAGAAATGTTTTCATTAAACGTTCTTTCTGCCGCCAAAGATTTTCGAATTCTGTTCGGTTTTACAGCAGAATTATTAATTCCTCTAACAATATTGTAATAATGTGTGCCAGATTTTCCAAACAGATTTATTAATTCTTCTACCGTTTTTTTCTTTAAATCATTCCCCACAAAAATGCCTAAATTATACATTTTTGCTGCGGTAACTTTACCAACACCATAAAATTTATTTACAGGTAATACTTCTAAAAACTGAATTACCTCATCTGGATGAACGGTTTTTTGTCCGTTTGGTTTATTAATGTCTGAAGCAACTTTTGCAATAAATTTATTAATAGAAATACCTGCAGAAGCTCTTAAACCTGTTTCATCATAAATTTTCTGACGGATTTCTTTTGCAATATCATTAGCAGACGGATTACCTTTCTTGTTTTCTGTAACGTCTAAATACGCTTCATCTAAAGAAAGAGGCTCTACCAAATCTGTATACTCGTAAAATATTTCTCTAACTTTTTTTGAAATTTTCTTATAACGAGCAAAATCTGTTTTAACAAAGATAAGATGAGGACACTTTTTTCGCGCCAAAACACCACTCATCGCAGATCTAACTCCAAATTTTCTAGCCTCATAACTTGCAGCAGAAATTACACCTCTTTTCTCTCCTCCACTAACAGCAATTGCTTTTCCTCTTAATTCTGGATTGTCTAATTCTGCCACAGATGCATAAAACGCATCCATATCTACATGAATTATTTTTCTGAAAGGTGGCAGCAATTCCATCTTTCGAATTTACGAAAAAGTTAGTATTTGTCATCGTGAGAAACGAAGCAATCTCAAAAGAATAAAACAAATTGCATAGTTCCTTGCAATAATTTCTACTTTAAAAAACCAATACAAAGCTGTGTTACTTCTTCTAATTCTTTAGACATGTTACCGTTTTTCCAAGGATGAGAAACGTTAAAAACATGATCTGCATTTTCTATAATTTCTATTTTACTTTCGGCATTCCAAGAATGGATTTTTTTGCCTTCATTTAAAGAAATTGAAGTGTCTTTATCTCCATGAATTATTAACTGCGGAATCTTTAAATTCTCTACAGCTTTTTGAATGTTTAATCGTTCTTCATTTTCTAAAAAATTTTCATGAAACTGATAAAAATGTGGCATTTGTTGTTTTGTTCTTCCGTTTAAAACATACTTTACACCTGTTTTTTTCCAGTTTTCTAAATCTGATATCGTAGAACTTCTTGAACCAAAATCACATACTGTAGCCAAAGTAATTACTTTTTTTACTCTTGTATCTTCGTTTGCTTTTAGTAATACAATTCCTCCACCTCTACTATGTCCAATAATAGAAATATCATTAATATCTATTTCATTATTAAATTTTTCTTCGTTACAAACCCAATCTAAAACACTCTCTAAATCATCTAATTCTTTTGTATAATTATTATTACCAAAGGCAACTAAATCTGGAAAATCTATGGGGTGTTCTGCTGTTCCGCCGTTGTAAGAAAAATTAAATTTGATAAAGTAAAAACCTGCTTTAGCAAATTGTTCTGCCATTAAATTCCAAGCGCCCCAATCTTTAAAGCCTTTGTAACCATGACAAAAAACAACTATTTTTTTAGGTTGATGAGTTTCTAGATAAAAAACGTCTGTTACAATTGGTTTTTGATGCTTCCCTCCAACAATAAAATTTTTTACATTTTTCATTTATTAATAATTAAAAGATAAATTTAAATAAAGTAAATACCCCAAATATCGCTGTAATAAAACTTAAAATTAAATTGATATTATTTGTTAAATTTCCTGTTTTTTTTCTGAATGTTAGCTGCGTATTTACCATATAAAAAAAGAATTAAATAGGCACCAATTACAGATCCTAAAACAAAAATAAAAGTTGAAGTTGTATCGAATTTTATTAAATTAAAAGCCATTAAAAACGCTACTATTCCACAGAAAAAAGGAATTGAAAACATGTTTAATGCCGATAAAATAATTCCTGAAAAAAAAGAGTGTTTCTTTTTATTATCAATTTCAACTTGTTTCTTTTCTTTCTTATTTTGTCCATAAAAAAAGATAGACAAAAAAAATAAAACTATGATTCCTACTTTTTCTAACAACTCTAAAAACATTGGGTTTTTAAATATATATTCAGTTAAATAAATAGAAAGAAATGCTTGAATAAAAACAACTAAGGAAACTCCTAAAGTAAATTGCTTAAAATCCTTTTTATTACCTCTTAAACTAATTTTTAAAGCAGTCATATTTAACACTCCCGGCGGAGTGTACCCTAAGAAAGAGAATAAAAAACCTATAAAGAAAATCGTAATCATGAATAATTGTTTGTTAACAAATAAGTCGAATTAAAATCAAAAAAATAACTTTATGAGTGTAAAAATAGCCACAAAACCCGTTAAAATAGAAAGAATTAGATTAATGTCTTTTGTTAATTTTCCTGTTTTTTCTTGAATGATTTTTGCATATTTTCCATATAATGATAAAATGTAAAAAGTTCCTATTGCAGAACCTAAAGTAAAAAGTAAAACTGATGTAAAATCAAAACTAAACTGGTTAAATGAATCTAGTAAAATTATTATTCCACTAAAAAAAGGAATTGCAAACATGTTTAAAAACGATAATGTTATTCCTGTTAAAAACGGGTTCTCTTCCTTTTTTTTAAGCTCTTTAAACTCAATTTTTCCTTTTTTAGATTCTCTATAAAAATAATACGATAAAAAGATAAAAATTACAATTCCTGCTTTTTCTAATGTTTCTAATATTGATGGATTTTCTGCTATGTAATTTGTTAAGACAACGGCAAAAATCACTTGTAGAATTACTACAAAAGAAGCACCTAAAGCGTATTTATTTGCTGCTTTTTTTCCTTTTTCTAGACTAAGTTTCAGTGCCGACATATTTAACATACTTGGCGTTATAGATCCTACAAAAGAGCAGAAAAATCCTAAGAAAAAAAGTGATAATAGAAACATTAACAAAATATAATTATTGGTAAAGATTACTTTTTAAAATAAGTTGTACAAAAAAACGCATCAAAAAATTTGATGCGTTTAAATAATTTAAACCTTAAATAAATTGCTTTTTATACTACACCTTGTGCTAACATTGCGTCTGCAACTTTTACAAAACCTGCAATATTTGCACCTTTAATATAATCTATAGTTCCGTCTTCTTGCTCTCCGTATTGCACACAAGAATCATGAATATCTTCCATAATAGTTTGTAGTTTTTCATCAACTTCTTTACGTGTCCAACTTAAACGTAATGAATTTTGACTCATCTCTAAACCAGAGGTTGCAACACCACCAGCATTAGATGCTTTTCCAGGAGCAAATAATATTTTTCCTTTTTGAAATTCATGAACCGCTTCTGGTGTAGATGGCATATTTGCGCCTTCAGAAACACACATACATCCGTTTTTAACCAATTCTTTTGCTTCATCTCCATTTAACTCATTTTGAGTTGCACATGGTAAAGCAATATCACAAGCAACAGACCAAGGTCTTTTACCTGAAACAAATTTTGCTGATGGATATTTTTCTGTGTATTCACTAATTCTTCCACGTTTTTCGTTTTTAATAAACATAACGTGTTTTAGTTTATCTGTATCTATTCCGTCTGCATCATAAATATACCCTTGAGAATCAGAAAGTGTTACCACTTTTGCACCTAATTCAATGGCTTTTTCTGCTGCATATTGTGCAACGTTTCCAGATCCAGAAATAACAACTGTTTTTCCTTTAAAAGAATCACCTTTACGTACTAGCATATTTTGAGCAAAATAAACGTTACCATAACCTGTTGCTTCTGGTCTAATTAAAGAACCACCCCAAGATGCACCTTTACCAGTTAAAACACCCGTAAATGTATTGTTTAGTTTTTTATACATACCAAACATAAAACCTATTTCGCGTCCTCCAACACCAATATCTCCTGCAGGAACATCTGTATTATGACCAATATGCCTAAATAATTCGCTCATAAAAGCGTGACAAAAACGCATAATTTCGTTGTCTGATTTTCCTTTTGGATCAAAATCTGAACCTCCTTTTCCTCCACCCATAGGTAAAGTTGTTAAAGAATTTTTAAACACTTGTTCAAAAGCTAAAAACTTTAAAATACTAGCATTTACTGTTGGATGAAAACGTAAACCACCTTTATATGGGCCAATTGCAGAATTCATTTGAACTCTATATCCTCTATTTACTTGAATTTCTCCATTATCATCTACCCAAGAAACACGAAAAGAAATTAATCTTTCTGGCTCCACCATTCTTAATAAGATATTTTTACCGTGGTAAATATCATGATTTACAATATAAGGAATTACAGTTTCTGCAACTTCTTGAACAGCTTGTAAAAATTCTGGCTCATGGTTATTTCTACTTTGAACCATTTCCATAAACTCTTTAATTTTTAACTCCATAATTTTCGGTATGATTTTTTACGAATTATATAAAATTTTAATAATACAAAGATAGTTAATTTCTGAATTAGCAAAATAAAAAATAATCTTTTTATTTTTTATTAAAACCCTTATTTCAATCGATTTCGAGAGACGTTACCCTTTTGTTTAAAAAAGCAATATAAAACTCTATAAAAAACACTAAATTTGCCCTTCAATTTTACCCGAAAATGTTAGATAAAGTAAAAGAACTTATTGGTGATGTGCAAGCTTTTAAAGCTACTACCAGAGATGAAGTAGAAACATTTAGAATTAAATATTTAGGAAGCAAAGGTTTACTAAAAGATTTGTTTGCAGAATTTAAAAATGTTGATGCAGCAATGCGTAAGGATTTTGGGCAAGCATTAAATAACTTAAAAAAATCTGCGGAAGGAAAAGTTTCTGAATTAACAGATGCTTTAGATAATGCTACAAGTCAGAAATCTTTTTATGGAGATTTAACACGCCCGTCAGAACCAATTAATTTAGGTTCTCGTCATCCAATTTCATTGGTTAAAAATCAAATTATAGAGGTTTTTAATAGAATTGGTTTTACGGTTTCTGAAGGTCCAGAAATTGAAGATGATTGGCATAACTTTACTGCATTGAACTTGCCTGAATATCATCCTGCAAGAGACATGCAGGACACGTTCTTTATTGAGCAAGACCCAGATATTTTATTAAGAACACATACTTCTTCTGTACAGGTACGTTACATGGAAGAAAATCAACCTCCAATAAGAACAATTTCTCCAGGAAGAGTTTTTAGAAATGAAGATATTTCTGCAAGAGCACATTGTATTTTTCATCAAGTTGAAGGTTTATATATAGATACTGATGTTTCTTTTGCAGATTTAAAACAAACGCTTTTATATTTTACAAAAGAAATGTTTGGTAAGTCTAAAATACGTTTACGTCCTTCTTATTTCCCATTTACAGAGCCAAGCGCAGAAGTAGATATTTATTGGGGTTTAGAAACTGAAACTGATTATAGAATTACAAAAGGTACTGGTTGGTTAGAAATTATGGGTTGTGGTATGGTAGATCCTAATGTATTGAAAAACGCAAACATAGACCCTACTAAATACTCTGGTTACGCATTTGGAATGGGAATAGAACGTATTGCGATGTTGTTATATCAAATACCAGATATTAGAATGTTTTATGAAAATGACAAACGTTTTTTAGAGCAATTTAAATCGGTTATATAATGAACTACTTTTCACAATTTTGGGACGAAGGAAGAGATGATGAATATTCTAGTTGGGGGAATTCTACTTGGTATTTTGAAACTAATGAAGAAAATGAAATTTTAAAACAAGTTACCGTTTATCAAAATGGAAAAGTTATAAAATATTGTAGACAAAACCCTAAAGATGAATTTGGAAATTTAGGTGATCACGCTTTAACCATTGAAGATTGTGATGGTAGTGTGATTGAAAAAGATGATTTCTATAATTTGTGGTCATAAAAAAATGAAAAGTAACTTTTTAATTTTATCTGCGTTTCTTATGATTTCTTGTGGTGTAAATTCAGAAAAAACAAAAACCGACTTTTTAAATAGTATTCAAGGTACTTGGACAGTTTCTAAAATAAAAAATATTACCAAAGAAAATCATACAAATCATCAAAAAACGCCATTTATAAAGTTTGATAAAGAAAAAGTAAGCGGAAACAATGGTTGTAATAATTACTTTTCTTCAATAAACGGTATTGATGCAAAATCAATAGAATTTTCGCCTTTTGGTGAAACTAGAATGATGTGTAGAGATATGAAAATTTCAGATACATTTGATTTGTACTTATCAAAAATTAAGACTTATTTTATTGATAAAAAAAGGTTAACACTCTTTAATTCTGAAGAGGAAAAGTTGTTAGTTTTTACAAAACCTTAAATAATTTTATTTTGAAGAAAGACATAAAAATACCAGAGGTTACAGGTGTAGAAATGGCAGCTGTTTATGAATATAATGATATTTATAAAACAGATGATTGGAATATTTACCTCATCAATAATAAAAGTGTTGAAATAGAAATGTTAGTGATTGTTTCTCAAGGTTTTTCTGAAACAAAAACAACTTCTTTATTACGAAAAAAATTAGACAAACTTCCGGCTAATTCTTTTGCTAAAATTGAGTTTATTCAACCAGAATTATTTAAATTAAACAATCGTTTTCAAGTTACTTTTTTTGAAGGAAATACGTTGTGTGAAAAAACCTTTTTATTTAAAGAAAACACTATTAAAGAAGGTACTTTACGTATGATTAATGAAATTAAGAAACGTGGGGTTTTAGCGAGTTAGATTAATCAAAATCTGCTTCTATCTTATTTATGTTTGCAATATCTCTGTTTAGGTATTTAATACTCACTTTTGGTGGAATTGAAATTTCTATACACGTTTCAGAAAACACTAAACTATCAGAAGATAATTTAGATTGAAAATCGTTTGACATCAACAGTGATTTTAATATCAATTTAAACATTTTCTTTTCTTTGTATTCTTCATACAAAGCATCAATTTCTTCTTTTTCTACTTCTTTAAATCTACTAAAATGTATTTCTACAGAAGGCGGAATTGAAACACCAACAATTAATCTGTTTGTTTTAAAACCTGCTTTTTCTAGAATAGGTAAAACATTAAAAACTTCTTTTACGTAATCAATAAATTTATTTTTAGTATTCGTTCCAAAATCCCCTATTTTAGAAAACCCAACTTTAAGTTGTTCTAAAATTTGATCTGCTCCATCACTAATTGTTTTCGATGTCTTTTTAATAATATTCTTTTCTTTCATAAAATTAATTTATCCTGTAAACCCAATAATCAAATACAAAATAACCGTAATTATACCACCAACCAAGGCATAAGGTAATTGAGTTTTTACATGATCTATATGGTCACTTGCAGAAGCCATAGAAGATATTATAGAAGTATCGGAAATTGGCGAACAATGATCTCCAAAAATTCCACCACCTAAAGTTGCAGCCACAACAATTGTAATATCTGCACCATGCATATTTGCCATTGGAATTGAAATTGCTAACATAATTGCAAATGTTCCCCAAGAAGTTCCTGTAGAAAATGCAATAAAAGAACTAATTATAAAAACAACTGCTGGTAATAATTCTGGCGACAACCATTCTTTGGTTGCATTTGCCACATAAATTCCGGTTTCTAATTCTTTACAAGCATCACCAATAGCAAAGGCTAACAACATTAACAAAGCCAAAGGCATTAATTCACTAATTCCTTTTAATGTTAAATTTACAGCTTCTTTTGGTTTCATAATTCCTTGAATGAAATACATAATCATAGCAACCAAAAGTGCCGTAATTACAGCGTATAAAACAGAGGATGAACCAGAGCCTTTACCTATTGCTTCTGAAACGTGATTTAAAAATGAAGTTGGTTCTTTTACAGAACTCCAACCGGTATAAATTAAGTTTATTGGCATCATACACACCATTACCAAAAGCGGCACAATCATATTATATGCTTTTGCTTCAATACCTTCTTTTGGTGGAAAAGATGTAATTTCATCAGAAACCATAGGTTTAGAACCTTCATTCATTAACAAACCTGTTTCTTTCGTTCTTTTTTCAGCTTTTTTCATTGGGCCAAAATCCTTTTTGGTAAGAATAACAATGAACAAAATTGCAATTGCTAATAATGGATAAAAGTTATATTTAATAGATGCAATCATTACATTAAATGGTTGGTCTATTCCTTGTGTTAACAACAAACCCATTATAAAAGCGCCCCAAGCATTAAAAGGAATTAAAATAGATGATGGCGCAGAACTTGAATCTGCTATATAAGCTAGTTTCTCTCTTGGTATTCCTAATTTATCGAAAATAGGTCTGTATAAAGTACCAACAGTTAAGGAACTGATACTTGTTTCAACAAATAACAATAAACCTGTTAGCGTTGCTAAAATTTGTACCATTACTCTACTATAACCAGTTTTTTTAGTCTCTAATTTTGTCAATTTTCTATTGATAATATTGATAAAACCTTCTACTCCTCTAGAATACTGAATGAAAATTAATAAAGCACCAACCAAAGCGCTAAACATTATTGTTCTTGTATTTCCTTTCGACTGAAAGACGTTTACCATCCCTTCAATCATTGCTAAAGTTCCAGCTAACGGATTCCATCCTTCAATAATCAACCAAGAAAACCAAATACCAAATAGTAAGGCAATATATACCTGCTTGGTTCTTAAGGCTAATATGATGGCAACAATTGGTGGTATTACTGAAAGAAATCCATATTCCATAAAAAACGTTTTTATTTTGTCTAAAGGTAACAATTTATTAAGCATTTTATAGACTGATATTTTGTAAATTGTGGACTTAAATAAAACGGTTATGTCAAAGTTTACCACTAAAATTACTACAAGACTTCAAAAATTTATTGAAGCTCAAAAAATATTCTTTGTAGCCACTGCGCCTAATTCTGGTAGAATAAATTTATCTCCTAAAGGAATGGATTCTTTTAGAGTGATAAATGAAAACCGTGTTTTATGGTTAAACGTTACAGGAAGTGGAAATGAAACTGCCGCACATTTATTAGAAAATGAACGCATAACAATTATGTTTTGTGCTTTTGAAGGAGCGCCAAGTATTTTACGCTTATACGGAAAAGGAAAAGAAATTAAACCATCAGATAAAGGTTGGAATGAAGTTATTTCTTTATTTCCAGAAACTCCTGGAACACGTCAAATATTTGATATTACTATCGAATCTACACAAATTTCTTGCGGAATGTCTATCCCTTTTTACGAATATAATGAAGAAAGAAATCAATTAAATGATTGGGCTATTGAGCAAGGAAAAGAAAAAATTGAGCAATATTGGAGAGAAAGAAATCAAACAAGTATTGATGGTTTACCAACCAAAATAGTAAGATAAAAAAAACAGCGTAAATCAATTTTATTCTGTAAACTAAAAAAGCCAAAACAATTGTTTTGGCTTTTTTATATTTATAATAATATTTTATTATTTAGTAACTATAATCTTCTGTGTTGCTTTCTTATTTCCTTGTTGAATACTTAACAAGTAAATTCCTGAAGAAACATTTTTTGTATCAACTTCTTTTGTAAAAGTTGTACTTACCGTTTTATTTACAGAGCTAATTACTTTTCTTCCTTGTAAATCAAATAAAATTATAATTACGTTTTCTGAAGTAGCATTGTTCAATTTTACATTTAAAATATCTTTAGCTGGGTTTGGCCAAAAAGAGACATTATTTAAAGCAAAATCTTCAATTGTTAATGTTTTTTCTTCAATTGTAATTGTTTGGTTTCCTAACCATCCTTGTCCTGCATTCATAACATCTACTTTAAATTCATCTGCAAAAGATCCTGTTTGGGTATTTACAAACGTAACTTTATTAGCATCAATATCTGCTTGGGTAAAAGTATCTCCTGCTTTTAAAGTTGTTCCATCTTTTTGAAGTTGACCTTTTTTTGGTTCAGCAACTAAAGTAAACACTTGTTGTTCTGGAGTTTCAGAGGCAGTTGTTGCTTCCATATTTGCAGTTGTAATAGTGTATGTTGAGTTTGCATCTAACTTAATTACTGAAGAAGTAAAAGTAGGAATGTTTGTATTTTCTACTGAAGCACAAATTGTAATTGAAGCAGAATTGATTTGTCCTCCATCAAATAAATCGAAATCATTTACTTCAAGAATCCAAGTTCCTTGAGACATTTTACCACCATAGCCACTTAAAGGATCTAATGGTTTAACGTTTCCTGAAACTACTGGACTTGATGTTCCACAGACTAATTCATCTGCATCATCATCAAAAGTTACATTGCTAATATTATCTAAATCATCACACACTTTAGATAATAAAATAGATTGTTTAGACCCGTTTGCTATTGGCTCTTTAATTTTTAAAGTTAAATCTTGTATATCAGTATGTGTAATATCTGTTGTTACTTTAATGCTATTTATTAACAAATTATCTGTAACTTCTATTGGAACATAAAAAGTTTCATTTGTAGAAAATGGAGTTCCTGATGCATTTGAGAAATCGGTTGCCGAGTATACATTTGTACAATCGGTTGCTCCTGTTTGAAAACTAAATATTGATGAGTATTCTCCTTCTCCACAATCGTTTTTAGGTTTTACTCTCCAATAATAAACAGTAGCACTTTTCAATGCTTCAATATCAAAACTTGTTCCTACTACATCACCTGTATATGCAATGTTATTAAAAGAAGGAGATTCTGAAACTTCAGCTTTATAGCTATTAGCATTTAGATTATTTTTCCAACGTAATCCTATTTTAGTAAAAGAGATTCCTTTTTGACCATTTGTTGGGTATTCTAGTTCTGATGGATTATTAGAAAAATCTGGGTGATAAACTACTACTCTTACCGTTCTTTTTTGAGTTTCGTTTCCATTATCACCAATAATCTCTATGTCATAAGGACCTGCTGGCACACTTAATAAGTTACCAAAAGTAACTGTAAAATTACCGTCTGCACTTAAAGATTGGGTAGAGAATGTTGTTGTCATTCCTGCTGGAGCACCAGTTGAAGTAAATTGAGTTGTACCAGCAACTGCTTGTCTGTATTCAAAATTAAATACAGCATCTTGGTCTGAACATAAACCTTTTTCTGAATTATCAGCTAAAAACGTAAACTCTCCAGAAATACCTGTAATAATTAAAGAAAACCTTTGATCTTCGTCTAAAGTTCCTTTATGAGTAACCGTAATAGTATATTCTCCAGAAGCGTTAGCAATATCTACTCTTTCAAAAGGATCTACTAAATTATCTCCTTTTTCATTACTATAGATTCCTGTTAACCTCCATGGTTTATATTCATTTGTTGTTTGTGTAACTCTAATATCTAAATCATTTACTAATGCAGCTGTTTGGTCATTTGCTGTTCCTTCATTAGCAACACCTGGTTTATCTGTCCAAGAGATTGAAGCTAATAACGGACTAAAACCATCCGATTTAACTTTAATTGAATACGTTCCTCCATTTGATAAAACTTCTTCAGATACCCAAGATTCAAAACCGTTTTTGGTAATTGTTTCTGCTGCAACTTTAGTATTCATTTGCCCCCAACCTGTGTGTGGATCTGGCCCTGTAATATCATTATCATCTGCAGTATGTAGAGCCAAACCTTTTAGAGTGGCTGCTCTCATAAAGTTACCGTTAGTTTCTTTGTAGTATTGTTGTAATAATAATAAAGAGCCCGCTACGTTTGGTGAAGCCATAGAGGTACCAGTTATAGTGTTGTAAGCATCATCTGCTTGTTGGTAAGAAGAATATAGGCCTGTACCGTTACCCATTAAATCGGGTTTAACTCTTAAATCATCTGTTGGTCCTTCAGAACTTCCAGAATTTCTAGTAACAGAAGCTAAAGTTCCGTCTGCATTTATATTTGCATCTTGCCCATTTGCAATTGTAAACCCGTTTTTAGAAGTTTTTCTTCCATTAATTTTATCAAAAGCATTGTTTCCTTCTAAAGGTTCTCCGTTTGCGGTATTATTAGCTCCGTCATTTCCAGCAGAATTTACTTGTAAATAGTAAGGAGCATTATACATTAAGTTATCCCAATCTCTTGCATCATCTGCGTAAGCACCAAATCTCCAGTCTGCAATATTATTTGCATTAAACCCGTAAGAATGATTAGAAATTAACATTCCGTTTGCAGCCGCTGCAGTTGCTTCTGCTAAATCATTGTTCCAGTCGCTTCCAATTCCCTTTGCTTGTGGTGCCATACCTTTTGCTGCAGGCTCAAAACCAGAAGAAATAATAGTACCCATTACATGGGCTGCATGAAAATTTAAATCTGTAGAATCATCTCCAATAGAAAATCTATCTTCACCACCTTCTCCATCATATTCTTGATGCGTAGTTCTTGCTAAACCACCATCCCAAACATAAGCTGTCATTCCTTGTCCTTCAATATTTAACCCTAGACCTCCATCTTTATGCAAAAAGTTTGCTCTTGTAGAGATAGCAGCATTAACATTATCTGTTTTATAATACAATGGTTTTCCTGCTTTAGAAATTCTCATTAATTCATAATAAGAACCATTTTCTGTATACTTAATTTTCCATCCTTTTTGAGTTGCTAATAAAATTGCTCTATTTTTTTCTTTAAAGAATTTTTTTTCAGATTTTTCTTTCAGGTTCTCTAATTTTGATAAATCATATTGCTTAATTATCTCTAACTTCTCTTTAGCTGTTTGAGCAAAAATTGAAAAGGAAGTAAATAATAATATAAATAGGAGATTCTTGATATATTTATAGTTCATATTAATAAATTTTAACTTTTTTTGTATTTTGCTAACAAATATAGTCTTTTTGATAAATTTTCCATAAATTTTAACTTTTACAATGCAGAACTTCTCTTACTTAAATAGAAAAAATATTGCCAAAGAATTACAAAACAATGAATTTGATTTGCTAATTATTGGTGGTGGAATTACAGGTGCAGGAATTGCTTTAGATGCTGGATCGCGCGGTATGAAAGTAGCATTAATAGAAAAAAACGATTTTGCTTCTGGAACTTCTAGTAAATCTACCAAACTAATTCATGGTGGTTTACGTTACTTAAAACAATTCGATTTTTGGTTGGTAAAAGAAGTGGGTACAGAACGTGCAATTGTACATAAATTAGCGCCACACTTGGTGATTCCAGAAAAAATGATTTTACCATTAATAGATGGTGGAACTTATGGTTCTTGGTTAACTTCAATTGGGTTAAAAGTTTACGACATTTTAGCTTCCGTAGAAGGCGAAGACAAACGTAGAATGCTAGATAAAGAGGAGGCTTTAGAAAAAGAACCTTTATTACCAAAAAGTATTTTAAATGGCGCAGGTTATTATGCAGAATACAGAACAGACGACGCTCGTTTAACTTTAGAGGTTCTAAAAACTGCTTTAGAATACAATGCAAAAATTATTAATTATACAGAAGCAACCCAATTTATTTATGAAGATGAAAGAGTTGCTGGTGCAATAGTAAAAGATAATTTTACAAATGAATCTTTTGATATTAAAGCAAAGTATGTTGTAAACGCAACCGGACCTTGGGTAGATAACTTGCGACAAACAAATCACTCGAAAACAGGCAAGCGTTTACACTTAACAAAAGGAGTTCATTTAGTGGTTGCTCATGAAAAATTACCGGTAAAACAATCTGTTTATTTTGATGTGCCAGATGGTAGAATGATGTTTGCAATTCCGCGTGGAAAGGTTACTTATTTTGGAACAACAGATACCAATTATCAACAAGATAAAGACAATGTAGACACAAGTTTAGTAGATGCAATGTATTTAATATCTGCTGTAAACAATATGTTTCCAAATATTAATATTTCTTTAGATGATATTCAATCTTCTTGGGCTGGTTTGCGTCCGTTAATTCACGAAGAAGGAAAATCTGCTTCAGAATTATCTAGAAAAGATGAAATTTTTGTTTCGGATACAGAACTTATTTCTATTGCTGGTGGAAAGTTAACTGGTTATAGAAAAATGGCAGAACGTATTGTAGATTTAGTTGCTAAAAAATACGAAAGAAGATTCGATAAAGAGTTTGAAGAAATTAAAACAAAAGAAATTGTACTCTCTGGTGGAACTTTTAAAAACTCTAACGAGGTAGAAAGTTATATTGATGCCATTCATAATAGAATTTCTGAAGTAGATTTTGATGAAAAAGATGCAAAGTATTTGGTTTATAATTATGGAAAACAAACAGATATTATTTTGCAAAAATTTGATGATTTAATACACGATAACATGCAAGAAAAACTAATTAAGGCTGAAGTTTGGTTTACTATAAATTATGAAATGACTTGTACGCCCACAGATTTCTTTATGCGCAGAACTGGACGTTTATTTTTTGACAAGCCAAGTGTTGACTTATATAAAGATTATGTTTTAGTATTATTTAAAACAGCCTTTTCTTGGGATGAAGAAACGACTAAAAATAAAGAAAAAGAACTAGAAAAATATTTAAAAATTGCTACAACTTTTGAGTAGATTTTAGTCTTCTTTTTCGTTTTCTTCAATCTCTTTTGTTAAATCTAAATCGCGTAAAGTTGGGTTTACAATTCCCATTGTTACCGTTGTAATTATAGTCATTGTTCCGCCAAAAACTACGGCTGCAACTGGGCCAATTAATTTGGCCGCTAAACCACTTTCGAAAGCTCCTAATTCATTAGAAGAACCTACAAACATAGAATTTACAGAAGAAACTCTACCTCTCATATCATCTGGTGTTTTTAATTGCAAAATGGTTTGTCTAATTACCATAGAAATTCCGTCTGCTGCACCACTTATAAATAAAGCTAAAATACTTACCCAAAAAATAGATGACAATCCGAAAGCAATGATACTTAATCCAAAAATAAAAACGGAAATCAGCATTTTTTTTCCCGTGTTTTGATTGATAGGAATGTAAGTTGTTATAAGCATCGTTAAAATACTTCCCATAGAAATTGAAGCATTTAAAATACCAAAACCTTCTGGACCAACTTTTAAAACATCTTGTGCAAAGACTGATAATATTGCAACAGTTCCACCAAATAAAACAGCAATCATGTCTAAGCTTAAAATACCTAAAATGGCTTTATTTTGAAAAACAAATTGAACACCCGCTTTTAAACTTTCTTTCATTGGTTCGCCAATTTTTTTATTTAAAATTGGTTTCTTTTTAATTAAAAAAGTGAAGATAAAAGCCAGTAATACTAATATAAAAACAAGACATAACGTTTTAGGAACTCCAATAATACCTATTAAAAAACCAGCTGCAAGTGCACCAGAAACAGAAGCTGTTTTCCAGGTGCTTGTACTCCATGTGGCTGCATTATGATATATTTTTTTAGGAACCAATAATGCTACCAAAGAAAAAATTGTAGGTCCAAAAAAAGAACGTAAAAACCCTCCGAAAAAGACCAATCCATAAATTGAATATAGAACCGAATTTGTAGACCAACTTGCAATTACATTTTCTGTTGTTAGTAAAAACAAGCCTAAACTAATTAACGAAAAAGCTGCTGTGCAAATAGCTAACAAGTTTCTTTTTTCTCTTTGATCTACAATATGACCCGCAAATAATGCCATTGAGAATGCAGGAATAATTTCCATTAAACCAATAATTCCTAAAGAAAGTGGGTCTTTTGTAATTGAATATACTTGCCATTCTATGACAATAAATTGCATAGACCAACCAAAAACTAAAAGAAACCTTACGAATAAAAAAATATTGAATTCCTTTATTCTTAATGCAGCATAAGGATCTTGTTTTGCCATAATTAACTCAATTTCATATCCATTAAGATGGCAAAAGTTTGATTGATGTCTTGCTCTTTTACAACAATAGTCATTTCATTTGTAGTAGAAATTATTTCTTGTAAAGGAATATCTGCCCAAGCTAATTGTTTTAGAATAAAATAGTAAATACCAGATTGTTCTAAATTTTCTTTTGGAAGTTTTATGGTGATAGAGGCTAAATCTAAGACACTAGAAATTAGTTTTTCTTTTTCGAAAATTTCATTTACAAAAGGATGTAAATTTTTACTAATAACAATATTAGTTTCAAAAATTCCTTGAGAAACTGTTAGAAAATAGTCTGAACTCTCTGAAGATTTCATTAAAATCTTTGCAATTTCTTTTAATAATGAAGTAGTATTTTTAAAAGTAAAATCGCATAAATCAGATCTAACAATAACATCACCTAAATCTAGTGCTAACTTTTTAATATTTTTTCTAATACGTAACTCACTCGCTGGAGACAATCTATTAATTGCCATCATAACCGCACCAACCTTAACATCCTTCTTTAAAATAGTTGAAACTTCTGGTAAAATAATTCTTGCCAAAGAAGAAACATTTATCAATTTTTCATTTAAAGCTTCTTCTATAAAAGGTGTTTTTCTAATAGTGCTTTCTACAACTTCTTGTATTGTTTTCATACATATTGTTTAATAAAACATAATAATGTTCAAAATTAAACAATTAATCTAATTTATTTGTCAATTTTTGGAATTCTTTTTTTGGGTCTTTATTATCATATAAAACATTAAAAACCGCATCTATAATTGGTGTTTTTGCTCCATTTTCCTCTTTCATTTTAAAAGCACTTTTAGTAGCATAATACCCTTCTGCAATCATACTCATTTCCATTTGCGCAGATTTAACAGTATACCCTTTACCAATCATGTTTCCGAATTGTCTATTTCTACTGAAAACAGAATATCCTGTAACTAATAAATCCCCTAAATAAGCAGAGTTGTTAATGTTACGTTTCATTTTATGAACCTTCTTTATAAACCGTTTCATTTCTCGAATTGCATTACTCATTAACACAGATTGAAAATTATCTCCATAACCTAAACCATGTGCAATACCTGCTGCCACCGCATAAATATTTTTTAACATTGCTGCATATTCTGTACCAATAATGTCATCAGAAATTTTGGTTTTTATATACCAACTTTTTAAAGATTTACTCATAATTTTAGCATTCTCTTCATTTTGGCAAGCAATTGTTAAGTATGATAAGCGTTCCATTGCAACCTCTTCTGCATGACAAGGGCCGGTAATTACGCCAATGTTTTCTATAGGAAAATTATATTCTTTATTAAAATGTTCTCCAACAATTAAACCTGTTTGTGGTACAATTCCTTTAATCGCTGAAAAAATAGTTTTTCCTTCCAAAGATTTGGTTAATTTCTCTAATTCACCAACTAAAAAAGCAGATGGAATTGCAAAAATTAAAATATCATATTTTGCAACCGTTTTGTTTATATCTTTAGATAAATCTAATTGGGTAGGATTAAATTCTGCAGATCTTAAATATTTTGGGTTGTGATGATTTTTTTTAATATGTTCAATTGATGTAGCACTTCTCATATACCAACCAACAGTTTCAAGGTTTTCTGTCAACATTTTTACAATTGCTGTTGCCCAACTTCCTCCACCTAAAACCGCTATTTTTGGTTGTTTATCCATAATTGTTTGATTTGAAAATCAAAAGTAAGAAAATTAGTAAGTTATTATGAATGCTTGGTTGATTTATTATATTTTTGAACTACCTAATTTATAAAAAATGAACGTACAAATAATTAACAAATCTAAACATGCTACTCCTAATTACGAAACTGAAGGAGCTGCAGGTATGGATTTAAGAGCAAATATTAGCGAATCTATCACACTTAAACCATTAGAAAGAGCTATTATAAAAACAGGTTTATTTATAGCTTTACCAATAGGTTTTGAAGCACAAGTAAGACCAAGAAGTGGTTTAGCTGCTAAAAAAGGAATTACCGTTTTAAATTCTCCTGGAACTGTAGATGCAGATTACAGAGGTGAAATTGGTGTAATTTTGGTCAACTTATCTAATGATGAATTTGTTATTAATGATGGTGAAAGAATAGCGCAATTAATTATTGCAAAACATGAACGTGTAAGTTGGCAAGAAGTTAGTGTTTTAAGTGAAACAGAACGTGGTTCTGGTGGTTTTGGAAGTACAGGTGTTTAATTTTATTTACCTTTGTCGCCTAACATAAAAATTAAAAGAATATGATTTTAGGAGTTTCAGATTGGTTAAGTCCAAAAATAAATGTTGAAGCAAAATTTATTAGAATAGGGTTTGTTGTTGCTGTTTTATTAGCAGGTTTCGGACTTGGATTATATTTAATTTTATGGATTGTAAAATTACTTTCTAAATAAGTTTTTTATAAACCTGACTCATTTTTTTTACCTCATCGTATAATAAATTATAAGGTAAAAAAGTGTGTGAATGATATACATACCCCAGGTTTTTATAAAACTGAAAAGCTTGGGGTTGTTCATTCATAGCATCATCTAGCCAAACAATTTTATATCCTTTTTTAATTGCTTTTTCTTCTAACCAAAAAAGTAGTTTTTTACCAATTCCGTTTCCTTGTGTTTTTTGATGCAAGTATACTCTATGTAACTTTACTTGTTTTTCTTCGGGTAAATTTGCTAGTTTTTCATTCCAAATAATTCTAAAATTACCAACAATTTCATCATTAAAAAGTACAAAATAATATTCCGTTTTTTCTTCGGAAAGTTCTTTTAAAATATTTTCTTTTGAATATTGAGAATTTACATACCAATCTCCATTATCTGTCCAAAAATGACTATATGCAAGTGGATAAATTTCTTTCATCAATGTAAAAAGTAATTCTGAATCTGTGTTCAAAATTTCCTTTAACTCTATATTTTCTGATACTTTAATCAATTTTATTTTTTATAAATTTCTTCGCCATCAAAAATAGTTAAAATTACTTTTGTTTGGTTTATTTCATTTACTGAAATTGTAAAGATATCTTTATCTAGAACTACAAAATCTGCTAATTTTCCTACTTTTAAAGAACCTACTTTCTCTTCTTGTCTCATTATGTAAGCCCCATTTAAAGTATATGCTTTTATTGCTTCTTCTAAAGATATATTTTGAGGAGTTCTTGTTACTGCATTTTGTATTCCTACAAAAGGATTTAATGAACTCACGTTCCAATCACTACTTAATGTTAATCTAACTCCAGCATCTTTTAATGATTTTATTGGCACTTGATTGTCTGCTAAATCTGCGCCTAATAAATGATCATTATCACTCCAATATTGAGGTTTGGTAAACTCGCCACCAACTTGCGCATCTGCAGTAACATTTAAGGCTTTAAATCTATTTAAATCTGCAGTAGTAATCATTTCTACATGTGTTAAACGATGTCTTCCTTTAGAACTTCTACTTTGTTGAATTGCATTTAAAGCTTCTGTAACACCTCTATTTCCTATTGAGTGAATGTGAAAATCGAAACCTGTAGCTTCTAAAGCTGCAATATATTTTGCAATTCTACTTTCTGTAAAATAGTTTAATCCGTTATTTGTTGGTTGATTAAAAAAATCTTCTTTATAATCTGAATGTAACGCTGCTGTTGTGTTGTATGTAATTCCATCAGCATATAATTTTATCTGATTTATTTTTAACAAACTACTTTCATTATTAGAAAATAAACTTTTTAAAGATGCTATTTGACTTGCATCATTTGCTGTTGGATATGCCCAAAGACCTAAATTAAAACGTGCAGTTAATTCATCATTATCTGCTAATTTTTTCCAAGTTTTATGTTGGTCTCTTTTCCAGTAAGTTCTTGCGTCTGAAACTGAAGTTATACCGTGTTTTGTTAATTTTGGTAAAACATACTCAACCATTCCATTATATTCACCATCAGCATCATTTAAAGCGGCAACAGCTTGCTGAAAAACAACATCGCCAGCATTGTCAATTAAAAGTCCTTGTAAAACGCCATTTTTTTTACTATAATTCCTCCTTGTGGGTTTGGAGTTGAAGCAGTTATTCCTGCTAATTCTAATCCTTTTGAGTTTATCCACATAGAATGTGATGTTTGCTCCATAATAATTACAGGCCTGTCTAAAACTGCTTCATCAATAATTTCTAACGGATTTCTTGTTGCTTCTAATAATGAGTTTATAGAATGACCAAAACCAATAATCCATTTAACATTTGGGTTGTCTGTAGCTGCTTTTTTGATATCCGAAATATAATTTTCTGCATCTGTTTCGTTTTCATTTAAAGTGAAAGCTGTAGTTGTAGAACCAACCTCCATTGGGTGCATGTGTACATCATGAAAACCTGGTAAAACTACTTTACCACTTAAGTCTATTCTTGTTGCATTTTCATCAGCCGTTTTTTCTGCATCTGCATTTGAACCTACAAAAATAATCTCGTTTTTATCTATTAAAATTGCTTCTGCCCAAGGTTTTGAATCATCAACAGTAAAAATTTTTGCATTAAAATATAATTTTTGAGTACTTGCTTCTTCTGTTGTATCTGGTATATTAATTGTATTTTCTTTTGAACAAGATTTTGATGCAAAAACAACACTAAATAGTATGATTAAAAATTTCATTTTTTTTATTTTAATATTTGTTAAGAAATGAACGCTTTAAAGGTATGTAAATTTCTGTTTCGTATTCGTTTTGATTGTCTGTATGAGACTCGTGTTTTATGTAAAATTCTAAAAAAGGATGTTCAGAAATTTCTTTATCCGAAGTAAATAACCAATTACTAAAAATCTTCTCTGGAGTTTTAGTTACATTATCAATCACTAAACAAGCATCGTAATTGTATTCTATCTTTTCTGAAATAATAGGTTCGTCCCAAATAATTCCGAAAGATTCAGCCTTATCAACATCTATGTTTAATTCTTCTGCTTCTTCTAATAGTTTATTCCAAACTTGATCAATAATAGTATTATAATAACCTGTTGTGCATTATAAAAAAGCTGTTCATTGATTAAGAGAATCGTATATTTAATTGAATTTCAAACATTTAAATAGATGAACAGCTTTAGAGCAAATTACGAGAAAATTTTAGAGGTATTA
>NZ_JAZGGG010000003.1:0-28065 GCF_036480315.1 Polaribacter sp.
TAATACCTCTAAAATTTTCTCGTAATTTGCTCTAAAGCTGTTCATCTATTTAAATGTTTGAAATTCAATTAAATATACGATTCTCTTAATCAATGAACAGCTTTTTTATAATGCACAACAGGTTAAACCTAATAATTATTTAAAGAAAAAAGTGAAATTAAATCCAAGAAAATTATGAGCAGTTTAGGACAGCGATTAAAAATAAAAATAGGAATGGAATCTGAAAAAGAAAGAGACAATCATAAAAATTACAATAAAAAAATTAGAAACCCAATAATTAAAACAGACAAGCAAATGACTACAGATGAATTTAAAGAAATTTTATTTAAAGAAGCTACTGCGTACTTTTTAAAAATGAATAGGCAATTTATTATAGATGATGATAATAAGACATTTTTGAAATTGATATCCTTGTACTTTACTGATAATATTGATTTTGAAAAAGAAACTAATGGAGAATTGAGAAAAGGTTTGTTAGTTTATGGGGATTGTGGTTCAGGCAAGTCTTCAATATTTGATATTATTCAAAATGTTAGTTTAAAATATAATCTAAAGTGTTTGTGGTTTAAGAATGTATCTGTTCACGATGTAATTACAGACTACAATCTAAAGGGTGAGGAAATAGTTAAAACACTTACTACTGGCAATCTTCATTTTGATGATTTAGGGACAGAAAAATTAGCAAATTCTTGGGGAGTTCGTGAAAAACTAATGGGAAGAATTTTAGAGATAAGATATAATAATTTCAAAAAATATGGCATTAAAACTTTTGTAACAACAAACTTAACGATAGACGAAATAAAAAAATATTATGGAGTAAGAGTTGCGGATAGGTTATATGAATTATTTAATTTTATTGAATTAACAGGAAATTCTAGACGGTTTTGAAACGCATTAGAAATTTAATTTTTGATATGTTTCTGCTCTCGTTAGAAAACGCTTAAAAAAACCTAATAATCCAGTCTTGTCTTTTTTGCAAGTTGTGTTTTCCGATTCGGAAAACCACTTGCTCCCTTTTTAACAAAAATTATTGGGAGAGTGAAAAATCTTCCGAAGTCGTTTTTTTTTAAATAATACTTAACCAAATAATCAAATTTATTTTACTGTAATAGGATTATGAAATACACAGAAGAGGAAAAAAAATTAATTGCAAAAAAAGCAATTAAAAATAAAAATGTGAAAGAGATTTGTTTAGAATACGGTATAAGTAAAACTACTGTTTATAGATATATTGAACAACTAAGTAAAAATAATAATAGAAAAAACCACTTAAAGATATATTTGACAGATAAAGAATATAGTCATTTAGCCAAAAATGCTGAGAAGTTGGGCTATACTAAAAATTTCAATCATTACATTCGGGGGCTTCTTTTTAAGAAGAATAGAGTACTAGTGAACCCAAATAAATTAGTTGATGAATTATACCTTTTAAGAGCTGAATTGAATAAAATTGGCTCAAACTTAAACCAAGTAGCCAATTACACTAATTTTTTATTTAAAAACAATTATATTGAACATTCACATATAAAAAAATTAAAAGAAATTGAGTTAAGTTTTGAAGACAAGGTATTTGAGTTAAAGAATACAATTGACAAAACTATAGATAAAACATTATAAACATAAACGCATAAGTATATAAACAGATAAATATACATACTTATATATAAGTGCTTATTTAGATAATTAGAAAAAGGTTTTTTAAGCATTTTCTAACGAGTGCAATAGTTTAAAAATTCGTAAATTTGTCATTAACAAACAGAATATTATAAGAGAAAAAATAATTAATATAAACATATAAAGCGTTTAGCTTTTGATTTGGTTTTAGAAACTCGCCAGTTAATAAACCCTCCAATATCTAAGTTAAGACGCCCACGTTCTGCGTGGGCTGTTCTTATTTGGAGGGAAGGTTTCTGGCGAGACCACTAAGACCGATAAGATTCAGTTCCACGTTTTTTTTGTACCCAAAACTTATGAAACAATTAGCACTTATACCGAATAATACTGTATCCAAAAGAGAAATCAAAATGCTTGAAGACTATTGGGAAATTGAAGAAAACAATGGAGTTGAAACTTTTGTACTTTCAAACAACGAGTTTTTAAAGAAATATATTGATACAGGTTATTTTTCAAATTTAAGAAATATAGAAACTTTAGCAATCTATCAAGTTGAAGAATGTACTGTTTGTTTAAACTCATTTAATATCGTTATAAATGATAGAGCTCATTTAAAATCTTATAGCCAATCTATAAATAAATCTTGTAGAGTCTGCAGTCATTATCAATCTTCAATAGAAACAATTTCTAATAATAAATAATCATTAATAAACAACTTATGAAAATCAAATTATCAATTTTAACAGCTATACTATTTGCAACCTTTACATTTTGTGATTCAAATAAACTTACAAAACAAAAAGTAATAGAGTTATACAAAGAATGTTCAGAAAAAGGAAATACTCAATATGTTGAAAAAAGAATAACTCTAGGGAATAAAACTACATTGAACACGCATTTAAAGCCACAAAATAGTGAAGAAAACTATATGAAATTTAAGGAACAAGGATTAATTAACTTTGAGAAGTTAAAAACATCTTTTATGGGATATCCACAATACAATATCTCACTAACTAAAAAAGGAGAAAGTTATGTTTCTAAAACTAAAAAAGATGGAACTTGGACTAAAACTTGGGTAAAGTGCTTTTCATTGGAATTAGATGAAATTCATGAAATCCATGAGATTCCAGCACAAAATATAGCTACTATAAAAATTACATTGAAGAAAGTTAATAAAACTCCTTTTATAATTTTAATGAATAAGGAAAATAATGATAATTTAATTGAAAAAACGATTGCATTGAAAAAGACAAATGAGAGATGGAAATTATGCGATTAAAAAATCAAAACCAATTTTCATTAGTCGCCTGCCGCTAGGGCGCATTTAAAAAACAAGTTGATTTTAAAGTATTGCTATGAGGAGAAAAATCAAATTATTTTGAAAACGGAATATTGTTAAGAGATTATTTGTTTACATAAGTATATATTAACTCAATTTATTATTTTGAATGCACAAAAAAATAAGAGATTATGGTAAAAAGAAATGATTATATAATGGCAAATCTTGAATTAGAAAAATTAATAAAACAGTTAGATTTAGGCAAAGATGTTGATGATAAATTAGTTTTAATGAGTAATATTATTGAAGAATATGAAGAAGCTAACTATCCTATCAATGACAGAATCAAAAAATAAAGTGATAAGAAAAATAAATTTAAGTACAAAATTATAATGAAACTTTGGACAATTCAACCTATAGAGTTTTATGATGAATTAATTATAAATGGAAAAATTCGTTGTTCTAAAAAAAATATTGATTATCACTTTAAAGAATCCTATAGTTGGATGATTGTTCAAATGGAAAACAAAATTGGAAAAAGATATAATAAAAAAACATATCCTATTTGGTCTTGGTGTCAATTTAAAAATAGTGAATATAAAAGACCGGACTTGAGGACGTCTGGATTTTTACCAAAAGGAACAAAAGGAGTAAGAATTGAATTTGAAAAACCTGAAACTGAAATTTTATTATCTGACTTTGATTTGTGGCATTATGTATTAAATTATTGGCACATTGCAGATGATAAAAAGCAAGAATTGGAATTTGATAAATTATTAAAAGCATCAAGCTTAAAGTTTACAGACAAAGAAAAATATTCCTCAAAATTGAAAAATATTTTAGAGAGCAGTTGGAATAAAATATTTGATATGGATTATGATTCAGTATATGTTGCAGATGAATTTAAAAGAAAAAAAATTCAAGCAACATTTTGGACTTTAAAAAGTACTGAAATAATAAAAGTTGATTTTTTTAATGCAAAATAAAAATCTGCTTTTTCAAGCAATTCTATACAGAATTCCCCTCTTTTATTAAGGTTTTTTATCTGTTTATAATCATCTAAAAATCAAGTTTATAAAAATAAAAATAGAATAATTACAAAAATAGTATAGTAAAATAATGAGATAATTATCTTAAAATGGTATCTTTCTCGAAAATCTACTATAACATTGAATATTTCTGATTACATAAAACAACTACAATCCGTTGAAGAATATGCTTTTTCTTGGGATGAGTTAGTGCAAAAATGCGATAAAACAGAAACTGCTTTAAAAAGTAAACTTTCGAGACTGGTTACAAAAAAAGAAATTGTAAACCTTAGAAAAGGATTTTATTTAATAATTCCACCTAGGTATTCAAAGCAAGAACAAATCCCCGTACAATTATTTGCAAATAAGTTATTTAAACATCTAAATAGAGACTATTATTTATGTTTTTATTCTGCTGCAAAGTTTCACGGAGCTGGACATCAACAAGTGCAAAGAGATTATGTAATGACAGATAAAGCATTTTCTAACATTAAAAAATCGTCTTTAGATATTCATTTTTTCACAACTTCAAAATGGCCATCTAAAAACATTGTAGAAAAAAAATCTGATGCAGGAATTTTCAAAATTTCAAGTCCAGCACTTACGGCAGTAGACTTAATTCATCATCATAATAAGTTAGGGGGTATTAATAGAATGTTAGCTATTCTTGAAGAATTATCCGAAGAAATTACTAAAAATGACATCGAAGAATTACTTACCTGGTATCCACATAAAAGCACCTTGCAACGATTTGGTTTTTTATTAGAAGAATTGCAAGTAGACGAATCCTTTTTAGAACCAATAATACAACACTTAAAAAAAACGAAATACTTTCCTGTTTTGTTAAGCCCAAAATCAAAACAGAAAGCAGGCGGAGTAAATAATAAATGGAAAGTAGATATAAACATTAAACTAGAAAGCGATTTATGATTCCGAAGCCTTACATAGCAAAATGGCAAGAAAAAGCACCTTGGAAACAATTTTATCAAGTAGAGCAAGACCTTGTAATTAGTCGTGCTTTAGTAGAAATTTTTTCTGATGATTTTTTACGTGAAAATTTAGCTTTTAGAGGTGGTACAGCTTTACATAAGTTGTATTTAAACCCTGCTCCAAGATATTCTGAAGATATTGATTTGGTTCAAATTAAACCAGGACCTATAAAACCGATAATGGAACGCTTAAAAGAGGTAATCACTTTTTTTGAAGAACCACGAAAAACACAGGTAAAAGGACACGGAGCAAAAGCGCTATATCGATTTACATCTGAATATGAGAATATTAGATTACGCTTAAAATTAGAAATTAATTGTAAAGAGCATTTTAATGTTTTGGATTGGGTAGATTTTCCTTTTGAAGTTGAAAACGAATGGTTTTCTGGAAGTGCTAAAATTAGAACGTATAGCATTAATGAATTATTAGGCACAAAATTACGAGCCTTATACCAACGTAGTAAAGGAAGGGATTTATTCGATTTAGATTATTCTAGGTTAAATATGGAATTAAACATTGAACAAATTATAGAATGTTTTAAGGAATACACAACATTTTCAACAGGAAACAGACCACCAAGCCAAAAAGAATTCTTATTAAATATAGAAGAAAAAGAGCAAGACCCAGATTTTACAGGAGATATGGAAGCGCTATTAAGAACAGGTGTAAAATACAATCAAAAAGAAGCTTTTAACTGGCTTAAAAGCGAATTGATAAACAAGATATAAAATGAGTGACGAACAAAAACGAATACTTGAAAATAGCCTTTGGGCAATTGCCAATTTACTTAGAGGAAAAATGAATCCTGATGATTACAGGGATTATATTTTAGGCTTTATCTTCTTTAAATACCTTTCTGAAAAGCAAAATATTTATGTGACAGAATTGCTAAAAGGCGAAGACGAAACAAACTTTAAAAAAGTAACTGATATAGAAGTTTTGGAAGCTTTAAGAGAGGAGTGTTTAATAAAATTAGGCTATTATTTAGAACCCGAAGAATTATTTGAAGCTATTGCAGATAAAGGGAATAATGATATTGAAGGAGAAAGTAGTTTTATTTTAGATGATTTACAAGCAGTATTAAATCATATTGAACAAAGTACAATGGGTAATGATTCAGAGGAAGATTTTGCTGCTTTGTTTGAGGATTTAGATTTATATTCTACAAAACTAGGAAGAGAACCAAAGCAGAAAAACGAAATCATTGTAAAAATAATTAACGAACTAAACAAAATTGATTTTAAGCTAGAAGATTTAGAATCTGACGTTTTAGGAGATGCTTATGAATATTTAATTGGAAAATTTGCAGCTTTATCTGGCAAGTCTAAAGGCGAATTTTATACACCCCAACAAGTCTCTAAAATTCTTGCAAAAATAGTAACGTTAGGAAAAACCAAAATAAAATCAGTTTACGACCCAACTTGTGGCTCTGGCTCGTTATTATTGCGTGTAAAAAAAGAAGCAGAGATAAGTGAGTTCTACGGACAAGAATTGAATCGTACAACATATAATCTTGCTAGAATGAATATGATTTTACACGATATTCATTACAATAACTTCGATATTAAGCAAGAAGATACTTTAGAAAATCCATTACATTTAAATCAACGATTTGAAGCTATTGTAGCCAATCCTCCTTTTTCTACACATTGGAAAGGCAAAGAAAATCCATTGAATAGTACAGATGAACGTTTTGCACAATATGGAAAGTTAGCACCTAAAACAAAAGCAGATTATGCTTTTATACAACATATGTACCATCAATTAGCAGATAATGGTACTATGGCTGTTGTTTTGCCACACGGAGTATTGTTTAGAGGAGCAGCAGAAGGTGTAATACGTAAATATTTAATTGAAGAAAAAAATGCTTTAGATGCTGTAATTGGTTTGCCAGCAAATATATTTTATGGCACGTCAATACCTACTTGTATTTTGGTATTAAAAAAATGTAGAAAAGCAGATGATAATATTGTATTTATTGATGCAAGTGGAGATACTAATTTCGAAAAACAGAAAAATCAAAATATTTTAAGAAATTCAGATATACAACGTATTATAGACACGTATACCAATAGAGAAACAATAGAAAAATATAGTGAAGTTGTTGCTTTAAAAGCTATAGCTGAAAATGAATATAACTTAAATATACCTCGTTATGTAGATACTTTTGAAGAAGAAGAGCCTGTAGATATAAATACGGTAATGCAAAATATAAAAGAACTAGAAAGTAAACGTACAGAATTAGATACTGAAATTGCGGGTTATTTTAAAGAATTAGGATTGGTTTTTTCTTAATCATATAGAATCCTTAATTAGTTTAAATAAAAAAATAACGTTTTCAAAATGAAAGAGAGTAACAGAGATATTGTTAATGTTCCCAATTTGAGATTTCCAGAGTTTGATGGAAAATGGATGGAGAAAAGATTGGGTTCAATTGCCACTTTTAGTAAAGGAAAAGGGATTTCTAAATCAGACATTGCAAGTGATGGAATTTTAGAATGTATAAGGTATGGTCAGTTATATACAGATTATTCAGAAGTTATTAATAAGATTATTTCAAAAACAAATATTGATAAAGATAATCTAGTATTAAGTAGAGCTGGTGATGTTATTATTCCTGCTTCTGGAGAAACACAAATTGATATTGCTACAGCTTCTTGTGTAATAAATTCAGGCATTGCATTAGGAAGTGATTTAAATATAATTAAAACAATAATGAATGGTGTATTTTTATCTTATTATTTAAACTACACAAAAAAACTAGATATTGCAAAACTGTCTCAAGGAATATCGGTTGTTCATTTATATGCTAGTCAATTAAAAACACTAAAATTAAATGTTCCAATTCAAAAAGAACAAAAAAAGATAACATCTTTTCTTGTTCTAATAGATAAACGAATCTCTACCCAAATTAAAATCATAGAACATCAAGAGTCCTTAAAGGAAGGTTTGACGCAAAAAATGTTTTCTCAAAAAATATTGTTTAAGAATAAATATGGAAATGATTTTAAAGTTTTGGAATACAAACAATTAAAAGATATTTGTGAAAAAAGGTCATCGAATATATCCGCTAATTCATTAAAAAGAAATGTAGGGAATTATAAAATTTATGGAGCTAATGGATATTTTCAAGATGTAAATTTTTACCAAGAAGATAGAGAATATATTTCAATTGTTAAGGACGGAGCAGGGGTTGGAAGAACTTTATTGTGCGAAGCAAAAACATCAGTTTTAGGAACGTTAGATAAAATAAAACCTAAAAAAAATACTAACCTCTATTTTCTTTTCTTATTACTAAATTCGATTAAGTTTAAAAAATATATTGTAGGCAGTACAATACCACATATATATTTTAAGGATTACCAAAATGAAAGAATAAAACTTCCTTGTCTTGAAGAACAAGCCAAAATAGCCGATTTTCTTTCCGCTATTGATAAAAAACTTGAAAAAGAAAAACAGATTTTGGAACAGTATAAGCAACAGAAAAAGTATTTACTACAAAACCTGTTTATATAAATAAATTTTGTAGTAAATACTTTTTTTGAGATTTCAGCTTCTCTAAATATTCCGATTCTAATGATATTTTATTATCAATAGAAGATAATGTAGAAGATATTTTTTGTTGTTCTTCTGTTGATGGATAATCAATTTTTATTTTAGAATATTCAGAAATCCAAAATCGTTTATGTTCATCTCCTTTAGGATAATAAATCATTTGAATGCACTCGTAAACAAATTTTAGATTAACCGTTTTATTTCTTGCTTTTAAAATTTTCATTGCAGATGATTTAACTTTAAAATCAAAATCAACAAATTTATTTGCCATAGTGAAATCATCAAATATAATTACTGGTAAGGTTTTATAAATGTTTTCTTCTTCATTTGTAAACCCTAGAATAAACGATTTACCAGCAGTTAAAACAGGAGTATTATAGTTATTTTCGTATTCTGTTGAGTTTACAATAAACTTGGTTGGTTGCTCATAATCTAATACCTCTCCCAACTTCTTTTTTTTCCATTCAGGATAAAAAACACCTTGTTTGTCTTTAAACCTAATTTCTTGATTGAAGATTTTTTTCATCATTCCTTTTTTGAATAATTTATAATCCTCTATGATTTTAATTTGGGTTTGAATTCTTTCATCAATTAAAGATAGAAATAATGCAATTCTTTGTTGTTCTTCAAAGTTCGGAAGTGTTATTTCTAGCTTTTTTAAATCAGAATTGTAAACATTACTTATACTTACACCTTTTGCAAGAGATGCAATTTTTTTTTTCAATTGCTGATTTATGTAGTAAGATGCAAAGATTGATGAATATTTCAATTCAGATTTAGGTCTTAATATATTTATTGTTCGACCAATAGCAACATTAGAAACAGTTAATGCAGAAGCAGAACCAATATCTAAAGGATCTTCACCTGCAGAAGGAAGTAATATCTCATCGCCTTTACTAAAAAGAAGTTCAGTTTTATCTAAATTAGTTTTATTAATTATTTTAGACACAACCTCGTTATACATATGATATAGTTCGCCATATCGAATGCAAGGGTATTCAAATTCAGGAGATGCCTCACTTTGTTTTATGTTTTTACCTGTTGAAAAAAGAAAAATATCTTCAAAATAATATTTTTTAAAATTATTGTAATTCCCTTCAAACCCCATAAATCTCAAATTGGGAACATTAAGGAAAAAAAGGATTATAAATCTCTTTTGTTTTCTTTGGGGGTTTAACCTTAAAAATTTACTAAATGAATGACAAAAAAAACTTTTCAACTATTAGCCAACTTTGGGTAGCTGACAAAAAGCAGTATGTAAAAAAATCAACAATTTCAGCCTATATACTTTTGGCAGAAAACCACCTTTTACCTGTATTTGGTAAACAATATCAAGTAAATGAAGATGAAGTACAAGCCTTCGTATTTCTTAAATTAAAACAAGGACTTTGCAAAAAAACAATAATGGATATGCTCATTGTTTTAAAAATGATTCTTAAATATGGGGACAAGCAAAATCTTACCCAATACAAAGCGTTTGATATTCGTTTTCCTACAGAATACAAAAAAGAAAAATTAGAAATTTTAAGTCGTAAAGACCACAAAAGAGTAACAAATTATGTGCAAGAAAATTTCACTTTTAAAAATCTAGGAATTCACTTATGTTTAAGTACAGGAATCCGAATTGGGGAAGTATGTGCGCTTAAATGGGAAGATATAGATACAGAAACAGGGTTAATACATATTAACAAAACAATACAGCGAATTTATGTTTTAGAAAATGGTATAGGAAAAACAGAGTTAATTATTGATAGCCCAAAAACAAAAAATTCTATTCGTGAAATACCTATAAATAGAGAATTATTAAAAATGATAAAACCCGTAAAGAAAATAGTAAACGAATCCTTTTTCATTTTAACAAACGAGGCAAAACCTACAGAACCTAGAACTTACAGGAATTACTACAAGAAGTTTTTGAGAAATCTTCACATACCATATTTAAAGTTTCACGGTTTACGTCATAGTTTTGCAACTAGATGTATAGAAAGTAATTGTGATTATAAAACAGTAAGTGTTCTTTTAGGTCATTCAAATATTAGTACAACATTAAATCTCTATGTACATCCTAATACAGAACAAAAGAAAAAAGTAATAAATCAAATGTTTAAATCGCTAAATTGATTATCTTGAATTTTAAATTGTAAATTATGTCTAAATGTAAAATTAACAATCAAAAATAATGGCCACACAACCAGAACAATTACTAGAAAACAATTTGGTAAGCCAATTAGTAGAATTGGGTTATGAAAATGTGGTTATTAAAGACGAACCAGATTTATTAATCAATTTAAAAAGCCAATTAGAAAAACACAATAAGATTATATTATCTGATTATGATTTTAAGCAGATATTAAACTACATAAACAAAGGCTCTATATTTCAAAGAGCAAAAGTATTACGTGATAGAGTGCCTTTTATTAATGATAAAGGCGAAAACAAAACCATAGAACTCATTAACCAAGTAATGTGGTGTAAAAACGAGTTTCAAGTTACCCAACAAGTAACTATGGAAGGCAAATACAAAAATCGTTATGACGTTACTATTCTAATAAACGGTTTACCTTTAGTACAGATAGAACTAAAACGTAGAGGCTTAGAACTAAAGGAAGCTTTTAACCAAATAAACAGATACGAGCGTCATAGTTTTGGAGCAGGAGCAGGTTTGTTTCAGTTTGTACAAATATTTGTAATTAGCAACGGCGTAAACACAAAATACTATGCCAATAGCCCAATAAAATCACGTAGTTTTAAACAAACCTTTTATTGGTGTGATGCTAATAATAAATCGGAAACTCAACTTTCGAAATTTACAGATATATTTTTAGAGCCTTGTCATATCTCTAAAATGATTACTCGATATGTGGTTTTAAATGAATCGGCTAAAATACTAATGGTACTTCGTCCGTATCAATATTTTGCTGTAGAAGCCATTATTGATAGAGTAAAAAACACCACCAAAAACGGTTTTATTTGGCACACAACAGGTTCTGGTAAAACCTTAACCAGTTTTAAAGCGAGTCAAATTCTTACGCATATGCCCAAAGTGCATAAGGTAATTTTTGTAGTAGATAGAAAAGATTTAGATTATCAAACTACCAAAGAATTTAATAGTTTTAGTAAGGGCAGTATTGACGGTACAAACAATACAAAAGCTTTAGTACAACAATTGGCAGGCGATAATAAATTGATTGTTACTACTATTCAGAAACTAAATACTGCCATTAACAAAACCAAGTATTTAAACCAAATGTCTGTTTTAAAAGACAAACGAGTGGTTTTTATATTTGACGAATGTCATAGAAGTCAGTTTGGAAAAACTCACGAAGACATTAAAAAATTCTTTCAAAATTGCCAGATGTTTGGTTTTACAGGAACACCCATTTTTGAAGATAATGCAGGAACAAATGAATTTGGAAAACGAACAACTGCAATGTTATTTGGTGGCGAAAAACCTTTACACAAATATGTTATTACAGACGCCATAAGAGATGAAAATGTTTTAAAATTCTCTATTGAATACATAAATACCTTTAAAAGGAAAGAGCATATTTTAGATATTGATGTAGAAGCTATTGACGAAAAGGAAGTAATGGAAGCACCAGAACGTTTAGACGCCATTACCGAATACATAATAGCCAACCACAATAGAAAAACACATAGTAAAGAATTTACAGCAATAATGTGTGTAAGCAATGTAGAAACGCTTATTAAATATTACCAACTATTTAAAGCAAAAGACCACAATTTAAAAGTAGCAACTATATTTTCTTATCAAGCAAACGAGGAAGATAAAGACGCTTTAGGATTTACTACATCAGAGTTTGATGAAGTAGATTTAAATGTGGTTGCAGAATCAAAAACAGCATATACATCAAAACATACAAGAGAACATTTAGATAGTTTTATTGGGGATTATAATAAAACTTTTGGCACAAATTATTCTACCAAAGACACGCAGAGTTATTATAACTATTACAATGATATTGCTAAAAGAGTAAAACACAAACAGGTTGATATTTTATTAGTTGTAAATATGTTTTTAACAGGTTTTGATAGCAAAACTTTAAATACTATTTATGTAGATAAAAACTTAAAATATCACGGTTTAATTCAAGCGTATTCACGTACAAATAGAATTTTAAATGAAGTAAAATCGCAAGGAAATGTAGTTTGTTTCCGAAATTTAAAAAAGCATACAGATGATGCTATTGCATTATTTTCGAACATAGAATCTAAAGACGAAATAATTATTGCGCCATATGAAGATTATGTAAAAAAGATGAATGATGCTTTTATTCAACTACTTCAAATTACGCCTACAGTAGATAGTGTTTCCAATTTAAAAAGTGAAGAAGACGAATTGGCTTTTGCTAAAGCTTTTAGAGAATTGATGCGTACACTCAATGTTTTAAAGACTTTTACAGAGTTTACTTTTGACGATATTAGTATAAATGAACAATCCTTTGAAGATTACAAAAGCAAGTATTTAGATTTAAGAGATAAAGTAAAAAGAGAAAATGCAGTTGAAAAAGTTTCTATTTTAAATGATATAGATTTTGAATTAGAGCTGATTCATAGAGACGAAATAAACGTTACTTATATTCTAAAATTATTAGCAAATCTTAAAAATTCAGTTTCGGTTGAAGATAAAGAAAAGCAACTGAAAAACATTTTGGATATTGTAGCTGGAGATACACAATTAAGAAGTAAGCGAGAGTTAATTGAAAAGTTCATTAATGAACATTTACCAACCATTGAAGATTCAGAAGATATTCCAGATGAGTTTGTTCAGTTTATGTCTGCAGAAAAATTAGAAGCCATAAAATCATTGAGTAAAGAGGAAGGATTAGATTCTGATAAATTGGAAAAGGTTATTGGAGATTATATGTTTACAGAAAAAATTCCTTTACGTGATGATATTATTGGAACAATGAATACTCGTCCAAGTTTGAAAGAAAGAAAGACGAAAGCGGAACGAATTACGAATAAGATATTGGAGTTTGTTGAGACTTTTATTAGTGGGATAACAAATAGTTAAAAAAATAAAAGATCTACTAAATAAAACTCAAAAGATTTATAAGTTAATAATATGGAGAACAAAATAATACTACATCTTTCTGATAATTTTTACACAGATTTTTCAGGAATCAAAAAGTTATTTAAATTTTATAAATCAGCTTCAGATTACTACAATGACACAATATATATAGATTTTTATCATCTAAATTGGTTTGATGCGAATTTAAGTGCTTTGTTTGGTAGTATTTTAGCTAAATTAAGTAAAGAGAATAACCTCAAATTTTCTACAGATTTAAAGTTTTTAGAGGAACATTTTCACGTATTATTTAGAAATGGTTTTCTTAGCTCTGAAAATACTGTAAACGATGAACAGGAGTCAACGGTATCATTTAGAAGTTTTTTACCAGACGATAAAAATGGTTTTATAAATTATATTGAAAATGATTTATTAATTCATAGAGGAATGCCAAATTTTACTGAAACTGAAAAAGACAATATAATAGATTCTTTAATAGAAGTATTCTGTAATATACAAACACACTCAAAATCAGAAGAACCATTTTATGTATGTGGTCAGTATTATCCCAAACAAGGAGTGTTAACTTTTTCGATGGTCGATTTAGGAGTTGGTTTTCTACCTGCAATAGAAAATAAAACTAACGGAATAGTTGATAACGACTATGATGCTATTAAATGGGCGCTCGAAAAAAGAAATACAACTAAAGTTGGTAAACCAGGAGGATTAGGTTTATTCGATTTAAATTCGTACTTTAACAAAACAAATGGAAACTTTCAAATTATATCTGGTGATACATTTTGGAGTTTAGAATTGGAAAATACAGTAATGAAAAAGTTCCATTTTCCTACCCCATATGTTGGCTCTATTTTAAATTTGTTTTTCAAATACAAATAAAGTATATTTGCACGCACTTAATATGTGTTCTAAAATTTATCATTATATATGAAAATCAGTGTTTTAGATGTTATCCAGTCAGAATTAGCTACCAATATTACAGATGGTAGTGTTCTTTTTGAAGCTATCAAATCATATAAACCTTCAGAGATTATTATTTCATTTGTAGGTATTAGACGTATTTCAACTTTATTTCTTAACGAAAGTATTGGTCAATACGCAATAAATAATGCAACAAATATTCAAGAATTAAACTTTGAATATCCAGTAGGAAAAGAAATGTTTTCACATAAGGTAGAAGATGTTATTGAGAACGCTTTAATGGGGGATGAGTACGATACTTTAGTTGATAACGCTCTTCTTTCAATGTAACAATCTATGTCTTATTCATACTCCAAGGCATCAAATCATCTTATTAAAAATCAAGAGAACTATTTTTTAGATGCAAATATCTGGTTAAAAGTATTAGCACCTAAAAATAAATTGTCTTATAAAGATAAAGGTTATTTAACTTTTTTTGAGAAACTTGTTAATAATACTAAAGTCCGTATTATTCTTCCTGCATTAGTAGTTTCAGAAGTAATCAACAGAATTATTAGAGAAGTTCATTTTCAAAAGCATCTTAATGCAATTAAGAAAAAATCACCTAATGTTGTTTTTCCAAGTGATTACTATAAAAACGTTTTTAGGAATACGGAAGACTATCGCATAGCTTATAATCTAATATGTGATGATATTAAGAGTTATAATACTTCAATAGAGTTAGTTAATGACGAGTTTGGGACTTCTTTTAGATATAAACACGTTATGTCTAATCCGCCTACAAATCTTGATTTTAACGATTATTACTATTACAATTTATGTAAAAAGAATGATTACTTCTTGGTAACCGATGATAAAGATTTTTGGGTTGAAAATGTTAAGGTCGTTACTATGAGTGATACACTTCTTAATAGACATATTGTCACTATAATGCCAAAAGTTGCCTCTAAATAATCTAAAATTTTTAACATTGTCATTTTTACAAAAAAAATAGATTCTAAAAAAGAGCACTTGCCTTTATATGTGTTAAGAGGTAAATTTATGTGTGACTGATTATCAAAAAAGCATTGTTAGAAATAAGTAAACTTAAAAATACAATTAGATAGTAAATTTATAATTGTATTAATTTTAATGTTTGTGGTCAATATATATTGCAGATTATGTTTTAAGTATTTGTTGCCACCTATTGTGCCACCCAAAAATTAAAAAATCCTTTAAAAACAATGTTTTTAAAGGATTTACAGTACTCAAGGCGGGAATCGAACCCGCACTTCCGAAAAAACTGGATTTTGAATCCAGCGCGTCTACCAATTCCGCCACTTGAGCTAATATTAAATAGGATTGCAAATGTATTAAATTATTTTATTTTAAAGTCAAAAAATAAATTCGAAACTCAACAAATAATTTATACTTTTGTTCGCACATAACAACACAACAAAAAAACAACTAAATGCCTACAAATCAACTTGCACCAAAATTATTTGCATGCTCGCAAAGTACTGTGTTAGCAGAAAAAATAGCTAAAGAGTATAAAATAGAATTAGGAAAAGTAAAAACAACTCACTTTAGTGATGGCGAATTTCAGCCAGCTTTTGAAGAATCAGTAAGAGGAAGACGTGTTTTTATTATAGGGTCTACATTTCCAACAGCAGATAACTTAATGGAAATGCTACTAATGTGCGATGCCGCAAAAAGAGCTTCAGCAAGACATATAACAGCTGTTATGCCTTATTTTGGTTGGGCAAGACAAGATAGAAAAGACAAGCCAAGAGTTGCAATTGGAGCAAAATTAGTTGCAAAACTTCTTGAATCTGCAGGAGCAACAAGAATAATGACTATGGATCTACATGCAGACCAGATTCAAGGATTTTTTGAAAAACCTGTAGACCACTTATATGCATCAACTATTTTTATGCCATATATAGAAAACTTAAAATTAGATAACTTAACAATTGCTTCACCAGATATGGGTGGTTCTAAAAGAGCGTATGCATATTCTAAACATTTGAATGCAGATGTTGTTATATGTTATAAACAGCGTAAAAAAGCCAATGTAATATCGCACATGGAATTAATTGGAGATGTAAAAGGTAAAAATGTAATTTTGGTTGATGATATGATCGATACCGGTGGAACTTTAGCACATGCAGCCAATTTAATGATGGAAAGAGGTGCTTTAAGTGTTCGTGCTATTTGTACACATCCAATACTTTCTGGCGGTGCTTATGAAAAGATAGAAAATTCTGGTTTAACAGAGTTAATAGTTTCGGATACAATCCCTTTGAAAAAGGAAACTTCTAAAATAAAAGTTGTATCTTGCGCGCCATTATTTGCGGATGTTATGCGCAAAGTGCAAGACAATACTTCAATTAGTGGAAAATTTTTAATGTAAATAATTAATAAACAAAGTAATGAAATCAATTACAATTAAAGGATCAAAAAGAGAAAGCGTAGGTAAAGTGTCAACTAAAGCCTTACGTAATGCTGGTATGGTTCCTTGCGTTATATACGGAGGAGAAAACCCAATACACTTTTCAGCAGAAGAGAAAGCGTTTAAAAAACTGGTATTTACTCCAAACGTTTTTACTGCAAGTATTGAGGTTGACGGACAAAAAATAGTAGCAATTTTACAAGACATTCAATTTCACCCAGTAACAGATAGAATCTTACATATAGATTTTTATCAGTTATTTGATGATAAAGAAGTAACAATGAAGATTCCTGTTAAATTAACAGGTACTTCTCCAGGAGTTTTAAATGGAGGTTCTTTACGTTTTACAAACCGTAAATTAAAAATAAAAGCATTACCAGCTAATTTACCAGATTTTGTAACTGCAGATATTTCTAATTTAAAAATTGGAAGTAAATTACTTGTATCATCAATTTTTAATGATGATTATACTTTTATGCACCCAGACAATACGGTTGTTGTTCAAGTAAGAACTTCTCGTAACGCAAGTGAAGAAGAAGAAGAAGAAGAAGAAACTACAGAAGAAGCTACACCAGAAGCAGCTGCAGAATAAACTTTGCAAACATAATTTACAAAAAGCGTTACAAATTTGTAACGCTTTTTTCTTGCCTTAAATTTATTTTAGGAACCATTATATATTTCTTCTTATTTTTGAAGAATGAATATAAGAAACTTCTTTTCTAAAATATTTGGTATAAAAATTGAATCTAAAGAAGAATTGATGAAGAAATTTTTAATTGTTGGTTTAGGAAATATTGGTGATAAATACACCAATACACGCCATAACATAGGTTTTAAAATTATTGATGAGGTTGCTGAAGAACACAAAACAACTTTTGAAACTGATAAGTTGGGCGATGTTGCAACATTCCGGTTTAAAGGAAGAACTTTTATTCTTTTGAAGCCAAGCACTTATATGAATTTAAGTGGAAAGGCGGTTAAATATTGGATGGATAAAGAAAACATATCTGTAGAAAATATTTTAATTATTACAGATGATGTACATATAGATTTTGGTGCAATCAGAGTAAAAGCAAAAGGTTCTGCTGGTGGTCATAATGGATTAAAAGACATTCAAGAAAAACTAAATACGCAGCAATATGCACGATTCCGTTTTGGAGTTGGTGGAAATTACTCTAAAGGAAGGCAAGCAGATTTTGTACTTGGCGAATGGAGTAAAGAAGAAACGAGCCAATTAATTGAACGATTACCAACATCAGCAAAAATCATCCCTTCATTTGGTACTGCCGGTTTAGTAAATACCATGAATACCTTTAATGGTAAGTAATAAAAATTAATTTTCACTAGCAAACCATTCTGCAAAACTAGAATCTGTCTCTTGTAATTTTATTGAATGTAATTTGATGCTTTCTGGTAATCTATTTTTTATTTTATCAGCAAAATCTATCACCATCATTTCACTTGTTGGTTGATAGTCTACCAATAATACATGATGTCCTCTATCAATTAACTCTTTTGCTAATTCAACATGAGGTGTATTTTTATTAAATACAGTTGCGTGGTCAAATATATCTACAATTTCTTCATTTACAATCTTTTTTAGATCACTGAAGTCTATTACCATTCCAAATTTTACATTGGTATTGTCAGTAATTGGTTTTCCAGAAACCGTTACAGAAAGCTTGTAAGAATGGCCGTGAACATTTTTACATTTACCATCATAACCATATAATGCATGACCTGTTTCAAAATTAAATTGTTTTGTGATTCTAATTGTGCTCATTAACGACGCTTGTTTCTAGATTTGTTGTAAAAGTAAACAATAATCAATCCTATTGCTAATACTAAAAATAAATAATCTCCCATTTTATATGTATTTTGTTAATCTTCAATTAAAAAGTTATTTAAAACATCTGCAATTTTTCTATTATCAGACAATTGCGGAATTTTATTTTGTCCACCAAATTTACCAATAGATTTCATATATTCATGAAAACCCCCTTTTTTAACTTTTCTAATGACCAAAGGGCGTAAAATTTTCCCTTTAATTAAATCTATATAATAAACGTTTTGTTGCTGCATCGAAGCATCAATTTTTGATGCTAATATTGATAACTCTTCAGGTGCATTTTCAAACTCTATAAACCATTCATGATAAGGCAAACCACTTTCTGGGTTAACTTGCGGCGCAACAGTAAATTCACTAATATTAATATCTGTTCCTAAAATTGAATCGTTTAAAGCTTTTTCTACCTCTTTACCAATTACATGTTCGCCAAAGGCAGAAATAAAATGTTTAATTCTTCCGGTAACCTTAATTCGATAAGGTTTTGTTGAGGTAAATTCTACAGTATCACCAATATTATAACCCCAAAGACCCGCAGTTGTATTTAAAATAATAACATAATTTACGTCAATTTTTACATCTCTTAAAGAAATTCTTGTTGGGTTTTCATTAAAAAACTCACTTGCAGGAATAAATTCATAGAAAATACCAGAATCTAATTGCAACAACATTCCTTTTTCGGTTTGACTGTCTTGATAAGCAATAAAACCTTCGGAAGCTGGATATAATTCTATATAATCTATTTTCTTACCAATTAAACTTTCGAATTTATTTTTATAAGGTTCAAAATTTACACCACCATAAATGAAGAAGTTAAAATTAGGAAACAATTCTGAAACTGATTTACCAGTTTTCTCAATCAGTTTTTCAAAATACATTTGTACCCAAGAAGGAATTCCGCTAATAACAGACATGTCTTCATTTACAGTTTCTTCTACAATAGCATTTACTTTGGCATCCCAATCTTCAATACAGTTGGTTTCCCAGCTTGGTAATCTGTTTTTTAATAGATAATTAGGCACATAATGTGCAGCAATTCCGCTTAATCTACCCAATTTTACACCATTTTTATCTTCTAATACAGGACTTCCTTGAAGAAAAATCATTTTTCCATCCACAAAACTAGCATCGTTTTTTTCAACAATATAAAAAAGCATTGCATTTTTTGCTGCTTTAATATGCGTTGGCATAGAATCTTTGGTGATAGGAATGTACTTTGCGCCAGAAGTTGTACCAGAAGTCTTTGCAAAATATAAAGGTTTTCCTGTCCAAAGAACATCAGATTCTCCTGTAACAATTCTATCTACATAAGGTCTTAAACCTTCGTAATTTGTAACTTTTACTTGTTTTTTAAAATCATCATAAGTAGCTATTTTATCAAAATTATGATCTTTACCAAAAGCTGTTTTACTTCCTTTTTTAATTAAGTTTTTAAAAACTTTTTCTTGAGTTTCATGCGGCTTGTTTGCCCATTTAAAGACTTTTCTAGTTGCAAACTTTGCAAACGGAATCGCGAAAATAGATTTGATACTCATTATTTAAAATCAATAAAATTAGTTGGGTTTACGGCATAACCTCCGCTCCAAAGTTCAAAATGCAAATGAGCGCCCGTTGTTAATTCTCCTGTAGAACCAACGGTTGCAATTACTTCACCAGATTTCACAAAATCGCCTTGTTGCTTCAATAGGTTTCCGTTGTGTTTATAAACAGAAATATAGTCGTTGGAATGTTTTAAAAGAATTACATAACCAGTTTCTGTGTTCCAGTCAGAAAAAATAACGGTTCCATCTGCAATTGCTTTTATTGGTGTGCCGGTTTTGGCAACAATATCAACCGCAAAATGTTTAGAGTTGGAGTCGAAATTTTGTGAAACTGTACCAGAAAGTGGTGCAAAAAATACAATTTTTACGTTGCTATTAGTATTCTGTTGTATGGCAAATCTATTTTCACTTTCTATTTTTTCTCTAAATAAAGAGTCTTCTTTAGAAGCGTTTAACAAACTTTCGTTTATAACTCTTTGTCTTGCTTTAGTTTGTATTGAATCTATACTTTCTGCTTCAATTTCTCCAGTTAATACAGGTATTAAAGCTTTCGTGTAGTTTTCTAAAACTGCTAATTTAATTTTTAAAGAATCTGCTTCAAAAGTTAATTTTACAGCATCTGCTTTTAATTGTGAAGAGGAATAACCAGGAATATATTCTTTAATGGGTGTAAAGGCAATTAAAACTGTAGTTACGGCAATTAATAAAATAGAAAATACACCGCCCAAAACAAATACATTTAAACGAGATAATTTTAAAGAAAAACGTTCTTCAAACGTGTTTTCATTTAAAACAACCAATCTGTATTTGTCAGTTAGTCTTTTTTTTAATTTATCTTTTTTTTTATCCTTTTTACCCAAAATTAGTTTTTGATTTATTGTAAATCTATAACGTAAAAATAGTGAATCTATTTTTTGTAAAAATTCATTTCGTCAATATATTGCCAAACTTCTTTGGTTAACATTGGTTGAATGTTCATTGAGTCTTTAATTCCGTTTCTAATCATTGTAGAGGAAATTTCTACAATTGGTGCAGCAACTTTATGAATTTTAGGATGATTATCGAATTGAGTAGCCACTTTTCCTTCAGAAATTCTTGGATACACATATAAATGATGATTCTCTAAAATGACATCAAAATTCTTCCATTTATGAAAGCTTTTCAAATTGTCTTCACCCATAATTAAACAAAACTCTTTGTCTTTATATATATCGGAAATATGCGCTAAAGTATGTACCGTATAGTTTGGTTGTGGTAATTTAAACTCAATATCAGAAGGTTTTATCTTCGAATAGTTTTCTGTTGCTCTGTAAACCAATTCGAATCGGTGATTATTTTCTAAAAGAGAACTTTTCTTTTTAAAAGGATTATGAGGTGTTACAACCATCCAAATTTCATCTAAATCTGAATTTTCTACCATGTGATTAGCAATAATTAAATGCCCAACATGTATTGGATTAAACGTACCAAAATAAAGACCGATTTTCATTTTTTTTTTTAGTTTTTAACAGCTCGTTTTTGTTTTTTTATCTAAACTCAAATAATCACTCATTAAATCTTCTGCTTCTTTAAGAGCAACTTCTAAATCGTAATTTTTAATAATTTTATCGAATTGTGGTGCAGTTGCAAGTTCTACAGAAGCTTTTGCAATTCGCATATTTATTTTGTCTTCATTTTCTGTAGATCGTTTTTTAAGTCGAATTTTTAACTCATCTACACTTGGTGGTTTTACAAAAACTGATAATGTTTTATCCGGAAATTTCTTTTTAATTCTTAAACCTCCAACAACATCAATATCAAAAATAACATGTTTTTTTAAAGCCCAAATACGTTCTACTTCAGTTTTTAAGGTTCCGTAGAAATTATCTCTATAAACTTCTTCCCATTCTAAAAAGGCATCACTTTTAATTTTATTTTTAAAATTTTTTAAGTCGATAAAATAATAATCTTCACCCTCTTTTTCAAAACCTCTTGGTTCTCTTGAAGTTGCTGAAATAGAAAATTCTAAATTGAATCTTTCTTGTTTTAATAAATGACGAACAATAGTAGTTTTACCTGAACCTGAAGGTGCTGAAAACACAAATAGTTTTCCTTTAAAATCTGACATAAATTTTCTAATTTTTGTCATTCTGAATTTATTTCAGAATCTTTTATATATTAATAGTGAGAAGCTGAAAAAAAAATCAGCTTGCATTAAGCTTTGCTTAAAGCACGTTTAAAATCTGTTCTTTAATTTGTTCTAATTCATTTTTCATTTGGATTACAGCTTTTTGCATAGGTGCAAAATTTGCTTTAGAACCGGTAGTATTTATTTCACGACCCATTTCTTGAACAATGAAACCTAATTTTTTACCATTAGAATCTTCTGAAGCAAGCGTTAATAAGAAATAATCTAAATGATTAGCCAAACGAACTTTCTCTTCATTAATGTCTAATTTTTCTAAATAATAGATTAATTCTTGCTCAAAACGATTTTCATCAGTATCAACTTTTAAATCGTCAATAGCCTTTTTTAAACGTGTTTTTACATTTTCTACTCGATCACCATCTAGTGCTTTTACTTCCTCTAAATAGGTTCTAATATTTGTGATTCTTTCTTTAAAATCAATTTCTAATGAAGCCGCTTCATCAACTCTATATTGTACAATTTCTTTAATGGCAATATCAATGTTTTCATTGATAACATTCCACTCATTTTCGTCTAATTCTTCACGTTCTGTAGTTAATGCATCTGGCATTTTTATTGCCATTTTTAACAATTCAACATCATTTGAACTACCCGTTTTAACAACATTTCTTAATTGTTGCATATAGTCTTTAACAACTCCATGGTTTATTTTGGTAGAAGTTTCATCCGCAGTCATTTCAACAAAAATTGAAAAGTCTACTTTTCCACGTACTAATGCAGAAGCTAGTTTTTTACGAACAGCTAATTCCTTTTCTTTATAATAAGAAGGAATTCGAACGTTTAAATCTAGATTTTTACTATTTAAAGATTTAATTTCTATCGTTACTTTTTTTGTTGGTAACTGTAATACAGATTTTCCATAACCTGTCATAGATTGAATCATACAATCGTGATTTTAAATGAGTTGCAAATATAACTTTATTTAGTAGATTTTTCTACTTGTTTAGTAACCAAATATACGCCCAAAAAGATAAGTAAAGTGGCGCTAATCTTAACAGGGTTTAAAGAATCACTACCAGCAATTAATGCATAAATAGTAGCAATTACAGGCTGTAAATAAATAAAAACACTTACGGTTGTAGGTTTTAATTTTGATAGACCATACAAATTAAAAAGATAAGTTACACAAGTGGTAAAGAAAACCACAAACCCAATATTAAAATAGATATTTGTAGGCATTTCTTGCCAATCTACCTCTATTAATTCGTTATAACCAAAAGGAATTACAAATATTAACCCTAATAAATACAGCCATTTTACAAGTGTTATTGGTTGGTATTTTTCAACTAATTTTTTTGAAATTACTAAATACAATCCGTATGAAGATGCATTAATAAAAACTAAAAAATTACCCCAGTTACTATTTGTTGCACCTGTGTTTGAAGAATTACCATAAGTAATTAATAAAATTGTGCCCATTAAACCAATAATTACTCCTATAATTCTCTGTTTACCTATTGCTTTTCTTATTAAAATACTAGAAAAAATTAAAACCATTATTGGAGATGTAACCATCATAACAGAAGCACTTATGGGCGTGGTTAAACTTAATCCTTTAAAAAAGGAAAGCATGTTTACACCAACACCAAAAAAGGAAGCTAATAGAAGTGTTTTATAATCAGATTTTTCTATTTTTTCGATCTTAAAAAACAGTCCAAGAATCCAAAAAATAATAGTTGCACCAACTACTCTAATTAAAATAAAACCAAATGGTTTTACATAAATAGGCATTACCTCTTTGGCAATAGTATAATTTAGACCATAAATTAAGGTAGCTATAAATACAGCGATTAAAGCTAAAGTTCTTTGGTTTATTTTCATAAACTATTATTCTAAATTTAAGCTGCAAAGTTGATGATAAATTTTAATTTAAAGCACAAAAAAAGAGTTTCAAATTGTATTTGAAACTCTTTTAACTTTGGTTGATTAACTTTTGATTAGTCCACTAAAGGTGGTATTCTTAAAACTTGACCAGGATAAATTTTATCTGGATGAGATAACATAGGTTTGTTAGCTTCAAAAATTACAGGATACTTCATAGCATTTCCGTAAAATTCTTTTGCAATTTTTCCTAAAGTATCTCCGCTAGCAACTGTATGAAATTGTGCCATTGCTGCTTCTTCAATTACTTCTAATTCTGCAACAGATAAATTATCTTCTACAGATGCAACACCATTTGTGTTTCCGGCAACTAAAACAACTTTTTCTTTAGTTGCTAAATCTTCTGCTTCACCCCAAAGTTTTACAGCGTCATCATCTACTTCAATAGATAAGTCTGTTACTAGTAATCCGTGAGAAGCAATAGCGTCTCTTAATTGTCCAGATTTCTCTGCGTTTTCTTCTTCTGTAGTTTTCCCAATACCGAAAACTTTGGCTCCAGCATTTTTAATGAATGAAAAAATTCCCATTTTTTTAATTTTTGTTTTTAATTAATAATGATTTTTTGTGAGGTACAATATACAAATTTTATACAATTAGTTTACATTTGTTTTCTAATATTAGAAAAATGATAATCCACTACATATCAGAAGAAAACTCAATTCTTAATAAATTTATAGCAGAAATTAGAGATGTTAAAATTCAGAAAGACTCTTTGCGTTTTCGAAGAAATATAGAAAGAATAGGTGAAGTTTTAGGATATGAATTAAGTAAAAGTTTATCTTTTTCTAAAAGAGATATTACTACACCTTTAGGAAATAAAACAATTAATCTTCCAGAAAAAGATATTGTTTTATGTTCTATTTTACGAGCAGGTTTACCTTTACACCAAGGTTTATTAAATTATTTTGATGATGCAGAAAATGCTTTTATTTCTGCGTATCGTCATCACCCAAATAATGATTCAGAATTTGAAATTGTTGTAGAATATTTTGCTTCGCCTTCTTTAGATAATAAAACGCTTTTATTGGCGGACCCAATGTTGGCAACTGGACAAAGTTTAGCCGCTGTTTACGAAGCTATTAAAAAGCATGGTATACCAAAAGAAATTCATATTGTTGCAGTTATAGGTTCTACTGAAGGAATAGAATTTATAAAAAACCATTTCCCGGAGAATACCCATTTATGGATTGCTGCTATTGATGATACTCTAAATGACAAAGGTTATATTGTACCCGGTTTAGGTGATGCTGGTGATTTAGCTTTCGGTGGAAAGTTATAGAAAAACTGTATGCATAATTACACTTATTAAAACAAGACTTATAAGTATATTTTTCACTAAATTACTTTTTAATACTTCTAATCCGTTTGCAATAATTACCGAAGTAGGAAAGAGTAAATAAACAATTTCAGAACCATTTTTTATTGGAATTATTAGTGCAAAAATTAGCGCAATAACTGCATTAAGAATAAGTAAAATCCAATTTTTCTTAAAGGAATTGTTTACAGACAAAGCTTTTGGCGATTTTATAAAAATTGATAGTAAAGTAACTACCATTATAATGCTCACAAACCAAATAATATTATTTTCTGCATAGATAAATATGCTATTTATGGTGTTAAAATAAAAAAGTTGTAAAAAATCTTCAGTAATATCAAACCAAAAACAATACGTAAAATAGACAATTAAAGGTGTAATAAAACCTAAAACAGGAGTTAAAAGAGTATGAATTGTAATTTTTAAATGCAGATAAATTCCTGTGTAAATTAGTATGAAATAAATAGATAAAACAGGTTCTATTAAAAAAGATATTCCTAGCCAAAAGCCTGCGTCAAATAATTTTTGCAATACCTGTTTTGTAGATTTTAAACTGTATGTTTTTCGTAGAAAAAATAGATGTAATAGTGTTAAAATCATTGTTTTATATTCAATTAAAGTCGAAAGTAAAAAACTTAAAAATAACGTGAATAGAAAATAGGAATAAGAATTATCGAATGTTAACCTATTTTTAGAAACAATGAAGTTGTAAAAGAAAAAAACAGCTAAAAACAGTCCAAATATTACAACACTTTTTAGTACATTATTAAAAGAAAAAGTATCAACAAAAAAACGATTGTAAATTGATATTATAAAGGCGCAAAAAAATAAAGACAGTAAAACTATAAAATTGATAGGTTTAGATTTGCTTAAAAAATTGGCTAGCATTGTTTCTTTTGTTATTTTTGCAGTGTAAAGATAATTAAGTTATGATAGCAAGCAATATTTTTAGATGGATTGGTAGTTTATTTACAGATTTATTATTCTTACCTTTTAATGCACTTCGTACGGGTGACTTTAATTGGTGGTCTGCAAATCTTATAAACTGGGTTTTTATGGGAATTCTTTTAGTTTTATTCGCTTATTGGATGGGACAGTCTCGTAAATTCTTGAAAGAGGGAACAGAAGACAAAGCTTAATTTTACAACTTGGGAAGCAAAAACAAACTAAAACGTTTCAAAGAAAATGAAACGTTCAAAAATGTCATTCAACCAACAAGAGAAGAAGTTATAAATAACTTTGCTCACAAAGGAAAATGGCATTCTTTTTTTGGTAACAACAATCCAATAGTTTTAGAACTTGGTTGTGGTAAAGGCGAATATACAATTGCACTTGCTCAAAAGAATTCTGATAAAAATTTTATAGGTATAGATATTAAAGGTGCACGTTTCTGGCGAGGCGCTAAAACAGCTATAGAAGATAATTTAGAAAATGTAGCTTTTATTAGAACTCAAATTGAGTTAGTAGACCATCTTTTTGCAGAAAATGAAGTTGATGAAATTTGGATTACTTTCCCAGATCCACAAATTAAATTTCAGCGCACAAAACATAGAATGACAAATGCCCAATTCTTAAAAAAATACCATCATATTTTAAAAGAAGACGGAATAATGAACCTAAAAACTGATAGTGAATTTATGCACGGTTACACACTAGGTTTATTACATGGTGAGGGACATGAAATTTTACACGCAAACCATAATGTATACCATAATGAAGGTGCGCCAGAAGAAGTTACTTCTACGCAAACTTTCTACGAAAAACAATATTTAGAAGTTGGTAAAGCAATAACTTATATCCGTTTTAAGTTAAAGTATTAGTTTTCTACTGAATAAGAATTTTCATTTTCTAATTCTAAATTTTCTATCTTCACAAAGTGAAAGAATCCGATAATTTTTTTGAAAGAGTTTATAAAGTTGCTCGTTTAATTCCCGAAGGAAAAGTAACTAGTTATGGTTCAATTGCCACTTATTTAGGCGCAGCAAGATCTGCAAGAATGGTTGGCTGGGCAATGAATAAAGCGCATAATTTAGAAGACATTCCTGCACACAGAGTTGTTAATAGAAAAGGTTTACTAACAGGTAAACATCATTTCGATGGTACAAACCTAATGCAACAATTACTCGAAAACGAAGGTATTGTTATTATAGAAAATCAAATTCAAGATTTAGAAAAAGTGTTTTGGAATCCTTCAAGTGAGTTGCCAAGTATTTCCTAATTTTTATAAAATTTACAAATAATCACAAAAAAAATCTCACCAAAACATGATGAGATTATATGACTAAAAAAAAATAGTTTTAACCCGTTGTGCATTTAAATAATACTAATTTTTAAGTTGTTAATATTTCTATCAAAAGTAAACTTATTAATGAATTGAATAATTGTTAATGAGGTTAATTTTGAGAGTATTCTAGTCTTAAAAC
>NZ_JAZGGG010000004.1:0-61038 GCF_036480315.1 Polaribacter sp.
GTCATTAATACAGAAAAGAACTAAAAGGACTGACAATAGAATTATGGTATTAGTTGGAGCAAGTCACACTGCAATATTGGAAACATTTATCGATGGAAATAAAAATTGGACTGTGAAGGAATTTAAAAGTGTTATGGAAGAATAACTATGGCTAACAAAGTGCGAAAATAATAAAGGTTTTGTGTTTAAATCAGAGTGAAGTGTGCTTTACAAAGTCCGCAAAATTTACAATTTCACGTATCTATTAAATAAAGAAAAAAATGTAAATTTGGCTAAGTGCTTAATCGAAAGTTCAGTCCTTCGAAATCTCTTACTATTCTTACACAAATCGTTGGCAGTAATTAAAAAAAACGAGAAATATGAAAACAATATTTAAAATCGAAAATTTAAAGAGAATTTTATTATCCACATTTTTAGGATATTTAATTGGATTGATTATTTCTTACATCAATCTATTTGGAAGTAGTCAAGATGCACCGTTAATGTGTGCTTTTGGTGCAACTGCAGTTGCTGTTGTGAGTTTGAAAAACAAGAAATTAGATTTACTTTATAAAGGAAAGATAAAATAATGAAAAAAACATTTCTTTTCATAACCCTCTTTCTTATTGGAAACTTTGCTTATTCACAAACAGAAAAGACAGAAAGCAAAACTATTGCTAAGAATTTTGAGGATAATTATAACAAAAACTATTATGAAGCAATATTCATAATGTTTTCATCTGAAATGCAACAAGCACTTCCTATTGATAAAACAATTGAATTTTTAACAGGTTTAAAATCACAAGCAGGAAAAATAACTAACCGAACATTTGTAAAATATGAAAACGGAACTTATGCTTCTTATAAAACAATATTTGAACGTGCCGTTTTTACTCTAAACATATCAATTAATAAGAATTCTAAAATTAATGGTCTATTTGCAAAGCCTTTTAAAAACAGTAATCTTCCTCAAAGTGAACGAAACATAACTGAACTTAAACTTCCATTCAAAAACGAATGGACTGTTGTTTGGGGTGGAGACACAAAAGAATTGAATTATCACATAGAAAGTGAGGCTCAAAAAAATGCTTTTGATATTATTATTAAAGACAAAAAAGGAAAATCTTACAAAACAGACGGAAAAGCAAATGATGATTATTATGCTTTTGGAAAAGAACTGATTGCACCTTGTGATGGAGAAATTGTTTTAGTTGTTAACGGAATAAAAGACAACAAACCAGGAGAATTAAATCCTGTATATATTCCAGGTAATACTGTTATTATTAAAACAGAAAATAATGAATATTTGTTTTTTGCCCATTTCAAGCAAAATTCAATTAAAGTAAAACAAGGGCAAATAATTAAACAAGGAGAACTTTTAGGACTTTGTGGAAATTCTGGAAATTCTTCTGAACCTCATTTACATTTTCATATACAAAATGTAGAAAATATGAATGTTGCAACAGGAGTAAAATGTTACTTTAAAGAAATTTATGTGAATGGAGAACTAAAAAAGGATTATTCACCAATACAAAATGAAAAAATAAAGAACAAATAACTACTGCCAACAAAGTGTATAAATCATTGGGCAATAAGTTATTAATTTAAAGTTAGAGCGTGTAAATAAAGGTAGTAATAAACCGAAAGTGAAGTGCTTTTAAACGCCCAACGCTTCATACACAAACCGTTAGCGAATCTAAAAAATTACCCCAACACAAAACTAATTTTATCAACAAATTCAACTGCAGTAAAAGGTTTAGAAATTACTTCGAGAAAACCTATCTTTTTATATCGTAGTATATCATCTGGAGCTGTATTTGCTGTTAAAGCTAAAAAAGGAATCTCTTTATTCTCTTCCTTAAAGTCACTTTTAAGTTGCACCAATTCTTCTCCAGTAATATTTGGCATGTGAATATCTAGTAAAACAATATCAAAATTTTTTGTTTTAAGCATATTTAAAGCTTCCAAACCATCTTTTACTTGCGTAATAATTACTTCTTCTTTATTTAAGATATGTGCCACAATGGTTTGATTCAGAAAATCATCATCTGCCACTAATATTCTTTTACCAACAAGGCTTTCATTTCTGGGTTTTTCTTCTTTTTTAATTTCATTTTTTTCCTGAAGACTTGCTTTTTGAAAAGGAATTTCAACCGTAAAAATGGTTCCTTTATCTAATTCGCTTTCAACAAAAACAACTCCATTCATAGCATTTAAAAGCCTCTTTACAATAGACAAACCTAAACCTGCACCGCCAAAAACTCTGTTATCACTTTTTTTGTTTTGTTGATATTCATCAAAAATTTTGGAAGCTTGCTCATTTGTCATTCCTATTCCAGAATCGGAAATTATAAAAGCTAGTTTTATTGAATTTTCATCTTCTTGAATCGTTTTTACTTCTAATAAAATCTCTCCTTTTTCTGTAAATTTAAGAGCGTTTGATATTAAATTAGAAAGTATTTGATTGATTCTTACATCATCTCCTAAAATAGTTTTAGGAACATTTTCTGAAACTTTAAAAAGTAATTTTACTTCCTTATTTTTATTTTGAAAACGGTAATTTGCAATACAATTTTTTGCAATTTCCTTAATCTCTATTGGTGAATTTACCAATTCTAATTTACCTGCTTCAATTCTAGATAAATCTAAAATATCATCCACAATTACTTTTAAATTTTTATTAGAAAGCATTAATGATTTTAAATATTCTTTTACAGTATCATTAATTTCTTCTTCAGAAATCATTTCTGAATATCCTAAAATAGAATTTAATGGATTTCTAATTTCATGACTCATCATTGCTAAAAACCGCGACTTTTCTTCGTTTGCTTTGTCAGCAATCTTGCGTAATTCTTCTAATTCTATATTTTTTTCTGCGAGTTCTCTTTTAATGAAGAAAATATCATTTCTATTTTGATTCAATTGATTTACAAACTTGTAAACATTTGTACGGTTATGAATAAGCACAACAACTGCTTCATTTTCTTTGAACAACTCAATATCAACATTATACTCTTTAGAATTTGAAACAATTAACATTCCTTCTAAAAGAAATGATTCTTTTATAGACAATGCTTCTAATGTTCCTTCTAAAAAAGGGCAAGTGTTATAAATAGATTCTTTAAGTGTAAATTCAATTTTAGCAAACCCACCAGCATCTATACTTTTAATATCGCCTAAATAATTAGTCGTTATTTGTATAAAAACATTTTGAATTTTTGCTGGTATCAATAAATTTTATTTTAAAGTTTTTGCGGTTAACTGTAGAAAAGCATCTTCTACATTGTTATTTTCTTTTGCACTAGTAATTAAATCAATATCTACAGAAACTGTTTCTATTACTTGTTTTAATTCACTTTCAGAAAGTAAATCTTTTTTATTACCAACTACAGTAATATTCTGTAAACCAGACAACTCCTTAACCATTTTCAAGTTTTCCTCTATAGTTAAATAAGTTTCTTCTCTACTAACATCAAACACAAACATAGCTGCATTAGCTCCTAAAAAATAGGCTTTTGGAATTTTTTCATTTCCGCTAGTACCGGCAACATCCCAAATCATTAGTTTTATTTGTTGATTATTATAATCAACAACTTTTTTACTAACTCTAACACCAATAGTGCTTATGTAATCTTCAGAAAATTCATTTAAAACAAACCTTCTAATAAGTGAAGTTTTTCCAACTCCGAAATTACCTACTAGCAGTACTTTTTTTGCAATCATACATTATGATTTACGCCTCTATTAATTGTTGTAATATTAATTTATTAAGACGTTCTTCATCAGATAAATAAGAACGATCTCTTAAAATAATTTCGGCTAAATTGTTTATTTTTTCTGATAACTCTTCCTTAAATGTAATATTTAAAACACCAGAACAAGCAATGGCAATATAGATACTTTTAAAATTTTGAATGGAAAGTTGAAAAGTTTCAAACTTAATATCTTCTAAATCTTGTCCTTCTTTAGAAAAGGCATCTTCTACAAAAGACTTTATAGCTGTTAACATACCAGAAACCATATCTTTATCAGCAATATTTCCTCTTGAATAACTACCCGTTAACAAACCAGAATCTTTTTCAATAACAAAAATTTCCTCTATAATTGGTTCAAAAACTTCTTGCAAAACTACATCAGCATCACTTTTTTTACCTTTAAAAAAACGTTTTATTATTTGTTGAATAGAAAATTTTTCTGAAACTGTTTTATTTATACTTTCAGTTAATTTTGTTATTTCACTAAAAATAGCCTTCTTCACCAACTTACCCATAATTGGATATAAGGCTTCTACAACTTCATCTTGAGAATCTCTAATTTGAACTTTAATAGTTTCTGTTATAGTATCTCCAAAATATTCTGGAAAATTTTTACGAAGATCTTTTATTTTTTCATCTACAAGAGGTTCTACTCTTCCAGAGAATTTTTCTTTAAGAATAATCTCATCGCTTAATGCTTTAAACTTATCCCTATCATCTTCTAACAGAAGTTCTCTAAGCAGCTCAAAACGATTGTCTTTTTTGTTATCTGCTGTTGGTTTTTTCATCTATTCTTGCAACATCTGCGCAATTTTTTCTAAAGCTTTTCCTAATTTTCTTCTATCTGTTTTTTCATCATCTAAATCAGCCAATTTCTTATCTAAATCATCATTTAAATCTTGAAATTTATGCTCCATTAAACTTTCTAAATCTGCTAATTTATTTTCTAAATTAGCTACTGATTCGGATAAATTCTTTTCATTTAGTTCCTTAAGGGATTTAATTTTGCTATAAACATCATCAAATTCAGTATTGTATTGTTGAATATTTTCACCAAAGATTAAGTCTCTAACCGCTGCAATTCTACTATCTACTTCTTGAATTACTTCTGGAGCTTTACTTTTTTCTGACTTTTTTTCCATGTATTCTTATTCTTATTTGATTTTTATAATGAGAAATATAGGTTAAACAATTTGGCCTAAAAACCAAATATACAAGGCTATATTAACAAATATACATTAAAAAACAGTTTCTAAAAATCTAAACTTCAATTTTTAAACCGTCATAAGCTAAATAGACATTTTTAGGAAGCATTTTTGAAACCTCTTCATGAAACCCTAGCTTATGACTTATATGTGTAAAATAAGTTTTTTTAGGTTTCAATTCTTCAACAAAATCCAATGCTTCTTGCAAATTAAAATGTGTAGGATGTTCTTCAACCCTTAAAGCATTTACAATTAAAATATCTAGATTTTTTAATTTCTCTTTCTCCTCTGTTTCAATACTTTTTACATCTGTTAAATAAGCTACATTTTTAATTCTATAACCAGTAACGGGTAAATTACCATGTAAAACTTCAATCGGTATTATTTTAACTTCATCTATTAAAAATGGAATTTTATCAATTAAATTAGGAATAACACTTGGTGCTCCTGGGTATCTATTTTCTTTTGAAAAAATATATTGAAAACGCTGTTCTAAACTATTTAATGTTTTTTTATTTAAATAAATAGGCATTTCTCCTATTTGGTAACAAAAAGGGCGTAAATCATCTAAACCAGCAGTATGATCTGAGTGTTCATGCGTAAATAAAACTCCATTTATGGCTTGCACATTCTCTCGTAACATTTGCTGTCTAAAGTCTGGGCCACAATCTATGACATAAGTAAAATCATTCCAAGAAATTAAAATAGAAGAACGTAAACGCTTATCTTTTAAATCTTTAGACAAACAAACGAGATCGTTACTAGCAATCATTGGAATACCTTGTGAAGTTCCTGTTCCTAAAAAAGTAATCTTTAACTGTTTCTTATGAATATTCATTGAAACAAAAATAAGATAAAAATTGACTGATAGCAGTCTATTTTAGTACATTTGTTAATATCTAACAAAAATAAATTATGGCAATTTCTTTAAGAGGAGATCAAGAAATAAGTAGTGTATCAACTACAAAAAGCAAAGCATTAAGGATTAATTTAAATTCAGACATCTACGGAACATTTGCAGAAATTGGTGCAGGGCAAGAAACTGCTCGTAATTTTTTTAGATCTGGAGCTGCTTCTGGTACAATTGCAAAAGCAATGAGTGCTTATGATAAAGATTTTTCTGATGCTATTTATGGTATTGAAAAAGACAAACGCTATGTAACACAACCACGTTTACAGAGAATGTTAGGGCATGAAATTGATTTAATGGAAGATCGTTTAAGTAGACAAAAACATCCTGATAAATTATTTTTTAGCTATGCGAATACAGTTACAACAATAGATTTTGCAAGAAAATTTAAAGGTCATGGTTGGGTAGGTATCCGTTTTCAATTAGATCCTTTAGAAGGTTATAATGAAATTATTTTGCATTTACGTTTTAAAGAAACAGATGCACGTTTACAACAAGAAACTTTAGGTGTTTTAGGTGTAAATTTAATTTACGGTGCATTTTATTTGAATGATAACCCTAAAGAATTGGTAAAATCTTTTTATGATAATTTGAATAATGACCAGTTAGAAGTTGATATGGTTAATTTCTCTGGACCACGTTTTATGTACGTAGACAATCGTTTAATGAGTCTACAGTTGCTTAAAAATGGAATGACAAATGCTGTTATGTTTGGACCTGATGGAAATAACTTATTACCAGCCCAAGTATTATATAAAAAGAACATATTAGCTTTAAGAGGTAGTTTTAGACCTGTTACAAAAGTAAATATGGATATGTATGAAAAGTCTAAAAGACTCTTTTTATCAGAAAATAAAGTTAAAGAAGAAAACACGCAAGTTATCTTCGAAATTACATTAAGCAACCTTACTGCCGAAGGAAAAATTAACGAAAGAGATTTTTTAGATAGAGCTGAATTGTTATGTTCTCTCGGACAAAACGTAATGATAACAAGCTTTCAACAATACTTTAAATTGGTTGAGTATTTTAGTGAATTTACCAAAGAAAGAATGGGTCTTGCAATGGGAGTTTACAATCTTATTCAGATTTTTGATGAAAAATACTACCGTAATTTAAGTGGTGGAGTTCTAGAAGCTTTTGGTAAATTATTCTACAGAGATTTAAAAGTCTATATGTATCCTTATCACGATCAAGCTTCAGATGAATATATTACAAGCGAAAATTTAAAAGTACATCCTAGAATGAAGGAATTGTACAAATATTTTAGAAACAACGGTAAACTGATAAATATTGATGATTTTGATAAAGAAATTTTAGATATTTTTTCAAGAAAAGTTCTAAAAATGATTATGGATGGCGAAGAAGGTTGGGAAGATATGTTGCCTGAAGGAATTGCAGATATCATTAAACAAAAAAGATTATTTGGGTATTCTAGATCTAGGGTGAAAAATAAATAACACTTAATTAAACCTTTGCAAAAAAATGTTGTCTTATTTAAAAATGTATAGTTGAAGGACGAAATCATTTTAATAGAACAACTAATAAATGTTCAAACCAGAGAAAAAGCGTTTAGAGAATTAATTTCTCTCTACAAAGAACGTTTGTATTGGCATGTTCGTAAAATTGTGATTTCTCATGATGACGCAGACGATGTACTTCAAAATACGTTTATAAAAATTTTTAAAAACATTGATAAATTCAACCAAAAAAGCAAGTTGTTTTCTTGGATGTATAGAATTGCGACTAATGAGTCTATTACATTTATAAATAAAAGAGCTAAAAAAAGGAATGTAGATATTTCTGATTATCAACAAGAAATAGCTTCTAAATTAACAAGCGATGATTTTTTTACAGGTGATGAAATTCAGTTTATTTTACAAAAAGCAATTGCAACTTTGCCACAGAAACAGCAGTTAGTTTTTAACATGAAATACTTTGATGAATTAAAATATAACGAGATTTCAGAAATACTTAAAATTTCTGTTGGAGCTTTAAAAGCCTCTTACTTTCATGCAGTTAAGAAAATAGAAAACTATATAAAAAAAGAAACAAATTAAACCTTTTTAATTAAAAGAGGTCTAAAGTAGATATGGAAACAAACATAAAAAATAGTGAGAATTATTTAAACTCGGTTTCAAAAAAGAAATCTGGTTTTAATGCACCAGAGAATTATTTTTCTGATGTAGAAGATCGTTTTTCTAGTTTTTTATATGAAGATAAAATTCCAAAAAATATCACTTTTAAAACTCCTGATGCATATTTTGATAATTTAGAAAACACTGTTTTAAATAAAGCTTTAACAACAGAAAAAGAAGTTAAGGTAATTTCTCTAAAACAAAGAATTCTTAAACTTACCCCTCTTGCAGCAGCAGCTTGTATAGTATTCTTTTTAGGTTTAAATTCTTATGTTTTTAATGACACTGAAGATATTACTTTTGAAAGTTTAGCAGATAATGAAATTGAAAACTGGATGAACAACAACATCAGTTTAATAAGTGAAAATGATCTTGCAATAACCTATTCTGAATTAGAATTTGACGAGTCTGATATGACCCCAAATTCAATTTCTAGTGATGAATTAGAAGATTATTTAAGTAATGATGGAAACATATCATTAATTTTAGAAAATAATTAAAATGAAAAAAATAACACTTTTATTCAGTTTTTTGTTTTTGACAAGCTTTTTTATGAGCTCACAAAAAATAGAAAAAAAACAGAGAAGAAACGAAAAAATTAAAATTTTAAAAATAGCGTTCTTAACAGAAGAATTAAACTTAACATCTAAAGAAGCTCAAGAATTTTGGCCTATTTATAATAAATATGATAAAAAGTTACATCTTCTAGAAAGGCTAGAAAAATACAAGCTAGTCTCAAAAATAAGAAAAGCAGGTGGTGTAGACTCAATTTCTGAACAAGAAGCAAAATCAATAATGCTAAAAATTAAAAAAATTGATGGAGAAGTTTATAAAACAAAGCTAGAACTTGATACAAAATTGACAAATATTCTTACCTATAAGAAGCTTTTAAAATTTAAAACTGCAGAAAAGAAATTTGTAAGAAACTTAATGAGAAAATATAAAAGAAAAAAAGGAAAATAATATTTTATATAAAAAAAAGGAAGCTAAATGCTTCCTTTTTTTTTCACTCAACTAATGCCATACAAGAATATAACTCTGGTTTGTTGGCAGTAAACTGCTTTAACCAAATCGTTAATTCTTTTATTTCATAAGGTAAGAGTCTACTTAAAGATTTTTCTAATTCTTTGCAAAACAACTCCGAATTAAAACTCACTTTTTGGAGCACAGTTTTAGTGTACTCAAACATTGCTCTAGCCATTTTTAAAAAATTTAACTTATTGATATAACGTAAACAATATTGTTTTATTATACAGAATCAAATTTAATAAAAAAACCATCATCTAAATAGATGATGGTCTTAAAGTTTTGTTTAAAAAATGTTAATTAAAGACTATTAATCTTTTCTACTAACGCTTTTGCTTTTGTTTCTAATTCTCCATTAAGAGATTTAAAGTGTGCTTTTTTATTTTCAACACCTTTTGCATTTACTTTTGCTACTAAAGTATCAAAAGTTTCAATAGCTTCATCTATGATTGCGTCTCCTTTTTTAGATTCGTTTTTTAAAATTGAAACATCTAATGCATATTCGATAACATCACCTAATACGTAATTGATATCTTTTTTTAAGTTTTTTATACTTGCCATAATCTTATTTGTTTAAAAGTGCAAATTTAGGGTATTTATTTAAAAGAGCGTTAAAACTTCTTTTATATTTAAAACAGTATTATAATTTGTTTTAGATTCTTCTTCTTTTGAAACTTCTTCATGTACCCAAGTTGTATGAAAAGGAACATGAATTGCGGAAGCACCTATTTTAATTAAGGGTAAAACGTCTGATTTTAAAGAATTACCAATCATTAATAATTCTGATGAATTTATATCTAAATGATTAATTAACTTTTTATAATCTTTCTCTTTTTTATCACTCATTACTTCTACATGGTGGAAGTATTTAAGCAAATTAGACCTTTCTAACTTTCTTTCTTGATCTAATAAATCGCCTTTTGTGGCAACTATCAATTTATATTTTCTTTGTAGATTTTGTAAGATTTCTTCTACTCCATCTACTAATTCAATTGGCTTTTCTAACATTTCTTTACCAATATTTAAAATAGCTTCAATCGTTTTTTGAGAAATTTGATAATTAGACAATTCTAACGCACATTCTATCATAGAAAGAATGAAGCCTTTAATTCCGTATCCGTAAAATTTTAAGTTCTCTATTTCTTTTTTTAAAAGTTCTTGATCTATTTTATTCTCGGTTTCATATTTAGAAAGTAGTTTTGCAAACTCATGTTCTGCTTCTCTAAAATAGGTTTCGTTTACCCACAAAGTATCATCAGCATCAAAAGCAATTACCTTTATGTTTTTATAATTTTTGATAATCTATAAATTTAAAAATTGTTTTGCTTTTTCTAAATCTTCAGGAGTATCTATACCAACAGCTTCAACATCTGTTTCTACCATTTTTATTTTTTTACCAATTTCTTGATATCTAATAGCTTCAATTTTTTCAGCGGCTTCTAAAGGTGTCATTGGTGTATTATAAAAGTCGATTAAAGCTTGTTTTCTAAAAGCGTAAACTCCTTTGTGCTTATAGTATTTTACTTCAATATCTTTATCTCTATGATATGGAATTACACTTCTAGAAAAGTAAATTGCTAAATTATCTATATCCGTAATAACCTTAACATTATTAAGGTTTTCAATATCCTCTTGGTTTGTTATTTGTACTTTTAAAGAAGCTAAATCAATTTCATTTTTAATATCATTTTTAAAAACGTCTATTAATTTAGAAAGTGAAACGGCATCTATAAATGGCTCATCACCTTGAACGTTTATAACAATATCTGCATCAATATTTTCTACTGCTTCAGCAATTCTATCGGAACCACATTCGTGTTCTTTTATACTCATTATCGCTTTTCCATCTGCATTTGTAATTGTACTAAATATTACATCAGAATCTGTAACAACATACACTTCATCAAACAAATTAGTCTGTAAAGCCGCTTGGTAAGTTCTTAAAATAACTGGCTTTCCTCCAAGATCTTTCATTAATTTCCCTGGAAAACGAGAAGCACTATAACGAGCGGGAATCATTGCAATTATTTTCATAAAATTACTTTATATAAATTTCTAATAATTCAGATTTTTTCTTCGGATGAATTGAAATCTCTTTAACGCAAGCAGGAACTAAAATTGTTTCTCCTTTTCGCAATTTTTCAGTTTGATTTTCAAATTGAACTTCTACATTCCCCTCAACACACATATAAACAACAAAACTATCTTTATTAGAATTATTTACTAAAATAGTTTCATTTATAGGTATAATATTTGTTGTAAAATAAGGGCAAGAAACAATTTCTGAAGAAGTATTTTCAATTGTATTATAAGATGTCTTATAAGACTCTTTTGCAGAATAATCTATAGCTTCAATTGCTTCTTTTGTATGTAAATCTCTAAAGGTTCCGTCTGGGTTTGGTCTGTCCCAATCATAAATTCTATATGTAATATCTGACGTTTGTTGAATTTCTGCCAGCAAAACTCCTGCCCCTATTGCATGTATAGTTCCTGTTGGAATAAAGTACGTATCTCCTTTTTTTATTTCTTCCGCATTTAGAATACTTAAAAGAGATTTGTTTTCTAAATGGTATAAATATTCTTCTTTGTTAGAGTTCTTTTTAAAACCTACTATTAAATTAGAAAACTTATCTGCTTGCATTATGTACCACATTTCTGTTTTACCAAAAGAGTTGTGGCGTTTTTTTGCTAAACTATCATCTGGGTGTAATTGAATACTCAATGCTTTTTTTGCATCAATAAACTTTATTAAAAGCGGGAAATTTTCTCCAAATTGATCGTAAACATTTTTTCCTACTAATTCAGATTTATATTTACTTATTAATTGTTTTAAATTCCTTCCTTTTAATTCTCCGTTAGAAACTACAGAAATAGATTCATTAACGTCAGAAATTTCCCAGCTTTCTCCAATATCTGTTTTATTAGAATCTTTATGAAGCAATGTCATTAATTTTTCACCGCCCCAGATTTTTTCTATAAGAATTGGTTTGAATTTTAATAATTGATTTATTTTCATAATATCTTTTACTCTCCTGAATAACGTACAAAATTCCTTCTTGTTTCATATAAAGTTACTTCTATTTCTAAATGAGCCGGAATATGAGGTCGCAATTTGTTGTATATAATTATTGAAATATTTTCTGCTGTAGGGTTTAAATTTTTAAATTCAACTACTTCAATATTTAAGTTTTTATGATCAAATGGTTCTTCAACCTCTTTTTTGATTAATTCTCTTAACAAGCCTAAATCATACACAAAACCAGTTGTAGCATCTACTTCACCAAATAAAGCTACAATCATTTCATAATTATGACCGTGATAATTAGGGTTACTGCATTTACCAAATACTTCTGCATTTTTTTCATCAGACCAATCTGAATTAAATAATCTGTGCGCCGCATTAAAATGAGCTCTTCTGTATACTTTTACTTTAGGCATTTGTTAATTTTTCAAAAGATTTATCAAAAATAATTTTAAACCATTCTGTGTAAGTTTCTGGTTGATTTTCAATATCAACCTTTACTTCTTCTAAAGACATCCATTTACAGGCTGCTACTTCGTCTTCATTAATACTTGGTAACTCATCAAATTCACCAATTAAAACATGATCTAATTCATGTTCCGTTAATCCGTTATCAAATGGTGCTTTATAAATAAAATGGAAAACTTCTTTTAGCTCTGTTGTAAACCCCATTTCCTCATGTAACCTTCTTTTACCAGCTTCAACATTACTTTCTCCGTCTCTTTGATGGGAACAACAAGTATTTGTCCACAATAAAGGCGAATGATATTTATGAGCAGCTCTTTGTTGCAGCATTAATTCTCCTTTTTCATTAAAAACAAACACAGAAAATGCTCTGTGTAAAACCGCTTTTTCATGCGCTTCCATTTTGGGCATTAAACCAATTTGGTTATCATTTTCATCAACTAAAACAACTTGTTCTTCCATATCCACAAATGTAAGAAAATCAATATTTAAAAAAATCATAAAATCATAAGACTTCTCTATTATTATATTTTGATGATTTATATTTACATTTTAAAATAATCATTATTGATGAAAATTTACTACAAGATATTACTGCTTTTAATTTTAACAACTTTATATCAATGTAAAGAAGAAAAAAAAGCAGCTAAAAATTCTTTAAATTTTGACAATAAAAAGGAATTAAAAAAAGTTGAAAAAGTAATTAGACCCTGGGACAGTTTACACAAAGATAATGTAGAAGTTTTTTTTACAGAATACGGAAAACAGCACAAGGAGAATAAAGTACTCATAAAAACAAAATTTGGGAATATTAAAATTCGTTTATATGATGATGTTCCTATTCACAGAGCAAACTTTATCTTTTTAACCAAAATAGAATACTTTAATACAACTGAAATCTATAGAGTTGCAAAAAACTTTGTAATACAAGGTGGTAATTCCGATGAAACCTACACTCGAAAACAAAGAAGATTGTATGGTAATTATCTTATAAAGCCTGAGTTCAAAAATAATAGGAAGCACAAATACGGTGCTTTAGCTGCTGCTAGACAGTGGGAAAAAAATCCTAATAAATTATCAAGTCCGTTTGAATTCTATATGGTTCATAATAGAAATGGAGCACATCATTTAAATAATGAACATACTGTTTTTGGTGAAGTAATTTCTGGATTTAATACTATGGATAAAATATCTAAAGTAAAAGTTGGTGTAGATGAATGGCCGGTTGAAGATATTACAATGACCATTGAAATTATAGATTAATCATTTTTTTTTAGAAAATTAGATATATTTTATTGGTTTTTTAGACATCAATTTTCAGTATAAAAATTAATGAATAAAACGTATCTTTGCACCTCAAAATTTGTAGATGAGTTTTTTAAAAGAAATAGCACGTAGAAGAACATTTGGTATCATATCGCATCCAGATGCAGGTAAAACTACATTAACAGAAAAATTACTACTTTTTGGTGGTGCAATTCAAGAAGCCGGTGCTGTAAAAAATAATAAAATAAAGAAAGGTGCAACTTCCGATTTTATGGAAATTGAGCGTCAGCGTGGAATTTCTGTTGCTACTTCAGTTTTAGCTTTTATTTACAAAGACAAGAAAATAAATATTTTAGATACGCCAGGTCACAAGGATTTTGCTGAAGATACTTTTAGAACTTTAACTGCTGTAGATAGTGTTATTGTTGTAATTGATGTTGCAAAAGGTGTAGAACCACAAACTGAAAAGTTAGTTGAAGTTTGTAGAATGAGAAGCATACCAATGTTGGTTTTTATCAATAAATTAGATAGAGAAGGAAAAGATGCTTTTGATTTATTAGATGAAGTTGAACAAAAATTAGGTTTACGCGTTACACCAATGAGTTTCCCTATTGGAATGGGTTATGATTTTAAAGGTATTTACAATATTTGGGAAAAGAAATTAAATCTTTTTTCTGGTGATAATAAGACCTCAATTTCTGAAGGAGTTCAGTTTGATGATTTATCTAATCCTGAATTAGATAAAATAATTGGTAATAAAGCCGCTGAAACTTTACGTGAAGAAATAGAATTAATTAGCGAAGTTTACCCAGATTTTAATAGAGACGAATATTTAGAAGGAAATCTGCAACCCGTATTTTTTGGTTCTGCATTAAATAATTTTGGAGTAAAAGAATTGTTAGATGCATTTATTGAAATTGCACCTTCTCCTCAACCAAAAAAAGCAGAAGAGCGTTTAGTAGATTCAAAAGAAGAAAAGTTAACAGGTTTTGTGTTTAAAATTCATGCAAATATGGACCCTAAACATAGAGATAGATTAGCATTTATAAAAATTGTATCAGGAACTTTTAAACGAAATGCTCCTTATTTACATGTTAGAAATGGCAAGAAAGTGAAATTTTCTAGTCCGAATGCATTTTTTGCGGAGAAAAAAGAAATCGTAGATATTTCATATCCAGGCGATATTGTAGGTATACATGATACAGGAAATTTTAAAATTGGAGATACTTTAACTGAAGGTGAACAATTGAATTTCAAAGGGATTCCGAGTTTTTCTCCAGAACATTTTAGATATGTAAACAATGCCGATCCAATGAAATCTAAACAACTGTATAAAGGTTTAGATCAATTAATGGATGAAGGAGTTGCACAACTATTTGTTTTAGAAATGAACGGAAGACGCGTTATTGGAACCGTTGGAGCGCTTCAATATGAAGTAATTCAATACCGTTTAGAACATGAATATGGTGCAAAATGTACGTACGAAAACTTAAGTGTTCATAAAGCTTGTTGGGTAGAACCAGAAAACCCAAAAAGCGAAGAATTTAAAGAGTTTAAACGTGTTAAACAACGTTATTTAGCAAAAGATAAACAAGGTCAATTAGTGTTTTTAGCAGATTCTTCTTTTACAATTCAAATGACACAAAGTAAATATCCTACCGTAAAATTACATTTTACGAGTGAATTCAAAAAATAAAACAAAAATAATACTATGAGAAAAATACTTTTTTTAGTTTTTACATTATCTTGTTTTCAAGCTTTTTCACAGTCTAAAAATTTATCAAATTTAAAAGGTAAAGAATTACATAATAGTATTAGAGTAAATTATATTTTGGTTCATCAACCAGATGAACAAGTAAGTTATAGTCTTAAACCAACAATGGGTTTTGTTGGAGTAAACTACAACATTCCAATAAATGATTGGCTCTATACTGGTGCTGGTTTTCATACAGCTGTAACAGGAGATCAAGGTGGTTTATTTACTTTAGGAGTCAATTTAGGTGTAAATACTCAAATCTATAAAAACTTATATTTTGATGCAAATATCCATTTTGGTGGTGGTGGTGGTTACAGAAGTTTAGTCAATGGTGGCGGAATTATTTACCCAAATGCAGGATTACAATACAAGAAAAATGGCTACTCTTTTGGTGTACAATATGGATATGTTAACTTTTTTACAGGAATTCAAAAAAACGATAATGTTTCCTTTTTTGTTGAAATACCGACAACTTTAAGAACCGTTTCTTATGCAGATGCACAAGAAAAATTTATTGTAGACAGTACTTCTAAAGATGAGTTTTGGCAGAAACCAGCTGTAAAAAGCGTACAACAAATGACTTTTGATTATTTCTTTCCTTTTGGTGATTCTAGAACAGATGCAAGTACAACACCAAAATACAAAGCTATAGATCACACCTTATCTGTTTTAGGTTTTGAATATCAACGTTACTTAACAAACAACACTTTTATTTATGCGCATGTAGATGCTATGTACGCTGGTTTAACTGCTGGTTTTATGGATTTATTTTTAGGAGTTGGTAAGAACTTTGTAGAAACTAGATATGTAAACTTATTTGGTAAATTTGGTCTTGGAGCTGCTGGTGGAAGAATCTATCCAGAAAATGGACTAACAATATACCCAAATATAGGAGCAGATGTTAAAATTACAAAGAAATTTGGAGTAAGCGCTCATGGTGGTTATCATAGATCTATTGGCGGTACTTTTGAAGCATATACTGCTGGTTTTAGTTTAAAGTATTATGGTTTAAGTGGCGGAACAAAAGACCCTTTTTCTGATGAAAAAATAACAGAAATTAAAACTCAAGGTGTACAAATAGTTGTGGAAAATCAATCATATTTTGATGTTGCTAAATTTGGAATTCCTGCTAGTGACTTGCAGTTAATTGCTCTAAAAGCTCAATATGATTTGAATCACAGGTTTTATGTAGCGGCTGAAGCTTCTTTTGCTTATCTAGGGAAATCTGGTGGTTATGCACATGGTATCTTTGGCTTGGGTATTAAATCTAATAAATTTTTAAATGATAATTTTTCTACATTTTTAGAATTATCTGGTGGTGTTGCTGGTGGTGGGCGTGTAGATTCTGGTGAAGGTGTGTTATTAAGACCAACAATTGGTATAAATTATCATGTAAACAATGATCTTTCGTTTCATATTGCTGGCGGACAAATGTGGTCCCCTTTTGGAAACGTAAATTCATCAAATATCAATATTGGACTTACCTATGCTTTTTCAATTTTAAATTCAAAAAAATAATTTATTCTGAATTTGTTTTCAGTAACAATAAATAATAAGAATGTCAGTTCGAGTGCAGTCGATAACTAATAAATAATTAAAACATCTCGACTGCGCTCGAGGAGACAATAAAGTAAAATTAAATAATATGAATAACGGAATCTATGCAAAATTCATTACCCCAAAAGGTGAGATTTTAGTAAAATTAGAAAATGAAAAAGCACCAGGAACAGTTGGTAACTTTATCGCTTTAGCGGAAGGAAATTTAGAGAACTCGGCAAAAGATCAAGGAACTCCTTATTATGATGGATTAAAATTCCACAGAGTAATTCCTGAATTTATGGTTCAAGGTGGTTGCCCACAAGGAACAGGAACAGGAAACCCTGGTTATAAGTTTGATGATGAATTTCACCCAGATTTAAAACATGATGCTCCAGGAAAATTAGCAATGGCCAATTCAGGTCCAGCAACTAACGGTAGTCAGTTTTATATTACCCACGTTCCTACTCCATGGTTAGATGGTAAACATACCGTATTTGGTACAGTTATCGATAGCCAAGATGTTGTTGATGCAGTTGCACAAGGAGATGATATGAAAGTGGAAATCATTAGAGTTGGTGCAGAAGCAGAAGCTTTTAATGCTATTGAAGCGTTTAGAACTTTTGAAGGATCTAGAGAAAAGCGTGAAGCTGATGAAATAGCAAAACAAAAAGAATTATTAGATTCTGTTGCCGCTGGTTATGATGAAACTAAAAGTGGTTTACGTTACCAAATTTTACAAAAAGGTGATGGAAAACAAGCAACTAAAGGCGCTGGTGTTTCTGTACATTATAAAGGGCAGTTATTAGACGGTACTGTTTTTGACTCTTCTTATAAAAGAAAACAACCAATCGATTTTAATGTTGGTGTTGGTCAAGTTATTGCTGGTTGGGATGAAGGAATTCAGTTATTACAAGTGGGTGATAAAGCTCGTTTTGTAATCCCTTCTAATTTAGGTTATGGTTCTGCGGGTGCTGGAGGTGTAATTCCACCAGATGCAACACTTATTTTTGATGTTGAATTAATGGATGTAAAATAATTTACATAAAATATTATTATTTTATAAAAAGCTCTTGAAATTCAAGAGCTTTTTTTTGTTCTTTATTTTAATAACAAATAATTTTAGTGTTTTACTTTATAGTTAAGGGTGATTTTCCTGATATAATTATTTCATATTAATAATACTTTTGAATTAAATTAAAAATAATAACTATGAAAACACTTTTACTAAAAAATCAGTTACTATTATTCTTTATTTTCATTTCATTAGCTTCTTTAAGTCAGAATGTAAATATTCCTGACCCTGAATTCAAACAAGCTTTAATTAGTTATTCTCCTAGAATAGACACTAATTTTGATGGACAAATTTCCGTCCAAGAAGCACAAGCTATAACAGTTTTAAACATTTCTAACCATCATAGAGATGAACAAATGATGCCAGACCCAAATGATCCATTTAATGGTGGAAGCATTTTTATTTTTGAAGGTATATATGACTTTACAGGAATAGAAGCATTTACAAACTTAACCTCATTAAATTGTTCAGATAACGATTTAACCAGTTTGGATGTATCAGCTCTTACCCAATTAACAAGTTTAAATTGTTCTAGTAACATAAATTACATGGGACATCCTGGAGGGTTAACATCTCTAATATTACCAAACGCAGGTACTTTAACACAAGTTAATTCATCTAACAATCACTTGACATCAATAAATTTATCTGCAAATACATCATTAACAGATATCAATTTTTCAGGCAATAATATTAATAATTTAATTCTTCCAAACACAAACAGTTTAACAACTTTAAATGTAGCTTATAACCAAATAAGTAATTTAAACACTTCAACTTACACTTCAATTTCAAGTATAATTTGTAATAATAACGGCTTAACAAGTTTAACATTACCAAACACAACCACTTTAACTACATTAAAATGTTATCAAAATCAACTAACCAATTTAGACCTAACTCAAAACTCTGGAATAACTTGGTTAGATTGTAGAAATAATTCTTTATCATATCTAATTTTAACACAAAATATTGCAATCACTACTCTAAATTGTAATAGTAATTTATTAACTAATTTAGATTTAAATTCAAACACAGCTTTAACAACAGTTTCATGTAGCAATAACCAAATTTCAACTTTAGATGTTAGTTTTCAAACTAATTTGAATAAATTATATTGTAACAATAACCAATTAACAAATTTGAATATAAAGAATGGAAATAATTCTTCGATTACATCAAATTGGTTTGATGCTAGAAATAATCCTAATTTAAATCTAATTTGTGTTGATGATATTGCTCAAGCAAATTCTACTTTTACAAGAAAAGATACTCAATCTTATTATTCAGATATTTGTTCATTTATTCCTACTAATTCAAACACAATTACAGGAACTGTATCATTTGATCTTGATGCAAATGGTTGTGATATTTTAGATAGAAAATCAATAAATACAAAACTCACCAATACAAGTACAAATACTTCTAATGTTACATTTACAGGTAATAATGGGCAGTATTTATTATATACTCAAGAGGCTAATAATACGTTAGATATCTTTTCAAACTTCCCTAGTTTCTTTACCGTTACACCAACAACTCAAAATGTAAACTTTACGGGTTCTGGTGCAACACAAGTTGTTGATTTCTGTATAACTGCAAATACACAGGTGGATGATGTTAAAGTTAGTATTTTACCTATTACAGAGTCTAGACCCGGATTTCAAACTACTGTTAGAATATTTTATGAAAATGTAGGTTCAACAATACTAAGTGGAGATATTAATCTATCTTTTGATGATTTAAAGGAAATTTTCATTGGTGCTTCAGAAACAGTGGTAACACAAACTATAAATTCATTAAGCTGGAATTACACCAACTTATATCCGTTCGAAAAGAATTTTATTGATGTTACTTTTGAAATCAACAGACCTACAGATCCAACAAACCCAGTAAACAACGGAGATGTATTAACTTATAACTGTACAATAAACCCAACAACTGGCGATGCAAATTCTACCGATAATACTGTTATTTATAATGATATAACTATTGGTTCTTATGACCCAAATGATATTATTGCACTAGAAGGAAATTTCATCAATGAAAATCAAGTTTCAGATTTTCTAAATTATAGAATACGTTTTCAAAATACAGGAACTGCATCTGCTATTAACATTGTTGTAAAAAATGAACTAGATGCAGATTTAGATTGGGATAGTTTTCAGCCAATTACAGCAAGCCATAATTATAGAATTTCTGTAACAGATGATAATAAAGTAGATTTTATTTTTGAAAACATTCATTTAGCAGATAGTACTTCTAATGAACTAGGAAGTCATGGTTGGATTTATTATAAAATTAAACCAAAAAGTACTTTTGCTATTGGTGATGTTATAGAAAACACAGCTAATATTTATTTTGATTACAATCCTCCTGTAATTACAAATACATATACCACTCAAATTGAAGAACCAATAATACCTGAAATTCCAGATTTAAGAGTAAAAGTATATCCAAATCCTACAAAACGATTTGCAAATATTAAAGTGAATCTAAAAGGTAAACTAGTTGTTTTAAATAAATACGGAGTACGAGTATTAAAACATCGATTAAAGAAAGGAGTAAATACTTTTGACTTTGGTTGGTTAAGAAAAGGAAGGTACTTCTTAAAAATAAAATCTAAAAAACAAGTTATTCATAAAAAACTAATTATAAAGAAAAGAGGAAAAGGACATGGTCATGGAAATGGACATCATGGAAACAAACACGGAAGACATTGTAATCACGATAATGATTAACAAAAAAAAGGAAGCTAAATAGCTTCCTTTTTTTTTATATTAAGAATACATTTTTTCTCGTAATTCTTTAATTTTCGGGTCAGACAAATAATCGTCAAAAGTAGAATGTCTATCAATAACTCCTTTTGGAGTTAATTCTATAATTCTATTGGCAACAGTATTTGCAAACTCATGATCATGAGTAGTAAACAAAATAGTTCCATTAAAGTTGATTAATGAATTATTTAAAGATTGAATTGATTCTAAATCCAAGTGATTTGTAGGTTCATCTAAAACTAAAACATTTCCTCTTTTCATCATCATTCTAGACAACATACAACGTACTTTTTCTCCTCCAGACAAAACATTACTTTTCTTTAAAGCTTCTTCACCAGAGAAAATCATTTTTCCTAAAAACCCTCTTAAGAAAACTTCTTCACGTTCTTCTTCTGTTTGTGCGTATTGTCTTAACCAATCTACTAAATTTAATTCTCCATCTTGGAAAAAACTTGAATTATCTAACGGCAAATATGATTGTGTTGTTGTAACTCCCCAATCGAATTCTCCAGTATCCGCTTTTTCATTTTCAGTAATAATTTGATAAAAAGCTGTTACTGCTCTAGAGTTTTTAGAAATTACAGCAACTTTATCACCTTTATTTAAGTTGATGTGTACTTTATCAAATAATTTCTCTCCTTCAAACTCTTTGCTTAATTTATCAATATTTAAAATCTGATCTCCTGCTTCTCTATCACTTTTATAAATAATTGCTGGATAACGTCTACTAGAGGGCTTAATCTCATCAACATTTAATTTCTCGATCATTTTTTTACGAGAAGTTGCTTGTTTAGATTTTGCCATGTTTGCAGAAAAACGACGAATAAATTCTTCCAATTCCTTCTTTTTCTCTTCTGCTTTTTTATTTTGTTGTGCTCTTTGTCTTGTTGCTAATTGGCTAGATTCATACCAAAAAGTATAATTACCAGAATAATGATTTATTTTACTATAATCAATATCAGAAATATGTGTACAAACTGCATCTAAAAAGTGTCTATCATGAGAAACTACAATAACACAATTATCAAAATTTGCAATAAAGTTTTCTAACCAAGCAATAGTTTCAAAATCTAAATCATTGGTAGGTTCATCCATTATTAAAACATCAGGGTTTCCAAAAAGTGCTTGTGCGATTAATACACGTACTTTTTGTTTACCATCTAAATCTTTCATTAATGTATAATGTATGTCTTCAGAAATCCCTAAATTAGATAACATAATAGCAGCATCAGAATCTGCATTCCAACCATTCATTTCTTCAAAAATTATTTGAAGCTCACCAATTTTCTCTGCGTTTTCATCAGTATAATCAGCATATAAATCATCTATTTGCTTTTTTATTTTAAACAGTTCTTTGTTACCCATTATAACTGTTTCTAATACAGGATATTCATCAAAAGCATAATGATCTTGTGTAAGAACAGACATTCTTTTCCCTTTCTCTAAATGAACTTGTCCAGAAGTTGGTTCTTGAACACCTGAAATGATTTTTAAAAATGTGGATTTCCCGGCACCATTGGCTCCAATAATTCCATAACAGTTTCCTGTTTGAAATTTGGTATTTACATCATCAAACAAAATTCGTTTTCCGAATTGCACAGATAAGTTAGAAACTGATAACATACTATAGTTTTTAAATTTTGTGCAAAAGTACGAATTTGATTTTTCTTTTTAATAGTGATTGCAAACCGTTTTAAAGAAAAAACATTAAAACTTTAAGCAATAATTTAGAACTTATTTAACAACGAATTAACAAGAGAAACTACATCTAATACTTAAATTTGTAAAAAAGCTACATTGAGTCCTTAAAACTATATGATAAAAAAATTACTCATTTACACACTATTTTTAACGTTAACTCTTTTTGTTGGCTGTACTTCAAATGAAGAAAATTCAACTTATTTTGGTGGTAAAATTATAAACCCAAAATCTAATTTTGTTACGTTACATTCTATGGAGAAAATAGTAGACACACTATTTTTAGATAAGAATAATAAATTTATAGGTAAGTTAGAGAATTTTAATGAAGGTTTGTATTATTTTATTCACGGTAATGAGAATCAATACATTTATTTAGAACCTTTAGATAGTTTAATGCTTCGTTTAAATACTTGGGATTTTGATGAATCTTTGGTTTTTGCAGGTAAAGGCTCCAAAAGAAATAATGTTTTAATTGATTGTTTTTTAGAAGAAGAAAAGGATTACAAAACAAATTATAAATTCAACAAGCTAGAACCTAAAGAATTTAAAAGGAAGACAGATTCTTTGATTCAATTAAAAATAGATTCCTATAATAATTATATTGAAAACAATCCAGAAGAAACTTTTGGTTTTAAAAGCTTGTTAAAAGTCGCACTTACATATCCTATTTATTCAAGAATAGAAAGGTACCCAATTGTATATACTAAATATTCGAAAACAAAAGAATTTCCTAAAACGGATACTGATTTCTATAATTATAGAAAAGAAATTACCATTAACAAAGATTCTTTAATGTATTACAGTGCATATTCTCAATATGTAAAAAACTATTTATATAACATCACTTATTCGCTAGGATACAAACCAATGACAAATGAGTATTCAACCAACTTTACAAATGATTTATTAAAAACAATAGATGCTACAGTTTGTACTCCAGAATCAAAAAATGCATTCTTAAAACAAACCGTTATTGGCCATTTTTATAGAAGATCTACATGTAATATAGATGAAAAAGTCTTTAATACATTTTTTGATTTAAGTGCTAATAAGAAGGATTTAAAACAAGTAAGATTATTACTTAATGATAGTAAGTACTTGAAAAAAGATACAAAAATTCCAAATTTTACTTTGATAGATTTTACAAATGGCAATCATTCTATAAGTAAAATTATAAAAAACAAAAAATCTTGTTTATTCTTTTGGAATCCAGAATATTTTTCTAAAAACTACATTTCATCAAGAGTTAAATATTTATCTGAAAAGTTTCCAGAAATTCAGTTTTTACAATTAAAATTTGGTTATGACTCTTTAGATAGAATAGATAATTTAGATATTAAAAATCAATTTTTTATTGACACAAAAAGTGAAGCAAATAATTTTTTAACAAGTAAAATGCCAAGAACTATTCTTGTTAGTAAAAAAGGGATCATAAAAAATAGTTTTGCTTCTATTTCTTCAAAGAATATTATTTTTCAACTTAAAGAATTAAGTGAAAAGTAATAGTCAACATTACTCTTTCCATTTATTTAATTTACTGTACCTTTGCACGGTTTTATTTTTGAGGTTACTCAATAAAAAATCAAGTCGAAATTTATAATTTGATTTGCAGGTGGGCGTTCTGTGAATCTACAAAAATCACAGTATGTCAACATTTTTAGAACTAGGTCTTAAAGAACCTATCAACAGAGCATTAACAGATTTAGGATATGAAAAACCAACTGTTATTCAAGAAAAAGCAATTCCACAAATTATTTCTTCAACAGACGATTTAAAAGCATTTGCACAAACAGGTACAGGTAAAACTGCTGCTTTTAGCTTACCAATATTAGAGCTTTTAGATGAGAATAATGGTAATGTACAAGCTATTATTTTATCTCCAACAAGAGAACTAGCAGTTCAAATTGGTAATAATATTAAAGACTTTTGTAAATATTTACCAAGTATTAAAGTAACTACAGTTTATGGTGGTTCTAGTATGGAAGATCAAATTAGATCTTTAAAAAGAGGTTCGCAAATTGTTGTTGGAACTCCTGGTAGAACAGTCGATTTAATAAAAAGAAGAGCTTTAAAATTAGGAAACGTTCAATGGTTAGTTTTAGATGAAGCTGATGAAATGTTGAACATGGGTTTTAAAGACGAATTAGATAAAGTTTTAGAAGCAACACCAGAAACAAAACAAACGTTATTGTTTTCTGCAACTTTTCCTAGAGAAGTTGAAGCAATTGCTAGAAACTATATGACTAAACCAGTAGAAATTACTTCTGGTGAAAAGAATGCAGGTTCAGAAAACGTAACGCATGAATATTATTCTGTTACTGAAAGAACGCGTTACCCAGCTTTAAAGAGAATAGCAGATTTAAATCCTGATATTTACGCAATTATCTTTTGTAGAACTCGTAGAGAGACACAAGAAGTTGCAGACAACTTAATTAGAGATGGTTATAATGCTGATTGTTTGCACGGAGATTTATCTCAAGGGCAAAGAGATTCTGTGATGGGTAAATTCAGAAAAAAAACAATTAAAATATTAGTTGCAACAGATGTTGCCGCTCGTGGATTAGACGTTACTGAATTAACGCACGTATTAAATCATAAATTACCGGATCAAATAGAAAACTATACACATAGAAGTGGTAGAACTGGTAGAGCTGGTAACAAGGGTATTTCTTGTGTTTTAGTAAACGGAAAAGAAAAAGGAAAGTTAAGACAGATAGAAAGAATTATTAAGAAGAAATTTATAGAAGGTAAAGTGCCTTCTGGTAAAGAAATTCTACAAAATCAATTAGTTAACTTAATCGATAAGGTTCAAAATACGGAAGTAAATGAATCTGAAATGGCAGAATTCTTACCTACTATTTTCGAGAAATTAGAATCTTTAGATAGAGAAGAATTAATTAAAAAGTTTGTTTCTTTAGAATTTAATACCATGTTAAAGTATTATGAAAACTCTAAAGATTTAAACGATCTATCTTCTAGAGAAAATTCTAGAGCTAGAGCTATTGATGAGAACATGACTCGTTTTTTTATTAATATTGGTAGAAAAGACAACTTAAATCCAGGAAAACTAATTGGGTTAATTAACGAACAAAATATTGGTGACAAAGTAGAAATAGGTTCTATAGATATTTTAGATACTTTTTCTTTCTTTGAAATTGATAAAAATTTCGAAGACAAAACATTAGAAGCATTTGCAGCTAATCAACCAGATTTTGATGGACGTTCTGTTAATATAGAAATTACAAAGAAAGAACGTTCTGGTGGCGGAAGAAGAGGTGGTGGTGGAAGAAAACCATTTGGAGGTAAGAAAGAAGGTGGTTTTGGAAGACGTAGAAGTTCTGAAGGTTCTTCTAGAGGTGGAGATTCTAGTAGAGGAAGATCAGACAGACGTTCTTCTGATAGACCAGACAGATCAAACAGAAGCTCTGGTGGAGATAGAAGGTCTTCTGGTGGATTCGGAAGAAAACGTAAAGAAAGTTAGATTTCTTTAAATATATAAAAAAAAGCTCAAACATTTATTTGAGCTTTTTTTTATGTTTTAAACTTCTGTTTTAAAACACGATTTATAAATATCTTCATAAACAGGTAAAATATTTTCTAAAGAAAAACGTTTTGTTTGCTCTTTTGCATTTTGTTTAAAACACGCTAAAGTTACATCGTCTTTTAAAATTGAAATTGCATTTTTTGCCATATCAGAAACATCTCCTAAATCACTTAAGTAACCAGTTTCTCCGTGAATATTCACTTCTGGTAAACCACCAGTATTTGTAGATATTACAGCAGTACCTGCTGCCATTGCTTCTAAAGCTGCTAAACCAAAACTTTCTGTTTGAGATGGTAATAAAAACAGATCTGTATAGCATAATATTTTTGCAACTTCTGTGCTATTTCCTAAAAAGAAAACATCTTCAGAGATTTTTAATTCTTTTACTAATTTTTCTGCTTTTGCTCTTTCTGGCCCTTCACCAATCATTAATAGTTTTGAAGGAATTTCTTTATTTACTTCATAAAAAACTTTAACCACATCTTCAACTCTTTTAACAGGTCTAAAATTACTTACGTGTGTTAAAATTTTTTCGTTTGGTTTTGCAATTGCAATTCTATTACATTCTTCATCACCAGCAGCTGCATATTTTTCTACATCGATAAAATTATAGACAACTTTAATATCTTTTCTAATATTAAAAAGTTTGTTTGTAGTTTCTTTTAAATTATTAGAAACCGCAGTAACAACATCAGAATTATTTATACTAAATTCTACAGCCGTTTTATACGTTGGATGACTACCAACTAAAGTTATATCTGTTCCATGAAGTGTAGTAACAACTCTTACGTCTAAACCTTTTTCTTTTAACATTTGTTTTGCCATATATGCTGCATAAGCATGCGGAATTGCATAATGAACATGTAAAACCTCCAACTCATGTTTTCTTACTACTTCTACCATTTTACTTGATAAAGCTAACTCATAAGGTTGATATTGAAATAAGGGATATTCCTCTAAAATTACTTGGTGAAAATGTAAATTATGGGAAATAAAATCTAATCTAACTGGTTGATTGTATGTAATAAAATGCACTTCATGACCTTTATCAGCCAAAGCCATTCCTAATTCTGTTGCTACTACTCCACTTCCACCAAACGTTGGATAACAAACAATTCCTATTTTCATATAATTATTGAAAGATTAAATGATTTTAAATTAAAAGATTAACAAATATGAATCTTTAGTTGTAAATATACCTTTATTCTTACACTTGAAATCTAAATAAAAACATAAAAAAAGCCTACAATTTAAATTGTAGGCTTGTATAATAAGGTACTAAAATAAGTTCAGTATTAATAATCTCCTAAAGTTACAGGATTTTGAGATAAAGCATTTTCTAACTGGGTATCACTTGGTGCTTTACCATGCCATGCATGTGTATGCATCATAAAATCTACACCATTCCCCATTTCTGTATGTAATAAAATACAAACTGGTTTTCCTTTTCCTGTTAATGATTTAGCTTCTGCTAGACCTGCTAAAATAGCTTCAACATCATTTCCTTTTTTAACATCTAAAACAGTCCAATCAAAAGCTTCAAATTTTGCTTTTAAACTTCCCATTGCTAAAACTTCATCAGTCGTACCGTCAATTTGTTTTTCATTCAAATCAATTGTACAAATAATGTTATCCACTTTTTTTGCAGATGCATACATAATTGCCTCCCAGTTTTGACCTTCTTGCAATTCTCCATCACCATGTAAAGTATATATGATTTTATCGTCTCCATTTAATTTTTTAGCTTGTGCAGCTCCTAAACCAACAGACATTCCTTGACCTAAAGAACCAGAAGCAATTCTTACTCCAGGTAAACCTTCGTGTGTTGTTGGGTGTCCTTGTAAACGAGAATCTAATAATCTAAAAGTATTTAATTCTTCTACTGGAAAAAACCCACTATGAGCCAAAACACTATAAAAAACAGGAGAAATATGTCCGTTTGATAAAAAGAATAAATCTTCATTTTTACCATCCATTGTAAAGTCTGTAGAATACTCCATTACCTCTTGATATAAACAAGTAATAAATTCAGCACAACCTAAAGACCCTCCTGGATGCCCAGAATTTACTTTGTGTACCATTCTTAATATATCTCTTCGAACTTGTTGTGTAAAATCTTGTAATTGCTGTGTTGTTGGCATTTTGTTATTTTAATTTGATAACAAAAGTAATTTTTTTAAAAGCAATTAACAAGATTATTTATGAGCAATAAACCGGGTTATTAACAATTAAAGATAGATTTCAATAAAAAGTATATTATTAAGCTTGAAAACTTATGTTTTTTGCTTCTTTTTCTTTGCTGCAGGAAATAGGACGTTATTCAAAATTAAACGATAACCTGGTGAAGTTGGATGTAAATCTAATTCCGTTTTTGGGTCACCAACTCTGTGTGTATAATCTTCTGGATCATGACCTCCATAAAAAGTAAACATTCCTTTTCCTTTGGTTCCATGAATATAACGCGCCTCTCTATTTGTTCTATTTTCACCTAAAACCAAAACATTTGTTTTTACGGTATTTCTATCAAAAGAAGTTGTTTGCCCCATAAAACCTTTCACTAAAGTTGTATGATTTTGTGTTAACATTGTTGGTACTGGATCCCATTTTGCAGAAAACTCTACCAAAGAAAAGTAATCTGACGTTTTGGGTATTTTACGTTTCCTTGTCATATCTATTGTAGAAAACTCATATGTAGTTGGACTTCTAACTAAATTGAAATTTTTAAAAGCAAATGTTTTATTATAATTTATTTTAGTTTGATAATTTTGTTCTGAAGCATCACCATCAAACATTGCTTCTGCAATATCTACCCCTTCAGCAGAAAGTGCAATATCGAAACTATCTGTTGCTGAACACATGGCAAACATAAAGCCACCACCAACTACATAATCTCTAATTTTTTTAGCAACTGCTAATTTCTCTTCAGACACTTTATCATAACCAAGTTCTGTAGCCAATTTTTCTGCTCGTTGTTTTCCTTCAATATACCATGGAACTGTTCTAAATGAACCATAAAATTTACCGTATTGACCAGTAAAATCTTCATGATGTAAATGCAACCATTCATATATTAGCAGTTTATCTTCCAAAACATCTTTGTCGTAAATTACATCAAAAGGAATTTCTGCATAGGTTAAAACCATCGTTACAGCATCATCCCAAGGCATTTTATCTTTTGGAGAATACACCGCAATTTTTGGGGCTTTTTCTAAAGTTACTGCATCTTGATTCGAAGACGGAGCTGCAATTTCTTGTAATATTAATTGCGATCTTGCATCTGAAATCACTTGATAAGAAACTCCACGAATTTTACATTCGTTTTCTACAATTTTGTTATTTTCAATTAAAAAAGCGCCTCCATCATAGTTTAACAACCATTTCGATTTTAAACCCACTTCTAAAGAGTAAAATACAATTCCGTATGCTTTTAAGTGATTTTTCTGATTATCATTACTCATTGGCACATAAATAAAAGATGCCCAGATTGAGTTAGAAATGAATAGAAATGCTAGAATTGCTAAGAGTTTTTTCATATCAAAAACTAAAATACACAATTACTTAATAGCAATTGTGTATTTCTAAAATTTTATAAATTCTTTAGTATTTAAAAAGGAACATCATCACCAAAAGCATCTTTTGGATCAATTCCAGCTTGACCTGCAAAAGGATCTTCAGGGAAATCTGCATTCATAGAAGATTGAAATTCTGAACTAAAACCTTCTTCTAAATCAGAGAATTTTGCTAAATGACCTGTAAATTTCAAACGAATATTATCCAAACCACCATTTCTGTGTTTTGCAACAATAAATTCTCCTTGTCCTTCACACGGTGTGTGTTCATCATCATCCCATTCTGTCATTCCGTAGTATTCTGGTCTAAAAATAAACGATACAATATCTGCATCTTGCTCAATTGCACCAGATTCACGTAAATCAGACAGTAAAGGTCTTTTAGATCCACCACGCGTTTCTACCGCACGAGATAATTGAGAAAGTGCAATTACTGGCACTTCTAATTCTTTTGCTAATGCTTTTAAGTTTCTAGAAATCATAGAGATTTCTTGTTCACGATTTCCTCCTGCTTTTCCACCAGCAGTCATTAATTGTAAATAATCAATTACAATAATTTTAACTCCATGTTGCGATACTAATCTTCGTGCTTTTGCACGTAAATCGAAAACAGAAAGAGACGGCGTATCATCAATAAAAATAGGCGCATCAGATAATTTCTTAACCTTTACATTTAATTGTTCCCATTCATGTGGCTCTAGATTTCCTTTTCTTAATTTTTCTGAAGTTAAACCTGTTTCCGAAGAAATCATACGTGTAATTAACTGAACAGAAGACATCTCTAAAGAGAATACTGCAACACCATGATTAAAATCGATTGCCATATTTTTTGCCATCGAAATTACAAATGCCGTTTTTCCCATACCAGGACGTGCAGCTATAATAACTAAATCAGACGGTTGCCAACCAGAAGTTAATGCATCTAATTTAGTAAAACCTGTTTCTAAACCAGACATTCCTTCAGAATTACCAATTTCTTGAATCTTCGCTAATGCTTGTTTTACAAGTGAACCTGCAGCCTCAGAACTTTTCTTTAAGTTTCCTTGGGTAACTTCAAAAAGTTTTGCCTCGGCATCATCTAATAACTCAAAAACATCTGTACTTTCATCATACGCATTTTCTATAATTTCTGATGAAATTGATATTAATTTACGTTGAATGTATTTCTGTAAAATAATTCTTGCATGGAACTCGATATGCGCAGAAGAGGCTACTTTTTGGGTTAAACGAATTAAAGCAAAATCTCCACCAACAAACTCTAACTTTCCATTCTTTTTTAATAAATTGGATACCGTTAAAAGGTCAATAGGTTCAGAATTTTGAAACAGTTGATAAATTGCAGCATAAATTTCTTGGTGCTTTTGATCATAAAAAGCGTCTGAACTTAAAACATCAATTACATCATCAATTCCTTTTTTATCAATCATCATTGCACCCAACACAGCTTCCTCTAACTCTACTGCCTGTGGCGGAATCTTCCCTTTCTCAAGGCTAATTAATCTTGATTTATCTATCTTTTTACCAGCTACGGGTGTCGTTTTTTCCATCTCTACAAATGTACTTTTTTAGGTTGAATGCTTTTTCTAAATTCCAACTTTAATTTGTAAACATTTATTGTAAACTAAATTGTTATTATCTTGTTAATAACCAGTCAACTTCCAAAATGAAATGTTATTTTTACAAAGATGAAATGGAATAAAAGACATACTATTTTAGCAATACTATTGCCAGTTCAAATGCTATTAATGCAAATTGTTGCAAAAAACCCTGCTTTTATTGAGCATTATTATTCAAACGGAATTTATCCAACCATTTCTTCTTTTTTTAGAATCATTCTTGGTTGGATTCCTTTTTCTGTTGGGGATTTGTTACTCGCTTTTGGTTTGTTTGTTTTTCTTCGTTTTTTATACAGGTTGATAAAAACAAAATTTAGAAATTTTATATCTAAAATTGTTCACTTAATCGCCATCTTTTCTGTCATTTATTTTTGCTTTTATCTTTTCTGGGGATTAAATTATTACCGAGAACCTTTGGCAAAAAACTTAAACTATCAGCAACAAAAATATACTACAGAACAACTTAAAAATGTTACAAAACATATTATTAAAAAACTGAATTATTATCAATTTGAAATCACACAAAATGATACTTTAAAAGTTGAAAATCAATATCAACAAAAGAAAATGTACAAAATGGCAGTTTCTGGTTATACTAATTTATCCGAAGATTTTCCACAATTAAAATATCAATATAGATCTGTAAAAAGTTCTTTAATGAGCTTACTACAAACGTATAATAGTACTGCTGGTTATTTAAATCCGTTAACTGGTGAAGCTCAAGTAAATGATAAAGTTCCTAAAACAAGCTACCCAACAACGGTTTGTCATGAAATGGCACATCAAATAGGTTTTGCAGCAGAAAATGAAGCTAATTTTGTTGGCTTTTTAGCCGCTAATTATAATGAAGATATTTATTTTAAATACGCAAGTTATAGAATGGCTTTTGGTTATTGTATTTCTGAAATGAGAAAACGTGATAAGGAATTGTCCAAAGAACTTTGGCGAACTGTAAACAAAGGAATTTCTAAAGACTTTAATGCTAGTTATAAATTTTGGCAAGCATATAAAAACCCTTTTGAGCCGCTAGTAAAAAAAGGTTATAATGCATATTTAAAAGCCAACAAACAAGATAAAGGAATTGAATCTTATAATTATGTGGTTGATTTATTTATCACTTATTTTGAAACTTCCAAAGAAATTTAAGTTTCTTAAATTTATGTTAAATTAACTTCTTTTAACATTTTACAAATTGGTTCTAATTAAATTTAGACCAATTAACTCAAATAACGAATCAAACTTATGAGAAAACTACTCTTATTTTGCTTGTTTTTGTTGTCAATTCCCTTGCATTCGCAAGATTATTTTCCAACAAATACTGGAGTAAAAACTACTAAAAACACAATGGTTGCTCTTAAAAACGCCACTATTTATGTAACTCCACAAAAAATTATTAAAAAAGGAACTTTACTTATTAAAGACGGTAAAGTTGTTTCAATCGGTAGATCTGTAAAAATTCCATCAGGAACAAAAGCAATTGATTTACAAGGAAAAACAATTTACCCCTCTTTTATTGATATGTATTCTGATTTTGGAATTGCGAAACCGAAAAAAGCTTCTTCAAATAGCAGAGCACCACAATATGATGCTGGTAGAACTGGTTTTTATTGGAATGATCATATTAGACCAGAAACCGAAGCAGGAGATTCTTTTAAATTCGACAGTAAAAAAGCTACCGATTTATTAAAAGCTGGTTTTGGTGTAGTAAATACACATCTTAATGATGGAATTGTAAGTGGAAATGGAATGTTGGTTGCACTAAACTCTAATTCTTCTGACGCTTATAGAATTTTAGATAACAAATCTGCACAATACTTATCATTCAATAAAAGTGCTTTATCTCGTCAATCTTACCCAACTTCAAGAATGGGTACAATGGCATTATTGCGTCAAATGTATTTAGATGCAAAATGGTATGCAGACGGAAATGTAAAAAATAAAGATGCTTCTTTAGAAGCTTTGAATAGCAATAAAAACTTACTTCAAATTTTTGATGGAGGAAATGTTTTAGATGTTTTAAGAGCAGATAAAGTTGGAGACGAATTCGGAATTCAATACACAATTCTTGGTGGTGGAGATGAATTTGAAAGAATTAATGATATCAAAAAAACAAATGCAAGCTTAATTATACCAATTAATTTTAGAGTTGCTTACGATGTTAGCAACCCTACAATTGCAAAAAACATTGCGTTAAGTGATATGCGTAAATGGAATCAAGAACCTTCTAATTTAAGTGTTCTAGATAAAAACGGAATCAATTTTGCCCTAACAACGCATAGTTTAAAAAAAGTTAGTTCTTTTCATTCAAACTTACAGAAAGCTATAAAATATGGTTTTAGTAAAGAAAAAGCATTAGAAGCTTTAACTACAAAACCAGCAGAAATGTTAGGTAAAACTAATATTGGAAATTTAAATGAAGGTAGTTATGCTAACTTTATTATTACTTCTGGCGATGTTTTTGACGCAAAAACTACCATTTATGAAAATTGGGTTCAAGGTGATAAAAATGTCATTAATGATATGAACATCAGAAATCTTGAAGGTGATTATATGTTGCGTGTTAATGATAAAAATTATTTACTTTCTATTTCTGGTAAAGGAGCTAAACAAAAAGGTTCATTAAAAATGGGAGATAAAAAAGTGAAGTCTAAATTTTCTTTTAAAGATGATTGGGTTCATTTAACCATTAATGAAGATGCTGGTTTTACAAGATTAACAGGACAAGTAATTAATGCTTCTAATGTTATGCAAGGAACAGCTTTTGATGAAGCAGGAACTGAAACTAATTGGTCTGCTTCTAAACAAGTTAGAAAAGGAGATAAAAAGAAAAAAGAAGATAAAAAGAAGGAAGATGCGTTAACAATTTTACCAATTAGTTATCCGAATCTTGGTTATGGAAATTATACAGTTCCGCAACAAGAAACAATTTTAATTAAAAACGCAACCGTTTGGACGAGTGAAGAAAACGGAATTTTGAAAAATACGGATGTGCTTTTAAAAGATGGGAAAATTTCTCAAATAGGAAAAAACTTAAAAGCTAGAGGTGCAAAAGTAATAGATGGAACTGGTAAAACATTAACTGCCGGAATTGTAGATGAACACTCACACATTGCAACTTCTGCCGTAAATGAAGCAGGACATAATTCAACAGCAGAAGTAACTATAGAAGATGTTATTAACCCAAATGATATGAACATCTACAGAAATTTAGCTGGTGGTGTAACTTCTATTCAAATTTTACATGGTTCTGCAAATCCTATTGGTGGTCGTTCTGCAATTATCAAACTTAAATGGGGAGAAAATGCGGCAGGAATGCTTTATAAAAATTCTCCTAAATATATAAAATTTGCTTTAGGTGAAAATGTAAAACAATCTAATTGGGGTGCAAATAATAACATCCGTTTTCCGCAAACTAGAATGGGAACTGAACAAGTTTACATCGATTATTTTCAAAGAGCTAAAGAATATAATGCTTTAAAGAAAAGTGGAAAACCTTTTAGAAAAGATATGGAGTTAGAAACTTTAGCAGAAATTTTAAATAAAGAACGCTTTATTTCTTGTCATTCTTATGTTCAATCAGAAATTAATATGTTAATGAAAGTTGCAGAGAAATTCGACTTTAATATTAATACGTTTACACATATTTTAGAAGGATATAAAGTAGCTGATAAAATGAAAGAACACGGTGTTGGTGCTTCTACTTTCTCTGATTGGTGGGCTTATAAATATGAAGTTTTAGATGCAATACCTTACAACGCTGCAATTATGGCAAACCAAGGAATAACAGTTGCTATAAATTCTGATGATAGAGAAATGTCTAGAAGATTGAATCAAGAAGCCGCAAAAACCATAAAGTATGGCGGAATGTCTGAATTAGAAGCATGGAAAATGGTTACGATTAATCCTGCTAAATTATTACATTTAGATAGTAGAACAGGTTCTATAAAAGAAGGGAAAGATGCAGACGTTGTTTTATGGAACACAAATCCTTTATCAATTTATGCGAAAGCAGAAAAAACAATTATAGATGGTACTATTTATTTTGATATTGAAGCTGATTTAGAAAAAAGAAAAGCAATTAAATCTGAAAAAAGTAGGTTGTTAAAAATGATGCTTAATGAAAAAATGAACGGTGGTAAAACACAAATGCCTACCAAAAAACGTAACCAAAACTTTCACTGTGATTCAGAATAAGAACTTAAAAACAAACAAAATGAAAAATAAATTTATATATAGTTTGCTATGTTTCTTATTCATTTTAGGAAACATTACTGCACAACAAACACCCGCGCCAAAACAAACAACCGCTTTTTCTATTGAAGGCGCAACTGCACATTTAGGAAACGGAGAAGTGATTAAAAACTCACTCATTATGTTTGCTGATGGAAAAATAAGTTTTGTTGGTAGTGCAATGATGAAAATTGCAAGACAAGGAACGGTAATTAACGCAAAAGGGAAACATATTTACCCTGGTTTTATAGCTGCAAATGCATCTTTAGGGTTGGTAGAAATAGATGCTGTAAGAGCTACTGATGATGAAGATGAAGTAGGTTCTATGTTACCGCACATTGGTAGTTTAATTGCTTATAATGCAGAAAGTAAAGTAGTTGAATCTATGAGACCAAACGGCGTTTTAATGGGACAAATTACACCGCGTGGAGGAACCATTTCTGGAACTTCTTCTGTGATGCAATTTGATGCTTGGAACTGGGAAGATGCTGCCATCAAAAAAAATGATGCAATACACATGAATTGGCCAGGAAGTTTAACTCGTGGACGTTGGTGGTTAGGAGAAGATCCTGCATTAAAAGAAGATAAAAAATACATTGAAAATATTACTAAAATAACTGATTTTTTCGGTGATGCTAAAAGGTATTTAGCAAGTAATTCAACCACAAAAAACTTACCTTTTGAAGCTACAAAAGGGTTGTTTAATGGTTCTCAAAAATTATTTCTTCATATTAATGGCGAAAGAGAAATTACAGATGCTGTTTCTAAAATGAAAGCATTAGGTATTAATAATTTGGTTTTAGTACATGCAAATGGGGCAGAAAATGTTGCTGATTTATTGGTGAAAAATAATATTCCTGTAGTAATCGAAAGGTCTCACAGAATTCCTAATGGAGAAGATGATGATTATGATTTATCTTACAGAAATGCTAAAATTCTTATTGATAAAGGTATTACAGTTGGTTTAGGAATGGAAGGGCAAATGGAAAGAATGAATACAAGAAACTTACCTTTTTATGCTGGAACCTATGCCGCTTACGGAGTTGGTAAAGAGGAAGCTTTAAAAATGATTACTTCTAACAATGCAAAAATTTTAGGTATAGATAATCTTGTAGGAACTATAGAAGTTGGTAAAGATGCTACACTATTTATTTCTGAAGGTGATGCTTTAGATATGAGAGGAAATATTCTAACTGATGCTTTTATACAAGGTCGAAAAATTAGTTTAAAAACCCACCAAACTAAACTTTGGAAACGTTACTCCAACAAATACAAAACTAAATAAACCAAAAAGGCTCGCAAATTGCGAGCCTTTTTCAATCAAAACAGTTAACAATAATTTTATTAGAACCTTACTTTTCCTTTTTCATAGTGTATTATTTTATTTTCTCAATTTTAATAACATAGAAAGCTATAAAGGTTCTTTATTAGTGTTATACAAATATTGTTTTTATTTTTATAAATTCCTATACCTACAAATAGGTATATTTGTATTTAATGAAAGAAATTATTAGTATACAAAATAAGTATGTAAAAGACTTGCTAAAGTTGCAAGAAAAATCTCGTGAACGAAAAAAACAAGGTTTATTTATTATTGAAGGAAAACGTGAGATTTCTTTAGCAATAACAGCCGATTATGAATTTGACACAATACTATATTTCGAAGATTTAATTGATGAACAAGAAGTACTACATCTTTTTAATTCGAACATAAATAGAATTAAAATATCTAAAGAAGTTTATCAAAAATTAGCCTATAGAAATTCTACAGAAGGTGTTATTGCAGTTACAAAAAGCAAAGATTTCTCTCTAAATAGCATTCATTTAAAAAATGAAAAACCTTTAATTTTAATTGCAGAAGGAATAGAAAAACCTGGGAATATTGGTGCTTTATTAAGAACTGCTGATGCTGCAAATGTTGATGCTGTTTTTATCGCAAATCCTAAAAGTGATTTGTACAATTCTAATATAATTAGATCTAGTGTTGGTTGTGTTTTTACAAACCAAATCGCGGTTGGAACTTCAGAAGAAATTATTAAGTTTCTTCAAGAAAAAAACATTTATATTTATGCTGCTACATTGCAAAATTCTAATGAGTATCACAAAGTAAATTATACAGAAAGTTCTGCAATTGTTGTAGGTACAGAAGCCACAGGTTTAACTGAAGTTTGGAGAGATAAAGCAACACAAAATATAAACATACCTATGCAAGGAAAGATAGACTCTATGAATGTATCAGTTGCCGCAGCCATAGTTTTATTTGAGGCAAAAAGACAAAGAGGGTTTTAAATTATTAAGCATGAAAATATTAGGAATTGACATAGGAGGAACAGGTATAAAAGCTGCAATAGTAGATACTTTAACTGGTGAACTATTAACAGAAAGGCATAGAATACCAACTCCAAAACCTGCTAAACCAAAAGCAGTTGCAAAAGTTATTAAAGAAATAGTAACACATTTTGATTGGAAAGGGCCCGTAGGTTGCTGTTTTCCAACAATTATTGTTGATGGTCAGTGTAAACACACTGGTAACATGGGGGAAAGTTGGATGAACTTAAAGGTTGATGCACTTTTTAAAAAAGAATGTGAAGAAAACACTTTTTACGTTAGTAATGATGCAGATTTAGCAGGCTTAGCTGAAATAAATTTTGGTGCAGGAAAAGGTGTAAAAGGTAAAGTTTTTGTAATTACTTTTGGTACAGGAATTGGCTCTGGGCTTTTTTATAATGGTCAATTAATTCCAAATGTTGAATTAGGACATATTTACCATACAAATGGAGAAATTATTGAAAGATATGCAGCAGATTCAGTAAGAAAAAGAGAAAGTTTATCGCTTAAAGAATGGGCAAAAAGAGTAGATGCTTATTTAAAACATGTTAAAATTTTACACACTCCTTCAATGTATATTTTGGGTGGTGGAATTAGCAAAAAATTTGATAAGTTTAAAGAGCATTTGACTGTAGATGTTCCAGTAGAAGCTGCCAAATTTAAAAACAATGCTGGTATTATTGGTGCAGCAATTTATGCAAGTAAAAAGAGTAAGTAATGGATATTATCAACCCAAACGAAATCGGTGTAAAAATATCTACTTTAATATCTGAATCTAAAGAGAAATTTTATGCAGTCACTCCATATATTAATATTTTTTATTGGAAAAAAATCGTAATTAGTTTACAAAAAGCAAAAGAAAGAGGAGTAAAAATTAAATTTTTTTATAGGGAAATAAAAGATAAAGATTTATCTTTTTTAAATGAATTAGGAGTTGAATTATATAAAATTGAAGGATTACATACTAAACTATATATAAATGAAAAAGCTATTATAGTAAGCAGTATGAATTTAATTGAAAGTTCTGATTTATACTCAATTGATTTTGCCTTACACATTCATCAAAAAGAGAATTATTCAAAAATTTATGAATACTATAGTAATTATATTAATCAAAATAAAAGCTCTGTTTTAAAGAAAAAATATACAATAAAAGATGCTTTTTCTAGTGAAGAAAGTAATAATCTAAAAAGTGGAGATTTAGTACACCATAATAGGTTTGGTTTAGGGGAAATAAAAGAAAAAGAAGGTGATGGTCCAAATACTAAAATAATTATAAAGTTTGATTTAGGTACAAAAAAACTATTATTACAATTTTGTAATTTAAAGAAAATTAGTTTTGATTAAATAAAATCAATTTTCTAAACTTCATAATAAAATCACAACGTTAAAATTATATTAAATAAAATAATTTATTGAAACTTTTCTAAGGCTCTATAGTCTATATGATATAGTTTCTAAATAAAATAGAAACACAACTGGTTGGTTAGTTGTTGCCCAATATAGCTTTCTGCTTTTATTGGGCATTTTTTTTAAAGCTGAAAAGGGTAATTCATATAAAATGAATTACCCTTTAATATAATCAACCATTAACAAATTGAATAGTAGATTTTATCTTTTCAGTTAACTATCTAGTTACAGTACCTTCTAAAATTGCTTTTGGTCCTGCTCCCATAGAAATTACAGTATGATTCATAGCACTTGCAGGAACCTTGTGTGCTAAAGGTTTTAAAGTAAAAGGTGCCGGGCTATTATCTGGACTTGGCTCAACAGAAATTACAACTGTAGCTCCTTTTAAATCTGTAGGAAAATTAACTCCTGCAGCAGAACCCACTAAATAATCTTCTCCTGGATAACCTGGACCATTTCCTGTTGTTCCTTTATACGGAGACGTTGCTGCATTATCATCTGCTCCGGTTGGAGTTGTAAAAGTTCCTGTACTTACTGGTGTTCCGTTTAAAACAACCCAACCTTCATATTTCCATCCTGTAGTTAAAGTTGGTAAACCTAAACCTGCAACTGCTGGTGGTGCGTTAGTATTATCTAAAAACCAAACTCCACTTGCCTCATTAGTACTATCTGCATCTGTTGGTGTTGCTAAAATATATTTTCCCCAAGAAGCTCCTAATGTTTTAATATTTCCACTTGAGTCAACTACAATATTGTCTGAATTTACACTTGCAGAATTTCCAATGAAACCTCCTGCTAAAATTTTTGTTGCTGCTGGTGCAGGATCAGAATCTACAGCAGGTTCAATTGATAATACAAACTTTGTTGCACTTTCTAAATCATTAATACCTACTGTATAGGTTTGTGGAAAAGTGACACTTGTAAAAGTTCCTGTACTTACTGGAGCCCCATTTACTATTAGCCATCCTTCGTATACGAAGTCTGCTCCTAATTCTTCTAAACCAATTAAGTTTACTGTTAAATTACCTGTTGTTGGTTCGTTGTCGGTATCATTACATGCTACAAAAAATGCAGTCAATGCAAAAACCATTGCTAAATTTAAAACTTTTTTCATCTTATTAAATATTTATTGTTAATGTTGATGACAAAGTTACTGGCTTAAATAATCATGAAATGTTAGCCAGCGAACACTTATGCAATATTTTGAAGTAATCTTATTTCTTTTCTATTAAAGTTGATGACATTCTCCTCTTTTAACTCGTTCATTAGTACATTTAAGTTAGATCTAGAAGTACCAATTAATGACGCAATGTCTTTTTGTGTATATGGGTGAACAATTACTTTATCTCCCGTTTTTTCACAATCATAACCATATTCTTCACACAATTCTTTTGCAAATTCTAAAAAACGAGTTCTAGTATCTTTAAATAAAATTAACTGTAATCTCCTTTCTAATTTTTTAAACCTGATACCTAAAAATTTATAAATTTTTAAACTAAACGTTTTGTTCTCTCGCATTAAATCATGCATTGTATCAACACCAATAGGGCAAATTGAGGTTGAAGCATCTAAAGATTGTGCAAATTCATTTCTAGTTTCTTCTCCTAAAATAGCTTTTTCACCAAACAATTCTCCTTTAGTTAAAATTGCATTTACAACTTCTTCACCTTCTTCTGTGTAGTATCCAATTTTTACTTTTCCTTTTTGAATTAAAAAAATTTTATTGGCTGCATCTTCTGCAAAGTAGATATAATCACTTTTTTTGTACATATCAAAAGAATGACATTTTTGATATTCCTTAAACTTATGAGGACAAAGAAGATTAAATAAGTTTACATTATCGAAAAACCAGATATTTTTCATAATTATTTGTTTTAATTGGATGTTATAATAGTCCAAAATAAGAGCAAACACTTACAAAAAAACTCCTGAATTTCTTCAGGAGCTTTAAATTCTATTCTAAAAAATATTAGCTAAGCGTTTTCTTTTTTAATTAAATTTAAAGCAGAACCTTCATTATACCAGTCAATTTGACTTTGATTATAAGTATGATTTGCAACAATTACATCTTTAGAACCACCTGCATGAACAACTTCTATTTTTAAAGGTTTCCCTGGCGAAAATTCATTCATATCAATAAAATTAAAAGTATCATCTTCTTGAATTAAATCATAATCTGCTTCATTTGAAAAAATTAAACCTAACATTCCTTGTTTCTTTAAGTTCGTTTCATGAATTCTAGCAAAAGATTTTACTAAAACAGCAACAACACCTAAATGTCTGGGTTCCATTGCAGCGTGTTCTCTAGATGAACCTTCACCATAATTATGATCTCCAACAACAATTGTTTTTATTCCAGCAGCTTTGTAAGCTCTTGCTGTATCTGGTACTCCACCAAATTTACCCGTTAATTGATTCTTAACAAAGTTTGTTTTTTTACCATAAGCATTTACAGCACCAATTAAACAATTGTTAGAAATATTATCTAAATGACCTCTGTAACGTAACCAAGGTCCAGCCATAGAAATATGATCTGTTGTACATTTACCAAATGCTTTTATTAATAATTTTGCGCCAGAAATATCATTACCAATTGGTGTAAAAGGTTCTAACAATTGTAATCTTTCTGAAGTTTCATTTACAGAGATTTTTACATGACTTCCATCGTCTTCTGGTGCTAAAAAACCATCATCTTTAACTTCAAAACCTTTTGGTGGTAATTCCCATCCTGTTGGTTCATCTAATAGTACTTCTTCTCCGTTTTCGTTAATTAATTTATCCTTCATCGGATTAAAGTCTAAACGCCCCGAAATGGCTATTGCTGCCACTAATTCTGGTGAAGCAACAAAAGCATGTGTATTTGGGTTACCATCTGCACGCTTTGCAAAGTTTCTATTAAATGAATGAATTATAGAATTCTTTGGTGCATTTTTTGGGTCATCATAACGAGCCCATTGACCAATACAAGGCCCACAAGCATTTGTAAATATTTTAGCATCAAGTTTTTCGAATATCCCTAAAATACCATCTCTATCTGCTGTATATCTTACTTTTTCAGAGCCTGGATTAATTCCTAATTCAGATTTCATTTTTAAACCTTTATCCAACGCTTGTTGCGCAATTGAAGAAGCTCTAGATAAATCTTCATAAGAAGAATTTGTACAAGAACCTATTAAACCCCATTCAACTTTTAAAGGCCAATCATTAGCATTCGCTGCTTTTGTCATATCTAAACCAGCTTCTGTAGATAAATCTGGTGTAAAGGGTCCGTTTAATAACGGTCCTAATTTTGATAGATCAATTTCTATAACTTGATCGAAATATTGTTCCGGATTTGCATATACTTCAGCATCACCAGTTAAATAATCTTTTACTTCATTTGCAGCATCAGCAACATCATTTCTATCTGTAGCTCGTAAATAACGTTCCATAGATTCATCATAACCAAAAGTAGAAGTTGTTGCTCCTATTTCTGCTCCCATATTACAAATGGTTCCTTTCCCTGTACAAGACATAGAAATTGCTCCTGGTCCAAAATATTCTACAATTGCTCCGGTTCCACCTTTTGCTGAAACAATACCAGCAACTTTTAAAATAACATCTTTTGGAGCTGTCCAACCTGATAATTTACCCGTTAATTTTACACCAATCAATTTTGGAAACTTTAATTCCCAAGCCATTCCTGCCATTACGTCTACTGCATCTGCACCACCTACTCCAATTGCCACCATACCTAAACCACCAGCATTTACTGTATGAGAATCTGTACCAATCATCATTCCTCCTGGAAATGCATAATTTTCTAAAACTACTTGATGAATAATTCCTGCTCCCGGTTTCCAAAACCCTAATCCATATTTATTAGACACTGATTCTAAAAAATTAAAAACCTCATTACTTGTATTTAGTGCAGATTGTAAATCTGAACTTGCTCCATTTTTAGCCTGAATTAAATGATCACAATGCGTAGTTGTTGGAACCGCAACTTTACTTTTACCAGCCTGCATAAATTGCAATAATGCCATTTGAGCAGTTGCATCTTGTAATGCAATTCTATCTGGTGCAAAATCTACATAATCTTTTCCCCTAGTAAAAGCTGTTGTTGCTTTTCCATCCCAAAGGTGATTGTATAAAATTTTCTCTGAAAGTGTTAATGGTTTACCAACAACTTCTCGAGCTGAATCAACTCGTTCCACCATTTGGCTGTAAACTTTCTTAATCATATCAATGTCGAATGCCATACTGTTTTGTTTTAAATTTTATTCCTCCAATATACAAAATACAACGTGGCTTTAAAAACTGTAATGATACTATAGATTTATTATGAAATAACTTTTTTATATAGTATCAATATTTCAAATTATGGCAATAAAAAAAGCCTGAATTTTAAATCCAGGCTTTAAGTAGTATGAAATAATGTTTTATTTACCTAACTAATTGTTTTGTAGAAGGCTTAAACTTCGTTAAAACAATACCTTCAACAGCAGCTTGATATTCCTCTAAAGTTGGAGTTCTACCTAAAATAGTTGATAAAACTACTACTGGAGTAGATGAAAGTAAAGATTCTCCTTTTTTCTCATCAGTGTCTCTAACAACTCTTCCTTGGAATAAACGCGTTGAAGTAGCCATTACTGTATCTCCTGCTTCAGCTTTTTCTTGGTTCCCCATACATAAACTACAACCTGGACGCTCAAGATATAACATATTCTCATATTTAGTCCTAGCGGCAGCTTTAGGAGCATTATCATCAAATTCGAAACCTGAATATCTTACTAAAACTTCCCAATCTCCTTCTGCTTTCAATTCATCAACAATATTATAGGTTGGAGGCGCAACAACTAAAGGTGCTTTAAACACTACTTTACCATGTTGAGTTTCAATATTCTTTAACATTTGAGCAAGAATTTTCATATCCCCTTTATGAACCATACAAGATCCTACGAAACCTAAATCAACTTTCTTAATTCCTCCGTAAAAAGATAATGGTTGAATATTATCGTGCGTATAACGCTTTGATACATCTTCATTATTTACATCTGGATCTGCAATCATTGGTTCAACAATCTTATCTAAATCGACAACAACTTCAGCAAAATATTTAGCATCTGCATCTGGTTTTAAAGCAGATTTAATACCTGTTTTAATTTCTGTGATACGATTATTAGCTTTATCAACTAACCCTTTAAAATCTTGTTTCGCATTATCCATTCCCTTATCAATCATGATTTGGATACGATCTCTTGAGATTTCTAATGATTCAATTAATGTTTCATCTTCTGAAATACAGATAGAGGCTTTCGCTTTCATTTCAGCTGTCCAATCTGTAAATGTAAATGCTTGGTCAGAAGTTAATGTACCAATATGTACTTCGATAATTTTTCCTTGGAATACATTATCTCCACCAAATTGGTTTAACATCTGCTCTTGCGTAGCATGAACAACATCACGGAAATCCATATAAGATTTCATTTGTCCTTTAAAAGTAACTTTTACAGATTCTGGAATTGGCATTGTTGCCTCACCTGTAGCTAATGCTAATGCTACTGTTCCTGAATCGGCTCCAAAGGCAACACCTTTAGCCATACGCGTGTGTGAATCTCCACCTATAATTACATCCCAATCGTCAACTGCAATATCATTTAAAACTTTATGAATAACATCTGTCATTGCATGATATTTCCCTTCTGGGTCACGTGCAGTAACTAATCCGAAGTCATTCATAAACTTCATTAATCTTGGTATGTTAGCTTTAGACTTATCGTCCCAAACTGAAGCCGTATGACATCCTGATTGATAACCAGCATCAACAATAGGAGAAATAACCGTTGCAGCCATCATCTCTAATTCTTGAGACGTCATTAAACCTGTAGTATCTTGAGATCCTACAATGTTTACCTCTACTCTAACATTTGAACCTGCGTGTAATGTTTTTCCTGGCGTAGTTCCAACTGCATTTTTATTAAATATTTTTTCAACTGCAGTTAACCCTTGTCCTTCAATAGAAACTTCTTTTGAGGGAGCATATACTTGTGGCACCTCAATACCTAATAAACTTGCTGCAAAAGCTTGTAATTTCTTACCAAAAACAACAGCATAAGAGCCTCCTGCTTTAATAAACTCCATTTTTGGCGGTGTTAAAGCAGTTGAGATATCCTTTAATTCTTTATCTCCGTTATATAATTTCTTTGTTTTTGTATTTATAGTCAAAACGGTACCTGTAGCTACAGAGTACTCTTCTACTAAAATTGCATCTCCTTCTGCGTCTACTATAGTATTTCCTTCTGCGTCTTTTTGTTTTACCCAGTTTTTTAAATCTATACCTATTCCTCCTGTTACCCCAACAGTTGTTAAGAAAATTGGAGCAATACCATTTGTACCAGCAATAACTGGAGCAAAATTAATAAAGGGAACATATTTACTAAAAGGAATACCAGTCCATAACGCTACGTTGTTTACACCAGACATTCTAGAAGACCCAACTCCCATTGTTCCTTTATCTGCAATTAACATCACACGCTTATTTGGGTGTTGAGCTTTTAGAGCTAATAATTCATTTTGCGTATCTTTATTATGCTCAAACATACACTGACCGTGTAATTCACGATCTGATCTTGAATGCGCATCAGCACCTGGAGATAATAAATCTGTAGAAATATCACCGATACCAGCTACAAAAGTAACAATCTCGATTTCTTCATCAATCTCTGGCAATTTTGTAAAGAATTCTGCTTGAGAATAACTTTCAATTAATTCTCTAGCAATAGCATTACCAACTTTATAAGCATTTTCTAATTGCTCTGTATCTGCCTCGTATAAGAAAACTTGTGTTTTTAATACTTTCGCAGCGGCATTAGCTAAAGCAGCATCATTACCTAAAGCTAAATCTAACAATACCTCTACAGAAGGTCCACCTTTCATGTGTGATAATTGTTCGAAAGCAAAAGTTGGTGTAATTTCTTTAACTAATGAGTCATCTAAAATGATTTCCTTTAAAAACTTTGCCTTTACACCAGCAGCACTGGTAGTTCCTGGTAAAACATTATAGGTGAAAAAGTTAAGAGATTCTTCTCTATACTCATTATTTACGTCTTTAATTTGCGTTATTATTTTACTTAATAATTCAGCACCATCAATTGGCTGTGGATGCAATCCTTGGCCTTTACGTACTTCTATCTGCTTAAGGTAATCTTTATAAATGCTCATGAAAAAAATCTTTAGTTACAATTTGTCTTTAACGTGTTATTATTAAGAGACATTACTGTATTTTTTTGTTAATTATTTAGTAAGACAAATTTACATTTTTTATATTATAATTAAAAGATAAATAATAGATTGCTCTAATTATTGAATAAAAAAAAGTTATTTGGCAAAACGTTGGATTTAAATCAAAAAATAAGAAGTATTTTATGATTTAATTAAAAATATCATAAAATTATATAAAAAAGCAGACTAATAAGCCGAATCCTGTCCCTTTAAAAGGTTCTTATCATTTATCTAGTTCTAAAATTACTCTTAGAATCAATCTGCCTACCCTTTAGAATCGAACGAGTCGCTCTCAAGTTCTAATATACATGGCATTGCACCGCATAGAGTTTACCTGGTTTCACTACAGCCGAACTGTACTTTCTTTCTGTTGCACTTGTCCTCAACTCTCGTTGGACGGATGTTATCCGGTATGCTACTCTTAGGTGTCCGGACTTTCCTACTTGTATAACACAAGTCGATAAGATAAGTCTGCTTCTTTTATATAATTTGTAAAAATACAATCTTTATTCATAAAAAAACCCACTCATAAATGAGTGGGAAAAATTGCTATGAAAAAGAAAAAGTGTGATTGGTAAACCAATCACACTGCAAATATATGTTAAAAATTAATAGAAAAAACATTTATGATAAAATAAATACTTTTTTTTTATTTTATTAAGAGAACATATCTTTTACTTTTTCAAAAAATGATTTATCTGACTTGTTTGGGTTTGGCATAAAATTATCATTATCAGACATTTTATCAAAGAATTGTTTTTGCTCTTTATTTAATTCTTGTGGAGTCCAAACATTGATGTGAATTAAAAAATCACCTGTCCCATAACGTTCTATACTAGGTAAACCTTTACCTTTTAATCTTAAAATTTTTCCAGATTGTGTACCTGCATCAATTTTAATCTTCACTTTTCCAGTTACAGTTTCTACTTCTTTACTAATACCTAAAACTGCTTCAGAAAAATTAACATATAAATCATAATGAATGTTGGTTCCTTCTCTTTTTAAAGTTTCATGAGGAATTTCTTCAATTAAAACTAATAAATCTCCCGAAATAGAATTCTTCCCTGGAGCATCATTTCCTTTTCCCCCCACTTTTAATTGCACACCTTCAGTAACTCCTGCAGGAATATTTATAGAAACTGTTTCTTCTTCTACAACTAAACCTTGTGCATCTGCACCACTAGGTTTTTTGTCTATCATTTGTCCTGCTCCTTGACAACTAGAGCAAGTAACTGCTTGTTGCATTCTACCTAAAATAGTATTGGTTACACGCATTTGCTGTCCTTGTCCATTACATGAAGAACATGTTTTATAGGTAACTCCTTGAGCTTGTTTTTTACGACGAACTTTTACTTTCTTTTCTATACCTCTCGCTATTTCCTCTAAAGTAAGTTTAACACGAATTCGCATATTACTCCCTTTAACTCTAGCTTGACGTTGGCCTCCGCCTCCGCCAAAACCACCAAAGCCGCCGCCGCCGCCGAAAATATCGCCAAACTGACTGAATATGTCATCCATATTCATACCGCCGCTGCCAAATCCACCGCCACCGCCGCCTTGAGGTCCATCAAAAGCAGCATGACCGTATTGATCATAACGTGCTTTCTTGTTTTCATCACTTAAAACTTCATAAGCTTCTGCAGCCTTTTTAAAGTTTTCTTCAGCAGTTGTATCATCTGGATTTTTATCTGGATGATATTTAATTGCCATTTTTCTATAACCTTTCTTAATTTCTGCTTGTGATGCAGATTTTGAAAGACCTAATATTTCGTAAAAATCTTGTTTTGCCATTGTTTTTAGTTTGCGGTATTCAATTACAGTTTTCAGGTACTTACTGTTAACTGTTACTAATACTTTTTTAGTTTACAATTTAGTTGTATATACTGCCAACTGTCACTGGAAACTGAACACTTCTCTTACTGTCCGATAACCACTTTTGGGTAACGAATAATTTTATCTCCTAACTTGTAACCTTTTTCTACACAGTCAATTACTTTTCCTTTTAAATCTTCTGTTGGAGCAGGGATTTGTGTAATTGCTTCATGAATTTCAGCATCAAAAACATCACCAGCATTTGTTTCTACTTTTGATAAGCCTTTTAATTCCAGGGTGTTATAGAATTTGTTATAAATTAATAAAACACCTTTTCTTAATTCTTCTGCTTCTTTATCGTCTTCTATATGTGTCAGAGCGCGCTCAAAATCATCAATAATTGGCAGTAAAGATGTCATTAATTCTTGTCCTGCGGTTTTAAATAATTCTATTCTTTCTCTAGATGTTCTTTTTTTATAATTTTCGAACTCTGCAAATAAGCGTAAAAACTTGTCTTTTTCTGCTTGAAGTAATTCTTCTGTTGTAGGTTCTTCTTTCACAACTTCTACCTCAACTTCTTGATTTTCTTCAATTTGAACCGTTTCTTGTTCATTTTTAAGTTCTTCTTCTTGTATATTATCTTTCTTACTCATTTCTTTCCTAATCGTTAAATTGTCTACAACTTATTGGCAAAAATGTTGCCAACAAAAAAATAGTGTCAAACTGACACTATTTTTTACTTTTTTATATTTTAACATGAGACCAATTCTCGCCAGACTTTATTCTATGGATTTGCATATCAGAAACTCCAAAACGTTTGGCAATCATAGTTATTCTTGTTCTTTTATTACGAAGCTGCCTTTTAATTATTTTTACTTTGCCTTCTGTAAGTTTATAATTGGTTTTTTTATTTCTTTTAGACTCTATAAATACAGGGTTTTTAAATTGATGTAATTCTTTTTCTCTTTTTGTAGCCCATTTTATGTTCTCTAAACTATTATCTTTTTTATCATAATTTAGATGTAAAACATAAATTTGATCTTCATTTTCTTTTTCTAAAAAATGTTGAGCTATTAATTTATGAATATATCTACCAGTGGTTTTGCCGTTTTCTTTTTGTTTTACAGAAATAGAACCGTAACCATTGATAAAACTTTCTTTTTTTAAGAATTCATTATTTTCATTTTTATAGTTTATTATTCTACCATAGTTTGAAATTTTAAATTTTTCTTTATCTGAAATTTTTTCATCAAACTGAATATCTTTCCATTCTTCATTCATTAAATTTCGTATCATACTATAAAAGTTAAATTATTAATCTAACCTTTTCATAAACATCTTTTTTTTTACTTAAAACCTTACTTAAATCCTTAATTTTCAATACGTTCAATTTTAGCTCCAATAGATTTTAAACGAGCCTCAATGTTTTCATAACCTCTATCAATTTGTTCAATATTATTTATTATTGATGTTCCTTTTGCTGATAAAGCCGCAATTAATAATGAAATTCCTGCTCTAATATCTGGCGAAGTCATTTTTGTAGCTTTTAATGAGCTTTCAAAATTCATACCAATTACAGTTGCTCTGTGTGGGTCGCACAAAATAACTTTTGCGCCCATATCAATTAATTTATCTACAAAAAACAAACGGCTTTCAAACATTTTTTGATGGATTAAAATGGTTCCTTTAGCTTGTGTAGCAATTACCAAAACAATGCTTAATAAATCTGGTGTAAAACCAGGCCAAGGTGCATCTGCAACTGTTAAAACTGAACCATCTATATAATTTTGAATCTCATAAGATTTTTGTTCTGGGATGTAAATATCATCTCCTCTTTTTTCTAGTTGTATTCCGAGTTTTCTAAACACATTTGGAATTTGCCCCAAGTTTTTCCAAGAAACATTTTTTATAGTTAATTCTGAACGTGTCATTACTGCAACACCAATCCAAGAACCAATTTCAATCATGTCTGGTAACACTGTATGACCACATCCTCCTAAAGAATCTACACCTTCTATAATTAATAAATTAGAACCTACACCAGATATTTTTGCTCCCATAGAATTCAACATTTTACTTAATTGTTGAATATACGGCTCGCAAGCGGCATTGTAAATTTTAGTGGTTCCTTTCGCTAAAACGGAAGCCATTATAATATTTGCTGTTCCGGTAACAGAGGCTTCATCTAACAACATTTCTACACCTGTTAAACCATTTGGAGCTTCTACACCATAGAAATATTCTTCTTTATTGTAACGAAATTTTGCTCCTAATCTGATAAAACCTTCAAAATGCGTATCTAAACGTCTTCTACCAATCTTATCTCCTCCAGGTCTTGGAATATACCCTCTACCAAAACGAGCTAATAATGGGCCAACGATCATAATTGAACCACGCAAAGAACTTCCATCTCTTTTAAAATCTGAAGATTCTAAATAATCTAAATTGATTTCATCTGCTTGAAATGAATATGAATTTCTACTTAATTTTTCAACTTTTACACCTAATTCACCAAGAATAAAAATTAATTTATTTACATCAATAATATCAGGAACATTATTTACAATTACTTTTTCTGGCGTTAATAAAACGGCACAAAGTATTTGTAAAACTTCATTTTTAGCTCCTTGTGGAGTAATCGTTCCTTTTAATTTATGCCCTCCTTCAATTTTAAATGATGCCATATATTAATATCTTTTTCTATTTTTATTTTGGTTGCTGTGTTGTGGTTTCTTATGATTTGTTTTAGAATTATTTTGTCCTTGAGAATTTCTTTTTCTCAATAAGTTCTTACTTTCAGAAAGTGCTTCTTCAGTTTCTCTTAAATCAATTTTTCCGTCAGACAAATCGAATAAATGCTTAAATATTACGGCATCATCAACCGTGTCTTTATTCCAATTTAAATAACATTTTTTCATGTGATTTGCAATCGTAAAAACTAAAGCTTCTTTTTTATCTCCATCTTCCCAACTCAAAGCAATGTCTATCATTGTTTGAATATTGTTACCGTAATAACGATATCTAGATGCTGATTTTGGATATGCTAAACCCTCTGGTTTTTCTTGCAACTCTTCTTTAGACGGCTGTGGATAAGGAGATTCTACATCTAACTTAAAATCTGCCATGATATACAATTGATCCCAAAGTTTGTGTTTAAAGTCTGGAACATCTCGTAAATGTGGTTGTAAATTACCCATTACATCTACAATTGCTTTTGCCATTTTATCTCGTTCTTCTTTAGTTTCTAAAGCTAAACAATGGTCTACTAATTTTTGAATATGTCTGCCGTATTCTGGTATAATCATTAACGGTCTTTCTGAATTGTATTCTAAATCGAATGTCATCTATATATTTTTGAAGTTTCTTGATAAACTCAAGAATTGTACTCTATTCTACTGAAGTTATTTAACGTTGCAAAATAGTAATTTATTTTTAGTTCTATGAATGATTTTTAACCAATCACTTTTAATTTAGCAAATTGAAGCAATAATTTCTTTCTCCCAACAGTACCAAACTTAATTTCTGCTTTTTTATTTGGCCCATTTCCTTCTAATGCAATTACCTCTCCACTACCAAACCGATTATGTTCAACGATATTACCGACTACAATATTACCATCAAATAAATTAGTTTTTGAAGTTGCTTGCGATACTTTTTTAAGGTTTTTTGGAATGACTATTTCCTTCTTTTTCACCAAATCGCGTTCCATTTTTTTACGCTGAATTGGTTTTTGAAAACGAATTACTTTTGGTACATCGTCAAAAATACTTTTATCTATAAATTTATTCATAGATGGGCTTAAAGTTTTTGGAGTAATATAATGTAAATATTGATCGTCTATTTCCTCTAAAAATCTACTTGGTTCTGCATCGACCAATTTCCCCCATCGATAACGGGTTTGCGCATATGTTAAATATGCTACTTTTTCTGCTCTAGTTAAAGCTACATAAAATAATCTGCGTTCCTCTTCTAATTCGCTTCTTGTATTCATACTCATGGCAGAAGGAAATAAATTTTCCTCTAAGCCAACAACGTAGACATACATATATTCCAATCCTTTAGATTGGTGAATTGTCATTAATGAAACACTTGGTTTGTCATCATCTTTTTTGGCATCAAAATCTGTAGCCAACGCAACGTCTTCTAAAAACGTGGTTAAAGAAGTGTCTTCTCCTTCTTCAATTTTATCAGTAATAAAATCTTTAATTCCGTTTAAAAGTTCTTGTACATTCTCTACTTTACTTACCGCTTCTGGTGTTCCGTCTTTTTCTAAATCTTTAATTAATAATGTCTTTTTTACAACCGTTTCTGCAATTTCAAATGCGTTTTTGGTTTGCGCTTCTATTTGCAAACTCTGCATCATATTCATAAAATTCTGCAACTTATTTTTAGTACCAGAATTGATCTTTAAATCGATTTTATCAATATATTTTATAATATCGAAAATTGATTTTTTATAATGATTTGCAGCTATCGTTAACTTATCTATAGTTGTTGCACCAATACCACGAGCTGGATAATTGATAATTCTTTTTAAAGCTTCTTCATCATTTGGGTTGATTAAAATACGTAAATAAGACAAAATATCTTTAATCTCTTTTCTTTGATAAAAAGAAATTCCACCATAGATTTTATACTCTATTCCTTTTTTTCTTAATGCATCTTCAATGGCTCTTGATTGCGAATTTGTTCTATATAAAACACAAAAACTATCTGCACTTAATTGATGGTTCATTTGGTTCTCCCAAATAGATTGCGCTACAAAACGCCCTTCTTCTCCATCGGAAATGGTACGCATTACATTTATTGCATCTCCTGCATCATTAGACGTCCAAACTTCTTTATCTAATTTGGTTTTATTTCTTGCTATTACAGAGTTTGCTGCATTTACAATATTACTTGTAGAGCGATAGTTTTGTTCTAACTTAAATGTTTTTACATCCGGATAATCTTTCTGAAAATTTAATATATTCTGAATATTTGCACCACGGAAACTATAAATACTCTGGCTATCATCACCAACCACACAAATATTACCAAATTTATCTGCTAATGCTTTTACAATTAAATATTGAGAGTGATTTGTATCTTGATACTCATCAACCATAATATATCTAAAACGGTCTTGATATTTTGCCAAAGATTCTGGAAAACGAACTAATAATTCGTTGGTTCTCAATAACAAATCATCAAAGTCCATTGCGCCAGCTTTAAAACACCTATCTACATAAGCTCTATAAATATTACCTACTTCTGGTCTGCTTGCATGTAAATCTGCTTCTTGTAAATCTGGATTGTTAAAATATGCTTTTACTGTAATTAAACTGTTTTTAAAAGACGAAATTCTGTTTAAAATCTGTTTTGATTTATATTGTTCTTTATTTAAATTCTTCTCTTTAATTATTGCAGATATTAAACGAACTGAATCTTGAGAATCATAAATTGTAAAATTGGTTGGAAAACCTAATTTATCTGCTTCTGAACGTAAAATTCTTGCAAAAACCGAATGAAAAGTTCCCATCCATAAGTTCTTTGCTTCACTTGCACCAACAACTCCAGCAATTCTAGCTTTCATTTCTTTGGCGGCTTTATTGGTAAATGTGAGCGATAAAATGTTAAAGGAATCTACGCCTTGTTTCATTAAATGCGCAATTCTATAAGTTAACACACGTGTTTTACCAGAGCCAGCACCCGCAATAATAATCATGGGTCCGTCTTTTTGTAAGACAGCTTGTCTTTGGGCTTCGTTTAAAGAATCTAAATATGTATTCAATAGTTTTTGTTGAAAGAGTTTGAAAGTGTGAATTTAGCCAAACTATTCGTTTATTTAAAAGAAGATTGACTGTTTTTATCCACAAGTTATTCATTTAATATTCGCCTTAAAACCCGAATATTAAATTATTCGGGCTATAACCCAAATATCAATGAATTCGTCTTAAAACCCGAATAATTTGTTTTTCAGCAACTAATAAAGTATTTTTACTAAAAATTACAGCATGACAAGTATTCTTACTGGCGATATTATAAACTCACGAAAAATTTCTACAAATGTATGGCTGCCATTATTAACATCAGCTTTTAATACTATTGGAGAAACACCAAGAACTTGGGAAATATATAGAGGAGATAGTTTTCAAATTGAAATTAATACAGAAGATGCATTACTATTTGCTATAAAGTTAAAAGCTTTATTAAAAAAAACTAAAAATTTAGATGTAAGAATTGCTATAGGAATAGGAGTTAAAAACGATATCTATAAAAATATTACTGTAGGAAGTGGAGAAGCTTTTATAAACAGTGGAGAAGCTTTTGATGTTTTATTAAAAAAACAAAATTTAGCATTTATTACTCCATGGAAAGATTTTAATAGATTAATAAACATCTCTTTAGCATTAGCTTTATTGATAATGGATAATTGGACAATAAATTCGGCAACTTTTGCAGAAAAATATTTGAATAACCCAAAAACTACACAAAAAGTAATTGCTAAAGAATTAAGTATTTCTGAAAGTAGCGCAAGTGAACGTAGGAAAAGAGCTGGTTTGGATGAAATTTTACAACTAGAGAAACTTTATAGAGAATTAATTCAACAAAAAACACAAATCTAAATATGTTATTATTTTTAAAATTCTTGTTGGCACATATTTTGGGAGATTTTGTTTTTCAACCAGAGAACTGGATAAAAGAGAAAGAAGAAAAGAAAGTGAAATCTTTAAAATTATACTTTCATATTACCGTTCATGCAATTTTGTTGCTAGTTATTCTCCTATTTAATTTACAGGAATATTGGCTTGGTTTTTTATTGATTATAATTTCTCATTATCTTATTGATGTACTAAAACTCTATCTTCAAAAGAAAAAAACAAAACGAACTTGGTTTTTTATAGATCAACTTCTACATGTTTTAATGTTACTTTTTGCAACTTCTTTATATGCTGACTTTTCATTTTCGTTGGAAAGTATTATCACAGACAAAGTTCTTTTGCTATTTATTTTTATTCTTTTAGTCAGCTTTGTCTCTGCAATTATTATCAAAATAATTATTACACAATGGAATCCTGAAAGCAAAAAAGAAAACGACGATTCTCTTGCAAAAGCAGGACGCTATATTGGCATATTAGAACGCTTATTTGTTTTCATTTTTGTGATAACAAATCACTGGGAAGCAATTGGCTTTTTATTGGCTGCAAAATCCGTTTTTAGATTCGGAGATTTAACTTCTTCAAAGGACAGAAAACTAACCGAATATATTTTAATTGGTACTTTATTAAGTTTTGGCCTTGCCATATTTTTAGGAGTTCTATATTTGTATGTATTAAATTTACTATAATTAAATGGAAGACAGATTAATAGAAAGCATTGGATATATTTTACCAGCGGTTGTAACCGGTTTTGTTGCTTATTATATGTTTAATGGATTTATAAAACAACAAGATTCTGATAAGAAATTAGCCTTTTTAGCTCAAAAAAAGAAAGACTCTTTACCAATAAGATTACAAGCTTATGAACGAATGTTATTATTTTGTGAGCGTATTAATCCTGTAAAAATGTTGGTTAGAATAAAACCAATTTCAGAAAACACAAATGAATATTTACAACTACTAATTGCAAGTATAGAACAAGAGTTTGAGCATAATTTAGTACAGCAAATCTATATTTCTAATGATTCTTGGACAGCTATTGTTGCTGCTAAAAATGCAATTATTAATAAATTAAAACAAGTTGAAGAGACGGTTAATTCAGCTAATGAATTAAGAGAAACTGTTTTAATTGATTATTCAAAAAAACTACCTCCAACTGAAACCGCAATTGCTTTTATAAAAAGTGAAGTTAAAAAAATTATATAATAAAAAAGACCATCTAAAATAGATGGTCTTTTTCCTTTTTATTAATAGCAACGCTCCCTATTAAAACTGTAATCTTACACCTACTTTAAAATTTTTACCTCTTGTAGAAAAACCTAAAATATCATCGTAATCTTCGTTTAATAAGTTTGTAACGGCACCAAATAAAATTACTGTTTCATCTAATAGTTTATAGTTAGCAGCAAAGTCTAAAACTTGGTAGCTAGATAAAATAACATCCTCACCAGCTGTCCCAAAAGATCCATATCTATCAAAAATTGTTCTCTCTCCAACATTTCTGTAGGTTAAGTTAAAAAATGTATTTTTTATAGCTGTAAAATCTACACCTGCAACAATTTTACTTGCTGGAATGTAATCGTTAAAATCTTCAAATTTATCTTTATCTATATGTGTATATGAAGCATTAACTGTTAAATAATCTGTTGGAATTATTGACGTGTTAACTTCAAAACCATTTGCTTCAGAAGAACCATTAGCATATTTAAAAGTAGAACTACTATAAATAATAGCGTCTTCTTCTTTTCTATTAAAATATACTGCGTCTAATTTTAACCAATCTTGGTAACTAGCATCAAAACCAAATTCAAAAGTTTTATTAGATTCTGGGTTTAAATCAAGATTACCAGAAAAACCATCATATAATTGATACAAACTTGGTGCAATAAAAGCTGTACTGTATGAAGTTAATAATTTAACAGAAACATTTTCGTCTTTTAAAAGTGAATACGCAAGGTCTCCATCATACACAAAATGATTTCCATATACATTATGTACGTTTAATCTACCACTAACATTTACGCTTAAACCGTAATCAGAAATATATACTAAACTCGCATACGGATCTAAAGTATTAAAATTTGCAATTCCTTTCTCTATCATTCCAAAAGGTGTAACATTATTATTACTATGTATTTGATAATTTACACCTGTAATTAATTGAATATTCACTTTTTTAAATTCATATTTATTTACCAAATCTAAATTTACACTTCTACCAACAAATTCATAACTATCTAAAGTTCCTGCCCAAGAATTGTATTGACTTAATTCTCTCTCTACAACATTTGCAGAAGCTAATAAATAAGCTTGTCCGTTTTTGTAATTAAAGGTTGGTTTAAACCCAACTCTAAATTGTTCTTGGTTTCCTGTATTTACATCGCTATCTGAAAATGCACCTCCATCAAAATCATATTCAAACTCATCATAATTTAAAAACGTTTCTACAGAAATTTTATCATTAACTTTATAACCTAACTTCACTAAAGCATTTTTGCTATAAAACTTATCGTTTTCAAATTCAGTATTTGTTTTATTTTTTGCAGAAGACATACCATCTACACCCGTTAAACTAAAAGAACCTAAAAAATTAAGTTTTCCTAACGTACCATTTAAAGTTACATTCTGGTTTTTATCAGACAAACCACTTCCTGTTATATTTGCAGTATTATTTGTACCCAAACTTGTTTCAAAAGAACCAGAAATTTTGTCTTCGGAAGCTTTTTTTAAGATGATGTTAATTACTGCAGTTGCAGCACCAGAACCATATAAGGTTGATGAAGCTCCTTTTAAAATTTCAATACTTTCAATTTGACTTACAGATAATAAACGTAAATCAAATTCTTGATTTATAGCAGATTGATCTGTTACAGGAACACCATCAATTAATACTAAAACTTGTCTACTTCTTCCTCCTCTAATATTAATACTTCTTGGTTCAGTTGCATTAGCATTTACACCTCTAACATCTATACCAGCAACAGTATTTAATATTTCAATAACATTTTTACCAGCATTTTGTTGCAATTCTTTTTGAGTAATTTTATGAATTACTTTACCAGTATTCTCCTTTTTTAAGTTGAATTTTGTTGCGGTTACAACAACCTCATCTAAAGTTTCTACTTTTCCTTTTTTTGCTCCTTTTTGTTGAGCAGAAAGGTTTGTGCTGACAAAACTACATGCCAATACACCAACAATTAATAATTGTTTTCTCATTTTAATAAATTTGATTTACAATAAATCAGGTAAATTTTGTGTACAAATATAGATTAGTACATAAACTTCTATCCCGAAAGTTTTTAACTCGTTTTTTGATTTTAGGCAGGTCTCCTGACTTGCGTCTTGTAACAAACCTTCCCAACAAAATTGTCAGTGGTAAAAGAATAGTTACAAGCTTTATAGCTTACAGTTGCGGGAACAGTTCTGGTTTTTAACCAGATTCCCTTTTAATTTGATGCAAAATGATTTCTACATCAAAACCAAAATCGCTGCAAAAGTAGTTTATAAATTGAAATTAGAAAACATTTTTGTAATCTTGTTGAATAATTATTTATAAATAATGAACAACTCACTAAAAATATATTTATTCGCAATTACTTTACTAATTTTATCTTGTAAAAAAGAAGTCGTAAAAGTTGATGAAATAACAGAACAAAAAAGTAATATTAAATATGCTAAAGGGTTTGATATTGTTGAAGAAAACGGGATTAAAAAATTAATTATAAAACCTGCTTATCAAAATTCTTCTAAAGAATTTAGTTATACAATTTGGAAAAAAGACAAAGATAAAGTTTCTTATGATGTTCGTAAAAATGAAGTTTTTGTTCCAATAGAGAGAATTGTAGTGACCTCAACAACTCACATTCCTATGGTAGAGTTATTAAATGAAGAAACCTCAATTGCTGGTTTTCCGTATTCTAAATATGTTTCTTCAGAAAAAACTAGGGTATTAATAGATGAAGGAAAAATTAAAGAAATAGGAAAAGAGAATTCTTTAAACACAGAAATACTACTAGATTTAAAACCAGAATTAGTTGTTGGCTACAGTGTTTCTTCTGCAGATAAATCTTTAACTACTATTAAAAAAGCAGGAATAAATGTAATTTATAACGGAGATTGGTTAGAAGAAACCCCTTTAGGAAGAGCAGAATGGATTAAGTTTTTCGGAGTTTTATTTGATAAAGAGAAACAGGCGGATAGCATTTTTAATGTAATTGAAGCTAATTACTTAAAAGCTAAAAATATTGCTTTAAAAGCAACAAAAAAACCAACTGTTTTGTCCGGTGCCATTATGAGTAAAGATATTTGGAACTTGCCTGCTGGAGAAAGTTTTGTTGCTCAATTCTTAAAAGATGCAAACCTTAATTATTTATGGAAAGACTCTAAAGGAAAAGGAAGTCTTTCTTTAAATTTTGAAAGTGTTTTTGACAAAGGCGCAAATGCAGATTTTTGGATTGCTCCTGGTTATTTTTCGACTAAAAAACAATTGCTAAAAAGTAATAATTTGTATACCGAATTTTCTGCTTTTAAAAATGATAAAATTTATACACCAACCACAAAAAAAGGAAAAACTGGCGGCGTTATTTATTATGAATTAGCAGGAACAAGACCAGATTTGGTTTTAAAAGATATTATTAAGGTTACAAATCCTGATTTGTTACCAAATTATAAAATGATTTTTTTTGAGAAAATGAAATAATTATTTAGTTACTAACTCAAAAGCAGCAGTTGCATGAATTTTTGTAGTATCAAAAACTGGTACAGAAACATCTTCTTGTTCAATTAATAAAGAAATTTCTGTACATCCTAAAATAATACCTTCTGCGCCTTCATTAATTAATCTATTTATAGTTTTTAAGTATATCTCTTTAGACAAAGGGTTTATATATCCAGTAGAAAGTTCACCATAAATTACTTCATGTATTGTATTTCTTTCTTCCAATTCAGGAATCATTGCTTGAATACCAAATGAAGTTAAAATATTAATGAAGAAATCTTTTTCCATTGTATACTTTGTTCCTAATAAAGCAACTTTTTTAAGCTTCTTTTCTATAATACTTTTTGAAGTTGCTTCTGCAATATGAATTACAGGTATGTTTACGACTTTTCTAACTGCATCTATACACAAATGCATGGTGTTAGCACAAATTAAAATACAAGTTGCTCCGCCATTTTCTAGGTTTTTACCAGCTTCTGCCATTAATTCGTCTAACAAATCCCATCTTCCTGCAGTTTGATGTTTCGAAATTTCTCCAAAATCAAACGAATTAATAATTACTTTTGCTGAATGTGGTTTTCCTAAAGCACTAGAATTTAATTGATTTAAAATTCTGTAATATAATATGGTAGATTCTGGAGTAATTCCTCCTATTAAGCCTATTTTGTTCATGAAGTTCGTTTTAATTTTTCTAATGCATTAGACCTTATATATAAAAACAATGGAAATGTGAATGCAATTGCTATTAAGAATGTTAATGGAATTAATACCCACCAATATTTTATTTTTAAACGGATAGATTCTGGAATCATAAAAACAAAAAAAGTAAGAACAACTACTGTTAAATCTGCACCAAAAGATTTGCCTGCAAAATTGCTTTGTGCATCTTGAAAAAATTTGATAAATGAAGCTTCTTCTGCAGTTTGAAACCATTGAATATTATAATACCAAGTGTAACAAATACCTAGAACTGTTAAAAATAGATATATGTGTTTGAATTTCATAAATATTTACTTTTTAATAAAATCAGTTTTTAAATTACTTGGATCTTTTTTTAATATTTCTAGATATTTAATTTTATTAATTCTGTAATAATATGAACCAATCTCATTAGAGTTTATAGATATGTCTCTTATAATACTATCATTACCAATAATTCTTACGTTAGATATAAAAACTAAACCACTATGGACTAAAGTCCATAGGTTTTTAAATCTGACTAAAGTCAGGTGTACGAAAACAAACGTGCTTACTCAAGGATAAAATTATCATTATCATTACTCGATTTACGATGATGTTC
>NZ_JAZGGG010000005.1:0-70899 GCF_036480315.1 Polaribacter sp.
AGGTTTTAAGACTAGAATACTCTCAAAATTAACCTCATTAACAATTATTCAATTCATTAATAAGTTTACTTTTGATAGAAATATTAACAACTTAAAAATTAGTATTATTTAAATGCACAACGGGTTAAGTATTCTTTTATTAATATGTTTAATACAAAGTTGTAAAACGAAACATCCTTTAATTCCAATAAAAACAGATTTTGGGAAAGTGTCTTCATATGCAGGAACATGTGAAAAAGCACAAGGGTTTTGTTCTGGTCTTGGTGATTCAAATGGTACTATTCAGGGAATTGAAAAAGGTTTTCAAATGAAACTATCTAAAGAAAATCTTTCTAAAGAGTTTGTAGATAATTTAATGAATAAAAAGATATTTACAGTTGAAAAAGATTTTTATATTTCTGAAAAGCTTACAGATAGGCTCTTTGAAAAAGAAAAAGGAAAGAAGTATAAATTAAAAGTTAAAAAAGGAAAGTATCCTGTAAAAATTAAAAAAACAGAAAAAGGAACTGTTATAGTTATCCATTTTAAGCCTCCCTCAGATGTTTATCTTAACGGAAAATATATTGGAAAATATGAGTGGGTTATTATAATAGATTGATTAAAAAATAAAAAGTTCTAAAAAAGTTGTCTTTAATAAGGCAGCTTTTTTATTTTTACAAAATGAAAAAAATCGAGCACATAGGTATTGCTGTAAAAAATATTGAAGAATCGAACACATTATTTGCTTCACTTTTTGGTAAGCCACATTATAAAATGGAAGAAGTTCTTTCCGAAGGTGTAAAAACTTCTTTTTTTAAAGCTGGTCCTAATAAAATTGAATTACTTGAAGCCACAAACCCAGAAAGTCCTATTGCAAAATTTATAGAAAAAAAAGGAGAAGGAGTTCATCATATTGCTTTTGCTGTTAAAGATATTTATTCAGAAATCGAAAGATTACAAAAAGAAGGATTTACTGTTTTAAACACCACTCCAAAAAAAGGAGCTGACAATAAATTGGTTGCTTTTTTACATCCAAAGTCTACAAACGGAGTTCTAATTGAATTGTGCCAAGAAATAGAATAGTTAAAATACTGCTAACAGTTACTGTCAACTAGATACTAATTATTATCTTGCAGCGTTTTTAAAAGTAAAAATAGAATGTCATCAAAATTTGATTCTTATCAGAAACGACGCCTGCAATCTTCTTACATCTCTGTTGTAATTAGTATTGCATTGGTGCTTTTTATGGTTGGTATTTTAGGATTGGTTTTATTAAAATCTACGCTTGTAGCCAATCGCGTAAAAGAAAAAGTAGCTATTTCTTTATTCTTAAAAGATGAGGTTACTAAAAAACAAATAAATACTTTTAAAACTTCTTTGCAAGAAGAAGAATTTACAAAAAGAATTATTTATACTTCAAAAACACAAGCGGCAAAAAAATATAGTAAAGAAATTGGCGAAGATTTTTTACAATTTTTAGGAAAAAATCCACTAAAAAACGGAATCGACATTTATTTAAAAGCAAATTTTGTAACTCCAGAAAAAATACAAGAACTAGAAACTCGTTTTCTAAAAAATGCTTTTGTAGCAGATGTTTCTTATGACAAACCTTTAATAACATTATTAACCAAGAACATTAAAAGAATCAGTTTTTGGTTGTTGGTTGTAAGCAGTTTCTTTGGTTTAATGGCCATTATTTTAATTAATAGTTCTATTAGATTATCCGTTTATTCGAAGAGATTTAACATAAAAACCATGCAAATGGTTGGGGCAACAAAAAGTTTTATTAGAAGGCCATTTATTTGGAGAAGTATAAAACTAGGAATGATTGGTGCATTTTTAGCATTAATTGGTTTAGCATTTGTTATTTATTATGTCGATAAATATGCACCAAGTTTGGCATTAATTAAAGATTATGTAACCTTAAGTTATTTAGTTGGGGGTGTTGTTTTATCAGCATTTATAATTACTTGGTTTAGTACTTTTTTAGCCACACAACGTTTTTTAAATTTACAAACAGACGAACTTTATTACTAAAAATATGAAAGAACAAAATGCTGAAAAGCAAGAATTTTTATTTGGTAAAAAAAATTATACCATCATGATTGTTGGTATACTTGTAATTGCTCTAGGATTTATTTTTATGTCAGGTGGCGGTAGTGATAATCCTGAAGTTTTTAATGAAGATATTTATAATTGGCAACGAATTCGTTTAGCACCAACGTTAGTGATTATTGGTCTTGGAATAGAGATTTACGCTATTCTAGCAAGTCCTAAAAAATAAGATATGGATATTATTGAAGCAATTATTCTTGGAGTTATTCAAGGTTTAACAGAGTTTTTACCAGTTTCATCTAGCGGACATTTAGAATTAACAAAGGCAATTTTAGGCGATACTTCTGTGCCAGAAGAAAGCCTAGCTTTTACAGTAGTATTACATTTTGCAACAGCATTAAGTACGTTAGTTATTTTTAGAAATGAGGTTGCGGAACTTATTAAAGGTTTGTTTCAGTTTAAATGGAACGATGAATTAAAATTTTCATTAAAAATTATTCTTTCCATGTTTCCAGCAGTAATTGTTGGTTTACTTTTTGAAGAACAATTAGAATCTTTTTTTGGCGGAAAAATATTATTAGTTGGTTGCATGCTTTTACTTACAGCGTTATTGCTATTATTGGCAGATAGAGCTAAAAACACCAATAAAGAAGTTTCGTTTTCTAACGCAGTTTTAATAGGTATTTCTCAAGCAATTGCAATGTTGCCTGGTATTTCTAGATCTGGCGCAACAATTTCTACATCAGTTTTATTAGGTATAGATAGAACAAGAGCTGCAAAATTTTCTTTTTTAATGGTAGTTCCATTGATTTTTGGAAAAATAGGAAAAGATGTTTTAAGTGGAGATTTAAACTTTCAATCTTCAGACATGTTATCTATTTCTGTAGGTTTTATTGCCGCTTTTTTAGCAGGTTTATTAGCTTGTAAATGGATGATTGCTTTAGTAAAAAAGAGTAAACTTTCTTACTTCTCTTTATACTGTGCAATTGTAGGTTCAATTGCAATAGGTTATGCATTATTGAATTAATTCTGAAATAAATTCAGCATAAATGACAGAAGAAGATTACAAAAACGGACAAGTTTTATTGATTGATAAACCACTTACTTGGACCTCTTTTCAAGTAGTGAATAAATTACGTTGGGAAATAAAACAACGTTTCAATATAAAAAAAATTAAAGTTGGTCATGCTGGTACTTTAGATCCACTGGCTACAGGTTTATTAATTATCTGTACAGGAAAACAGACCAAACAAATAGATACTTATCAAGGGCAAATTAAAGAATATACAGGTACTTTTACAGTTGGCGGTACAACACCAAGTTATGATTTAGAAACAGAAATCGATCAAACTTTTCCTACAGAACATATTTCTGAAGAATTGTTGAAAGAAGCAACCAAACAATTTATTGGTGAAATTCAGCAAAAACCACCTATTTTTTCTGCAATTAAAAAAGATGGAAAACGATTGTATGAATTGGCAAGAAAAGGTGAAACTACAGAAATAAAAGCAAGAACTGTAACTGTTTTAGAATTTGAAATTACAAACATAAATCTACCAAATGTAGAATTTAGAATTGTTTGTAGTAAAGGAACTTACATTCGTTCAATAGCCTATGATTTTGGTCTAGCTTTAAATTCTGGCGCTCATTTATCAGCATTAAGAAGAACAAAAATTGGAGATTATTCTGTAGATAATGCAGCTTCTGTAGAAGGCTATATCGAAAATTTAAAAAAAGGATAACCTAAACTTTTATTGTTAACATTGGTTTTAAAGCACTTTTAGATAAGTTTTTGGTAACACTTGCTGAAAATAAGTGAGATAAACCACTTCTACCATGCGTACTTAATGCTATAATATCTGCATTTACATCTTTAGAAAAATTTAAAATCCCATTTTCTACAGAAGTGTCATTATATATATTTATAGAATGTTTTGGTAACTTATATTCTTTTATAAAATCCTTTACCTTCTCTTTTGCATCATGTGTACTTTCAAAATGAGAAGGTGTATTAACTTTTAATAAATGTACTTTACTCCCAAATTTATGAGCAAAATCTAAAAATTTACTAAATACTTCTTTATTGTCATTTTTAAAACTTGAAGCAAAAACTAAATTTTTTATTTTAAATTTTTTATCATCCTTTTTAACAACAATAACGGGGGTTTTTGAGGTTCTTACTACTTTTTCTGTGTTAGAACCAATTAAGATTTCTTCAAATTCAGAATGACCTTTTGAACCCATGATTATTAAATCTGCGTTAATTTTTTCTGCATATTTTTGAATTCCTTCAAATGGTGTATTCAGTTTTATAAAGTATTCTACGTGAATATCATCACTAAAGATCTTGTCTTTAAATTGTAGTACTTTTTCTCTAACTTTTCTTAAATATAACATGCTTTCTGGAATGCTAAACCTGCTTCCAGCTCCCATATCTATTACTCCTTTTGGAAGTTCTATCATGTGAATAAGGTAAACGGTGGCATTTGATTTTTTTGCAATTCTAGCTGCCATTTTTGAAGCGTATTCAGATGGTTTAGAAAAATCGATAGGAACTAGAATCTTCTTCATGAGTTAAAAGTTTAAAGTTAAAAAAGTAATATTTAAAGTTACAATTTTTTTTTGAATTAAACTCTGTTTGTTAAATCATAAAGATTTAGTATATTTGCACCGAAATTTATAGTAAATGAAGAAAGAAGGGGACTAAAAGTCCCCTATTTTTATCTTTTATTTTAAGGTGTAAAATGGATCAAACAAAAGTAAAAGATTTAATAGAAGAGGCTTTATCATTGAATGAATCATTGTATTTAGTAGATTTAGTTATTTCTGAAAACAATAAAATTCAAGTTACAGTAGATGGAGACAATGGTGTTCCTTTAAGCGAATGCATAAGAATTAGTAGAAGTGTAGATGGTAATTTTGATAGAGAAGTAGAAGATTTCTCATTAGAAGTTTCAACACCAGATATTTCTCATCCATTAAAACTGAAAAGACAATACGTTAAAAACATCAATAGAATACTAAAAGTAAAAACTGATACGGATAAGTTAGAAGGTACTTTAGTTGAAGCAGACGAAGATAAAATTGTTTTAAAATGGAAAGTAAGAGAGCCTAAACCAATTGGTAAAGGAAAAGTTACTGTAGAAAAAACAGCAACTATAGAGTATAAGGATATTAAAGAAGCAAAAGTGAAAATTGTATTTTAAGCAAAATATATAATGGAGAATATAGCGTTAATTGATTCGTTTTCAGAATTTAAAGATAATAAAAGTATAGACAGAGTAACATTAATGTCTATTTTAGAAGAGGTTTTTAGAGCTGCCTTAAAACGTAAATTTGGGTCTGATGATAATTTTGATATCATTATTAACCCAGATAAGGGAGATTTAGAGATTTGGAGAAATAGAATTGTTGTTGCGGATGGTTTTTCTGAAGATGATAATGAAGAAATAGAATTAGCGGAAGCAAGGTTAATTGAGCCAGATTTTGAAATTGGTGAAGATGTATCTGAAGAAGTAAAGTTAATCGATTTAGGAAGAAGAGCAATTTTGGCATTACGTCAAAATTTAATTTCTAAAATTTATGAACATGATAGTACAAACATCTTTAAGCAGTTTAAAGAACTAGAAGGAGAATTATATACTGCAGAAGTTCACCACATTCGTCATAATGCAATTATCCTGTTAGATGATGATGGAAATGAAATTGTATTACCTAAAAGTGAACAAATCCGTTCAGACTTCTTTAGAAAAGGAGATTCTGTTAAAGGTGTTATAAAAACAGTAGAATTAAGAGGAAACAAACCAGCGATTATCTTATCAAGAACATCGCCAACTTTCTTAAATAAATTGTTTGAACAAGAAATACCAGAAGTATTCGATGGTTTAATTACTGTTGAAGGTGTTGCTAGAATACCGGGTGAAAAAGCAAAAGTAGCGGTAGATTCTTATGATGATAGAATAGATCCTGTTGGAGCTTGTGTAGGTGTAAAAGGTTCAAGAATTCACGGTATTGTTCGTGAATTAGGAAATGAAAATATAGATGTTATTAACTATACCAAAAACGAACAATTATTCATTTCAAGAGCTTTAAGTCCTGCAAAAGTGACTTCAATGGAAATTGAAATGTATGAGGAAGAAAAAAATGGTAAGAAAGGACGAGTTAAAGTTCTTTTAAAACCAGAAGAAGTTTCTAAAGCAATTGGTAGAGGTGGTGTTAATATTCGTTTAGCAAGTGAGTTAACAGGTTACGAAATAGACGTTCAAAGAGAAGGTTTAGAAGAAGAAGATGTTGAGTTAACAGAATTTGTAGACGAAATTGAAGATTGGGTAATTACAGAATTCAAAAAGATTGGTTTAGATACTGCTAGAAGCGTATTGGAAACGAGTGTTGCAGAATTGGTGAAAAGAACTGATTTAGAAGAGGAAACAATTATGGATGTTCAAAGAGTTCTTAAAGAAGAATTCGAAGAATAATCAATATTTAAGAGTAAACGTAAAAAAGTATATTTTTACAAATTAAAGGCTAAAAAATAATATATGTCTGAAGGCAAAACAATGAGGCTTAATAAAGTTTTAAGAGAGTTAAACATTTCTCTTGATAGAGCAGTAGAGTATTTAGCAGATAAAGGTCACGAAATAGAATCTAGACCTACTACTAAAATTTCTGGTGATATCTATCAGGTTTTACAAGATGGCTTCCAAACAGATGCTAGCAAAAAAGCTGCGTCTAAAGAAGTTGGCGCGGAAAAACGTAAAGAAAAAGAAGCAATTCGTTTAGAGCTAGAGGCTAAATTAGAAAAGAAAAGAGCGGAAGAGGTTAAAAAAGAAGAAGTTCTAAAAGCCAAGGCAGAAAAATTAGAGTTTAAAACTGTTGGTAAGATAGATATAGACAATCTTAACAAAAAAGGAACTCCTAAAAAGGAAGAAGTAAAAACTGAAGCTCCTAAAGCAGAGGTTGTTGCAGAACCTAAAGTTGAAAAACCGGTTGAAGAAAAACCAGTTGTTGCTGAGGTAAAAGTTGAAGTTCCTAAAGTAGAGGAAGCTAAAATCGAGTCTCCTAAAGTAGAAAAGCCTAAAGCTCAAGGGCCAGTTTCTCAAATAGAGAAAGAAGCTTCTAGAGTTGATGAAAAATCTTCTACAAAAAAAGATGGTAATTCTAAAGCTACTGAAACTCCAGAAGAAGTTAATGTAGAGAATGCTGAAGCCATTAAAACACAGTATAAAAAGCTAGATGGACCTAATTTTACTGGTAAGAAAATTGATTTAAAACAATTTGAAAAACCAAAGAAAAAGAAACCTGAAGCTAAAAAAGACGCAAATTCAGATCCTAAAAAGAAACGTAAGCGTATAGTAACTAAAGCAACTGGAAATACAGGTGCAAATAGAGGAACTGCTGGAAACAGAGGTCCAGGAAGTAGAGGTCCAGGTAATAATAGACCAGGTTTTAGAGGTGGAAGAGGAAACACAAGACCAGCAGCAGTTAAAAAAGAAGAACCAACAGAAGCAGATATCCAGAAGCAAGTTAGAGAAACTCTCGAGAAACTTCAAGGAAAATCTTCAAGAGGAAAAGGAGCAAAATACCGTAGAAATAAAAGAGATGCTCATAGAGAACACACAGAAGCTGAACTTGAAGCGCAAGCATTAGGTAGTAAAATATTAAAAGTAACAGAATTTGTTACAGTAAGTGAAGTTGCTACAATGATGGAGGTTCCTGTAACTAATATTATTTCTGCATGTATGTCTTTAGGGATGATGGTAACAATGAATCAGCGTTTAGATGCAGAAACATTAGTTATTGTTGCAGAAGAATTTAATCATAAAGTTGAGTTTATCGGTGCGGAAGTAGAGGAGTCTATTGAAGAAATAATCGACAAGCCAGAAGATTTAGAAACTCGTGCGCCAATTGTTACGGTAATGGGTCACGTAGATCATGGTAAAACATCTTTATTAGATTATATTAGAAAAGCAAATGTAATTGAAGGCGAAAGTGGAGGAATCACACAACATATTGGTGCGTATTCTGTTAAAGTAGGTGATCAAAAAATAGCATTTTTAGATACACCAGGTCACGAGGCCTTTACAGCAATGCGTGCACGTGGTGCTCAAGTAACGGATTTAGTTATTATTGTAGCTGCAGCAGATGATGATGTAATGCCACAAACAAAAGAAGCAATTTCTCATGCACAAGCTGCAGGAGTTCCAATTATATTTGCAATTAATAAAATTGATAAGCCAAACGCGAATCCAGATAATGTAAAAACACAACTTTCTTCAATGAATTTATTGATAGAAGAATGGGGTGGTACTATTCAGTCTCAAGATATATCAGCAAAAACTGGTCAAGGAGTTGAAGAGTTATTAGAAAAAGTTTTATTAGAAGCAGAAATTTTAGAATTAAAAGCTAATCCTAATAGAAATGCAGTTGGTACAGTTGTAGAAGCATTATTAGATAAAGGAAGAGGTTATGTATCTACAATAATGGTACAAACTGGAACTTTAAAAATTGGTGATTATATTCTTGCAGGAAAAAATAGTGGTAAAGTAAGAGCTATGTTTGATGAGCAAGGAAACAACTTAAAAGTTGCTGGCCCATCAACACCTGTATCTATTTTAGGTTTAGACGGCGCGCCACAGGCAGGTGATAAATTTAATGTATTTGATGATGAACGTGAAGCAAAACAAATTGCATCTAAACGATCACAATTACAACGTGAGCAATCTGTAAGAACTCAAAAAACATTAACGTTAGATGAAATCGGACGTAGAATTGCTTTAGGAGACTTTAAAGAATTAAATATTATTCTTAAAGGTGATGTTGATGGTTCTGTTGAAGCATTAACAAATTCATTCCAAAAATTATCTACAGAAGAAATTCAAGTTAATATTTTACATAAAGGTGTTGGAGCCATTACAGAAAGTGATGTGTTATTAGCAACAGCTTCAGATGCAATTATTGTAGGGTTTAATGTACGTCCGCAGGGAAATGCTAGAACTATAGCAGATAAAGAAGAAGTAGATATTAGAACTTATTCTATTATTTATGATGCAATAAATGACTTAAAAGACGCCATGGAAGGAATGTTATCTCCGGAAATGAAAGAAGAAGTTATTGGTAATGTAGAAGTTAGAGAAATTTATAAGATTTCTAAAGTTGGTAACATTGCAGGTTGTATGGTAATGTCTGGTAAGATTCAAAGAGATTCTCAAATTAGAATTATTAGAGACGGAATTGTAGTTCACGATGGAACTTTAACAGCGTTAAAACGTTTTAAAGACGATGTAAGAGAAGTTACAAAAGGCTTTGATTGTGGTGTTCAAATTAAAAATTTCAATGATATTTTAGAAGGCGATGTAATTGAAGCTTATAAAGAAGTAGCAGTAAAAAAGAAGTTGAAATAAACTGATTATTATATAAAGTAAAAGCCGAAATTCGTAAGAATTTCGGCTTTTTTTATTTTGCAACCCTTCAGGTAAATCGAATATTTTCACTTATTATTTCCCCATAGGTATTACAATAATTCCAGAAAATTTTTCTTTAAATTTTAATACAGCCTTGTCTGCATCTAATTTTGTTTTATAATTCCCAACCTGTACTTTCCAATAAGGTTGGTTATATTCTAATGAATTATAAACTCCAGGAAACTGAAATCTAAATTTATTTCTTAGGCTTCTTGCTTTAGTTTCATTTCCGTAATAAATCTGAATTTTATAACCAAAACCAATTTCTTTATTGTAAGCTCGCTTTTTTGTAATTAAATCTTTTACTTGTTTGCTACTATTTGTGCTATTTTGAGCCGAAAAGGTCTGTATTCCATAAAATGAAGAAGCTAAAAAAGTGACTAAAAGGAGTTTATTTTTCATATTAAATTTATTTTTACAAAAATAACGACTTGTAATAGAATAAATTGAATAACATTGCTATTTAGAATTATTATAAATTAAATTTAACAGTCTTTTAGCTTTTCAAATTTTAGCAATAAGTAGTACTTTTGTCAAACTGTTCTAAAAATCTGTTTTTTTGGACGAATTTATACACATTACTAAAATAATAGTTTGTAAATATGAAAAGTGTAGCACTACACAATAGACTAACAACGGTACTTCTTAAGAGTTTTACGTTACTTCTATTTTTTGCATTTAGCTTATCGTCTTATTCTCAAGACATAGATGAAGCACGTCAGAAAGAAGGAAAAAAATTGTTTAAATCTTTATGTGCTTCTTGTCATAAGCTAGATAAGAAACTAATAGGTCCTGCTATAGGAGGAATTGAAGATCGAAGAGAAAATGCTTGGTTACAGGCTTGGATTAAAAACAATGCAGAATTAAGAGCTTCTGGAGATAGAGATGCAATCGAAATCTTTGATGAGTATAAAGGTTCTAATATGACTGCTTTTCCTCAGTTGACAGATCAAAATGTAAACGACATTTTGTATTATACAACTGTTGGAGAAATTAAAAAAGTAGCAGATAATGCAAGTCAAGGTTCTCTTGATGCTCCTTCAAGTGGAGCTCCAGGGTGGTTGATTTATTTATTAGCATCTGCAATAATTGTTGCCTTTTTAATGATTGCAAGTTTATTGAAACAAGTAAACGAATTAAAAGGAAATACTGCTCCTGGTGAAACTTCTAATCTTAAAAGGGATTTGCAAGAACTTTGGTCTGGTATGGCAAATAATACTTTCTTAAAAGTATTGTCAACAATATTTTTACTTTTAATAGGTGCATATCTAGTATTTGGTACTTTATTTAAAATAGGTGTTGATGAGGGATATATGCCACTTCAAGAAATTGCTTTTTCTCATAAAATACATGCAGGAGATAATAAGATAGATTGTCAATATTGTCATTCATCTGCTAAACACAGTAAAACATCAGGTATACCATCTGCAAATGTTTGTATGAATTGTCATAAAAATATTTCTGAAGTAGCTGAAGATACAAAAGTAGAATGGGATGGTTTAACTTATGGGAAGCCTGAGTTAGATAAAGAAATTGCTAAAGTATACGATGCTGTTGGTTGGGATGCTGAAACTCTAGAATATACTGGTGTAACAAAACCTATTAAATGGGTAAGAGTTCATAATTTACCAGATTTTGTATATTTCAATCACTCACAACACGTAACTGTTGCGGGTTTAAAATGTCAGAAATGTCATGGACCAGTTGAGGAAATGGATGAAATGCGTCAGTATTCTCCATTAACAATGGGTTGGTGTATCGATTGTCATAAGGATACTAAAGTGGATTTAAAAGGTAATGAGTATTACAAAAAAATTCATGAAGAATTGGCAAAGAAATTCAATGTTGAGCAAGTTACAATTGCACAATTAGGAGGAAAAGAATGTGGTAAGTGTCACTACTAATTCAAAAAAATTAAAAATTAGAAGATTAAGAAATAGTATTATTTTAGAATCTTTCAATCATTAAATAAAAAGTATAAATGGCTTCAAACAAAAAATACTGGCAAAGTGTTGAGGAACTTAAAGGAAGTTCTATTGTTGAAACGTTAGGTAAAAATGAATTTGTAGAAGAGATTCCTACAGATGATTTTTTAGGTGATAAAGAGACATTAGAAAATTCTTCTACTTCACGTAGAGATTTCTTGAAATATGTTGGTTTCACAACTGCTGCAGCTTCTTTAGCTGCCTGTGAAGGTCCAGTAAGAAAGGCTATTCCTTATGTTGTAAAACCAGATGACGTTACTATTGGTGTAGCAGATTGGTATGCAACTGCTATGGCAGATGGTTACGATTTTGCAAACGTGTTGGTAAAAACTCGTGAAGGTCGTCCAATTCAAATAATGCCAAATAAAGAAGCAAACGGAACAACAAGCGCAAGAGTACAAGCTGCTGTTCTTTCTTTATATGATGAAAAACTACGTTTAAAAGAACCTACTAAAGGAGGTGAAACAATTTCTTGGGCAAATGCAGATAAAGAAATTGGTGCTAAATTAAACGAATTAAAAGAAGCAAATAAACCTGTTGTGTTATTAACAGGTACAATGGCAAGCCCATCAATAGATAAGATTGTTGAAGAATTTGTAACTGCAAACCCAAATGTAAAACATGTGGTATATGATGCGGTTTCAGAATCTGGTGCTGCTGATGCTTTTATGGCAATGTATGGTAAACGTGCATTACCAAATTACCATTTACAAAATGCAGAAACAATTATTTCTTTTGGAGCAGATTTTTTAGGAGATTTTCACGGAGGACTTGAAAAAGCATTTATTGATGGTAGAAGACCAGAAAACGGTAAAATGTCTTACCATGTTCAGTTTGAAAGTAATATGTCTTTAACTGGAGCAAATTCTGATAAACGTGTGGTTTTAAAGCCATCTGATCAAGTATTTGCTTTATTAAATTTATATAATGCTATTACAGGACAAGGTGTTACTTCTAAAGTAACTCCAGTAGATGCAGATGTTAAAGCAGCTGCGAAAGCTTTGAAAAAAGCAGGATCTAAAGGTGTTGTCTTAACAGGATTAAATGATAAAAATGCACAGTTAATTACATTAGCAATTAACAAAGTATTAAAAAGTGAAATTATTGATACAAACAACACATTAAATATCCGTCAAGGAAATGATGCAGAAGTTGCTCAATTAGTTTCTGATATGAAAGCAGGTAAAGTTGCAGGATTAATTTCTTACAATGTAGATCCTATTTATTCATTATCAAATTCTTCAGATTTTTCTGAAGGATTAAAAAAATTAGAATTATCAGTTGCATTATCAACAGAAAATAATGAGACGGTAAACGCTTCTAATTTTGCATTACCAACTCCACACTTTTTAGAATCTTGGGGAGATACTCAATTCGATTCAGTAACTTATGGTTTAATGCAGCCAACAATTCAACCATTATTTAATACACGTCAAGTTCAAGACACGTTATTAGGTTGGTCTGGAAATTCAACAAAATATTACGATTATTTAAAAGCCTTTGCTACTTCTAATGTTTTAGGAGGTAGTTCTTGGAATACAGCGTTACACAATGGTTTCTTTAAAAAAGATTTACCATTTAGTATTATTGAAGAGTTTGAATCTAATTCAACAGTCTCTACAGCTGCTAGTTCATTATCAAGTTCTGCAAAAAAAGCTTCAGGTTTTGAATTAAACTTATATACTAAAACAGGTTTAGGAGACGGTAAACAAGCAAACAATCCTTGGTTACAAGAATTTCCTGATCCAATTACTAGAGCTTCTTGGGATAATTACTTAACAATGTCTATGGCAGATGCTAGAGAGTTAGGTTTTTCTAATCCTGTAAAAGATAACGGTGCTATTGATGGTGATTATGCCAAAGTATCTGTTAATGGAAAAGAAGTTGTTGTTCCAGTAATGGTTCAACCAGGGCAAGCAAATGGTTCTGTAGGTTTAGCATTAGGTTTTGGTAAAACTTTCGGATTAAATAAAGAAATGCAAGTTGGTGTTAATGCTTACACATTATATGCTAACGGAAACAACATACAATACGGAGTTGCAATAGAAAAAGTATCAGGGACACATCAATTTGCTTGTACACAAGTACAAAAAACAATTGCTGGTCGTCATGATATTTTAAAAGTTGCTTCTTTAAAAGAATATAATACAGTTGCTCCAAAGGACAAAAAGAATGGTTGGAATAGACCTTCAATGGTTTCTTACGATCATCAAGAAGTAGAAGCAAATACTATTGATTTATGGGATGAACATAACAGAGAAGTTGGTCATCACTTTAATTTATCAATAGATTTAACATCCTGTACAGGATGTGGTGCTTGTGTTGTTGCATGTCATGCAGAGAACAATGTACCAGTAGTCGGTAAAAAAGAAGTTAGAGTTGGTAGAGATATGCACTGGTTGCGTATCGATAGATATTATTCTTCTGAAGTTGAAACTAGAGAAGATGCAAAAGAATTAGGATTAAGTAGAGCAGATACTTATAGAGCTTTAGAAACTGAAGCAGAAAATCCTGAAGTTACTTTTCAACCAATGATGTGTCAGCATTGTAATCATGCTCCTTGTGAGACTGTTTGTCCAGTAGCAGCAACGTCGCATGGTCGTCAAGGTCAAAATCAAATGGCATATAACAGATGTGTTGGTACAAGATATTGTGCAAACAATTGCCCATATAGAGTTCGTCGTTTTAACTGGTTTAGTTATTCAGATAATAATGAGTTCGACTTTAATATGAACAACCAATACGGTAAAATGGTGTTAAACCCAGATGTTGTAGTTCGTTCTAGAGGAGTTATGGAGAAATGTTCTATGTGTATTCAAATGACACAAGCAACAATTCTAAAAGCTAAAAAAGAAGGAAGAGCTGTTAATACAGATGAGTTTGAAACAGCTTGTTCATCTGCATGTACTACAGGAGCTATGGTTTTTGGAGATGTGAATAACAAGAAAGATAAAGTAGCTGCATTAGCAGAAGATAAAAGAGCTTATAACGTGTTAGATTATTTACAGACGAAACCGAATGTGATTTATCAAGTTAAAGTTAAGAATACAAACGAAGCGTAATTAAAAATTAAGATATAAAAATATGTCTCATTACGAAGCACCCATAAGGGAACCTTTAGTATTAGGTGATAAAAGTTACCACGATATTACCGAAGATATTGCAAGACCTATAGAAGGTGCTGCAAATAAAAACTGGTACATCGCATTTTATATTTCTTTAGCTGCAATGCTATGGGGATTTGGATGTATTTTCTATACAGTAGGAACTGGTATTGGAGTTTGGGGATTAAGCAAGAACATTGGATGGGCTTGGGATATTACCAACTTTGTATGGTGGGTAGGTATTGGTCACGCAGGAACATTAATTTCCGCGGTACTTTTATTATTCCGTCAGAAATGGAGAATGGCAATTAACCGTTCTGCAGAAGCAATGACAATTTTTGCTGTTTTTCAAGCAGGATTGTTTCCTATTATTCACATGGGAAGACCATGGAATGGATATTGGGTATTGCCAATGCCAAATCAATTTGGATCATTATGGGTAAACTTTAACTCACCATTATTATGGGATGTTTTTGCAATATCTACTTATTTATCTGTATCATTAGTTTTCTGGTGGACAGGTTTATTACCAGATTTTGCAATGATTAGAGATAGAGCAGTAAAGCCTTTTCAAAAGAAAATATATGCTTTATTATCATTTGGGTGGTCTGGAAGAGCAAAAGATTGGCAACGTTTTGAAGAAGTATCATTGGTACTTGCTGGTTTAGCAACTCCATTAGTACTTTCTGTACATACAATTGTATCTATGGATTTTGCAACATCAATCAATCCAGGATGGCACTCAACAATTTTCCCACCTTATTTCGTAGCTGGAGCAATCTTTTCAGGATTTGCAATGGTACAAACGTTATTAGGAATTATGAGAAAAGTTACTAATATGGAAGATTATATTACACGTATGCACGTAGAATATATGAACATTGTAATTATCTTAACAGGTGGAATTGTAGCTGTAGCTTATGCAACTGAATTCTTTATTGCATGGTATACAGGATCTCCTTATGAAAACTATACGTATTTATCGGTAGGTGCTGCAACAGGACCTTATGCTTGGGCATTTTATTCATTATTATTCTTCAATATTTTAACACCTCAAATACTTTGGTTTAAGAAAATTAGAAGAAGTTTTATATGGTCATTTATCATTTCAATATTTATTAATATTGGTATGTGGTTTGAGCGTTTTGATATTATAGCAATTGTATTAAGTAAAGGTCATTTACCATCAACATGGTGGCGTTTTGAACCTACGTTTGTAGATGTAGGTATCTTTATAGGTACAATAGGATTCTTCTTTGTATTATTCTTATTATATGCAAGAACATTCCCAGTTATCGCGCAAGCGGAAGTAAAAACTATTTTAAAATCTTCTGGTGAGTTTTACAAGAAGAGAAGAGAACAAGGAATTCCTACTAAACCTGCAATTGTAGTTACAAATGCAGCAGCAATTAAAAAGGAAGATTCTGATAACACCTTAAACGAATAATTATGGAATCATCAAAAGTTATTCACGCGTTTTATACTGATGACGAAGTTTTAATGGATGCAGTTAAAGCTGTAAAAGAAAAACATCATCATATTGAAGAAGTATTCTGTCCTTTTCCAGTTCATGGACTAGATAAGGCAATGGGATTAGCACCAACTAGATTGGCAATAACTGCATTTTTCTACGGAATTATAGGTTTAGCATTTGCTATTTGGATGACTAATTATATGATGATTGAAGATTGGCCGCAAGATATTGGTGGTAAACCAAGTTTTTCTTGGATAGATAATATGCCTGCATTTGTACCAATTATGTTTGAATTAACAGTGTTTTTCGCAGCTCACTTAATGGTGATTACTTTTTATATGAGAAGTAGAATTTGGCCGTTTAAAGAAGCAGAAAACCCAGATCCAAGAACTACAGATGATCATTTTTTAATGGAAATCCCTGTACATAATAATGAAGCCGAGTTAACGGAGTTATTAGCATCAACAGGAGCTGTAGAAATTAATGTAGTAGACAAGCACTAATATATAGATGATAATGAAGAATTTTAAATTTTTTATCGCTTTAGCAGTTGTTGCAAGTTTTATGTCTTGTAACGATAGAAGAACACCACAAGTACAATACATGCCAGATATGTATGTTTCTGTACCTTATAACCCAAATGGAGCTGATGGATTAAATGGAAATCCAGTTAATTCTGAACCTGTATCAGGAACAATAGCACGTGGTGGACATCCTACTTATGATATTCCTAATACGAATGAAGGATATGAAAAAGCAAAAGCTGAATTAACAAACCCTATTGAAGCTACAGAAGAAAACTTAGCAAACGGAAAAGTTATGTACGATATTTATTGTGCAACTTGTCACGGAACTAAAGGTGATGGAAACGGAGTTTTATCTCAAAGAGATAAGTTTTCAGGAATTCCTAACTATAAAGATAGAGATATTAATGCAGGATCTATTTATCATGTAATTATGCACGGTAAAAACTTAATGGGTTCTCATGCTTCTCAAATAACGTATACAGAACGTTGGCAAATAGTACAATACGTAGAAAAATTACGTATAGATTTAGCAAAATAATTACAAAAAGAAGAATACGAAAGATATGTATCAATTCTCAGGTAAATTAAAAACATTCTCATTAGCACTAATTATTTTAGGAGCTTTGGGTATTGCTTATAGTTTTTATTCAGCACCAAAAACTGTTGAACAAGCAAAAGAAATTATAGCAAGTCAAGCAGCACATGGTGACAGCCATGGATCTTCTCATGCAGAAGTTAAGGTTGATGAGCATAAATTAGATGTAGAACCTCATGCACATGATGAGAAAGGAAATCATGAAACAAAGGAAGCGCATCATGAAACAAAAAAAGAAACTCATGTTTCAGCAGATGCTCACGGAGAACACCATGATGCAGCGCATGATTTACATGTTTTTCATCAATTACAAAACAAACCTTGGGCATCATTATATGTAGCGTTATTTTTCTTTTTAGGAATATCGTTATTAGTATTAGCATTTTATGCTATACAGAGAGTAGCACAAGCAGGTTGGTCTGTTGTTCTTTTTAGAGTAATGGAAGCAATTACTGCTAATTTAGTACCAACATCAGTTGTTATGCTATTTGTAATTATTGCATCAGTAATGCATTGGAATCATTTGTTTCCATGGATGGCAGAAGGAATTTTTGATCCAAATCACGCTAACTATGATCCAATTATAGCTGGTAAATCTTGGTGGATGAATGTACCAGGTTGGGCAATAAGAAGTATTGTTTATTTAGCAATATGGAATACTTACAGATGGTTTATCCGTAGAAATTCTATTAAAGAAGACACTGCAAATGATGGTGGTAAAACGTATAAGTTAAACTATAATGTTTCTGTAGGATTTTTATTCTTATTTATGCTTACAGAATCTATGATGTCTTGGGATTGGATTATGGGATTAGACCCACACTGGTTCTCAACATTATTTGGTTGGTATGTATTAGCAAGTCTATTAGTAAGTGCATTAACAGTAATTGCTTTTGTAACAATATATTTACGTTCTAAAGGAGCTTTACTGGCAGTAAACGATAGTCATATTCATGATTTAGCAAAATTTATGTTTGGTTTCTCTGTATTCTGGACATACTTATGGTTCGCTCAATTTATGTTAATATGGTATGCAGATATTCCAGAGGAAACTACTTATTTCGTAGCTAGATTCAATGAATATAAATTACCTTTCTTAGCAATGGTAGCAATGAATTTTGCATTCCCAATATTGTTATTAATAAATAGCGATTTTAAGAGTATTCCATGGTTTGTAGTAATTGGTGGACTTGTAATTTTAGGAGGGCATTATATAGATGTTTTCGTAATGATTATGCCTGCAACAGTTGGTGCTCAATGGTCTTTTGGAATTGCTGAAATAAGTGGATTACTTTTCTTTTTAGGAATCTTTATATATGCTACTTTTAGTTCATTTGCAAAAGCAAATCCAATACCAAAAGGAAATCCATTTTTAGAAGAAAGTGAACATTTCCATTATTACAATATTGAACACAGAGGAGAAGGATCATCAGATCATCATTAATAAATAATTTGAATTAAAATAATTAAGACGGGATAACTATGCTAGCTCTATTTTATATTTTTATAGCTGTTGCAATCGGAGTAAGTTTCTGGCAAATAACCAGAATATTAAACTTAAGAGGCGTAATTGCCACTGATAAAGACAATGCTACTCAGGGTAAAATCGCCATATACTTTATGGTATTCTTTTATGCAATGATGATTTATTGTTTAATCTTCATGAACGTAATTATGTTACCAGAATCTGCTTCTATCGAAGGAGAACATGACGATAATTTATTTGACATCACATTTTGGTTAATTGGTATTGTACAATTTATAATGCAATTCTTAATTTTCTTTTTTACTTTTAAGTATAGAGGGAAACAAGGTAAGAAAGCAAAGTTTTATGCAGATAGCCACAAATTAGAATTAATTTGGACAGTTACACCAGCAATTGTTTTAGTGGTATTAATCGGTTACGGTTTATGGCAATGGAATAACATAATGGATTTATCTGATGAAAAAGACGCTGTTGTAATAGAGGTTTATTCTCAGCAATTTAGATGGGATGCTCGTTATGCAGGAGAAGATAATACTTTAGGTTTAGGAAATGTAAATTATATCAAAGGAATCAATACAATGGGTGTTGATATGACTGATAAAAATTCTGCAGATGATAAACAAGTAACTGAATTGTATTTACCAAAAGGTAGAAAGATTCATTTTAAGTTTAGATCACAAGACGTTTTACATTCAGCATATATGCCACACTTTAGAGCACAAATGAATTGTGTTCCAGGGATGGTTACAGAATTTGGTTTTACACCTAAATTCACTACAGAGGAAATGAGGAAACAATCTGAAGTAGTTGCAAAAACAAAAGGTATTAACAAAATAAGACAAGCTAAGGGAGAAGATCCTTATGTTTTTGATTATTTGTTATTATGTAATAAAATTTGTGGAGCTTCTCATTACAATATGCAAATGAAAATTACAGTTGTAGAAGAAGAAGAGTACAATAAGTGGCTTGCAGAGCAACCAACATTAGCATCAGTTATTAAATAATTAAATTAAGATACTACAAATAAAAAAATTATGTCAGATCATCATCATAAAGAAACATTTGTAACAAAATATATTTTTAGTCAAGATCATAAAATGATTTCTAAACAATTCTTGGTAACAGGAATGTTTATGGGAATTATTGGGGTATTGATGTCAATGTTATTCCGTATGCAAATTGCATGGCCAGAAAAATCGTTTTCACTTGTTGAAGCATTTTTAGGACCTCACCAAACAGATGGTATAATGAACCCAGATATGTATCTAGCATTGGTAACAATTCATGGTACAATAATGGTTTTCTTTGTACTAACAGCAGGTTTAAGTGGTACATTCTCTAACTTATTAATTCCATTGCAAATTGGTGCTAGAGATATGGCTTCTGGTTTCCTAAATATGATTTCTTATTGGTTATTCTTTATTTCAAGTATAATCATGGTTATTTCATTATTTGTTGAAGCAGGACCAGCATCTGCAGGGTGGACAATTTATCCGCCCTTAAGTGCATTACCACAAGCAATACCAGGTTCTGGTATGGGAATGACTTTATGGTTGGTTTCTATGGCAATATTTATTGCATCTTCATTAATTGGATCTTTAAATTATATTGTTACAGTATTTAACTTGAGAACCAAAGGAATGAAAATGACAAGATTGCCATTAACAATTTGGGCATTCTTTATAACTGCAATTATTGGTGTAGTTTCTTTCCCTGTATTATTATCAGCATCATTATTATTAATTTTTGATAGAAGTTTTGGAACATCATTTTACTTATCAGATATATTTATATCAGGTGAAGTATTACATTACCAAGGTGGATCACCCGTTTTATTTGAACATTTATTTTGGTTTTTAGGTCACCCAGAAGTATATATTGTTTTATTACCTGCATTAGGTATCACTTCAGAAATTATATCAACGAACTCTAGAAAACCAATTTTTGGTTATAGAGCAATGATTGGTTCTATTATGGCAATTGCATTTTTATCTACAATTGTTTGGGGTCACCATATGTTTATTTCAGGAATGAATCCATTTTTAGGTTCTGTATTTACATTTACAACTTTATTAATTGCAATTCCATCTGCAGTAAAAGCTTTTAACTATATTACTACTTTATGGAAAGGTAATTTGCAATTAAACCCAGCAATGTTATTTTCTATTGGATTAGTTTCTACATTTGTAACAGGAGGTTTAACCGGTTTAGTTTTAGGTGATTCAGCTTTAGATATTGCAATTCATGATACGTATTTTGTAGTAGCACATTTCCATTTAGTAATGGGAGTTTCTGCTATCTTTGGTATGTTTGCTGGTGTGTATCATTGGTTCCCAAAGATGTATGGTAGAATGATGAATAAAACATTAGGTTATTGGCATTTTTGGTTAAGTATTATTTGTGCTTACGGAGTATTTTGGCCAATGCACTTTATAGGATTAGCTGGTTTACCTAGAAGATATTATTCTAACACAGCATTCCCAATGTTTGATGATTTATCAGATATTAATATTGTAATAACAATCTTTGCTTTAGTAGGTGGTTTCGCTCAAATATTTTTTATTGCTAACTTCTTCATCTCTATGTACAGAGGAGAAAAAGCAACACAGAATCCTTGGAAATCTAATACTTTAGAATGGACAACTCCAGTAGAACATATTCATGGAAATTGGCCAGGAAAAATTCCTGAAGTTCACAGATGGGCTTATGACTATAGTAAAAAAGTAGATGCTAACGATGATGATAGTGATTATTTACATGGACAAGATTTTGTTTTACAAACAACACCTTTATTAGATGGTGAAGAACCATCTTAAACATAAAATACTTTTATAATATAGAAACCTTTCCAATTCGGAAAGGTTTCTTCTTTTTAGTAATTTTCGTTTATCTTTATTATATTAGCTACAACTAATTAATAATTGAATGTTATCTCTAGAAAAAATTCGAAACGCAAAAAAATTCATATATAAACTTTTTGATGTAGCTATTAATGAAGAGATTTCAGTTATAGAAGAAGCAGAAGAAAAGGTACAATTGCCAGAAGAATATTTAGAAAGGTTTACTTTATATGAGTTGCAAGACAAAGGTTTTTTAAAAGACAGAGAAAACGAATTTAAAAGTTTAGAACTCGCTTATGAAAACTGGAAAATAGTTAGTTCACCACTCTTGGTAGTTAATAATCCTGGTGAAGGAGGAACTTCTTTATTACATTCTAGCACCTATATCTATCCATCTGCAAAAATTTTAGAAACTAACTTTTCAATAGATAGTAATCAAAAGTTAATTGATTTGTTATCTCATTTTTTTCAAATTTCTGATAATATTTCGACACTTGGAGAATTAGAAAAAGTTATTTATTCTAAAGATGAAAACTACATTGTTATTTTAGAAAATATAGAAAGACTTTTTATTAGAAGAGTAAAAGGTTTTAACTTATTAGAAGATTTTTTACTTTTTCTTCATACAACAAAAAGTAAAGTTTATTGGATTGTTTCTATCAACAAGTATTCTTTTTATTATTTAAATAACGTTAAATATTTTTCATCTCATTTCCCTTCAATTATTCATTTAAACCCTATTGATAATCTGCTTTTAAAAGAAGAGATTATAATGAGAAATAAAGGTTATAATATGTTGTATTTAAAACCAAATAAGATTACGAATAAGGTTGAGAAACAATTAAAAAAAGGAACACCAGAAGAACGTCAAACATTATTAGAGAATATTTTTTTTAAAAAACTGTATGAATTTTCAAAAGGAAACATGTCCAAAGCAATTTTATACGCAAGAGAATCTGCATTTAAAGTAAAAGATAAAACCGTTTTTATAAAACCCTACGAACAAAAAGAAATTGAAGGCTTAATTTTAGACGATTTATTCATTTTAGAGGCCATTTTTCAACATAGATCATTAACTATTAAGGAACTAAATATTGTATTAAGAAATTCTGATAGACAAAGTAGATTAAGTATAGAAAAATTGTTAGAAAGAGGTCTAATTAGAACAACATCTAATAGTGAAAAAGAAGTAGAGTATAGAATTAATTTAATGTATGTGGATATTTTAAAAGAACGTTTAAGAGAGCGCTTAAATAGAAACTTTAGATAAAAATGAAAAAATTATTAAACATATTATTCTTCTTTTTTTGTATTACAAGTATTGCCCAAGAGAAAACTGTAAACCAAGTTAAGGACAACGTTGAAAATACAATTTCTACAGCAACAGAAGTCGTCTCATTTACAAAAATTTTAACGATTTTAATTGTTATTATCCTTACTTGGGCTCTAATGAAGTTACTAGATTGGTTCTTTAAAAATCTTGTAAAAAACTTTAACAGACATAGATTGAGAATACTTCGTTTGCAGCCTGTGATGAAGATTTTGGTATGGACATTGGCAATCTATACATTAATTATTACGCTATTTAATCCATCTGCAGAAGCAATTTATGCTTTAATGGGTTCATCTGCACTGGCATTAGGATTTGCACTTCAAGATATTGTTAAAAACATTTTTGGAGGGTTATTAATCATTTTAGATAGACCATTTCAAATTGGAGATCGAATAAATATCAAAGGAAATTATGGCGAAGTTGTAAATATTGGTTTAAGAAACACAATTGTAAATACGTTGGATGATAATGCTGTAACCATTCCAAATTCAGCAATAATTTCTGATAGTATTTCTAACGCAAATTCTGGCGCGTTAGATTGTATGGTAGTTATTAATCTTTGGTTACCTATTGATGTTGATGTTACTAAAATCAGAAAAATAGCAGAAGAAGCAGCAATCACATCAAGATATTTAAATATTGATAAACCAGTAACTATTTTGTTTTTTGATCATTTTGATGATCATGCAGCAACAAAAGTGGTAATTAAAGGATATGTTTTAGATGCACGCTATGAAAAACTCTTTGAAGGAGATGTTACCGAGGCTGCAAAAAAAGCCTTTATTGAGGCAGGAATTTATAATTAGAAACCTTTCCATTTTTTGAAAGGTTTTTTTATGTTACAAATGTTACTTAATAGGTATTCTAAAATCATTTATCTTTGTATTTATGAATGAAAACTTAAATCCTGAAAATGACAACTTATCAAATGAAGATTTAGACGTAGAAAAAAAATTACGCCCGCTTTCTTTTGATGATTTTACAGGCCAAGACCAAGCAATTGATAATCTAAAAGTTTTTGTTGAAGCAGCTAATCAAAGAGAAGAAGCATTAGATCATACATTGTTTCATGGACCTCCGGGTTTAGGAAAAACTACATTGGCACATATTTTAGCAAATGAATTACAAGTTGGTATTAAAGTCACCTCTGGCCCTGTATTAGATAAGCCAGGAGATTTAGCAGGTTTATTAACAAACCTAGATGAAAGAGATGTACTTTTTATTGATGAAATACATAGATTAAGTCCTATTGTAGAAGAATATTTATATTCTGCAATGGAAGATTACAAGATTGATATAATGATTGAGTCTGGCCCAAATGCTAGAACAGTTCAAATCAATTTAGAACCATTTACCTTAATTGGTGCAACAACTCGTTCAGGATTGTTAACCGCACCAATGAGAGCACGTTTTGGTATAAGTAGCAGACTTCATTATTATAAAACTGAATTATTAACAACAATTATTCAAAGAAGTGCATATATTTTGGGAGTTCCTATTTCTATGGAAGCTGCTATTGAAATTGCAGGAAGAAGTAGAGGAACACCAAGGATAGCAAATGCATTACTACGTAGAGTTAGAGATTTTGCCCAAATAAAAGGTAATGGAAACATTACTATTGAAATTGCAACTTACGCTCTAAAAGCTTTAAATGTAGATGCACACGGTTTAGATGAAATGGATAATAAAATATTGAAAACTATTATTGATAAATTTAAAGGAGGCCCAGTTGGTTTAAGCACTATTGCTACTGCAGTTTCTGAAAATACAGAAACGATAGAAGAAGTATACGAACCTTTTTTAATTCAACAAGGTTTTATTATGAGAACACCAAGAGGTAGGGAGGTTACAGAATTAGCTTACACTCATTTAGGTAGAACAAAAGGAAAAAATCAAGGAGAATTGTTTTAGTTTTAAGAATTAATAAACAAGAATATTAAAAAAAAACAACAGTAAGAACTCCTTCCTTTTTGGAAGGTTAGGATTGGCTTATGAACATTAAAAAAATAATACCGATTTTAGAATGGTTACCAAACTATAATACTTCTCTTTTAAAAGGAGATTTAGTAGCAGGTATTACGGTTGGCATTGTTTTAATTCCACAAGGAATTGCGTATGCTTTAATAGCAGGTTTACCACCAATTTACGGTTTATATTGTGCTTTAGTTCCACAATTAATGTATGCCATTTTCGGGTCATCTAGACAAGTTGCAATTGGTCCAGTTGCTATGGATTCTTTAATTGTAGCAACAGGTGTTTCTACTTTAGCATTAGCGGGTTCAGAAAGTTATATTTCAATTGCTATTTTATTGGCTTTAATGGTTGGGGCAATTCAATTTATTTTAGGAATTTTTAGTTTAGGTTTTATTGTAAATTTTCTTTCAAAGCCGGTAATTACTGGTTTTACATCTGCAGTAGCTTTAATTATTGGGTTAAATCAATTCCGAAACTTATTGGGTGTAGATTTTATTCAAAGTGATCAAATTCAAATTATTATTGAAGATGTTTGGTTACAAATAGGTGAGTTTAACCTTCAAACAACCAAAATAGGATTAGTATCTGTAATAATAATTATCATTTTCAGGAAGATAAATAAGAAGATTCCGAATGCATTAATCGTTGTTATTTTAGGGATTTTAACTATAAAATACTTTGGTACTAGTTTTTCTGAAGTAGCAATAGTCAAAGACATTCCTTCAGGTTTACCAAAATTTGGAATTCCAGAATTAGATGTAGATCAAATGAGAGAATTATTACCAATTGCATTAACACTGGTAATGGTTGGTTATTTAGAAACCATTTCAATTGGTAAATCATTAGAAGCAAAACAAGACGAATACCGTATAAGACCAAATCAAGAATTAATTGCATTAGGTATAAGTAACATGGTAGGCTCATTATTTAAAGCATATCCTTCAACATCAAGTTTTTCGAGATCTGCAATCAATCAAGAAAGCGGCGCAAAAACAGGAATGGCAGCACTAATTTCTGTTGTTATGGTTATTATTACCTTGTTGTTTTTAACACCTTTGTTTTACCATTTACCCAAAACAGTTTTAGCAGCCATAATTATTGTAGCAGTTTTTGGGTTGATAAATTTTAAAGAAGCAGCATTTTTATGGAAAGCTAACTTTTTAGATTTCTGGTTGATGTTAGCAACATTTATAGCCACATTAACTTTTGGTATTGAATACGGAATTATAGTTGGTGTAGGTTTGTCTCTTATCGTATTAATATTTAAAACTTCTAGACCTTATGTAACTGAATTAGGAAAAGTACCAAACTCTAATTTTTATAGAAATAAAAATAGGTTTGAGGAAGTTGTTGTAGATAATGATATTTTAGTTTTTAGGTTTGATGCACAATTATTTTATGCAAATTCAAGTTATTTTAGAGATAATTTAGATGAAATGGTTGGCAATAAAGGAACGGCATTAAAATTGATAGTTGTAGATGCAGAGAGTATAAATAGAGTAGATAGTACTGGTGTAGAAATGTTGAAGGAACGAGTAAAATACTATCAAAAAAAAGGAGTAACTTTTTATTTTGCAGGTGTTAAAGGGCCTGTAAGAGATGATATATTTAGAAGTGGAATATTAGATATTATAGATATCAATCACTTTTTTATGAGAGCAAATCAAGCTGTTAAGTTTTATAAAACAGGTGACCGAAAAGACCAAGAGAAATACGCCAAATATATCCACCAAGCTTATAAATAAATGAAAAGTAGATTTCGAATTTTATTCGAAGCTTCAATTAAAAATGCCTTTCCTGTGAATACAGGAATCTAATAATAAAACTGATAAATGTCATTAGAAAACACTTTTTTTAATGTTATTTTGAAACTTACAAGAAAAGAAAAATATAGAATATGATTATAGAACAAATATATACAGGTTGCCTTGCACAAGGCGCTTATTACATAGAAAGTAATGGTGAAGTTGCTATTATAGATCCATTAAGAGAAGTACAAGACTATATAGAGAGAGCTAATAAAAATGGTGCAAAAATTAAATATATTTTTGAAACTCATTTTCATGCAGATTTTGTGAGTGGACATGTAACACTTGCGGAAAAGACAGGCGCGAAAATTGTTTATGGACCAACTGCAAAAACAAGTTTTGATTCTATTATTGCAGAAGACAATCAAGTATTTAAGGTAGGTAATATAACAATTACGTTATTGCATACTCCAGGGCATACTATGGAAAGTTCTTGCTATTTATTGAAAGATGAAAATGGAAAAAACCATGCAATCTTTAGCGGTGATACTTTATTTTTAGGAGATGTTGGAAGACCAGATTTAGCACAAAAAGGAGACATTACAGAGAAAGATTTAGCAGGTTTCTTATTCGAGAGTTTACGGAATAAAGTAATGCCTTTAGCAGATGATGTAATTGTATATCCAGCTCATGGTGCAGGTTCTGCATGTGGTAAAAATTTAAGCAAAGAAACTGTTGGTACAATTGGTAATCAAAAAGAAACCAATTATGCATTAAGAGCAAATATGACTAAAGCAGAATTCGTCAAGGAAGTTACAGATGGCTTATTGCCTCCACCTGCTTATTTTCCTTTAAATGTAAAGTTGAATAAAGAAGGATATCAAGATATAGAAGAAGTTATCAAAAATAGTGCAAAACCTTTATCTGTTGATGATTTTGAAATTATTGCTAATGAAACGGATGCAATTATTTTAGACATTAGACATCAATCAGAATTTATAAAAGGCTTTATTCCACAATCAATTTTTATTGGTGTAGATGGCGGATTTGCACCTTGGGTTGGCGCATTAATAAAAGATATTAAACAACCAATCTTATTAGTATCAGAAAAAGGTAGAGAAGAAGAAGTAATTACAAGACTTTCTAGAGTTGGTTTCGATAATGTTTTAGGATATTTAGAAGGTGGTTTCAATTCTTGGCAAGATGCAAGTAAAGAAATAGATACTTTAAGATCTGTTTCGGCAGATGTTTTAGAAGACAAAATAAAAGAAAACGCTTTGGTTTTTGATGTTAGAAAACCAGGTGAATTCACAGGTGAACATATTAAAGTAGCAGAAAGTACACCTTTAGATTTCTTAAATAATCACATTTCTGAATTTCCCAAAAATAAAGATTTTTATGTGCATTGTGCTGGCGGATATAGGTCTGTAATAGCATCATCAATTTTAAAAGCACGTGGTTTTCATAATGTAATTGATGTTGCTGGTGGTTATTCGGCAATTAGAAATACAGATATAGAAAGAACATATGTGGTTTGTCCATCAACTTTAAAATAAAATGAAAAAGATAACATACATTTTCGTATTGAGTTTTTTCTTTATCAATTGTGATAAAAAACAAGAAGTAAACACAATTACAACATCAGAATTAAAAGTACTTTTAAGTAAAGAAAAAGTTCAATTATTAGATGTTAGAACACAGAAAGAAATAAAAGAAGGGTTTATAGAAACGGCATTTTTTGCCAATTTTTATGACGAAAATTTTTACACGCAAGCAACAGTAAAATTAGATAAAACTAAACCTGTTTATTTGTACTGTAGATCAGGTAACAGAAGCGGAAAAGCAGGCGTAATTCTTCAAGAAAAAGGATATAAAGTTGTAAATGTTTTAGGCGGATACAACCAATGGAAACAAGAAAATTAAAAAAAATGAAAATAGATATACAGATTGAAAACTTAAAATGTGGTGGTTGTGCAGCAACCATTAAAAAAGGATTGTTAAGTTTAGAAAATATTAATGAAGTTGAAATAGATTTAGAAAATTCAATAGTTTCTGTTACTTCTAACAAGGAAAATATTTCTGGAATTAAGGAAAAATTATCTAAATTAGGATACCCAGAAGTAGGTGATAAAAATACAATTGTACATAAAGCAAAGTCTTTTGTTAGCTGTGCTGTTGGTAGAATAGAATCTTAAACAATTTTAAATTTTGATAAAACTTAAAGCGAACATTTTGTTCGCTTTTTTTATTGCACTCAAAATAGGAAATTAGATATCATTAAAACAAATTTGTTCGTACTTTTGTAATCTATGATAGATGCAAAAGAAGCCATTTCAGAAAAAGCCGTTTTAATTGGTGTAATTACTCAAAATCAAAACGAAACTCAATCTACAGAATTTTTAGATGAGTTAGAGTTTTTAACTTTAACCGCTGGTGGAGTAACGGTAAAACGCTTTGTTCAAAAGTTAGAAAGACCAAACCCTAAAACTTTTTTAGGAGTAGGAAAATTAGATGAAGTAAAGGTTTTTATTGAATCTAATCATATTGGGACTGCTATTTTTGATGATGAATTGTCTCCAGCACAATTAAGAAATATCGAGAAGATTTTAGATTGTAAAATTTTAGACAGAACCAATTTAATATTAGACATTTTTGCACAAAGAGCGCAAACAAGTTCTGCAAAAACACAAGTAGAATTAGCACAACATCAATATTTATTACCTCGATTAACAAGACTTTGGACTCACCTTGATAAGCAAAAAGGAGGTATTGGTATGCGCGGACCTGGTGAAACTGAAATAGAAACTGATAGACGTATTATTAACGATAGAATTGTTCTCTTAAAAAAGAAATTAAAAACTATTGATAAACAAATGGCTGTGCAACGTAAAAACCGTGGAAAAATGGTTAGAGTTGCGCTAGTAGGTTATACAAATGTTGGTAAATCAACATTAATGAATGTAATAAGCAAGAGTGATGTTTTTGCTGAAAACAAACTTTTTGCAACATTAGATACTACGGTTAGAAAAGTAGTTATTAAGAATATTCCTTTTTTAATGACGGATACTGTTGGTTTTATTAGAAAATTACCAACGCAATTAGTAGAGTCTTTTAAATCTACTTTAGACGAAGTTAGAGAAGCAGATTTGTTGTTACATGTTGTTGATATTTCTCACCCAAATTTTGAAGATCATATTGCATCTGTAAATACAATTTTAGCAGATATTAAATGTGTAGATAAACCAACTTTAATGGTTTTTAATAAGATTGATGCTTATAAGTACGGAACTATAGACGAAGATGATTTGGTTACTGAAAGAGGAAAAGAGCACTATACTCTACAAGACTGGCAAAAAACGTGGATGAATGATAAAGACCGAGAATCTATTTTTATTTCTGCTCTAAATAAAGAAAATTTAGAAGATTTTAAAGTTATAACATATGAAGAAGTAAAGAAAATTCACATTCAGCGTTTTCCTTATAATGACTTTTTGTACTATGAATATAAGGAAGAAGGATAGTTAATAAAAGAGCGTTTAATTTTAAAAACCTTGTGCAATTTTTTCTAATGCTATTTCGTCTAAAATTTTAATTTCTTTACCATGAAATTCAATAATTTTTTTCTTTTTAAGATCTGATAATAATCGAATTGCAGATTCAGTTGCAGTACCAATAATATTTGCAATATCTTCTCTGGAAAGATGCACACCTATATAACCTTCGCTGTCATTATTAAATTTAGTATGCAAATGTAAAAGAGCTTCTGCCAAACGTTGTTTTACGGTTTTTTGAGCCATATCAACAATTAAATTGTCAGCACTTTTAAGAGATGTTGCCATATCTTTTAAAATACTCATAGTAAAAGTATTGTTCTTTTCTAAATCTCTAATAATTTCTTCTTTAGGAATAAAACAAACTTCCATATCATTTAAAGCTACAGCTTTTAAGTTTGAAACTTCTTCAGAAACTAAGCTTCTTTCACCTAATAAGTTCCCTTTTTGAACTAAGCTAATAATTTGATTCCTCCCATTTTCACTCATTTTAGATACTTTACAAACACCGTCTTTAATACAAAAAACACCATTTAAATGCTCTCCTTCGCTAAAAAGAACTTCACCTTTCTTTATAGTTTTAGATGTTTTACAAGCAGATATTCTTAACAATTCTTCTTTAGAAAGATGTTTTAGAGAATTAAATTGACGTACAATGCATTGTTCGCACTTGCTCATAATTAAGAAATTATTATTTATATCAAAGATATCGAAAAGCTGACAAATATCATATTTTAAAACAAACTCTTATTAGAAATTTGCAAAAGGCAAAAGAGTAAGTATGAAATCTACACAATGTTATCACTGTGGCGATTCTTGTGAAGACAGTTTAATTATATTTGATAAAAAAAAATTCTGTTGTAACGGTTGTAAAACCGTATATGAGATTTTTTCTGATAATGATTTAACCTGTTATTACAATTTTCAAGACAATCCTGGTGCAATTCCAACTGAAATTCAAGGAAAATATGGTTTCTTAGACACTAAAGAAATTGCAGAAAAGTTATTAGATTTTTCTGATGGAAATACTCAAATTGCAACTTTATACATTCCGCATATTCATTGTAGTTCTTGTATTTGGGTTTTAGAAAATTTACATAAGTTAAATTCAAAAATCTCCTCTTCTCAAGTAGATTTTCCGAAGAAAAAAGTAAGAGTTACCTATAATTCTTCTGAAACTTCTCTTAAGGAAATAGTGTTACTATTAAGCGCAATTGGTTATGAACCTTATATTAGTTTAGAAGATTACGAAAGTGGAAAAAAAGCAGTAGATAGAAGTTTAACTTATAAGTTAGGTATAGCTGGTTTTGCTTTTGGGAATGTAATGTTTTTGTCGTTTCCAGAATATTTTGAAGTAGATGGTTTTTGGATAGAAAAGTATAAAAATATCTTTAGATGGCTAATGTTTTTCTTCTCTTTACCCGTCGTTATTTACGCAGCTAAAGACTATTTTATATCGGCTTTTAAAGGTTTATGTTCTAATATTTTAAATATTGATGTTCCTATAGCTTTGGGTATTTCTGTATTATTTATTAGAAGTTCTGTAGAAATTATATTCGATTTAGGAACAGGTTTTTTTGATAGTTTAACAGGTTTGGTTTTCTTTCTTTTACTAGGGAAATTCTTTCAACAGAAAACATATAATTTTTTATCTTTTGAACGAGATTATAAATCTTATTTTCCCATTGCTGTCACTCGAATTTCAAAAGATGACAAAGAAGAAAATGTACAAATTTATGATATTGAAAAGGGAGATAAATTACTCATTAGAAACCAAGAATTAATTCCTGTAGACGGAGTTTTAATTAACGGATACGCAGAAATAGATTATAGTTTTGTTACTGGCGAAGCAGTGCCAGTTACTAAACAATCTGGTGATAAATTATTTGCAGGAGGAAAACAACTTTCAGGAATACTAGAAATGGAAGTTTTAGCATCAGTTTCTCAAAGTTACTTAACACAATTATGGAGTAATGATGTTTTTCAAAAAGATAATAAATCAAACTTTAAAACAATAACAGATAACATTAGTAAAAACTTTACAGTTGCAGTTTTGTTAATTGCTTTTTTATCAACTGCTTATTGGGTGTTTAGTGATGCAAGCAAAGCATTAAATGTGTTTACTGCAGTATTAATTATTGCATGCCCTTGTGCTATTGCATTAGCAGCTCCATTTACGCTGGGAAATATGCTACGTATTTTTGGGAAGCAAAAATTTTATTTAAAAAACGCAACAGTTATAGAACAATTAGCGGCAATAGATACCATCATTTTCGATAAAACAGGAACATTAACTACACATAAAGAAAACACTATTTCTTATGATGGAGATGAATTAAATCAGTTAGAAAAAAATATTTTAAAAAGTTCGTTAAGAGCATCAAACCATCCTCTAAGTAGAACTCTTTATTCTATTTTTAAAGAGTTTGAAACCATAACTATTTCTGATTATAAAGAAATTGTAGGCAAAGGTATTGAGGTAATTTATAAAGGAACAAACTTAAAGTTAGGTTCTGCTTCTTTTGTGAAAAAAAATGAAGGATTATTAATTTTAGATACAGCTGTTTATATCAGTTTTAATGATGTTTATAAAGGGAAATTCACTTTTAAAAACTCTTATAGACAAGGTGTAAAAACATTGTTTAATTCTCTAAAAAGTAATTTTAACTTATCGGTTGTTTCTGGTGATAATGAAGGTGAAAGAAAGTATCTACAAGAAAATTTACCTGAAGGAACTAATTTATTATTCAATCAAAAACCTGAAGATAAATTAGATGTAGTGGCAGAACTTCAAAAAAAACATAAAAAAGTTGCCATGATTGGCGATGGTTTAAATGATGCTGGTGCTTTAGCACAAAGTAATGTTGGTATTGCTTTGTCAGAAAACATCAATGTTTTTTCTCCTGCTTGTGATGGTATTTTAGATGCATCCAAATTTAATAAAATAGGAACTTATATTAAAGCTTCAAAAAAAGCAATTCAAATTATTAAATACAGTTTTATACTGTCTTTATGTTACAATCTGGTTGGCTTATATTTTGCAGTTACAGGGCAATTAACGCCTGTTGTTGCTGCAATTTTAATGCCTTTAAGTTCCATTAGTATTGTAATTTTCACAACAATTTCAACCAATTTAGTAGGAAAAAAAATAAAATAAAACATATGAAAGTAGCCTCGTTTTTAGAAGATGTAAAATTTAATTCAAATAAACCATCTGTTTTAATGCTAATGGACACTGATTTTTCGAAAGAGTTAAGAGTTGTTTTTAAAAAAGGTCAAATTATGGAAGATCATCAAGCTCCATTTGCAATTGTAGTTCAGGTAATAAAAGGAGCTATTGATTTTGGAGCAAATGAAGAGTTGATACAATTGAATGATGGTGATTTAGTTTCACTAAAACCACACATAGTGCATAACCTTTCTGCAGCAGAAGATAGTGTAGTAAGATTAACTTTATCGAAAGCAGATTCTTTGCAAAGAGTAAAAAACGTATAAATTAAATACATAATAAATTTTCTAATTATGAGTATTCATATTGAAGCTAAGAAAGGGGAAATAGCAGAAACAGTTTTGTTGCCAGGAGATCCAATGAGAGCAAAATGGATTGCAGATACTTTTTTAGAAAACATTGTTCAATACAATGATGTTCGTGGAATGTTAGGTTTTACAGGAACTTATAAAGGTAAAAAAATATCTGTTCAAGGTACAGGAATGGGAATCCCTTCAACCTTAATTTATTGTACAGAGCTAATTATAGAATATGGAGTGAAAAACTTAATTAGAGTTGGTTCTGCAGGCTCGTATCAAAAAGATGTAAAAATTAGAGATATTGTTTTAGCAATGGCAGCTTCTACAAATTCAGGATTAAATACAATTCGTTTTAACGGAGCAGATTTTGCGCCAACAGCAAGTTTTAAATTATTTCAAAAAGCGATTGAGGTTGCAAAAGAAAAAAATATCACTGTAAAGGCTGGAGGGATTTTAAGTTCAGATGAATTTTATGCAGACGAGTTTGATAGTTATAAAAAATGGGCAGATTATGGAGTTTTATGTGTAGAGATGGAAACATCTGGTTTGTATACTGTTGCAGCTAAATATAACGTAAATGCACTATCAATTTTAACCATTTCTGATAGTTTAATTACTAAAGAAAAAACAACTGCAGAAGAAAGAGAACAGACGTTTAAAGAAATGATAGAAATTGCTTTAGAGCTCAATTAAAACACGCAAAATGAAAAAATCACTAATACAAAAATATAACATTCCAGGACCAAGATACACAAGCTATCCAACGGTGCCTTATTGGAATAAAGAAGGAATTGATAAACAAGATTGGATACAATCTTTTCAAATGTCTTTTAAAGAAAGTAATTCTATAGAAGGCATTAGTATTTATATTCACTTGCCTTTTTGTGAGAATTTGTGTACGTTTTGTGCGTGTCATAAACATATTACAAAACGTCATGAGGTTGAAGAGGAATATATTGATACCGTTTTAAAAGAATGGAAATTGTATGTTGATTTGGTTGATGAAACTCCTATTGTTAAAGAATTACATTTAGGTGGAGGAACACCTACTTTTTTCTCAAAAGAAAACCTAAAATACTTGATGGATGGTATTTTCGAAATTGCAAAAAAACATCCGAAATCTGAATTTAGTTTCGAAGGACATCCAAGTAATACAACCGAAGAACAATTACAAACATTATTTAATTGTGGCTTTACTAGAGTTAGTTTTGGTGTACAAGATTATAATGAAAAAGTACAAAAAGCAATACATAGAATTCAACCTTTTTCTGAAGTAGAACAAGTTACAAAATGGTCTAGAGAAATAGGGTATACATCAGTAAGTCACGATTTAATTTTCGGGTTGCCTTTTCAAACCAAAGAAAACGTAATTCATACAATTAACAAAACCAAAGAATTACAGCCAGATAGAATTTCGTTTTACAGTTATGCGCACGTACCTTGGGTAAAAGGAGTGGGTCAAAGAGGTTTTAATGAAGACGATTTGCCAAAGAATGATGAAAAAAGAGAACTTTACGAAATTGGTAAAGAACTTTTTGCAGAATTAGGTTATGTAGAAATTGGTATGGATCATTTTGCTCTAAAAACAGATAGTTTGTTTGAAGCAACCATCAACAAAACATTACACAGGAATTTTATGGGGTATACAGCAAATAAAACGCAATTAATGATTGGTTTAGGAATGTCTGCAATTTCGGATTCTTGGTATGCATTTGCACAAAATGTAAAGACTGTAAAAGAATATCAGAAAATTGTAAATGAAGGTGAAATTCCAATTTTTAGAGGACATCTATTATCAGAAGAAGATAGAATTATAAGAAAACATATTTTAAATGTTATGTGTCATTTTTCCACTTCGTGGGAAGATAAAGCTATGAGAATAAACAACATTGAATCACATTTAATTTTGTTAGAAGAAATGGAGCAAGATGGTTTGGTTGTAATTGATAAGCTAAGAAAAACATTATCAGTACCAGAAATGGCAAGACCTTATGTTAGAAATATTTGTATGGCTTTTGATGTTCATTTATTAAAGAATAAGCCGAAAACGCAATTATTTTCGATGACTATTTAATTAAAAATTCTCTCTCCTGTGAAAATATAAGTCTATAAATAAAAGTAAAAATATGACAAATGTCATGTTTTAAGAAAATCAACATTATTAATTTTGATGTATCAATTATCAGGCAAGATATGAGCGTAATATACCTACTACTAACTATAAGTATTATAGTAGCAATCTTATTTTTTATCGCATTTATTTATTCAGTAAAAACTGGGCAATATGATGACTCATATACGCCATCGGTTCGTATGCTGTTTGATGATGAACTAGTAAAAGAAAAACAAGAAAAACAAGAAAAATCAACTTTAGACTAAATTTTATATTATGGAAATGCAACAATTTTATTACGATAATAAAATCGTTAAGAAATTTATCTACGCTACCTTACTTTGGGGAATTGTAGGTTTCAGTGTAGGCTTATTACTGGCATTAATGTTTTTGTTCCCAAATATTACAGAAGGAATATCCTGGTTAAGTTTTGGTCGTTTAAGACCTTTACATACCAATGCGGTAATTTTTGCCTTTGTAGGAAATGCAATTTATGCTGGTGTTTATTATTCACTTCAGCGATTATTGAAAGCAAGAATGGCAAGTAACTTTTTAAGTAATTTCAACTTTTGGGGTTGGCAAGCAATTATTGTTGCTGCAGCAATAACACTGCCTTTAGGATATTCGAGTTCTAAAGAATATGCAGAATTAGAGTGGCCAATAGATATTGCAATTGCTTTAGTTTGGGTAGCTTTTGGTGCAAATATGATTTGGACCATTCTACAAAGAAGACAACGTCATTTATATGTAGCAATTTGGTTTTATTTAGGAACTTTTGTTACTGTTGCTGTACTTCATATATTTAATAGTTTAGCATTACCAGTTGGTTTCTTAAAATCTTATTCTGTATATGCAGGTGTTCAAGATGCACTGGTACAATGGTGGTACGGACATAATGCTGTTGCATTTTTCTTAACAACACCGTTTTTAGGGCTAATGTATTATTTTGTTCCTAAAGCAGCTAACAGACCGGTTTATTCATACAGGTTATCTATTGTTCATTTTTGGTCTTTAATCTTTATTTATATCTGGGCAGGACCGCACCATTTATTATATACCTCATTACCAGAATGGGCTCAAAATCTAGGAGTTGCATTTTCTATAATGTTATTAGCACCTTCTTGGGGAGGAATGATAAACGGATTATTAACTCTTCGTGGAGCTTGGGATAAAGTTAGAACAGATCCTGTTTTAAAATTTATGGTGGTTGCAATTACAGGCTATGGTATGGCAACTTTTGAAGGACCACTATTATCTTTAAAAAATGTAAATGCAATTGCTCATTATAGCGATTGGATTATTGCACACGTACACGTTGGTGCATTAGCTTGGAATGGTTTCTTAACTTTTGGTATGTTGTATTGGATGATACCAAGAATGTTTAAAACAAAATTATATTCTGTAGCATTAGCAAATTTCCATTTTTGGATTGGTACTTTAGGTATTATAATGTATGCACTACCTATGTATGTAGCAGGTTTTGTACAAGCTTCTATGTGGAAACAATTTAATCCAGACGGTAAATTAACGTACGGTAACTTTTTAGAAACTGTAAATGAAATTATGCCAATGTATTGGATGCGTGCAATTGGTGGAAGTATGTTTATTATTGGTGCATTTGTAATGTTATATAATGTTATTAGAACAGTAAGAGCTGGTAGTGATGTTACTGATGAATTAGCAGAAGCACCTGCATTAGCAAAAGTTTCTAAATACAGAACAAAAGGTGAAGGATGGCATACATGGTTAGAGAGAAAACCAATTAAATTAACAATCTATGCAACTATTGCAATTTTAATTGGTGGAGCTATTCAAATTATACCAACACTTTTAATAAAATCTAACATACCTACAATTAGTAGTGTAAAACCTTATTCTCCTTTAGAATTAGAAGGAAGAGATCTTTATATAAGAGAAGGTTGTGTTGGTTGTCATTCTCAAATGATAAGGCCGTTTAGAAGTGAAGTAGAACGTTATGGAGAGTATTCTAAAGCAGGTGAGTTTGTATATGATCATCCATTTTTATGGGGATCTAAACGTACAGGACCGGATTTACACAGAATAGGAAAAAAATACAATGATAGCTGGCATTTAAATCACATGTACGATCCACAGAGTACATCTCCAGGTTCAATTATGCCTTCTTATAAATGGTTGATAAATGATGAGTTGGATAAGTCTAACACGGAAACAAAAATGAAAGCCATGGTTACTCTAGGTGTTCCTTATTCAGAAGATGAAATAACAAATGCACAAGAGCACATGTTAGCACAAGGAACACAAATTGAAGAAAACTTGTATTCAGACCCTGATTTTGCAAAAAATTATGATGCAGATAAAAAGTATGCTAAAGAAAGCGGTGAAGCTTTTATCGAAATGAAAAACAGAGAAATTGTTGCTGTAATTGCTTATTTGCAACGTTTAGGAACGGATATAAAAGTTAAGGACGAACAAAAAATCACTAAAAAATAAAGACGATGTTTAAATTTATAAAAGGGCATTTAGAGAGTATTACTGGTATAGAAATCTATCCTTTAATATCATTAATTATATTCTTTACTTTTTTTGTAGCCTTATTTTGGTGGGTTATTACAGCTAAAAAAGAATATATAAACAAGGTAAGTAATTTACCATTAGATCATTAAAAAAGAAACAAAATGAAAAAATATTTTCAATCTACAGTATATGTAATCTTTGTAATTGGTACTTTTTTAGCACTTGCAAAGTCGTTTATGGTGTACGAAAACCCATTTAGTTTTTATGATAATCCTTTAGTTTGGCTTGCTTTAATCGCTTTTGTTTTAGTCGTTGTTTTAAAAGAATTGGTAAATGTTATCGCAATTAATAAAGCAAAGGAATTACAAAACGAAAAAGATGGTGTTGTACCAGAACCGCCAAATGAGTGGGTTAAAAAATTATTAAAATCTTGGACAAACACAAGAGCAATTGAAGAAGAGCAAGAAATAATTTTAGATCATAATTATGATGGAATTAGAGAATTAGATAACTCGCTTCCACCTTGGTGGAAATACCTATTTTATGCATCTATTGTTTTTGCTGTAGTTTATTTGATAAGATTCGAAGTTCTAGATGGTGATAGTCAAATTGTAGAATACGATAAAGCTGTTGCAGAAGCAAAAGCTGAATTAAATAAGTATAAAGCAACTGCTACAGATTTAATTACTGCAGAAAACTTAACGCTATTAACGGATGCAAAAGATTTAAAAAGAGGAAAAGCAATATTTAATTTAAACTGTGCTTCTTGTCATTTAGGTGATGGTGGAGGCTCAATAGGGCCAAACTTAACAGATGAGTTTTGGGTGCTTGGTGGCGGAATTAAAAATGTTTTTAATACTATTTCTGAAGGAGGTAGAGATGGTAAAGGAATGATTGCTTGGAATAAAACCTTAAAAACGTTAGATATGGCAAAGGTAGCTAGCTATGTAATTTCTTTACAAGGAACAACGCCAGTTGTAGCAAAAGCTCCTGAAGGTGAAAAGTGGGTAAAAGAATAAATATAAATTATTAGTTAGTTAAAATGGAAACACCCAAGAACGAACAATTTAGAGATAGTATTGCTACTGTTGATACAGAAGGCAAGCGTTCTTGGGTTTATCCTAAAAAACCAAGTGGTTTTTTTTACAAGTACAGAACGTATGTAAGTTACGTTTTGTTGGCTTTCTTATTATTAGCTCCATTTATTAAAATTAACGGAAACCAGTTTTTACTGTTTAATGTTTTAGAAAGAAAATTTAATATTTTCGGATTTCCATTTTGGCCTCAAGATTTTCATTTGTTGGTAATTTCAATGATTGTTGGTGTTGTATTTGTTATTCTTTTTACTGTCGTTTTTGGACGTATTTTCTGTGGATGGATTTGTCCGCAAACCATTTTTTTAGAAATGGTTTTCAGAAAAATAGAATATTGGATTGATGGTGATAGAGGAAAACAAATTCGTTTAGAAAAACAAGCTTGGAATGCAGATAAAATTAGGAAGAGGCTTTTAAAATGGTTTCTCTTTTTTGTGATTTCGTTTATTATTGCAAATGTATTTTTAGCTTATTTAATTGGCGGAGACACCTTAATAAGTTACATAACGGGTAATCCTTTAGACAATACTAGTACGTTAATTTCATTAACAATTTTTACTTGTGTTTTCTATTTTATATTTGCTTGGTTTAGAGAGCAAGTTTGTATTATTGCTTGCCCTTACGGGCGATTGCAAGGAGTTTTGTTAGACAATAAAACAATAAATGTAGCATACGATTATAAACGTGGAGAAGGAGAAAAAGGAAGATCAAAGTTTAGAAAAAACGAAGACAGAAAAGAAGTAGGAAAAGGAGATTGTATAGATTGTAAACAATGTGTTGTTGTGTGTCCAACAGGAATTGATATTAGAAATGGTACACAATTAGAGTGTGTAAATTGCACGGCTTGTATAGATGAATGCGATCATATTATGGAAAGTGTTGGGTATCCTAAAGGATTAATTAGATACGCAAGTGAAGATAATATTGCTAAAAAGAAACCTTTTAAATTAACACCAAGGATAAAAGGGTATTCTGCCGTTTTATTTATTTTAACAGGAATTTTAATAGGAATGTTATTTTTAAGAAATGATGTTGAAGCAAATATTTTAAGACTACCTGGTCAATTATATCAACACAAAGAAAATAACATTATTAGTAACGTTTACACCTTTAAAGTCATTAATAAAACAACTAAAGATATTAAAGATGTCAGCTATAAAATTCTTTCTCATAAAGGTGAAATTAAATTAGTTTCTAATCATAATTTTATGGTTCCTAAACAAGGTTTAGCAGAAGGAACATTGTTTATAGAAATAAACTCATCTACGTTAGAAAAAGATAAAATTGATTTAAAAATAGGTGTTTTTAGTGGTGATAAGTTAATAGAAACAACTAAAACTAACTTTTTAGGACCAAGAAGTTATAAATAATATACAAGATGAAATTTAATTGGGGAACAGGTATTGTTGTTGCAATTATAGCTTTTATGAGTTTTATTTTATACATGGTAATTACCATGAGTACAGATAAGTCGTATAGTTATGATTTAGTAACTGAAAAATATTACCAGAAAGAAGTTGGTTTTCAAGAAGAAATTAATGCAGAAAAAAATGCATCTGAACTCGTAGAAAATGTAAGCGTTATAAGAACCAAAGAAGGTTTACATATACAATTTCCAAAAGAGTTCTTGCCAAAAGATATTCAAGGAAAAGTGTTCCTATATAGACCATCTAATAAACAATTAGATTTTGAAATACCTATTTCAATTTCTAATACATATTTGCTCGTGCCTGAGAAACGTTTATTGGATGGTCGTTGGAACATTATTGTTACTTGGAATTATAAAAATAAAGATTATTTATTTAAAAAAGAAATAGTCTATTAATGTTTTTATCAGCACTAATTTTTGGTTTATTGGGCAGTTTCCACTGTGTAGGAATGTGTGGACCTATTGCCTTTATGTTGCCAATTGATAGGAAAAACAAAACAAAAGGTTTTTTTCAAATTTTAAGCTACCATTTTGGAAGATTGTTTTCCTATAGTATAATTGGTTTGCTTTTTGGGCTATTAGGAAAAAGTTTTTACTTCTTTGGTTTCCAACAACAATTATCAATTATTGTGGGAACATCTATGATTTTAGTAATTCTATTTCCAAAGATTTTTTCAAAAATAAACTTCTCAAAGAATATTAATAAATTAATTTTTAAGGTGAAGAATACCTTGGGTAAAGAACTGAAGAAGAAAGGAAATGATACTTTTTTTACAATCGGTTTTTTAAATGGATTTTTACCTTGTGGATTAGTTTATATGGCAGTTTTTGGTGCATTAGCAACCACCAATGCTTTTTCTGGTGGTATATATATGTTCTTGTTTGGCTTGGGTACAATTCCATTAATGACAGCTGTAGTATATTTAGGGAATTTTACCAAAGGAACTTTTAGACGAAGAATACAAAAAGCAATACCAATAGTAGTAGTTTTTATTGGTGTATTGTTTATTCTAAGAGGTTTAGGTATAGGAATTCCTTTCGTTTCTCCAAGTCCGGTTTTAGAAATAGTTTCTAATTCAAATGTTTGTCATTAAAGTAAAAACTTTATTTTTCTCATTAAAATTTATTTAGATGAGGTAAAAAGCAATAAATATTCTAAAATTATGTTTAATAACAATGTTAAATCTTTAAGTTGTAAAGTATTTATTCTTATAAAAACAATATATTTGAGAACTTAAAAATAATAGAACTTTAATGAAGTTAATATACGTACAATTCTGTTTTTTATGTTTAGCTTTTTTTTCATTAAAAAGTAACGGACAAGAAACCCTACCAATATATACAGATTATTTATCTGATAATGTTTATTTAGTACATCCATCAGCCGCAGGTATAGGTAATTCTAGTAAATTACGTTTAACGGCCAGACAACAATGGGCAGGAATTCCTGATGCACCAGCTTTACAAACTGTAAGTTTTCATACAAAGTTTGGTGAATATTCTAATGCAGGTTATGGTTTTGTTTTGTTTAATGATAAAAACGGATTTCATTCTCAAAAAGGATTGCAAGGTGCATATTCTTACCATTTACCATTAAGTGATGGTAGATTGTTTGAACAACTTTCTTTTGGTTTGGCATTTACATTTGTACAAAATCAATCTGATCAAAGATCTTTTGGTAATGATGATGTTGCTGCAATCATACAAAGTACAAGCTATTACAACGCAGATTTTAGTGTTGCTTATCATAGAGGCGGGTTATCAACTTATTTTACAGCAAAGAACCTTTTATTAACTGCTAAGAATAATTTAAACGTTCAAGAACCCTTAGATTTAAGAAACTATATATTTTCTGCTGGTTATTTTTATGGTAAAGATAACTATGTACAATTAGAGCCGTCAATGATGATTCAATTTAGAGAAAGTACAGGACAAAGAATTGCAGATTTTAATATAAAAGCTTATAAGACGATTTCGCAAACTCAATTTTGGGCAGCACTTTCTTATAGGAGAAGTTTTGATTCTAATACCATTGAAAATTCTCAATTTATTTCACCAATTGTGGGTATTAATTATAACAACTTTATGTTTTCTTATACCTATACAAGCCAAATGAATGATGTTGTTTTAACCAATTCTGGCTTTCATCAAGTAACGGTTGGTCTTAATTTATGGACTAGAGAGCAAAGAGGTGCAGCTTGCCCTAATATAAATACTGTTTTTGGAGGGTTTTAAAAATCCTTTTCAGTAATTATTAAGTTTTCACTATTATTAGAAATTAGCATTTCTAATACGCTTTTATCTTTATTGATAAATAACTGATGACTTCCAGAAATAATATCTTTATTTGCAAGATTGTGTGCTTCTAAAACCGCTTTTGTCTGTCTTGCAACAGCTTCACCAGAATCTATAATTTGAATTTTAGCACCAACAATTTCTCTAATTTGTGGAATCAAATATGGGTAGTGCGTACATCCTAAAACCAAACAATCTACTTTTTCAATTAACATTGGTTTTAAATAATATGTTAATAATGTTGTCATTTCTTTTGAATATAGTTTTCCGCCTTCAATCAGTTCAACCAAACCTTTACCTATTATTTCTTTTACAATAATCTGTTTATTTATACTAGTAGATGTCTTTTCGAACAACTCGCTATTTAAAGTTCCTTTTGTGGCAAGAATTCCTATAATATTTGTTTTTGTTTGTAACGCTGCAGGTTTTATTGCAGGTTCAATTCCTATTATTGGAATTGAATATTTTTCGCGTAAAATTTTTATGGCGTTTGTTGTAGCAGTATTACATGCAACTACAATTAACTTACAGTTTTGCTGTAAGAGATATTCGGTGTTTTTTATTGATAAATTAATAATTTTTTCTTTAGTTTTTTCTCCATAAGGAGCATTTTTACTATCAGAAAGATAAATGATGTTCTCTTTAGGTAAAAGTGTCTTAATTTCTTTCCAAATAGAAGTTCCACCTACACCAGAGTCAAAAATACCAATAGGAAAGTTGTTTGATTTCATATTTGTAAAAATAAAAAAACCTACTTTAAAAAGTAGGTTTTTTTATATTATTAAGAAAGTAGTTTTTTAGAAACCTAATTTAGCTTTTACAGCATTAAAGATGTCTTCACCTTTACTTACTAAAAGTCCTTTTCCTTTAGAAGAATCCATTATGTATAATAGACCTTTTGTAGCGGCAACTGCCTGAACAGCTTTTTCAGCTTTTTCAATAATTGGGCTTAACTTTTCATTTTGTTGTTTTTGCATATCTTGATAAGCAAACTGTCTTGTTTTCTCATAAGTAGCTCCTTCTTTTTGTAATTCTAAAGCTCTTTGGTCATTTGTGTCTTTTGTTTGTGCTTCAGATTCTGCAATGTACTTTTTTCTTTTAGCATCTAATTTTTTAGCCATCCCTTTAATCTCATCTTGGTAAGTTTTACCAAGTTTTTCAATATCTAGTTTTAGCGCTTTAGTTTGTGGCATTTCTGCTACTAATTTTTCAAAGTCTATATGACCTACTTTTTGTGCATTTGCAATACCAGCAACTCCTAAAGTAAATACAGCAATTAATAGTAATGTTTTTAAATTCTTCATTCTTGTTTTAATTTAATTATTATTTTTGTCTTCTTTGTTATTCTTTTCTTGTTCTTTCTTTTTTCTAGCAGCTTCTTTCTTGTCTCTTAATAATTTTCTTTTTTCTCCCCTTTTTCTAGCTAGTTCTTTTCTTTTTTCTTGAATTACTTTCTTTTTAGCCTCGTTATCTGCAATTTTCTTTGCTTTAGCATCTACTTTTTTAGTTAGAACTTCCTTTTGTTTAGAAGTAAGTTCTTTTTTAGGTGCTTCTTTTTTTGCGTTCTTTTTTTGTTTCTTTTCATCAATTAATCGAGACCTATTTATAGTAGATAAAACGAGGTCGCTAATATCGTATTTTTTATTTGAAAACAGCATTACTAAATCACTAGATTTATCAAAAACAAAGTCATATTTCTTTCTTTTAGAAATACTTTGTATTGCATTGTAAACTTGATCTTGTATTGGCTTTACTAATTGCTTTCTAACTAAAAATAAATCTCCTTTTGGGCCAAAATATAAAGATTCTAATCTTCTTAACTCTTCTTGTTTTAAAGTAATTTCTTCTTCTTTCTCGTCGATTAGATCTTTAGTAAGAATTGCTTTCTCATTTGCCAAGTCAGATTTTAAAACTTCAATATGTCTTGCTTGTTCATCTAATTTTTTTCTCCACTTTGCTACTTTAGCATCTAAAGTGTTTTGTGCTTCTAAATATTCTGGAACATTTTCTAGAATGTATTCCATATCGATATAAGCAATTATTTGATTTCTTTGAGACCAAGAGAATGTAACGCTAAATAAAAGAACGACTAATAAAAATACTTTTTTCATTTCTATAATGTATTTAGAAAAAACCGTGCCAAAAAAACTTTAGACATTACAAATGTACAGTTTTCCTAGAATTGCCTTCCGATAATAAAATGTGTTTGCCAACCAGATTTAACAGTCTGTCCAGGTAAAGGATCAAACCCATGTGCAAAATCTATCCCTAATAAACCAAATGCTGGCATAAAAATTCTTACACCTAAACCTGCTGATCTTTTTAATTCAAACGGATTAAAGTTACTAAAATTGTCATAAGAATTACCTGCTTCTAAAAACCCTAATGTGTAAATTGAAGCAGAAGGTGCATCTGTAATAGAGTAACGTAATTCTAACTGAAATTTGTTGAAAATTGTACCACCTTCAATAGATGAAATTCTATTGTTTTCGTAACCTCTTAGACCAACGGTTTCTCTACCGTCTAATTGAAACTGTGCAATTCCATCTCCTCCAACAAAATAACGTTCTACAGGTGGTGCGCCAAGTTTGCTATTGTAAGTACCTAAATATCCTATTTCTGTATTAGACATTAATACTAATTTATCTGTAAATGATGTGTACCATTTCCCTTTGGCACTAAATTTATAATATTCTAACCATTTATATTTCTCTGCTGGTTCTAATCCAGTGTAATCTTTTTTATTCATTAATGAATAAGGTAAAGTTGCTTTTGCACTAAAAGAAAATTCTGAACCATATGTTGGGAAAATTAAACTTGGTCCTGCAGAGTTTCTGCTTATAGTTGCGTTATATGATAAATTGTTTAGTGTACCATTATCAATTCTAACACCACCTAAACCAAAACTATAATTCTTTACAACAAGAGCTTGGTAACTAATTGTTTGCGATAGTTGAAAGAAATCATCTGGCCATTTTAAACGTTGTCCCAATCCTAAAGAAGCACCAACAATGTTTAAATTTTGAGATTTATCAACATTAAAAGTTTGTCTATTAATTCCATATTGATTAGATGAATATACAGAAAACGATAATGATTTCGGTTTTTTACCACCTAACCATGGTTCTGTAAATGAAAAACTATATGTATTGTAAGTTCTACTAGATTGTAAACGTAAAGATAATTTTTGCCCATCTCCCATTGGTAATGGTTTATAAGCTTCTTTATTGAAAATGTTTCTGATTGAAAAATTGTTAAAAGATAAACCTAAAGTTCCAATAAAAGAACCACCACCATAACCACCTTGTAATTCTATTTGACTACCACCTTTTTCTACTACTGCAAAATTAATATCGGCAGTTTTGTTTTGGTAATCTGGTACTACATCTGGTGATACATTAGCATCAAAGAAACCTAATTGACCAATTTCCCTAATAGACCTAATAATTGCACTTCTGCTAAATAAATCTCCTGGTTTTACACGTAATTCTCTAAAAAGTACATGGTCATTTGTTTTGTCGTTTCCAGAAACAGTTACTTTTTTAATTCTTGCTTTTTCGTCTTCTCTAATTCTAATTTCTACAGTAATAGAATCGTTTTTCACTCTTGTTTCTACTGCATTTACTTGTGAAAATAAGAATCCATTATCTTGGTATAATGTAGAAATATCTTGTGATGTTGGTGTACCATCACCTTTAACACGTTCTTTTAAAACGGCACCATTATAAACATCTCCTTTTTCAATTTTTAAATATATATTTAATTGCTCATCTGTGTATTCTTTGTTTCCAACAAATACTATTTCTGCAAAACGATATTGTCTACCTTCTTCTAAATCTATGTTTATATTAATTGTATTATCGTTATTCCAAGTCATGTTTTCACTTAAAACACGAGCATCTCTATAACCAAGTCTACTGTATTTATCTAAAATACTTTCTAAATCTTCTTGGTAATCTTCTTCAATATATTTTGATGTTTTCCAAAAACGACCTAAAAATTTCTCTTTAGTGTTTTTCATTGCCTTTCTTAAACTTCTTGCAGAAAGGGCTTTGTTTCCAGTAAAAAGAATGTCTTTTATTTTTATTCTTTTACCTTTATCAACAAATATTGACATATTTACAATGTTAACGTCTGAAGTGTCTTTTTTAATATCTAAATTTACTTTGGTTTTTAAGAAACCTTTGTCAGTATATTTTTTTGTGATGTAATTTTTAGTGGTTACAACTAAATTGTCGGTAACCATTGCTCCCGTTTTTAGTTCGGTGTCTTTTTTTAATTCTTTTGCTTTAGATTTTTTTATACCCGTTATTTTAACGTTGTTAAGTTGAGGTAATTCTAAAACATCAAACTGAAGATATACTGTGTTACCATCAATTCGAGCTAAATAAACATCTACGTCACTAAATTGTTTACTTTCGTATAGTTTTTTTATAGCACTTGTTAGTTTATCTCCAGGAAGTTTAATTGGTTGTCCATTTCTTAAGCCTGTAAATACCCTAACAGTTTCTTCACTAAACTTTTTTAAGCCAGTAACAGAAATACCTCCTAAAATATATTCTTTGCCTTTTTTGAAAGCAATATTTTTAGTAGCTGTTGTGTCTATTTTTGCAACAGATAAACTATCTTTTTTTGTTTGTGCAGTTACACTAAAAGTAAAAAATAGTGTTATAAACACTATTGCAGCAGAAAATAATTTCATATAAAATTTATTCTGTAAGTTGTTCGCTTGTTTTTCCAAATCTTCGTTCTCTATTCTGATATTCAATGATTGCATCGTAAAAATGCTCTTCTCTAAAATCTGGCCAAAGTACATCTGTAAAATATAATTCGGCATATGCCATTTGCCATAATAAGAAATTACTAATGCGTTGTTCTCCACTAGTTCTTATCATTAAATCAACATCGGGCAAATTAAATGTATATAAATGGTTATTTATAGTATTTTCATCTATTTTTTCTAAATCAAGCTCTTTATTAACAACTTTTTTAGATATATTTTTGATTGCATTAACAATTTCCTCTCTTGATCCATAACTTAATGCAAAAGTTAATGTAATGTCTGTGTTATTTCTGGTTTCAGAAATAACGTCATTTAACACTCTTTGTGCTTTTTTTGGTAAAGTTTCAATTGCGCCAATAGAATTAACTTTAACTCCATTTTTCATAAAGTCTGGTAATTCTTTTTTTAATGAACTTATTAATAAGCTCATTAATGCATCAACTTCAAGTTTTGGGCGATTCCAGTTTTCTGTAGAAAAAGCATACAAAGTAATTGCTTCTACATTAACTTGTGAGGCAGCTTTTACAGATTCTCTTACGGCGGTAAGCGCGTTTCTATGGCCAAAGATTCTACTCATTCCTTTACCTTTAGCCCAACGACCATTCCCATCCATAATAACGGCAACGTGTTTTGGGGTTTTCTGTAAATCTATACGTAGTTTTTTGTCCATATTTTATTATAATCCGTCTGTGTAACAAGCTGGTCTACCAAATGTATAAATTAATGAAACACCTGTAAACATATACCAATCTTTACCATTTGTACCAAAATTTAAAGATGGTATTCTACTTGTTGAGTAATCTAAATCATCTTCAAAAGTATATCTAAATTTAGCTTCAATTGCAAATGCTAAAGTACCATATAATTTAGACTTATACCCTATACCAATTGGTATAGCATAAGAAGTTTTATTTGAGTACTCATAAACACCAGGAGTTGTTTCAGATACTGGTGTTTTGTAATTAAATGCAGCAAGTTCTAATAAAAGATAAGGAGTCCAACTTTTATCATCTGATGAAACATCATATTCATAAAAATTAAATTCCATACCCACTGCCAATTCGTTTATTGTATTCGAGAAACTTAATCCTCTTTTTTGTTTAAAATCTGTATCAGCATTTTTATCATTAGCGCCAATTGGTAAATAACTATAAGTTGCTCTTAAGGCAATTCTAGGATTCCAATTATACTTAAAAAAAGCAGCTGCAGCTGGTTTATTTGGATAAATGTAATTAGTTCTACCAATATCACCAACATAATTTGTGCCACCTAAAGAAAATCCAACTTCATACTCTTGCCCCAATAATACTGAAGAAAAGCTTATGAATACAATAAATAATAATCTGTTTTTCATTCTAAAAAATAGCGTGCAAATATAGGGATTACAATTTGCTTTATGAAGTTAATAATGAGTCTTTTTTGAATAACTGCTATTTTGGACTTTTATTGTTGAAAATGCTTTAAAGATTGGTTTCGTTTCGAGTATCTTCTCCCCATAATAATTTACTTCGTAAAGTTTGTAAAAATGATTGATTTTTAGGGATTATACTTTTAATGGTAAAAGGTGCTTTTTTTATAAAAACTTTGGTGTTTTGAGTAACAGTAGTAATTCTTGAGTCTAAAGAAATTAAGAAATCTTTTTCTCTAGAATCTACTTCTAATTGAATCGTGGTTTGGTCAGAAATAACCATAGATCTTGCATTTAAATTATGCGGTGCAATTGGTGTAATAACCAAATTTTTAGAATCTGGCGAAACTACAGGACCGTTACAACTTAAAGAATAGCCTGTAGAACCTGTTGGAGTGGCAATAATTAAGCCATCTGCCCAATAATTTGTAAGGTATTCGTCATTTAAATTGGTTTTAACACCAATCATAGAAGTAGTGTTTTTTCTAGCAATTGTAATTTCGTTTAAAGCAAAGTTTAATTCTGATAAATCATCTGTTTCTGGAGATGTTTTAATAGATAAAAGCGTTCTTTCTTGTATAGAATATTCACCATTTAAAATTAAAGCAATACTTTCTTCAATAGCATTTTTATTAATAGTTGCTAAAAAACCTAAACGCCCTGTGTTAATCCCTAAAATAGGAATATTTAAATCTCTAATATAAGTTACAGCTCTTAAGATTGTACCATCTCCACCAACGGTAAAAAGAATGTCGAAAGAATCATTTAAATCAGAAAAATGTGAGAATGTTGGGTATTTTTTATCAAAAATATCTCCTTCTATTAGTAAATTATAAAACTGCTGCTCAATAAAACAAACAATATTGCTTTCTTCTAAAACTTCTAAAAGAATCTTAATTTCTTTTTCTGCTGAAATTGAATAAGACTGACCGTAAATTGCTACTTTTTTCAAAATGTATTATTTATTTTATGCTTTAAAGTTGTAAAGCTACAACTAATATATTGTCAAATTGAAACTTACATTTCTAGGTATTTTTGCAAGTAATCAGATCTGTTTTTTAAATCTTCTAGGTAAATATCATTTTCGTGCGAAGAGATTATTTTATAATCATATCTTCTAAAAGTTTGTATGATTTCGTTTACTTCATTAGAAACTATTTTTAAAGTTACTTGAATAAAGTCATTCGATTTTTCAGAAATATAAACACCTAAAAGTTTTGCGCCATTTGCTTCAACAATTTGGGCAACTTCTCCCATAGAATAATCGTTTTCTAATTTTTCTACAATTAAAGTTTCGCTTTCTTCAATCATAAAAGGGCTTGTAGAAAAAACATCCAAAACATCACATAAATCATAATAACCAATGTAGTTTTTTTCCTTATTTAAAACCGGAATTATATTGGTGTCATTGTCTGCAAAAATCTTTAATAATTCTAAAACAGTTGCTTTTTCACCTGCAAAAAAAGTATTCATTAAATGCGAGTGTGTTGCTAATTCACTTTCTTTATTTTCGATGGTTTGCACATCGCTTTCAGCAAAAGAACCTAATAGTTTATCATTTTCAATTACTGGAAAATGAGTAATAGGGTAGTTTTTAAATATTTTTTGCGCACTTTTTACACTGTCTTTTAAACGAAGTGCTTTTATCTCTTTTAAAATATAATCTGTAATATTCATGCTGTACGAATATAGGATAAAATGATTTAATAAATTATCTTTGTAGTCTAATTTTAGACAATGACAAAGTTAAGTGTAAATATTAATAAAATAGCAACTTTACGTAATTCTCGTGGCGGAAATGTGCCAAATTTACTAAAAGTTGCAAGCGATATTCAGGAATTTGGAGCAGAAGGAATTACAATTCACCCAAGACCAGATGAAAGACATATTCGTTATCAAGATGCAAGAGATTTAGTTTCTGTTGTAAATACTGAATATAATATTGAAGGAAACCCTATCAAATCTTTTATAGATTTAGTGTTAGAAGCCAAACCAACGCAGGTTACTTTAGTGCCAGATTCTGTGGATGCTATTACATCTAATGCTGGTTGGGACACTATAAAAAATCAATCTTTTTTACAAGAAGTGATTAAAGAGTTTCAACAAAACGGAATTAGAACTTCTGTTTTTATTGATACTGATTTAAAGTTGATAGAAGCTGCAGCAAGAACCGGAGCAGATAGAATAGAATTATATACTGAAGAGTTTGCAACGCAATTCGATTTAGGAAATAAAAATGGTATAAAACCATACACCGAAGCTGCTGTTTTAGCACATGAATTAGGTCTAGGAATTAATGCTGGTCATGATTTAAGTCTAGAAAATATTAAATTTTTTAATGAGAATATTCCGAATTTAGCAGAAGTTTCAATCGGGCACGCTCTAATTGCAGAGAGCTTGTATTTAGGTTTAGAGAATGTTGTAAATATGTATCTACACAGATTGAAATAAAAAATAACAAAGTTTAAATCTATTTTTTCGAAATGAGTTTTTTTAAACGATTGATAAATCTATTAATCCAAGAATCTAAATGTCTATTAATCCAATATTAAATTCAACCATAAAAGGCGAAGGAAAACCATTATTAATTTTACATGGTTATTTTGGAATGTCTGATAATTGGAAAACGTTAGGAAATCTGTTTGCTGATAATTTTGAAGTTCATTTAATAGACCAAAGAAACCATGGTAGAAGTTTTCATGAAGATGAATTTAATTATGAAGTCTTGGTTGATGATCTATACAAGTATATTCAGCAGTATCAATTAGAGAATATTTATTTAATTGGCCATTCTATGGGCGGAAAAACAGCAATGTTGTTTGCGGTAACGTACCCAGAATTGGTAGATAAATTAGTAATTGTAGATATTTCTCCTAGAATGTACCAACCACATCATAATGCAATTTTAGCAGGTTTAAATTCGGTTGATTTTTCTGTGCAAAATTCAAGAAAACTAGTTGAAGAAAAAATTGCAGAATTAATTCCAGAATTTGGTGTGCGTCAGTTTTTGTTGAAAAATGTTTATTGGATAGAAAAAGGACAATTAGCGTATCGTTTTAATTTAGAATCTTTAACAGAAAATAATTCTGAAGTTGGTGAAGCGTTGCCTTCTTTTACTGTTTTTGAGAACGAAACCTTATTTTTAAAAGGTTCTAAATCTAATTATATATCTCAAGATGAAGAACCGATAATTGACGCACATTTTCCAAATTCTAAAATTGTGGAAATTAAAAATGCTGGTCATTGGTTGCATGTAGAAAACCCTAAAGATTTTTATAGTGAAGTTTGTGCGTTTTTGTAGTAGTTTTTATTTTTTAAAGATAAAAACCATATTATGATAAAAATGTATAGATGAAACATTTTCGTCATAATAATTTGGTGTGTACTCTTTTTTATGATATTCTTTGTGATTTAGTGAATCTGTAATTTTTTTGAAAAAATTCATTAAAGTATCAGCGTTTTTTAAATCTTCACTATCACCACCAAAATCTTTCCAATAAGAAGTCTGTGTGTCTTCAACTACATAAATTCCTCCATTTTTTAACTTCGGGAATAAATACTCGAAACTGGTAATAACATGATTATTAATATGGCTGCCATCATCTATAATAAGGTCGATTTCACCAATATCAGCAACTGTTTTCTCTAAAAAACTAAAATCGATTTGACTGCCTTTGTATATTTTAATTCTGTATTCTTCTTGTGGAGACTTGTCATAAATATCTAATGAGAATATTCTTCCAAAAGGAAAGTACCTTTTCCACATTCTAAGAGAACTTCCTCCTTTATAAGGAGAATTATATCCACCAACACCAATTTCTAATAATTTAATTTTTTTGTACTTAAACTGTTTAAAATATTTTTGATAATTTGGAGTGTAATAATGAGTACCATATTTATCGGTATTGTAAATAACTGCAAGTTTAGATAAGTTTCTTCCCCACAAAAATCCTATAAAAAAACCTGCAACTTTATTTCTACTAGCAAAATTCAACAGTTTTATAGATTGTTCTTTGCTAAGCTTTTTCTGTATTTTTTTTTTAAGTTTTGTTACGAGCACAATGTGTTTTTTTATTTGAAAATATATAGTTTTAATAGTTTGGTTGTAAAGCTATATCTTTTTAGAATAGAAAACCATAAAATTCATTTTTAATATACTTTTTTTTGTTTTTTCGATTATTATAAATAATTTAAAAGGGAATAGCTTAACTGTAGCCTATATTTAGGTTTTAATTCGCTATGATTTTTATTTCACTTTTATGATTATCCGTAAACAAATCTTTATGAAACGCCAATATTGAAGCAATGTTTTTTTGCTCAACTCTTTGGCAGTCCATAACAGCAGCTTCTAATTCATTTACTATATTATTAAATTCTCCATTTTCAAAAATCAAACCTTCTTTTCTATCAAATGCTCCATTGTCAATAATTGCTTCTTTAAATTCAGCAACATCATCAATATTTGGCAATGGAATAAAATCAATAGTATCAATTTTATTTAATGAGTCATTCAACTTAAAATGCATGTCTTTTACTCTATTCCCAAAAGAAGTTACGGTATGTTGCTCTAAATCTGTTTTTTCTTGTAATTCGGTTAACTCATTAAAAACCGTGTTTTTTACAGCAACAATATCTTTGTAAATTTCTGATATAACTGAATGTTGTTTATAAATTTTAAGTAAAGTATCTTCTTTAGACTTTTCTTTAGCAATTGCCAAGTGAGTTTGACAAAATCGAATATCCCAATCTTTAAAATCTGCATTAAATATTTTTTCTTTTTCTTGCATTAAAAATAGAAAACCTTCTTGTAATGTTTTTTTATTGAATTCTTTTTCTTGAAATTTAAAAGTGGATTCTTTAATAGTTCCTTCAGAAATTTTAACTGCTTTTTCTAAAAGTAAATCAATCTCTTTTATGGGTTTCATTAACTCAACAAGTTCTTCTTTTAGTTTTACGATGTTTTTTATTGAAATATTTTTTATAGAATCTACTTTCTTTAAAAGTTCTTTTTCTTCTTCAATAAATATAAATCGATCTTGAAAAGTGTTTAAATATTCTTCTGCTAATTCTTTTCCTTGTTGTTCTTGAATAATAAATTTTTCGAAAATTGCTTTTTCAGAAAACATTTTAGGTTTTTTATTTATGTATTTTTCATGAATTAAAGCCGTCATTTTTTCCTGTAAACCCTCATCCTCATTAAATAATAACCAAGGAGAACGTTTGTCTTCTATGCAAACTACATAAGGGACTTTTGCATTTTCTTCTCTTTTATCATTTGGTGGATGACTTTCATACATGTTTGCTTTTGAAATTTCAGAATTAGAAAAAAACTTTTTTCCACCTCTTTCATCTTTTGGTAAACTTTCTAATTTAAGTTCTTGCTCTTCTTTAATTCTGGCAATTGCAATATTATTATGGATGTATAAATTCTTAACAAATACTTTCTTTTTAGATGCTAAAAAAGCATTGTTTAAAGTTGAGTTCCAATTTTCAAAACCAGCATCTAATTTCCAAAGAGCAGAAATTATGGCATCACTTCCAGAAGTACTAACTGCAACTTTATCCGCATTAAATTCCATCTCTCTAGAAAGTGAAGAATACATGATGTTTAAAAATTGATAAAACAGTGAAAGTACTTGTCTAATAACCCATATTACTGGCGTAATTGCCCAAGCTGCAGCAGACAATCTCAAATCTGATGATCTCCATTGATCTAAAATATCATCCCATTTATCTCTTGAATAAATCATGTCATGAATGATTGTATTTGCAGAGTTTATATAACTACCTATTTTCATACTGTTTTGAGCAAAATGGCCAAATTCATGACTAATAACTGCTTTAAATTCAGATAAATTTAAACAACTTGTTAAGCCTAGTCCTATAGTAAGTTCTTTTTTTATGGGTAAAAACAAACTCAACCATACATTAGAATAAGCAACGTATGCGTTAACATCAGGATCAATAAAAATGTTTTTTGGTAGTGGGGCTCCCGTTTCTTTACAAATTTTTGAAATAAAATTCCACAATTTCTTTTGTGTTTCTTTTTTTAATTTTATTCTGTTTTCGGGTTTATGATTTTTAAGTTTTAAAAAGAACTTTAATGTAAAAAGTAGTAACATAATAGAACCACCAATTGCACCTACTTTTAATAAAATAGCAAAGGTGTTAATATGTTCTATATTATAAATAAACGCATGGTAAACTAAAAAACCTAAACTGATTACTAGAACGATATAAAGTAAAAAAAAGAGAATGATAGCCAAAATTGCTAGAAATGCTTTAAACTTATAAGATAAAGGTAAAGAGGTTAATTTTAAGGGCGTGTTTTTAGGGCTTTCAGGATAATAGTTTGTAGACATTTAGTAGCATTTTTTTATAATTTTTAAAGCTAATTAAAAAAAATAAATTATCAAGTATATTCAAAAACTTTATCTTTGATACTTTGTAACTTTACAACATAGAAATTTTTTTAAAAATGAACATAGAAAACGCACAAAAACAAGTAGACGATTGGATTAAGGCACATGGAGTTCGTTATTTTAATGAATTAACTAATATGGCGCAATTAACGGAGGAAGTTGGAGAAGTTGCCCGTATTATTGCAAGACGTTACGGAGAGCAAAGCGAAAAAGAATCTGATAAAAATAAGGATTTAGGTGAAGAATTAGCGGACGTACTATTTGTTGTTTTATGTTTGGCAAACCAAACAGGAATTAACTTACAAGATGCTTTTGAGAAAAAATTAGATATAAAAACAAAACGCGATCATGATCGTCATCATAACAACCAAAAATTAAAATAATGAGTTTTTTAGAGAAAATTAAACAACCAATATTTTGGACTAACTTTTTAAAAGTTGCCATCCCTTTTTTTATTGTAGTAACTTTAGTTTCACTTTTTATGAATAGCTGGCGCGATATTTTTGCAGGTGATTTTGCAAAAGTAAATGAAGTTAATTTTAGTGGTGAAAAATGGAAAAGTTTTTGGGCAATAAAAATAGTAATTAGTTTTATTTATGGTTTGTATGTTACTAATAAAAATACAAAATAAATAAAGCTATTAAATATTAATAAAGAACGCGGCTTTTAGCTGCGCTCTTTATTCTGTACAATTTGTTTAATCCAACTGAATTAAATCAATATCACTTTGCTTTACTCTTCTATTTAACTCTTTTACTCTGTTTGTAAAAAGTGTATTTAACTTTAATAATTCAGCATCAATTTCTTTAGTGATTTCATTTTTAAAATCAATTGATTGTTGGGTAGGAGCGTAGTTCCCTATTCTAGTTAACGAATTTAAATGCGCCAATTTATTATTTAATCTAATTGGAAAATTCAAAGGATCTTGCCCACTTTTAGATTTTGTTTGATATAAAGTTTCTTCAATCTTCGTTAAATCTTTTACCAAAGTATCTGCATATTCTAACAGTTCTTTGTGTTTCTTTTTATCTTTTATTGATTTCTTTAACAACCCAACTTGATTTCTAACTTTTTTCACATTTTTTAATGCTTTGTGAATTTCTGTCATTTTTGTGTTGATATCATTTATAAAGTTAAACTGTGCTTTCATATCACTTTCTGAAGCTTCTGAACTAGGATTTTTCAAAATATTAAAATTCTGACTTATCTTGTTATCATTCACAGATAGTTCTACTTTATAAGTTCCTGGTAACGCCATTGGTCCGTTTAAAGAAGCCCACCACAAAATCATTCCTTTTACTTTGTCTGCACCAGTATACATCATATTCCAATTGAAAATATTGTTTCCATCTTCAACTTTTAATTTTTCTTCCTTTTTTTCTTTGTTTGGTTTTGTTGAATATTTTTTAATGAAATTGTCATTCAAATCATAAAAAGATAAAGAAACTACGTCTTTTTCTCCTTTTTCTTTGATGAAGAAATTTACTGCAACTCCACCAGCATGATTTGTACCTTGGGTTCTAGAAGTTCTTCCATTTCCACCCGACATATTGTAAGCATCTTTAGGTTTGTATAAAACTACATTTTCTTTTAAAATTTCTGCATTTAACTGATGAAGAGGTGTTAAATCATCAATAATCCAAAGAGAACGACCTTGTGTTGCAGCAATTAAATTATCATTTTTAATTGCTAAATCTGTAATAGGTACAATTGGTAAATTTTGCTGAAAAGATTCCCATTTTTCACCATCATCAAAAGAAATATACATTCCTTTTTCTGTACCTGCATACAACAATCCTTTTCTTTTTGGATCTGCTCTTAAAGCTCTTGTAAAACTTTCGTTTCCAATTCCCGATACAATTAATTTCCAAGATTTTCCATAATTTTCTGTCTTATAAATATATGGTCTGTAATCTCCTGTTTTGTATTTTGTTCCAACAATATATGCACCACCTTTTGTAAAGGGATCTACTTCAATAGCATTTATCATCATCCATTCTGGCATTTTTTTAGGAGTAACATTATCCCAAGAACCACCATTATTTTTAGAAACATGCACTAAACCATCATCTGAACCTGTCCAAATTAAACCAGGTTCAAAAGCAGATTCTGTTGCTGCGAAAATAGTTCCATAATATTCTACACCTGTATTATCTTGTGTAATTGGTCCTCCTGAAGATTTTAATGTTTTAGGATCGTTTCTTGTTAAATCTGGACTAATTACAGTCCAAGATTGTCCTTCATTTTCTGTTGCATGCAAATGATTAGAACCTACATACAATCGCTTTTTGTTATTTGGTGAAAAGAAAATTGGAAAATTCCATTGAAAACGATATTTAAAATCTTCTGCTCCATGACCCATTGGATCATCTGGCCAAACATTAACAGCTCTCGTTTCTCCAGTCTTATGATTTTTTCTGGTTAATAAACCACCATAACTACCTCCATACACAATTTCATCATTTAAAGGGTCAACAGCTATATGTGCACTTTCACCTCCAGCAGTAGAAGTCCAATCAGATTCTGTAATAAATCTACCAGCAGTTCTATGAGAAATTCTAACAGTAGAATTGTCTTGTTGAGCAGCTAAAATTCTATATGGAAAATGATTATCTGTGGTAACTCTGTAAAATTGAGATGTTGGTTGATTCATATACGTACTCCAATTTTCTCCTGCATCAAAAGAAATTTGTGCACCTCCATCATCACCAATAATCATTCTTTGGTTATCTTCTGGCGCAATCCATAAATCATGATGATCTCCATGAGGCGCATTATAAGTTTTGTATGTTTTACCTCCATCTGTAGATTTATGATAACGGACATTTAAAACATATAAAATATCTTCATCTTGTGTATCTGCATATAAACGTGTGTAATACCAAGCTCTTTGGCGTAATTTTCTTTCAGAATTGATTAATTTAAAAGTTTTACCAGCGTCTGTAGATTTGTAAATCCCACCTTTTTTATTTTCGATTAAAGCCCAAACAATATCAGAATTTACTGGTGAAACTGTAACACCACTAATTCCCCAAATTCCTTCTGGTAAGCCTTTGTTTGAAGAAATATTTGTCCAAGTTTCTCCTTCGTCCGTACTTTTCCAAAGTGCAGAACCATCGCCGCCAGAAGATAAACTATAAGGAGTTCTTCTAATATTCCAAGTCGTTGCATATAAAACTCTAGGATTATTAGGGTCGATAATTAAATCTATAACTCCAGAATTTTCATTAGAAAATAAAACACGTTTCCAATTTTCTCCACCATCAATAGATTTGTAAACACCTCTTTCTTGTGTTGGTTTGTATAAATCTCCCATTACTCCTGCAAAAACAATATTTGGGTTTTTAGGATGAATTTTCATTCTAGGAATGTGTCTTGAGCTTTTTAAACCCATATGTTTCCAAGTTTTTCCTGCGTTTTCAGATTTCCAAATTCCGTTACCAGAAGAAACATTTCCACGAACTGTTTTTTCTCCCATTCCAACATACATCACATTATTGTCAGATTCAGAAACAGCTACAGAACCAACAGAACCACCAAAAAAGCCATCAGAAATATTCTGCCAAGTGTTACCAGCATCGTTAGTTTTCCAAACTCCACCACCAGTAGAGCCCATGTAGAAAAGATTAGATTTACCAGTAACACCAGTAACAGTAGCACTTCTACCACCTCTAAAAGGGCCAATATTCCTCCATTCTACAGCACTAAAATATTCGTTAGAAACTTTGTTAGATTTTTTTTGTGCAGTAACTTTGGAGTTTGCAGATAGAAAGAAGCAAATCGCCAGAAAAAGATATTTTTTCATGTTGGTAAGTTGTAAGTTTGAACTTTAAAAGTAAGAATTAAAATCAGTTTTTAGAATGGACATATTGTTAAATGTTTTAGTGCATAAAAAAATAAATGAGGAAATAACAATTTCTGGTTCTAAAAGTGAATCGAATAGATTATTGATTTTACAAAACTTGTTTCCAGAAATTTCTATTGATAACTTATCAGATTCAGACGATTCTATTCACATGCAACATGCACTTTCTACAAAAGAAGAGCTTGTAGATATTGGTCATGCAGGAACTGCAATGCGTTTTTTAACATCTTATTTTGCTGTAAAAAGTGATAGAGAAGTTGTTCTTACTGGTTCTGAAAGAATGCAAAACAGACCAATTGAAATTTTGGTAAATGCACTAAAAGATTTAGGAGCAGAAATTACGTATGAAGACAAAGTTGGATATCCACCAATTAGAATTAAAGGGGGAAAAATTACAACAGCTAAAGTGCAGATTAACGGAAACGTAAGTAGTCAATATATTTCTTCGATGTTGCTAATTGCATCAAAATTAGAAAATGGTTTAGAAATAGAATTGATTGGTAAAATTACTTCTGTTCCTTATATAAATATGACGTTGAGTTTATTAAATCAATTGGATATTGAAACAAGTTTCGAAGGGAGTTTTATCAAAGTTCTTCCGAAGAAATCAATAAAAAAACAAACTGTTGTAGTAGAATCAGATTGGTCTTCTGCAAGTTATTTTTATTCGATAATTGCTTCTGCAGAAATTGGTTCAGAAATAAAATTATCGGCATATAAAAAAGAAAGTTTACAAGGCGATTCTTGTTTAGTAGGAATCTACCAACATTTTGGAGTAGTAACAGCTTTTGGTCAAGATTTTATTACCTTAAAAAAGGAGAACTCAACAAAAAATGAAACTTTAGAAATTGACCTAAAAAACGCACCAGATATTGCACAAACAATTGCAGTAACTTGTTTTTCTGAAGGAATTGCATGTAATTTATCTGGTTTACATACTTTAAAAATAAAAGAGACAGATCGTTTAGAAGCTTTAAAAGAAGAATTAACAAATTTAGGAGCTTCAATTTCTGTAACAAATGAGAGTTTACATTTAGAAAAATCATCAGAAATTAAAGAAAATATTTCTATAAAAACGTATAATGATCATAGAATGGCAATGGCTTTTGCACCTTTGGCATTAAGAGTTCCTATCATTATTTTAAATGCAGAAGTAGTTACCAAATCTTTTCAAAAATTTTGGATTGACATGCAACAAATTGGTATAATATCTAAAGAACTGTAAATTAAACAGTCAAACACTTGACAACGCCTATTCCGATATCGTATATTTGCCGCCTTTATAAGATATACATATATGAAATTATCGCATTTTGAATTTGAATTACCAGAAGAATTGTTAGCAACTTACCCTGCTGAACATAGAGATGAATCTCGTTTAATGGTTTTAAACAGAAAAGAACAAACTATAGAACATAAGGTTTTTAAAGACGTAATAAATTACTTCGATGAAGGTGATGTATTAATGTTGAACAATACCAAAGTTTTTCCTGCAAGAATGTTTGGTAATAAAGAAAAAACTGGTGCAAGAATAGAAGTTTTCTTATTAAGAGAATTAAATGCAGAAAATAGATTGTGGGATGTTTTAGTAGATCCAGCAAGAAAAATTAGAATAGGAAACAAATTATTTTTTGGTGAAGATGATAGTTTAGTAGCAGAGGTAATAGATAATACAACTTCTAGAGGAAGAACTTTACGTTTTTTATATGATGGTTCTTACGAAGAGTTTAGAGCAAAATTATTACAATTAGGTCAAACTCCATTACCAAAAGAATTAAACAGAGAAGTAGAAGCAATAGATGATGAACGTTATCAAACTATCTTCGCAAAACATGAAGGCGCAGTAGCAGCACCAACAGCAGGTTTACATTTTTCTAAACATTTATTAAAACGTTTAGAAATTAAAGGAGTAGATTTTGCAGAAACAACTTTACATGTTGGTTTAGGTACTTTTAGTTCGGTAGAAGTAGAAGATTTATCAAAACACAAAATGGATTCTGAACAGATTGTAATTTCAGAAAATGCTGCCAAGATGATTAACAAGGCAAAAAAGGAAAAAAGAAGAGTTTGTGCTGTAGGTACAACTGTTATGAGAACAGTAGAATCTTCAGTTTCTTCTAAAGGTGAATTAAATGATTTTACAGGTTGGACAAATAAATTTATTTTTCCACCTCATGAATTTAGTATTGCAACAGCAATGATAACAAATCTTCATACGCCAAAATCTACATTATTAATGCAAGCCGCAGCTTTTGGTGGTTACGATTTTGTAATGGAAGCATATAAAGTAGCAATAAAAGAAAAATATAGATTCTCTACATACGGAGACGCTATGCTAATTATATAAGAATTCTAAAATTCAAAAAATTTAAAGCTGACAATTATATTAATTGTCAGCTTTTTTTTGGCATTCCCTTTCAGGTCGCGCTTTACACTATATCTTTTTTTAAAAGAAAAAAAGGATGCCGTTTCAATCGCTAATGCAACCTACTTGCCAACTTCAGTTATAACTTCAAATTATATTGTATTTTTGCAACGTTACTTTAAAAACTAGAAAACTTGATTAAAAAGAAAGACATAAGAGCATTAACAAAAGACGAATTACGATTTTTTTTCGTTGAAAATGGAGATAAAGCTTTTCGTGGAAACCAAGTTTACGAATGGCTTTGGAGCAAATCTTTGCATACTTTTGATGCAATGACAAACATTTCTAAAGAAACTAGAGAGATGTTAGAAAACAACTTTGTTATTAACCATATCAAAGTAGATTCTATGCAAAAAAGTAAAGACGGGACCATTAAAAACGGAATTAAATTACACGATGGTTTAATCGTAGAATCTGTTTTAATACCTACAGAAAAAAGAACAACAGCATGTGTTTCTAGTCAAGTTGGTTGTAGTTTAGATTGTAAGTTTTGTGCAACTTCTCGCTTAAAAAGAATGCGTAATCTAAACCCAGATGAAATTTACGATCAAGTTGTGGTAATCGACAAACAAAGTAGATTGTATTATGATAAGAAACTAACAAACATTGTTTTTATGGGAATGGGAGAACCCTTAATGAACTATAAAAACGTAATGAAATCTATAGAGATGATAACTTCTCCGGAAGGATTGGGAATGTCATCTAAAAGAATTACAGTGTCTACTTCAGGTGTTCCAAAAATGATAAAAATGATGGCAGATGAAGAAGCTAAATTCAATTTAGCCGTTTCTTTACATTCTGCAATCGATGAAGTTAGAACTTCAATAATGCCATTTAATACTACTTTTCCATTAAATGATTTACGCGAATCTTTAGAGTATTGGTACGAGAAAACAGGAAGAGAAATTACGTATGAATATATTGTTTGGAAAGGAATTAACGACCGAAAAGAAGACATAAAAGCATTGGTAGAATTTTGTAAAGCGGTGCCTTGTAAAATCAATTTAATAGAATACAACCCTATTGATGATGGTGAGTTTCAACAAGCAAGTTCATCTGCAATAAATAATTATATTTCTAATTTAGAAATGCATGATATTACTGTAAATGTTAGAAGAAGTAGAGGTAAAGATATTGATGCTGCTTGCGGGCAATTGGCAAATAAATCTTAATAAATTTTTTAGACCTCACAGGTTTTTAAAACCTGTGAGGTCTTGTTTATATTTTATATAAGGTTAACCTCTTCTTCTTTCTAATAACACAAACATCATTAAAGCGAGCATAACTCTATCATCGTCATCACTATCAAGTTCACCAACTTTAGAAATTTCAAAGTTTTTTCCAAAGAATGATTTTAATTTTGTAAGCTCAACGACTGTTTTACCTTGTGTATTTTTTACAAGATACGTTGGGTTAAAAAGATATCCGGTAAAAAAACTTAAGATAGGAATTTCACCAAGTAATGAGTCTAAAACTTTAACCCATGGGTTTTTCTCATTAATAATATATTGTTGTTTTTGATGCTGATCAATAATCTCATAATGAGCATTCCATAAAGATTTCCATCCTTTTCTAACAACTTTTCCAAACTCTTTATTTTTATCATCGTAAAAAGAATAAGCCGTGGAGAAATCTAACCATTTATCAGCTTTAATTTTATAATTTAAACTAGATTTTGTGTCGTTATTAAATACACTTATATCCTCTTTAAGTTTAAACATTTTCTGACGCACATAAGCAATAGTATTTCCACCACTGTCTTTTGCAGTAAAGTCATTCGCTAACGTAGATATTTTAAATTCAAAAGTAACAGGGAAACGTATGTCTTGCATAGTAATTATAATTTAATAGTTATATTTCATTGAAAGATAGGTGAATTTTCTAATTCAATTTTGATTAAAAATATTTAATATTTATGTAACAGCGGATTGTTTAGAAAGATTCGTACATCAAATAAAAACATCTTAATTTATTTCTTTACTTTTGATCTCTTATTAGGAAAAGTATTTGTTAATGAAACCAGTAGAACTTATAAAACTTCCCATTAAAAATGAGATGGAACTTTTTGAAAAAAAGTTCAAAGATTCGATGTTGTCTAAAGTTCCGTTATTAAACAGAATTACGTATTATATTGTAAGAAGAAAAGGAAAACAAATGCGACCAATGTTTGTTTTTTTGGTTGCAAAAATGGTTTCCGATGGTGGTTTTGATGAAAGAACTTATAGAGGAGCTTCAGTAGTAGAATTAATTCATACAGCTACTTTAGTACATGATGATGTTGTAGATGAAAGCAATAGACGTAGAGGTTTTTTCTCTGTCAATGCACTTTGGAAAAATAAAATAGCCGTTTTAGTTGGTGATTTTTTATTATCAAAAGGATTATTATTATCAATTGATAATGAAGATTTCGATTTGTTAAAACTAATTTCTATTGCCGTTCGCGAAATGAGTGAAGGCGAATTACTTCAAATAGAAAAAGCAAGAAAATTAGACATCACAGAAGATATTTATTTTGATATTATTCGTCAGAAAACAGCCACTTTAATCTCTGCATGTTGTGGTATTGGTGCAGCTTCGGTTGGCGCAAACCAAGATACCATTCAACAAATGCGAAAATTTGGAGAATATATTGGTATTGCATTTCAAATTAAAGATGATTTATTCGATTATTCAGATGAAAAAATAGGAAAACCAACAGGAATTGATATTAAAGAGCAAAAAATGACTTTGCCTTTAATTCGTACTTTAAATACATGTTCTAAAAAAGAAAAATCTTGGTTGATTAACTCGATTAAGAAACACAATAAAGACAAAAAAAGAGTGAAAGAAGTAATTGCTTTTGTAAAAGAAAATGGTGGTATAGAGTATACAACTACCAAAATGAATGATTACAAAAATAAGGCAATTGCTATTTTAGAAAATTATCCAGCTTCAGAATATAAAAAATCTTTATTGACTATGATCGATTATGTGGTTGAGCGTAAGATTTAAATTCACTCTCGTTACAATTTTCTATTTGGTTCGTTTACTATATAAGTAAACTATAAAACCAAATTATGAATCAATTAATTGTAGAAACACAAACTCTCAATTTTTCTTATACTAAGACAAGAAAAGATATTGAGAGTTTAGAGCTTAAAGTTCCCAAAGGAAGTATTTATGGTTTTCTTGGGCCAAATGGTTCTGGGAAAAGTACCACCATTCGTTTAATTTTAGGATTGTTAAAAAAGCAATCTGGTAAAGTAGCTTTGTTTGGTGAAAACTTCGATGGAAAAACCCGATTAAAAAGTTTAAGTAAAGTTGGCGCTTTAATTGAAAGCCCATCTTTGTATGAACATTTAAATGCGGTAGACAACTTAAGAATTGCTGCAAATTATCGTGGAAATATTTCTTCTGAAAGAATTGACGAAGTTTTAGAAATTGTAAAATTAACACATGCTAAACAAAAAAAAATAAAAGCCTATTCTTTAGGTATGAAGCAACGTTTAGGGTTAGCGATTTCCTTATTAAGTAATCCAGAATTAATCATTTTAGATGAACCTACAAATGGATTAGATCCTAAAGGAATTATCGAAATGAGAGAATTAATTAAAGATTTGAATAAAAAATATGGTACAACCATCTTTATATCAAGCCATTTATTAAGTGAGATTGAAAAAACATGCACACATGTTGGTATTATTAGAAATGGAAAGATGTTATTTCAAGATACTGTAAAAGCTTTAAAATCATCAAAAGGACAAAAAATGATGATTGATTTAGAGGTTGATAAATTTATTGATGCAATGATTGTTTTAGAAAGTTTAGATAAAGAAAATACTTCTTCAACAAAAGACTTTATTCAAATTGAAGTGGAACACAAGAAAGAAATTACTGCTATAATTGATGCTTTAAGGGTCAAGAAAATAGCTGTATATCAAGTTTCTATTAAAAATAATTTAGAAGAACTTTTTTTATCACTAACCGAAAACTAAACCTCATGTCGGCAATCACATATTACACATCAAGCATAAAAAATGAATTTATTAAATTAAAAAGAACATTTGCTTTTTGGCTAACTATTATTAGCGCATTCCTTTTTCCCATATTATTTTTTATAGTATACTTTTTTAAACATGAAACATTAGCTCCTAAAGTAGGAACAAACCCTTGGGAGAAATTTATGACCATGCAAATTGAAAACTCAATTCCATTTTTTATTCCCATGTTTATTGTATTAATTACAAGTTTAATTATGCAAATAGAACATAAGTCGTTAGGAATAAAGTATTTATTTGCTTTGCCAATCCCAAAATGGAGTGTTTATTACGGTAAATTAACGATTGTTCTTTTCGCAATAATAACTACGTACATATATTATTATGTAATAATATTATTATCTGGTGCTTTATTAGGTGCAATTCATTCAGACTTAAAATTTTTAGCTTTTACACCAAATCATTTAAAATATATAGAAATAATATATACTTCTTTTATAGCTTCTTTAGGGATTATAGGAATACAATTCTGGGCAAGCTTTCGATTTAAAAACTTTATTATCCCTTTAGGGATAGGAATGTTTTTAACAATGATTGGTATCGTTATTTCACAAGCGCCACAGTCTATTTATTTCCCTTATTCATTTAGTGTGTTGTCTGTTACTTTCGGAGAAAAAATGCCGCTAACATTCGGAATGTCTTCAGTAACAGTTTATAGTCTTTCTTGCTTTGTTATTACAGCTGTTTTAGGGTATTTAGATATTAAAAGATTGAATGTAAAATAGTAAAGGAAACTGGGCAATCTGTTCATATATAATTCAAAATAAAAGAAACCTATTAAAGTAAATTTTAATAGGCTTCTTTTATTACTTAAATCAACGAATTTAGGATGAAAAGGAAATTATAAATCCTAAAACACTAATTAACAAACATAAAGGTGAAAACAATTTGCTATCCCACTTTGCAAATATTGTTGTTTTTATACTTTTAAAAAAACCAACATATTTAAAATCTCCTATGGCTCTTAATAAAAACATAGATGGTAAAATCCATAATAAGTAGTTTGTCCACTTTGGTAAATTAAAAGTAAAAAAGTTAGTTTGAATTAGATAGAAACTAGCAAAAGCTAGTAAAATTAAAGCAACTAAAAGAGTAGCAAAAGAACTTGGTTTAAAATTAATATTTTCATTTTCCTTTTTAGTTGGAATTGCATTCTTTAGTCCCCACTCTCCACCAAATACCCAATAAAAATGACTTTGCCTTTAATTCGTACTTTAAACACCTGTTCTAAAAAAGAAAAATATTGGTTGATTAAATCGATTAAGAAACACAACAAAGACAAAAAAAGAGTAAAAGAAGTAATTACTTTTGTAAAAGAAAATGGCGGTATAGAATATACAACTATCAAAATGAATGATTACAAAAATAAGGCAATTGCTATTTTAGAAAACTTCCCACCATCAGAATATAAAAAATCATTATTGACTATGATCGATTATGTGGTTGAGCGTAAGATTTAAAAAAACCAAAAAACAGTTGGTTAGATATGCTATTGAAACTAGTTTTAAGCATTTATGTTTTTCAGTAGACAAAAAAATAATGAAAAAGTATTTAAATGTATCAAACATATTTAGTTTTTAACAGTTTAATTTACAGCAGTTTATGCTTTTATTCTCACTGAAAACCGTGAGAGCGTTCACTGTTTTCAGTGAGAATAAAATTTCACTGTTTTCCGTGATTGACAAGTGCATTTTTATCTTTTATATTTATAATAAAAAATAACTATAAATTTAATGCATATGAAAAACAGAAAAAGCAATTTTATCAAACTCGGAATATTCCTTTTTGGAATATCATTTTTACTCTTTAATTGTGAAAAAGAAGAATTGGAAATTATTGATGTAGAAGCAAAGAAAGAATTAAATATAAAAACTGTTACGCCAGAAAAAGCAAAAATAATTTTCGAAAATTATTTAAAAAATAAACCAAATATTTTTGCACGAGGAGAGTCAGATGAATTAACATTAGACCCACAATGGGAAACAACAGCGCAAGATTCTTTAAGTTTTACTGAAGCTTTATTAACAAATACACAAACTATTATAAACAGAGAAGGTAATTATACTTCAAAAATTTTCTTTTTAGAAGTAAATGATTCTATAAATAAAGGTGTTTATACAGAATGGATAGATGAACCTTTTGAGAATGGAATAATTAAAAACGGTAAGATTTATTTTAATGATTTTGATGGTAAGTTTTTAGATGCTTATAACGTAGTTGATGGTTTAATAACTCATAAACTAGTATTAAGAGAGCAAGTTCAACAGGCAAGTATGTTTTCTTTTATGTTTTATTTTTATCAAGATACTATTGCACCAGATCCAGATTGTTGGAACACTGATAATTTACCTTTTGATGGAGTTTTTGATGGTATTGAAATTACAGTAAGTACAGATGGAGGAAGTAGTAGTGGAGGTGGAGGTACAAATAGTGCTGGTCAGAATGCTTATTACTTGTTTCTGGGCGATAGTGATAGTTATGATGACGAGAATAGTGACACAGAATCAAATAACAACAACGGAGGTAGTAATGGAGGTAGCAATACTGCGAATTGTACAGGAGGTAAAGTTGAAAATCCTACAACAAATCAATGTGAATGCCCAGAAGGTAAAGTTGAAGATTCTAGTGGAAATTGTATAGATAATCCTTGTACAGATGGAGTTAAGACATATAATAAAGAAACTGGTAAATGTGATTGTCCAACAGGTAAAGTTGAAGATAACGACGGAAACTGTGTTGATAAATGTGAGACGACTAAAGAAGATTTAAAAAAAGTATTCACAACTACAACTGATGCAAAACTAAAAGAGATAGCAGATGCAATTAATAAATATGGCAAGGATTTTGAAATAGACACAAAAGATAAGTTACGACATTTTTTATCCCAAGCTGGACACGAAAGTGGAAAATTTAAAACTTTTGAAGAAAACCTAAATTACAGATGGAAAAAGTTAGGAATAAATGATTTTAAGAAATACTTTAACCCGCATACAGATGGAAAAAAAGACACTTTAAAAGCTAATCCCAATGATTATAAACGGAATTCAACTTCTGTATATGTAAATAAAGAAAAAATGGGAAATTTAGTTTATGGAGGAAGAATGGGCAATGATAAATCTGGAGATGGTTATAAGTATAGAGGTAGAGGTATAATTCAATTAACAGGTGAAAATAATTATCAAAGTTTTACTAATTTTTACCAAAATAAATATGATGCAAGTAAAGATTTTATAGCAAATCCAGATTTAGTAAAAACAGATATGAAAATTGCAACTATTAGTGCTTTATGGTTTTTTAAAAACAATGTAATTGATAAAATTACAATAAATGATAAAACAATTGTAAAAACTGTAACAAAAAAGGTAAATGGAGGAACAAACGGTTTAACTGATAGAAAAGAATTACATAAAAAAGTAAAAGAAAATATAGATTGTAAGTAAACTAAATTTTAAAAATCATGAAGAATATAAAAAAAATAGGATTATTAACAACATTAATATTACTAGTAAGCTTTACCGTTTTACAAATTTCACAAGAAAAAGAGAAAATTATTGGAGCTTGGATTTCTGAAGGAGCACCAAATAGTAAATGGGTATTTAAAAATGATGGAAAATGTTATGATTACTTGGATGGAAACTTGGATAAAACATATTATTATTCAATAGAAACTACTACACCTCAATGTTTTGAGGAGGTTCCCGTTGGCGAATTATTTAGTTATCTTAAAGTTGTAAATATTGCTGACTCCAATGATTACTATTGTTATGAAATTTTATCTTTAGACGATTATGATTTACAAATAAGATGGTTAAAAAGAGGTGGCTCTATTTATTTTAAGAGACAATAATAATTTATTTGAGAACTATGAAAAGAATAGAGAAACTCAAAATTCTCTGTTCTTTTTTAGTTAATACTTTGAAATCAAATAAAAATATTATGAAAACAATAAAAATTTTAACAATTCTATTTATTACCGTTTTTAGCAACTGTAGTCAAGCACAAAGACTAAATAATTTGACAGAAACAGAATATAATAATATTAAAATAAACAATATAAATTGGCAAACAATAAGTGATACCAAAGGAAATGCTACAGAAATAAGAAATTTACTCGGTGATGGTTTAATGAATACTCAAGGTGCAGAGCCAAGTCTTCATATAGAGTTTTGGAATGACTCTAAAGGTATTTATTTGTATTTTGAAGAAAATAACCCAAACATAGTAAATGATTATATTCTACATGATTTTACTATTTCAAATAACCAATCTAGTATTACAGTCAAAGGAAAAATAATTACCATTGGTGATGATATTAGTCTCCTAGGTAATGAACAAATAAATGTAAGCGGTACAGACATTTCTTTTAGTACTAATTATACAGATGATATTCTTATGATAAAGTTTGATTCTAGAAGTAAAGAAATTACTAGTATAGAGTATACTTCTTTTAATTAATTTATAAGATTTTCCTATAAATTATTATATAAGATAAAAAATGTATTTAAACTGCCCTCAAAATGTTAAACCTTATTTGAGGGTATTTTATTTATTAGATACCGAAAAAAATATTTTTATTTTAATAGTACTAATATCTTTTAGTTGTCAAAATATATTTGTTATTCTGAACTTACAATAATTAGTTGTCAAAAATCAATATATAAACTATGAAAAATTTTATAATAATACTTTTATTGATGTTTACATCAATAGCTAGATGCCAAAATGCAAATATAATAACAGAAACAGAATACAATAATATTAAAATAAACCCGTTTTGCATTTAAATAATACTAATTTTTAAGTTGTTAATATTTCTATCAAAAGTAAACTTATTAATGAATTGAATAATTGTTAATGAGGTTAATTTTGAGAGTATTCTAGTCTTAAAACCTT
>NZ_JAZGGG010000006.1:0-2384 GCF_036480315.1 Polaribacter sp.
AATCCGTTATTATACTCTTAAAAACTTTTTAAACCATTTAGGAACATCAAAAACAGGAAAATATGAAGAGCCTGTACCTTTAGACCCATGTGGAGAATTGGAAAACACTTCTTCTTCAAATGGAAACGCAACTAATGGTGGATCAAGGGGATATAGCGATCCTAATGCCCCTACCAATATGAATAGTAATTCTTATGTGAATGTAGGTTATTATAATTATTATGGTGGTGGTGGCTCAAAAGGAACAGTAGAAGTAGGACAAGGTTATTTTGGAAGACCATCTAATGCTCAAAAAAGAAACAATAAATCTGGAAAAACTTCAGATACCGATTGTCCTATTGATGAAATATTAATTCCTGTAAATATTCTTCGAATTATTAATAAACTTACGGGAAAAGCGAAATGTATTTATAATAAAATGGAGGACAACAAAAACAATATAAACTGGATACTTGAAAATTTCAAAGATGGTAAAAAACCATCTAAGTTCAATTTAAAATTTGTAATGTCAACAACTCTTGGAGATGGAACTAATGCGTCTACTGCTACACCTAAACAAAGTGGAATAGCCAATACTTTTGTCATTAGAATTAATCAAAACAGAGCTGAAAATAAAAATACTGCTTTAACAATTGCTAGAACTATTATACATGAAGGTATTCACGCAAGACTTTGGGAGTTTATGTATTCTAGAGATAAAAAATTAGCTCTTATTAAAAATGATTTCCCAGGTATTTACGAATATTACAAAAAATATGAAAAAAACTGGGATCATCAACAAATGGCCGCATTTTATAGAGAGACTATTGCTAAAGGGTTAAAACAGTTTGATAGCGGGAAACATACAGATGAGTTTTATGATGCCTTAGCTTGGGAAGGGCTTTCTGAAATCAAAGATAAAAATGGGAATAATGATATAATATATTCAGAGGCTTGGAAAAAAGAACCAAACAAAACTAAAATTTTAAACATTATAAAAAACCATAAAAAAAATGGAAGTAAAAACTGTAATTAAGAGCGTATTTTATTTAGTTACTATTTTATGTTTTACTGCAAATATTATGGCGCAATCTATTGCTTCTAAAAATTTGTTATTTGATAATTCAAAGGATAGCATAATTGTAATAGATACTATTAAATATTATAAAATTGATAAAAATTTATTTGATATTAATCGATTTAACCAAATAGACACAATTTATAAAAATAGAATGTCAGAAATTAAATACGTATCTATCAATGAACTCTGGAAGGAAGGAAAAAAATTATTTCATAAAGTGAGCGAAGATGAAAACTTGTTTATTGAGACATATAATGAAATTTTCGAAAAAATTTATGTTATAGAAAAACTCCCAAATTGCAAGTATAAACGAACAAGAGTTTGGTGGATAGATTATTAATAGCCACTCATAACTACCACTAGAAAATGCTGGCAGAAGAGGTTTAGGGTGTGATTAATATATAATATGTTAAAGAAGTAAGGTGAAAAATGCGATTAATATTTTGCTAATAATTTTAGTTAGCCTACTTTATAGTAAAACGTATTCTCAAAATAGTTTGAACGGAACTTATTGTAGGGATTATACTTTAAATGACTTTGGAAAATGTTTGAAATTTGAAAAAGAAATATTTAATTATATACACTCGGGACATAATGGTATTAACGAGTCTGGTAATGGAGAGTATAAAATTTCAAGTGATATTATTGTTTTAAATTATAATAAAAGTGAAATACGAAAAAAAAGTTATCATATTTCCAAAATATGGAAAAACAATAAAGATAGTATTAATGTTGTATTTGAGTTTTTAGATTTTGAAAATAAACCGATTCCATATGTTAATGTTTTTTATAAGGATAGTCTTCTAAAAAAAGGTTATAATGGATTTGTTGCTAGTAAGGAAGGTTTTGTATCCTATAAGTTAACCAAAGAGAAAGAAGTTTTTGAATTTTCTTTCTCTAATATAGGATTTGAACAGTATAAGATTTTAATTGATAAAAATTTTAATTATCTAATATCAATTTTTTTGGAGAGAGAAGGTATTGGCACACCTATTAAAAACCAGATAGATACATTAAATATTGTAGAGTTAAAATCAGCTTTTTTTAAAGTGAAAGAAAAGAATGGAAAAATAACAACGTGGCGTAAAAAAAGAATTAATTAAACAAGTATGGAAAGCTGTTTATTGAAGTTGTAGCTTTCCCTTTGTCATGGAATATGAAATGGAAGATTCCTATTTTTCTAATCCTAGTCAAGAGAAAGACCAAAAAAAAGCAATCCGTTATTATACTCTTAAAAACTTTTTAAACCATTTAGGAACATCAAAAACAGGAAAATATGAAGAGCCTGTACCTTTAGACCCATGTGGAGAATTGGAAAACACTT
>NZ_JAZGGG010000007.1:0-13420 GCF_036480315.1 Polaribacter sp.
GGTTTTAAGACTAGAATACTCTCAAAATTAACCTCATTAACAATTATTCAATTCATTAATAAGTTTACTTTTGATAGAAATATTAACAACTTAAAAATTAGTATTATTTAAATGCACAACGGGTAAATAAATTAGTATGTTTGATAGCTCAATTTTATTGATATAATAAATAACCATACAAGATATTATGTATAATTCAAAAATAACTGGTTTAGGATATTATGTTCCAGAAAACGTTGTAACAAACAATGATTTAAAGGAATTTATGGATACTTCAGACGAATGGATTCAAGAAAGAACAGGTATAAAAGAAAGACGTTGGATTGATCCTAAAACAGATGATACAACGGCAGTTATGGGAGCGAAAGCTGCTAGAATTGCTATTGAAAGAGCTGGTTTAACAAAAGATGATATCGATTTTATTGTATTTGCAACTTTAAGTCCAGATATGTATTTTCCTGGTGGAGGTGTACAAGTGCAAGAAATGCTAGACATGCCAACAATTGGTGCTTTAGATGTGCGTAACCAATGTTCTGGTTTTATTTATGCAATGTCTGTAGCAGATCAGTTTATTAAAACAGGAATGTATAAAAACATTTTAGTAATTGGTTCAGAAAATCATTCTGGTGGTTTAGAACGCTCTACAAGAGGTAGAGGAGTTACTGTTATTTTTGGTGATGGAGCAGGAGCAGCTGTACTTTCTAGAAGTGAAGAAAAAGGAAGAGGAATTTTATCTTCTCATTTACATTCGGAAGGAAAACATGCAAAGAAATTAGTTTTAGAAGGACCATCTACACAACGTTGGGTGCCAGAGATTTTAGAAAATAATGATCCGGAAGATCAAAGTTATTACCCTTATATGGACGGACAATTTGTATTTAAACATGCAATTGGTCGTTTTTCTGAAGCAATTGTAGAAGGTTTACAGGCAAATAATTTACAGAAAGAAGATATAGATATGTTAATTCCTCACCAAGCGAATTTACGTATTGCACAATTTATACAGAAGAAGTTTCAATTGTCTGATGACAAGGTGCATAACAATATTATGAAGTATGGAAATACAACTGCTGCTTCAGTAATTATTGCTTTAACTGAAGCTTGGGAATTAGGTAAGATAAAAGACAACGATTTGGTTGTTTTAGCTGCTTTTGGTAGTGGATTTACTTGGGGTTCTGTAATTATTAGATGGTAATAATAATTATTGATTTATAAAAATGAAGAAAAAATATAAGCTGCTTTTATTACTATCAAACATTTTTTTGATAATTTTTGTTTTAAATATTTTTGCAAAATTTATTGTTTTTCAAAACTCTTGGATAAATGCAGTTTTAATTTTTCTCTTTTGTATTATGAATGTTGTTATCGCTTTAAAAGCTTCTTTTGAAGCTGCGGAAAATAAGTGAATTCTATAGTTGAAAACTATTTAGGGAATCTTAAAAATTGCCAAGACAATTACAATTAAATCAATAAATGATAGTATTTTGGTCGTTTTTGTATTATTCGCTAACGTGAGCAAGTTTATTCAACGTTTTAATGTTTCATAAACATAGTTAGAGAAGTTCTGTTTTTTTAAGCTTAAAAGTAAATTAAACTTTTACAAAACGCCACCACTTCCTTGGGTTTCGTTTTCTTCTCTATATTTTCTATCTCGTTCTCTGTTTTTTCCGCTTCCGAAGTTATAAGAAAAACCAAGGTAAATAGAACTGTATTCTAGTGTGAAATTTCCTGTTTGTGGAAACGGGTTGGTAGACGAAAAAGCCAGTTTATAATTGTCAAAAATATCGGTTGCTCTTATAGATAAAGAACCATTTCCGTCTAAAACAGACAATCTTGCAGACGCATTTACCAATAAAAAAGGATCTACTTTAAATTGTACGCCTTCACTTTTGCCTCTATAAGAACTAGAGAATTGAAAGCTTAACTTTTTAGATGCTTTAAAACTATTACTAATTCTAGCTCTAAACATAGTGTTTTTAACGCTTTCCTTTTTATTGTTAATTAAACCTTGGCTGTCTTGTATATATAAGCTTGTGCTTGGTCTAAAAGTCCACCATTTTGTCAATTTAAAACTAGATGAGAATTCCACACCGTAACTATCTGCAGTATCATAATTTGCATATGATAGAATTTGCCTGTCTGCATTAATTAGGTCTCTATTTATAATTCTGCCAATTTTATTGTTGGTATTTCTATAAAATCCGCCAAGAGTTAGATATCCTTTATCTAGTGTTTTGGTATAATTTACTTCAAAAGAATTGGTGAATTGAGGTTGTAATTGATTGTTTCCTACAGAAATTGTAAGCGGAGAAGCCCATTCTTGAATTGGTGTAACTTGGTCAATACCAGGTCTATCAACTCTTCTGCTATAGCCCAATTGAAATTCATTTTTATCGGAATGATAATAGGTTAAAAAAGCAGACGGATATACATTAAAAATAGCATTAGTATAAGGAGTTATTGTTGTTTGTTGTGAGTTTGAGAAAAGTCCATCCACAGAAAATTGCTCAAAACGTAAACCTGCTTGTAAAGCAATTTTTTTATATTCTTTGTTGTAATTAATATAGGCAGAATAAATTTCTCTGTCATAATTAAAATTGGTGTTTCCTTTTTGGGCTGTTGACGGGTTTCCGCCAGTTTCTATTTCTTGGTCAGTAATAATAGAATTGAATGCTTTTTGTGTTCTTGCTTCTAAACCAAGTTCTAAATTACCACCTTTTATAGGCTTTGTATAATCTAAATTTATCAAAAATGTAGAATTATCATTAATGATTTTATTGGTGTAATTATACGTTTTAGCTGAAGGATTTATCAATTCCTCATTAAAATCGTTTTGTGGATTTGTACTGTCCGAATAACTGATTTCTAATTCTATATTTTGCCCTTTATCATCTAAATCTAATTTATAATCTGCATTATAAGATTGTTCTTTTGTATCAAAAACGGATAAGTTTGGCGTATGTAAAATTAGATTAGAATTCTCTACGGTTTCTGTATTGATGTGGAAATCTGTATCCGTAAAACTTTGCGTAGTAAAAAAGGACAATGTATTTTTATCATTCAAGTAAAAATCAACTCCAGCTTTTATATAGTTATTTGTAGAGTTGTCTAGATAATCAATAGTTTGCGATAAATTTTTGTCGCTTCTATCAAAAAAAGCATTGGTTTCAAATTTACCAAAATCCAAACTGTAGTTTCCATAAAAATTGACTTTTCCTGTTCTGTAATTTAAATCTAAAGAACCAGTAGGTCGTGTATTTTTACTATGTTCTACACCAATAGAATAGGAGCCATTAAAACCAATTGTGGTATTCTTTTTTAGGATGATATTTATAATTCCACTCATTCCTTCTGGTGTATATTTTGCAGAAGGATTTGTAATAATTTCTACACTTTCTACAGATGAAGAAGGAATCTGCTTCAATAATTGAGATGGAGACAAATTAGAAGGTTTACCATCTATTAAAACACGTACATTTTCATTTCCTCTTAAACTGATATTTCCTGATTGAAAATTTACATTTACAGAAGGAATATTTTCTAACATTTGTAAAGAATTTGTGCCAGCAAAAGCTAAATCTTTACCAATATTTATAACTTTTCTATCAATTTTTTGAACAACAGTTGAGGTTTCCGATTGAATAACAATTTCTTTTAAAGCAGTAGTATCTTCTTCTAAATAAACAGTATCGATAGTAACTGTATGTTTTTCTTTAGATAAGATCGTTTTTGTTTTAAAAGTCTTGTATCCAATAAATTGAATGTCAATGTAAACTGAATCTAAAGGAACCTTGCTAATTAGAAAAGTTCCTTTTTCATTTGAGATTCCACCAGTAAGAATCGTGTTTTTTTTGTTTTTACAAACAATATTTACATAAGGTAACGGATGTTTTGTTTTAGCATCTAGAATGATTCCAGAGATACTACCAACATTAGAATTTGTTTTTTCTGATTCTTGAGAAAAAAAAGAAATGGAGAAAAATAATAGAATTAGAGGTATAGACTTTTTCATAGTTTTTTTTGTAGTAAAGTAAAAAGTATAGCAATTAAATACGTTTCACTTACGCGTATAAAAGTAACTAATTTTATTAGAACAAAAAAACCTCAAATTCTGCATTACAGAGTTTGAGGTTTCAATCTATTGGTTATGTTTTTTATTAAAATCCACCACCACTTTGTTTGGTGTTGTCATCTCTTTGTCTTCTTCTTTTTGCTTTGTTTTTCCCACTACCAAATCTGTAATTAAAACCTAAATAAGCTGTTTGGCTTTCCCAATTAAATCTTCCATTTTGTACAAAAGGATTCGTAGCGTTGAATGCAAATTTCATTCCTTTAAAGATGTCATTCATTCTAAAGTTAATAGTACCTTTTCCGTCTAAAACGGTTAAACTTGCACCGGTATTTATCATCCACATATTATCTACCTTCCATTGAATATCTTCAGAAGGGCCTCTGTACATTGCAAATAATTGTAATCTTAAGTTTTTAGAAGCTTTAAAACTATTGCTAATTCTTGCATTAAAAACTTCATTTGTAATTTCAATTCTTGGCACATTTTGAGTTACAATTCCGAATTGTTTTTGAGAATAAAAATCCATACTAGAGTTTATTCTCCACCAATTATTTACTTTATAATTTGCAGACAATTCTAAACCGTAAGAATTTGTGTCTTCAAAATTTGTAAAAGAAAGAATTTGTTTTACATCTGGGTCTAAAGGATCTGCATTTGTAACACGAGAAATATTATCATTAATTTTTCTGTAAAAAGTTCCAAAAGTTAAAGAACCTCCTTTAATTTTACGTGTATAATTTACTTCATAAGAATTTGTAAATTGTGGATTTAATCCTGGGTTTCCAACAGAAGTAATTAATGGTGTACTCCATTCTCTAATTGGGTTTAATTGCCCAATTCCTGGTCTATCTACTCTTCTACTATAGCTTACTTGAAATTGATTTTTATCTGAAGCTGAATACGTGAAAAAAGCAGATGGGTATACTGTAAAAATATCATCTGTTATTTTTTTTGTAGCAGCAGTTTCTTGGTTAAAAATTCCTTCAATTTCATATTGTTCTAAACGTGCACCTAATTGCATCGTTAATTTACCGAACTTGTGACCATAATTTATATAACCAGAGTATATTTTTCTATCATAATCAAAAGAAGAGTTACCAACTCTTTCATAACCTGTAATGTTTCCATTAAGATTTCTAATTTCTCTTTCTTGATCTGTAAGGTTTGTATTTGCAGTATTATTTGTTCTATATTCTAAACCTAATTCTAATTTTCCTTCTTTAGAAACTGGGTTTGTATAATCTACATTTATTAAAGCATTGTTTCTACCGTTTTCTATGTCATTTGTATAATTAAAAATTTTATAGTCATTAGCACCAATTAATTTTAAAGCATCATTGTTTTCTGCATCTTCAGGATTATCTGTTCTGCTATATGTTGCTTCAAACTCTAAATTATGACCTTCTTTTTCGAAGTCTACTTTATAATTTACATTATAAGTACCTGAATTATTATTTTGATCTTGAATGTTTCTAGCATCAGAAATTAATGTTCCATTTCCATCAATTATTGTGCTTCCATTTCCACCTCCAGTAAACTTGTTTTGAGTTGTGTAAAAAGACAAGGTATTTTTATCATTTAAATAAATATCTGCACCAACTTTTAAAAGATGTGATTTATTTTTATTTACAAATTGAAAATTTTGTAATATTTTCGTAGAAGGCCTGTCTACAAACCCGTAATTAAAATTATCACCTCCATTATAACCATAATTAGCAAAGAAATTTACTTTTCCTGTTTTATAATTCATGTTCGTAGATGCATTATAACGCACATAATGTCCAGCAGTAATACCTGTGTCTACTGAACCATTAAAGCCTATGTTTGCATTTTTATTTAGAATAATGTTTATAATTCCACTCATACCTTCTGGGTTATATTTTGCTGAAGGATTAGTAATTAATTCAATACTTTTTATAGAAGTTGAAGGAATTTGTTTTAACAATTGTGCCGCTGAAATATTGGTTGGTTTTCCATCAACTAAAACACGTACATTATCATTTCCTCTTAAGCTAATAGAACCAGTTTGGCTATCTACACTTACAGATTGTACATTGTTTAATAATTCTGAAGCTGTTGTACCAGCAGAAGTTAAATCTTTACCAACATTAATTACTTTTCTATCTACTTTTTGAACTACAGTTGAGGTTTCTGCTCTAATAATAATTTCGTCTAGAGAAGAACCATCTTCGTTAAGTGAAATAGTTCCTAGGTTTATGTTCTTATTTTTATTGGTTATGTTTATTTCTTTAGAAAACGTTTTAAATCCAATAAATTGAACTTCAATAAGACTTTTTCCTTTAGGAATATCTTTAATGTTAAATAATCCGTTTTCATTTGTAATTCCTCCGGTAATAATTTTTTTAGCCAGATCTCTTACAACAATATTAACATAAGGTAATGCTTCTTTAGTTGTTTGGTCTATTACTTTACCAGATATAATTCCCGGTTTTGGTAATTTTCTTTTTGCTAATTGAGCAAAAGAATTTGCAGAGATAATTAGTAAAACGAATAATAGTATTTTTTTCATTTTTATGGTTTTTACTTTCGTTTGATGCTAAATAGACGGTGCATTGTTTATATTTGTTACTGGTATTAACAGTGTTTAACACAATCTTAACAATATGAAAAATGTAACATTAGTTATTGGAGCTTCTACAAACCCTAATAGATATTCTAATATTGCAATTAAAAGATTAATAGATAGGGAAGTAGCAGTTGTTGCTTTAGGTTTAAGAAAAGGAAAGGTTTTTAGTGTTAGTATTGATGATGAAAAGAAAGAATACAAAAATATTGATACAGTAACGTTATATCTAAATCCAAAAAGACAAGAAGAATATTATTCTTACATCATCGGTTTACAACCTAGAAGGGTTATTTTTAACCCAGGAAGTGAAAATATGGAGTTTGTGAAATTATTAAAAGAAAATAATATTGAGGCTGAAGTTGCTTGTACTTTAGTTTTGTTGAGTACAAACCAATATTAATCTACAGAAAAAACCTTACCCGTTTCTGCAATATCTACATTTTCAAAAACGGTTGCAGCTTCTTTTTTGAATAAAGAAATGTCTTTATATCTGCCAGAATAATGGCCAACAATTAACTTACTAACATTAGCTTCTTTGGCAATTTTTGCTGCTTCAATAGAAGTAGAGTGTTTTGTTTTTTTAGCCAAACCTTGTCTGTCATCTAAAAAAGTAGCTTCATGATATAATAAATCCACATTTTTTATGATAGGCACAATATCTGGTTTGTAGCAAGTATCACTACAAAAAGCAAAACTTAATGGTTTTGGCGGATTGAGTGTTAGTTCTAGATTACTTACAATTTCACCAGAAGAAAGCACAACATCTTTACCAGCTTTTATATTTAAATAATCTGCTCTGTCAATTTCTGGATAACCGCTAATATTTAGCATGTTTAATTTTCGTGGTTTCTCTTTTTCAGTAAATAAGTATCCGTTTGTATAAACTCTGTGTTTTAACGGAATTGTTCTTACTGAAACTTTATCATCTTCAAAAATAAGTTCACTTTCATTTGATGATAATTCGTGAAAAACCATGTTGAATTTCGCATGAGATTCAGAGATTTTCAACATTTGCATGGTTGCTTTTTTAATCCCTTTTGGACCAAAAATATGCATGTCTTTCTCTCTACTTAAAATACCGTAAGTAGACAATAAACCTACTAACCCATAATAGTGATCGCCATGTAAATGAGAAATAAAAATATGATCTATTTTAGAAAAACCAACTTTGTATTTCCGCATTTGACGTTGCGTACCTTCGCCACAGTCAATTAAAAAATTACGGCTGTTAATTTCTAAATATTGTGAAGTTGGAAAAGCATTTATACGTGGTGTTGCTGAATGACACCCTAGAATAGTTAAGCGTAAACTCATCTAATAACAAAGCGTTTAGATATGATGTTTTTCTTATCTTGAATGCTGTAAATATACATTCCAGCAGCTAAATCTTTTTTTAGAAAAGGGATTGAGTTTTTACCAATTTTTGTTGAAACTCTTTCGCTGTAAACAGTTTTACCTAAAACATTTTTTACACTGAAAGTAATATTAGAATTACTCGTTGTTGTAAAAATAATTTTTGTTGAATTTGTAAAAGGATTAGGAGCTGCAGATAAATTATTTATCGATTTTTCTTGAGAAAAACCTATAAACGAAATGTTTAATAATAAAACAAAAAGTAATTTTTTAACCATTTACTTATTTTTAAAATCCTAATTCTCTTTCAATGTTTTCCATTTCTATAATATCTTCTGCTTCTTGTAAAGTAGGAACAATATTAAATGTTTCTGGAAATTCATCCACATTTGCAGATGTATTTACAACTACAAATGATGTGCCACTTTCTTTGTTTTGAGTAGCTATATTCAAAAATAGCAAAAAATATTTATTAGTAATGTTAATATCTTCAGAAATTTGAAGAATAAGGTGTGTTTCTTTCAAATCTTTATCAAGATTTAAGAAACCTTTATAAAATTCTTCAAAGGAATTTTCATCCGAAGAAATAAGTGTGTAGTTTTCTTTTTTTTCTATTTGCATATTATCTTTTAACCTGTTGTGCTAACAAATAAATAACTGCCATTCTTACTGCAACCCCGTTTTCTACTTGATTCAAAATAATAGAATCAATAGAATCTGCAACATCACTAGTAATCTCAACACCTCTATTTATAGGTCCTGGATGCATTATTACAATTTTCTTGCCAAGATTGTCTAAAACCTCTTGGTTAATTCCAAAAAGCTGTGTGTATTCTCTGGTAGAAGGAAAGTATTTAATATCCATTCTTTCATGTTGTACACGTAAAACGTTGGCAACATCACACCATTCTAAAGCTTTCTTTAAATTAGTTTCAACTTCTACACCTAAACTAGAAATATATTTAGGAATTAACGTTGTTGGTCCGCAAACCTTCACTTTTGCGCCTTGTAATTGCAGTGCATAAATGTTAGATAAAGCAACTCTAGAGTGTAAAATATCACCTACAATTACAATCTTTTTCCCTTTTACCGAACCTAATTTCTCTCTAATTGAATAAGAGTCTAATAAAGCTTGTGTTGGATGTTCGTGTGTACCATCACCAGCATTTATAATTTTTGCATCTACATGTTTCGATAAAAAAACACCTGCTCCAACATTTGGGTGTCGCATAACAACAATATCTACTTTCATAGAAAGAATATTGTTTACAGTATCTATTAAAGTTTCTCCTTTTTTTACTGAAGACTGGCTTGCAGAAAAGTTAATTACGTCAGCAGAAAGTCTTTTTTCAGCAAGTTCAAAACTTAATTTTGTTCTTGTACTGTTTTCAAAAAATAAATTTGCAATTGTAATATCTCTTAAAGAAGGTACTTTTTTAATTGGTCTATTAATTACTTCTTTAAAATGATCTGCAGTTTTAAAAATAAGATCAATATCGTTTGCATTTAGATATTTTATTCCCAATAAATGTTCTACACTTAACTCTTGCATATTATTTTTGTTCTATATAAACGGCGTCTTTTTTGTGAGTTTCGTTCCAAGTAACCAAAACCTTTTCATCATTTATAGCATCTACTTGTCTTCCTCTATAATTTGGTTGAATTGGTAAATGTCTACTAAACCTTCTATCTATTAAGACTAATAATTCAATAGTTTGGGGTCTTCCGTAAGATTGTATTGCTGTTAAAGCAGCTCTAATACTTCTTCCAGAAAATAATACATCATCTATAATAACCACTTTTTTATTCTCTATTAAAAAATTCATTTCGGTTTTAGAAGCCTCTAAAGGCGTATATTTTCTTCTAAAATCATCTCTATAAAACGTGATGTCTAAAAGACCCAATTCTAAATTTTTTATTTTGTATTCGGTTTTTAATAAATGTGCTAATCTATTTGCAAGAAAAGAACCTCTTGGTTGTAAACCAATTAAAACGGTATCTTTAAAATCATTGTGATTTTCAATTAACTGACACGCTAATCGATGAAGTATGATTTCAATATCTTTAGAGTTAAGTAAGGTTTTTTTGCTCATAAGAAGCCTATCATTTTAAGTAGATAGTTATTGAAAATCAAAATTACTGCAAATAAACGTATGCACAAAATTTATTAGGGCTAAATAAACAAAGCGGTTGTTAATTAAATTGTTGAAAACAATAAGAACGTTTTTAAATGTGGTACAAGACTTGTAGTACCTTTAATATACTAATTCAAATCTAAAAGTTATGTCTTTAACAAAATTTGAATCCATGCTTAAAACCAACAATATTTATTTTTTTGATTTGGTTGAGTTTGAAGAAATAATAATCCACTATCTAGATTTTGGTAAACATTCGCTTGCAAAAAAAGCAGTGAAATTAGGCTTAGAGCAACACCCCCAATCTGTAGATTTAAAATTATTACAAGTAGAAATATATGTTTTTGAAGATGAGCTAGATAGTGCTTCTACATTGTTAAAAAAAATAGAAAAAATAGAACCAACTAACGATGAGGTTTTTCTTCAAAAAGGAACTATTAATTCTAAAAAAGGGTTCCATAAAAAAGCAGTTTTAGATTTTAAAAAAGCACTTTCTTTAACGGATGATAAAGTAGATATTTGGTCTTTATTAGGCATGGAATTTCTGTATTTAGACGATTTTACAAACGCTCGTTTAAACTTTGCGAATTGTTTAGATGTAGATTTTGAAGACTATTCTGCACTTTATAACATTGTGTATTGCTTCGATATGGAAAAAGAACATGAACAAGCAATTCAGTTTTTAACTTCTTATATTGATAAAAATCCTTACTGCGAAGTGGCTTGGCACCAAATAGGGAGGCAATACTTTATTTTAGAGCAATACAATGAAGCTTTAAAAGCATTTGATTATGCGGTTTTAGTAGATGAATCTTTTATTGGTGGTTATTTAGAAAAAGCAAAAACATTAGAAGAATTAGAGCGTTACAAAGAAGCAATAGATAATTATTTAATTACTTTAGAATTAGATGATCCTACAGCATTTGCATTTGTAAGAATTGGCGAATGTTATCAAAAATTAGATAAATATGAGGCTGCTATTTCTTATTATAAAAAAGCAGTACATGAAGACCCTTTATTAGATAGAGGTTGGTTTTTATTAACCAATTTATATTATGAAGTTAACAATTATGAAAAAGCAGCACATTATGTTGCAAAAGCTATAAAAATTGATGAAGATAATTCGCTGTATTGGAGAAGATATTCAGAAATTAATTTAAAGCTAAACTTTTTTGAAGAAGCTGTTGTTGGTTTTGAAAAATGTCTTGCTTTAAATGACGATTCTCCAGAAATTTATATTGGTTTAACAGATGTATTGTCTTTTTTAGGCGAATTTGACGATGCTTTAAAGCTACTTTTAAAAGCACAAAAAGTCTATAAAGAATTTGCAGAAATTGAGTATAGATTAGCGGGTTTGTTTTTTGTGTTAAATAAAGAAAAATACGCATTAGATCATTTAGTAAGTGGCATGAAACTAGATTACGATTATCATGTTATTTTAAGTGAAATATATCCAACATTTTTTGAGAACGCAAAAGTGCAAAAGCTAATTACAGATTTTAAAAAAGCAAATGAATAAAAATTACGAGCTCTATAAAATGTAAAAACCTGAATTTAAAATTCAGGTTTTTTTATGACTTTTATTAAAATTTACAGAGAATAATTTAAAAAAAAAAAATAGAGCATTACTTTCATTCATTTCTATTTGTTATATACGGATGTTGTAATACGTTATTTTCTCTTTATCAAATCTAGTAACTTATTTTTTTTTCTAAATCTCTTTCTAGTTAGATATAAAAGTTTGTAATTAAGTGTAAGTGAATGATTTTTTTGACTTTGTGAGAAGTTAAATGAAAGCATTAGAGTTAAAAATGTTCAGAGTTCCTGTTGGTTTTATTCATTTAAGATTAAGCTTTTAATCTTCGCATTAATCTCTTTTGAATAATACTGCAATCCCATAATATGCGCTTTGTCTATTTCATAAAATTCTTTGGGTGTATTTGCACTTTTAAATATTTTTTCACCAAACTTAAAAGGAACTATTTTATCTTCGACACTATGAATTATTAAAACAGGTTTGAAGTTTTTCTGTATTTCATTTTCTGCCTTAATTTCATTTTTAACAAGATTGCCAAAAAAAGGTGACATATGTTTTGCTTCATCTTTATGAGCAGAAAAAGCACCTTCTATAACAAGTCCTTCAATATCTTCTTGCTTATTTGAACCTACAATTGATGCTAAATATCCTCCATAAGATTGACCGTAAATGATTAGTCTTGTATTTTTTATAGTTTCTATTTTTTTGATATAGTTAAATGCGGAATATGCATCTTTAAGAGCATTTTTTCTTGTAGATTTCCCTTCTGAAAAACCATAGCCACTATAATCAAAAGTAAAAACTTGAAAACCATATTGTAAAAGAGGTTCAATCGATTTATAGTGCGATAAAACATTTTGTGCACTACCGTGAAAATGCAAAATAGTAGCAATAGGTTTGGTGTCTTTTGGTGTTAAAAGCCATCCGTTTAAGAGGTTTCCGCTAGAACTCGAAAAGAAAGAGCTTTTTATTGTGTAGTTTTCGTTAATTGTTTTGCGATCTGAATTTGATAATGAAATTTCGGAATTAGATTTATCATATTGAAAGTATGTTGGTGTTCTATCCTCTTCATAGCTAAATTCAGTCAATTTATCTATATCCATTGGTACTTTTATTGGATGATGAAATTTACTATTAAAAGCACAAGAGGTGAAGAATAATGATAGAATTATAAAAAATAAAGAATGTCTCATATTGTGATTGTTTTAAAGCTCAAAAATGAAATATTTTAAATTAAATCACCTGACACATTTGTGACAAAATTATTTTTTAGAAATATTTTTTCTAATTCTACTTAAAGATTGGCGTTCTATACCCAAATAAGAAGAAAGGTTAGATAAACTAATCCTATTCATAATTATTTGATTGTTTTTTATAAATTCCAAATACCTTTCTTCTGCATTTGTAAATAAAAAATGTTCTATCCTATCTTGTTTTTGTATTAATATTTGTTCAGCTATTAATCTGCCATAATGTTCAAAATTTTTAAAAAGGCTATAGGCTTCTTTTATTTTTATGTATGGTAAATTAACAATTACTGTAGGTTCTAGAACTTCTATAAAATATTTTGATGGTTTCTGCCTAATAAATGAAGGATAATCAGAAGCATATTTATTGGTCTCAAATATAGTTAAAACTATGCACTTTAGTGCATCTCGCTTTAGCTTCTAAAAATGTTTACCTTTGTCTTATGTCAAAACAAAGAACAAATGGTCATACTGTTTCAAGATTAACTG
>NZ_JAZGGG010000008.1:0-9295 GCF_036480315.1 Polaribacter sp.
GGTTTTAAGACTAGAATACTCTCAAAATTAACCTCATTAACAATTATTCAATTCATTAATAAGTTTACTTTTGATAGAAATATTAACAACTTAAAAATTAGTATTATTTAAATGCACAACGGGTAAAGACAGTATTACTAAATACTCAATAGAAAGAGATAAAAGCATAAAAAAATATTTAATAATTAGAAAAGTTAATACTCAAATTGAATGGATAAATGGCGAAAATACTGGAAACCTCACTTTTGAAAAAATAGAATGGATTAACGATTGTAGTTATAGATTAACTTATGATGAGCAAAAAATGGAATTAGATGAATACCTAACTAACTTAAATCAAAAGAATGGAATTCTTGTTGAAATGACTGGATTTACAGGTAACTGTGTGAAGTATAATGCGGGTTTTAAATCTGAAAATGGAGGAATTACAAGACAAAAAGGCACTTTCTGTAAGGAGTAGTTATTTATGAAATCAACAAAAAATCAACTTTTTAAACGTCAAATTACTTTACAAGAAATTGGTGAAGTAGGACAACAAAAATTACAAAACGCATCTGTCTTGGTAGTTGGTTGTGGAGGTTTAGGAAGTCCGATTGCAGTTTATTTGGCTTCTAGCGGAATCGGGAAAATCCACTTGGTGGATTTTGATACAGTTGATATTTCGAATTTACACAGACAAGTTTTTTATTCTTTAGAAGATGTAGGCCAATCAAAAGCAGCAGTTTTATCAGAATTTATAAAAAAGAGAGCGCCATTTACAGAAGTTACTTTTACTAATAAACCAATTACAAAAGAAAATGTTTTTGAGTTAATAGAAAAGGCTGATATAGTTGTTGATGGAACAGATTCTTTACCCACAAAGTATCTTTTAAATGATGCTTGTGTTCTTAAAAATAAACCTTTGGTTTATGGTTCTTTGTATAAGTTTGATGGTTATGTTGCTACATTTAATGTTTTGCAAGAAAACGGTGATTATTCAGCAAACTTAAGAGATGCTTTTCCGGAAATGGCAACAGATGTACCTAATTGTTCAGCAACAGGAACCTTAAATTCTATTGTTGGGTTGATAGCTACACAGCAAGTAAATGAGGTTTTAAAGTTGATTACAGGAATTGGAAAACCATTAATAAATCAATTGTTAATTTATAATTCACTTCAAAACACACAGCTTAAAATGAAGTTAAAATCAACATTTATTAAAGAGAAAATAGCGAAGCTTTTTAAAATCCAAACATATGTTGATGCTGCATGTTCTGGTCAAAACTCTGAATGGCAAATATCTCCCAAAGAGTTAAAAGAATTATTGTCATTTCGAGATCAGTCGAGAAATCTTGAAATAATTGCGGTTTTAAATGATTTAGAACTACCTTTTGAAGTGCAGCAAACAATTCATATAAACACCTTTGACGCAGAGAAAATTACCATAGATAAAAACAAGACATACGTGATGGTTTGCCAAAGAGGTTTTAATAGTTACAAAGCAACGGTAAAATTAAAAAACAAATATCCAGACTTAAAAGTGTTTAATTTAACTGGCGGAATTTCTAGTTATTAAAATGAAAAAGAAAGGAGTCTTAAAAATAGTTTCACAAAAAAGAGCATGGTATGAAAGACTTTTGGCAGCTGTCTTTTTTTCATTAGCAGTTTATGTAATTTTTATGTTTTACAAAAATGTATCTCTTGCTTACTCAGAGAAATATTACATTAATAGTTTTAAAACTTTGGCTGGTTTAATATTTCTTGTAGGCATGGGTTTAAAGTTTTCTGCTACTTTAAATCATCATTTCGATTTTAATTTAATGAGATACAGAGCTTATTGGTCTGCCGGGTTTTTTGGATTTGGTAAATGGGAGTATATTAGAACTTTAAAAAGAGTAACAACTTTCTTAAATCCTAGAGGTGAATGTGAAGTTACAATTTGGGATATAAAAAACAATCGATACAAAATAGCCTCTTTTAATAAAATAAATGATGCCGTAACTTACGGAAGAAATTTAGCTGAAAAATTAGAGATAACATTTTTAGAACGAGAATAATTAAATGAAAAAACCTTTAAAATTTTATACAAATACAAGAACTGAATTAGAAAAAGAAGCAGTTATTTTAAAAAAGGATTCGGTTAACTTAAGTATTTTTAGATTCGCTGTTTTTTTAGCGACTTGTTTTTTAATATATCTAACATTTGGTAAATATCCAGATGTTTTTATTATTGTTTTTTTAGGTGTTTTACTGTTTAGTTTTTTGGTTGTGAAACATGTAGATTTAAAAAGGAAAAGAAATATTGTTGATGCAAAAATTAAAATAAACTCAACTGAAATTAAAGTTTTAGATAGAAATTTTCATCATCTAGATTCAGGTGAAGAATTTGTAGATGCTACCCATTTTTATAGCAATGATATCGATCTTTTTGGTATTGGTTCTTTTTTTCAATATGTAAATAGAACCGTAACTTTTGATGGTAAAGCATTACTTGCAAACGCTTTTACGGAAAATAAAACTGATGAAATTTTAGAGAAGCAGAATACTATAAAAGAACTTTCTAAAAAAGTGAAATGGAGGCAACATTTTTCTGCATTAGCAAGCTTGGTTGTTGTTAAAAATACACCAGAGTTTTTGGTAAAATGGATACATAGTTACCAGTCAGTTTTTCCAAAGCCTTTAGTTTTAGTACAAATTATTTTTTCAATTATTTCGGTTACCTTAATTGGTTTGGTTTCCTTCGGAATTATATCTTTCACATATCTTACAATTTGGTTTTTTCTAGGGCTATTTATTACAGGAAGATTTCTTAAGCAAACAAATAAACTATATTCAGAGACCGACAGTGTAAGAGAAACATTTAAACAATATCATGTTTTATTAAATGAAATTGAAGGTGAAGAATTTTCATCAAAAGTTTTAAAAGAAAAACAAGAAATTATAAATTCTGAAAAAAAGAAAGCATCAGTTATCTTTAAAGAATTCTCTAAAATTTTAGATGGTTTCGATCAACGTAATAATTTAATGATAGCCATTTTTGGAAATGCTTTTTTTCTTTGGGATATAAACAATGCTTGTAAAACTGAAAAATGGATTTATAATTACAAGCATACAGTAGAAAAATGGTTTGATGTTGTGGCATTTTTTGATGCACAAAACTCTTTAGCAAATTTTAACTTTAATCAAACAACATTTGTTTTTCCTGAAATAACAGTTGGAAAAGAAGTTGTAAAAGGAACTAATTTAGGACACCCTTTATTGGATTCAAAAAAGAGAATAGACAATGACTTTATAATTAATAAAGAAGAGTTTTTTATTGTTACAGGTGCAAATATGGCAGGAAAAAGTACTTTTTTGAGAACGGTTTCTTTGTCTATTGTTATGGCCAATTGTGGTTTGCCTGTTTGTGCAGAATCATTTAAATATTCGCCAATAAAATTGATTACAAGTATGCGAACTACAGATTCTTTAACTGAAGATGAATCTTATTTTTATTCAGAATTAAAACGATTAAAATTTATAGTAGATGAAATTGAAAATGAAGATTATTTTATCATTTTAGATGAAATCTTAAAAGGAACAAACAGTAGAGATAAAGCAATTGGTTCTAAAAAATTTGTAGAAAAATTATCTAATTCGAATTCTACCGGAATTATTGCAACACACGATGTAAGTCTATGTGAATTAGAAAATGAGTTTTTAGGTATTAAAAACTATTATTTTGATGCAGAAATTATTGAAGATGAATTGCATTTCGATTACACCTTAAAAAATGGCGTTTGTAAAAACATGAATGCTTCTTTCTTGTTGCAAAAAATGCAAATAATTTAATAAAAAAAGGTTTTAACAAGTTGCTAAAACCTTTTTTTAGAGTTTTAATTTAAAATTGTTGCGTAAGTGTTACTTTCCAAATTTTATTTGATGCTTGAGATTTTTTCGGTCCATAAGTTCCTGGGTTAGATTCAAAAGCTTCAATTCCACCAAAAATATAACCAATTTCAATTGTTTTTTGTTGATCAGAAAAAGTAGAATTTATATCAATAATTTCTTCAGAATATTTAGAATAGCTCAAGTTTCTATTAGGAAACAGAATTGCTTCCGCTCCATAATATGGTTTGTTATTTTCTTTGGCATTTGTAAAAATATTATAGTTTAAAACTTGTTTCGTACTTTTTAATGGGTATTTGTCTACATTCATTTCAATATGTACACTTGTGTTTGTAAAGCCAGATAAATGTCCTTTTGGAGCTCCTTTACCATCACCAATTCCACCAATTAAATACGAATGTAACTTGTTAGATTTAGAGTCGAATAAAACAAAACTCGGACAAGAATATACGTTATAGTTTTCTTGATCATAAGCAGTATCGTAAGTGTATAGTTTACTTTCACTATTTGCCCAATTTGGGTGAACATAAATGGCATCTTTCCATGCTTTTAATGGATGACCAGGTTTAAAAACACCAGCATAAATTGCTATACTTTTTTCTATTGATTTGTTTATTGGGTTTTTATAAAGTGAAGGTAAAATTGGTCCATCTCTTCGCCTGAAAACAGATGTAGTATCAGAACCATTATTTGAAGGGGCGCTAACGTCAGAAATTGGTGTATTAGTTGTAATGTCTAAAGCAAATTTATTGTCTTTGTTATTTTTAAGAGTAAAAGGGTAAATTGCATCTACATATTTTTGACCCTCATTTGGGGCTGTATTTCCAAAATTATGACCAGCAGAAAGGTATAAAATTTCGCCGTATTTATATAATTCACCACCTGTACTAATCAGTTTATCATTTTTACCTACTTTCATTAAATCTAGCCATTCTTTATTTGTTAAAGCTTTTTCCTTTACTAATTTAATTAGATTACTAACATTTATCTTTGCAACGTGGTTGTATGTAATAAAACCTTTTTTAGGATTTGAAAAATCTGCTGGACCATAACCACCAAGTGTGTAAAGGTAGTTTCCATCTTGCTTTACCAATGCATTCGAATTCTTAAATATTGAAGTATTTTTTTTTGTAACTTTTAATAAACCGTAGTATGGAGATAAAATAGAAGGGTTTTTGGCTGATGAAGATTCGATTTTTTCTTCAATTAATTTAATAAAATCGGCAATAGTTAAACTTCCAGAAATTTCATCTTTTTTAGGATTATAAACATATATTACATCATTATAAGAAGATTGTGTAAAAGATGAACCTGCATAATTACCGTTTAAATTATGAATTCCTCCGTTTAAAGAATCTAAAGAATTTGTTCTACCTGCAAACAAAAGCCATTCTTTACCAGAGATAGATTCTGCATGGGTAAATGATTGCAAAGCTGGTGCATTTGTATTGTTCGTTTGTGAAACAGATACAGCGTATTTTGGTGCTATTTCTAATTTAACAACTTCTTTTTTTACACAAGATTTTACAAGAAATAGTATTAAAATTCCTGTAAAAAGGTTTAAAGCTTTGAATTTCATAATTTTAAGATTTAGTTAGTGTTGCAAATAACTAAAAAATTATGATTTTTTTTTAACGTTTTATTTTCTAATTTGTAAAACAGGTAGAAGTACTTGATTTTTATTCTATTCTGTAAGAACTTTTAATAAGAGTTTACTTACTTCTTTATTTTGAGTTAAAATTGTGAAAAAAGTTTTTACTTCTAAAGTAGCAAACAAAATAATTTTTTCCTTTTCTAGAAGATTGATCTTTAGGTTAAACTGCTGCTTTCTTTTTTTAACATCTGCATATTTATTCTTAAAATGTTTGGAGTTGCTTAATTCTATTTTGCAAAGACTTTTAAAGTTTAAAGAACTATGTTTCTTTTTGGGAATTTCCTTTAAATCTTCTTTAAAATTACCACCAACTAAATTGTAATTAAATTTCACTTTAATCCCGCTTTTTCTAAAGCTTTTTTTTATTTTTTTTGATAAATCTTTATAGAAATAAATTAAATGTGTATTACCAGAAAATTCAAATAATATCGATTTTGGTGTATTGTAACTAGAACCTTTTTGTGCTTCTGTTAATTCTACTCCAGATTTAAATTTTTCTTTTTTTTGAGAATAAGTATAAGTTGTAAATAGTAAAAATAATAGCAAATAAGTTTTTTTCATAATAATTACTTTTTCCACTCTAATGTTTCTACCAAACGTAAAATATCTTCTTTAATGTAGTCTACTGCGGGTAAAATTGAGTCGTAATTAGGTTTTACATAGAAATACAAAGAACCTTTGATAAAGTTTTTTGTGCTATCTGTAATGTGAAACTGAATGTGAGAAGCTGCATTTCCTGTAATTTCATATATACTTCCAAAAACTCTTTTTTTAGAATTTACAAAATCCTTTGGGATAATTTGTTCAGCTTTAACTGCGTGTTTAAAAACTAATTTTTCTGCTTCGGTTAAGAGTTCTTTTATGTTGTTTTCAACCGGTCTGTAGGTAATATCTATAGAGGCTTTTAAATTAGGGTATTTAATTGTTAACCAATTATCACCTTCATTTATTACAGTAGTATTTTTTAATACTTCAAAAGAATAAGGTCTTTTTAGTTTTAAATTTTCATAAGATTTAGTAGAGTACACTAAACTTAAATATGCTTTTGGTTTTGGCAAAACATCTTCTTTGCAAGAAATAAAAAGGATTGCAAAAATCAATAAAAAAATATTACGCATTTCTGGTAGCTTTAATTTGTTTAATGCGTTTTTTATCTAACGCCTCAATAGTAAACGTATAGTTCTTAAAGTTTATTTTCTCGCCTCTTTTTGGGAACTTACCAGAGATTTCTAAAATAAAACCAGCTAAAGTCTCGCTTTCTCCTTTTTCTTCTTCAAAAAGATCTTCGTCTTCATCATCTAAAACTTTACAAAAGTCTTTAATTGTTGTTTTTCCTTCAAAAATATAGTTGTTTTCATCAATTTTAGAATAGGATAAATCATCATCATCAAACTCATCATTAATATCTCCAACAATTTCTTCTATAACATCTTCTAAAGTTACTAATCCGCTTGTTCCTCCATATTCATCAACAACAATAGCTAAATGATTTTTCTTTTCTCTAAAATCGCTTAATAAGTCGTCTAGTTTTTTGTTTTCTGGCACAAAAAATGGTTCACGTAATAAACTTTGCCATTTAAAAGATTGTTTATTTAAATGCGCTAACAAATCTTTTGCGTACAAAACACCAACAATATTATCTATGTTTTCTTTGTAAACAGGGTTTCTAGAATATCCGTTATTAAGAATTTTATTAAGTACAGCTTCAAAAGTTTCATCATCAGAAATTGAAAAAATATCTATTCTTGGCTTCATTATTTGAACTGTTTCTGTGTTTCCGAAGTTTACAATTCCTTCTAGTATTTTTTGTTCATCTTTAGTTGTTGCTCCTTGTGATGTTAACTCTAAAGCTTGTGACAGTGTTTCAACAGAAAAATTGGTATTTTTATTACCTAGTTTTTTTTCAACCCATTTTGTTAAATTGATTAAAGGCAAACTAAAAGGGGTTAAAATAATGTTTATAATGTTTATAAATTTAGACATTACTTTAGAAAAACGAAGTGCATTTCTAGAAGCATACACCTTTGGTAAAACTTCGCCAAATAAGAGGATTAAGAAAGTAACTAAAATAATTTCTAATAAAAAACGAACAGGTACTATAAAGAAGTAGAGGTTAAGTTGATAATTAAAATCACCAAATAAAGTTTCTGCTAACGAAGCAAAAAGTAAGACAATTAAAATATTGATAAAATTATTGGTTATTAAAATAGTTGCTAATAATTTCCTAGGCTTTTCTAGTAATTTAACAACAATATTTTCTTCTTTTCCGTTGTTAGAAAGTGCGTTTATATCTGTTTGGTTTAATGAGAAAAACGCAATTTCTGAACCTGAAATCAGTGCAGAACTTATTAATAAAATAATTAATACAATTCCGTTAATGGCAGTTAAAATATCTATTGATGAAAAAAGTAAAAATAATAGCTTGGGATCTGGGTCCAAATTTTAAAATTTTAGTTAATTAGAATGGTAAATCGTCATTTTCTTCTGTTGCAACCGTTTTTGGAACTTCAGTAGCTGGTGGGTTTTGTTGTAGAGGTTGTTGAGTATTTGAGTTTTCTGAATTCTTTTTAGTGCTTAACATCGTCATTTCTGTAACAACAACTTCTGTAGAATAACGCTTAACACCATCTTGTTCCCATTGTCTGTTTTTCAATTTACCTTCAACATATACTTTATCACCTTTGGCTAAATATTTTTCGCAAATTTCTGCTAATTTATTTCTAACAACAATATTATGCCAATCTGTATTGGTTACTTTTTCGCCAGTTTGTTTATTGGTGTAGCTTTCGCTAGTTGCAATTGGGAAACGTCCAACACTATTTTTATCATCAAAATAATGCATTTTTACATCATCGCCTAAATTACCAATTAAAATTACTTTGTTTATTGTTCCTGCCATAGCTTAAATGTTTCTATATCAAAAGTACTAAAAATATCAATTACTTTATGGTTGAAATTTTTCTAAAAAATTTGCAATTAAAATCGGAACAGGAAATGTATTTATTTCATTCCAGTTTATAGTTGCTTCAGAAGAATTCGCAGTTTCTACAATCCAAAATTGCGTATATAAATGTTGATGAGATAGTTTGTGTACAATTTCTTTAGTATTAAAAAGTGAAATGGATGTTTCATCAGAAAATAGATTCATAAATTCTTTTGATAAAATAAGTGCTTCTTTGTTTATTTTTTTATCACTTTCTACCAACGGAAATTGATACAAACCTTGCCAAATTCCTTTACCTATTCGTTCATTAAGAATCGTTTTATTGTCATCAGTTCTAACAACAAGGAAATTAAAATAACGTTTTCTAATTTTTATTTTCTTCTCTTTAACAGGTAATTCTTTAATCATCTTTTTCTCTAAAGCAACACAACTATCAGAAAAAGGGCAAGTTTCGCAAAGCGGGTTTTGAGGTTTGCAATGCAATGCACCAAAATCCATAATGGCTTGATTGAAAGTTCCTGGTTGGTTTTCGTCAATTAAAGTCTGTGCCAGTATTTTAAACTCTTTAATTCCTGCAGACGAGTTAATTGGTGTTTTAATTCCGAAATAGCGAGAAAGCACTCTGTAAACGTTTCCATCTACAACTGCGGTTGGTTCGTTAAAACAAATTGATGCAATTGCAGAAGCAGTATAATCTCCAATTCCTTTTAATTTAATAATTTCTTTATAGGTTGATGGAAATTCTCCATTGAGTTCATTAGCAATCTGTTTTGCGCTAAAATGAAGGTTTCTTGCACGTGAATAATATCCGAGGCCTTGCCACATTTTTA
>NZ_JAZGGG010000009.1:0-94039 GCF_036480315.1 Polaribacter sp.
TTAATACCTCTAAAATTTTCTCGTAATTTGCTCTAAAGCTGTTCATCTATTTAAATGTTTGAAATTCAATTAAATATACGATTCTCTTAATCAATGAACAGCTTTTTTATAATGCACAACAGGTAGAATTTATTATTCTTTTATAATTTTTAACCAGTTTGTATCTGCAGCTTCTTTCAATTTCTCTGCTCCTTCGTTTGTCCAAAGTTCTAATGTATTTGTTCCCCAAGAATTATAAAATAGGTACAATTTACCATCTCTAATTTCAAAGGTTTTTGGATTTATAGACACTTTTTTTGCTTTTGCGCCAATTGCATAAGCACAATATCCTCCATATTCTGGAACATACTTTTTAGACGATTTTTTAAAAATCTCTAAATTTTCTTTTGTTGAAAACTTAAATTTTACACCTTCAAATTCAGTAGTAAACTTTTTATTACCTTCTATTGCTTTGTTAAAAAAATAAGCAACAACATCATAACCTTCTGCAACGTACCCTTTTTTTAGATTAAAATTTGTTTTTTGTGCGAATACACTTGTTGAAACAAGTAATAATAAAATAACTATTTTTTTCATTTTTAATCTTTATTATTTTTTAGAGTTTTCCAATTTTCAGCAGCTTCTTTCTGCAATTTAGAAGGATTTTCTTCTAACCAACTTTCTAATTTATTAGAAAACCATTTGTTATAAAACAGGTACAGTTTTCCGTCTCTAATTTCATAAGATTCTGCGTCTATCTCTTTTCTTTCATTTCTTGTTGCAATAGCATAGGCACAAAAACCACCACATTGTGGCATATATTTTTTAGGATTCTCTATAAAAAGTTGTAAGTTTTTGTCTGATGAAAACTTCAGTTTTACTTCGTTAAAAGTAGTTTGAAACTTTTTATTGCCTTTTAAAGGTTTTTTGTTTGTAAAATAGGAAACAACATCAAAACCATTAGCTATATAACCATTTTCTAAATTGTATTCTTGTGCAAAAAAAGTAGTAGAAACTAAGAGTAATAAAATTAAGGAAAAACGCTTCATCTGGTTTGTAATTTTTTCTATAGTCGATAAAAATTTATAGTTCTTACAAAACCATTAAATTACAACCTCTAATATCAGAATTATCAAAACGACCAATGACTTCAAAACTTCCGTTATCATATGCTTTTCCTAAATCTTGTGTAGCAATAAATGAACAAGAATTATAATTTGCTAAATCAATTACATTAATTCCACCGTTTTTTCCTACCCTATTTATTGTCAATGCATCATCGGTATCTCTTGTAATAATTCTCATCCAAGGTGGTGTTTCAAAAACTCCATTTCCTTTAGAATAACCTTGACTTAATAATTCTGTCATTCCGTATTCTGAATGAATTTTTGATACTCCAAATCCGTTTTGTAAAACTTGATGCAATTCTTCTCTAACCAATTCTTTTCTTCTACCTTTCATACCGCCAGTTTCCATAACAATAGTGTTATTTAACCTGAATTCTTGCATTTCAGTCAAATCTAACAAAGCGAAAGAAACACCAATTAATAGCGTTTTTTGTCCGTTTTTATCTAATTCTATCAATTTTTTTGCTAATTCTTCTAAATTATCAAGATAAAATCCACTTTCTATGTTTTTAGATTTTCTAATTAAATCATTTACCATAAAAACCAAAGAAGAACCTTTTCGTTCTAAATAATTTGGTAACAATGCCAAAACAACATATTCTTCTATATCTCCATAAAAATGAGCAAAGCCTTTTAAATAACTTTCTTTATAAACTTCAATATCTGTTACAAAATGCTTACTTGTAGTATTACCTGTTGTTCCAGAACTTGTAAAAATTTCTTCAACTTCATCTAAAGAGGAAACTATTTTTTTACTTTTAAAAAATTGAATAGGTAAAAACGGAATTTCTTCAACTTTAGAAACATCAGAAGGATGTATATATAACAAATCGCAAAAAGACCTATAGACTTTATTATTTTTAAATTGATGTTTAAAAACTTCTAAAGCTACTTTTGTGAATTCTTGCTCGTTTTGTATGTTGAAAATTTTGTTTTCCATATATTTTTGCAAAAATAGAATTAATTAACGCAACCTTTTTACAATTTTTGCATCTTGTGTAAGAAAAGAACAAGTTTTATGAAATTAAATACTATTTTTTTAGTCTTAACTATTGCTGTTTTTTCTTGTAATGATAGTAAGAATATTTCTATGATTTGCGGAGTTGAAAATCCGTTAGAAGAATTAGTTTTTTTAAAAGAAGCTAAAAATAACATAGACAGAATAGATTGTGCTGGTAAAAGTTCTATTAAACAATACACATATAATTCAGAAATAGTTTTTGAAGTAAATATTTGTAGCCAAATTGCAGACGGACAAACATTGGTTTACAATTGTGCTGGCGAAGTAGTTTGTACGTTTGGTGGCATTTCAGGAGAAAATACGTGTCCAGATTTTGACAAAGAAAAAACCAATGAAATTATTTTATATGGAAATTAAGAAGCTTTTAATCATGAAAAAAATTATCACTCTATTAATTTTTGCAACACTTTTATCGTGTGACGAAAACAACCAAAATATAGAAGACACAAACAATCTTCTAATCGGTAATTGGACGCATTTAACTTATGATGATGAAGAAACAACCTTTTCTCGTGTAAACTCTTTACCTGAAAATAAATACGGAGTCTCCTTTAAAACAAATGGAGATTATCTAGAAAAGTCTTCCGGTTTTTGTGGAACACCACCGTTAAGTTTCTATAATATAAATGGAAGTTATGAGTTAAAAGAGGGTTTAATCAATATTAATTTAAACAATTATAGTTTTGGTTGGCGTATTATTTCACTTACAAAAACCACATTAGTGGTTAAAAGAGAATTAACACAACAAGAAATAGAGCACAGAGAATTAATGGATTTGTATAATGAATTCTTCAACTTGTCTGTTAGTGTTTCATGTACAGACTCTAAAGATTGGTCCTTTGTTGGCTACGGCGCAAAAGCTTGTGGAGGTTTTCAAGGATATATAGCTTACTCAAAGAATATAGATGTCGTTTCTTTTTTAGATAAAATAAAAACTTACACAGAAGCAGAAAAAGAATTTAATGTAAAATGGGGAATTGTGTCAGATTGTAGTTTAATTCCGCAACCAACTTCTGTAATCTGTAATAATGGATATCCTGTTTTAGAATATTAACATCATAAACCAAAATCATGAAAAAAATTTCACTTTTATTACTTTCACTCTTTATATTATCTTCTTGTTTAAATAATGATAATAACACCTCTAATCATACATTTGAATATCTATCTATAGATGAAGCAATAACACCTACTAGTTTTACTTTCGGAGAAAAAGATACCATTACCGTTAAATATTCTTTAACCAATGGTTGCTATTCTTTTGATAGAATGTATTACGAGTATGAAGACAGTACAAGAATCGTTGCTGTTATTGCTCTTCTAGATTTAAATGAAAATTGCACACAAGACATAAGACAAGAAGAGTATAAATTTGAAGTTACGGCAACTCAAAGAGAAGATTATATTTTTAAATTTTATAAAGGAAGAGATGCAGATGGAGAAAGTATTTTTGAAGAAGTTGTAATTCCTGTAAATTAAAAAAAAATCAATTTAGAAGAACTCATACAACAATGTTGCCAACAAAAATTGGCAGCGCAAGCACAGGTTTATCAGCTTTTTTCTGGTAAGCTTTTTGCACTTTGTTTAAAATATTCTCGAAATCGAGAAGATGCAGAAGACACATTACAAGACAGTTTTTTAATCATTTTTGATAAGATAAAGCAATATAAAAACAAAGGTTCTTTTGAAGGTTGGTTAAAACGAATTACCATAAACACTGCATTGCAAAAATACAGGCAAAAATCTCCTTTACAAATTGTAAAAGAAATTTCTGATGTTGATGAGGTTGCAGAATTTGATGTAGAAAACACTGTTTTTAATGTTGATGTTTTACTAGACTTTATTCAAAAATTACCAGATAGATATCGATTGGTTTTTAACCTATATGTTTTAGACAAGTACTCTCATAAAGAAATTGCAAGTCTTTTAAATATTTCTGAAGGAACCTCTAAATCTAATTTATCTAGAGCTCGTAAAAAATTAAAAATACAATTAGAAATTCATCAACAAAAAGCATAACTGATGGAAAACAAAAATATAGATAGATTATTCCAAGAACAACTTAAAAACTTAGAGGCAACTCCAAATAAAAAAGTGTGGAATAATATTGAATCTAAACTCACAAAAAAGAAACGTAGAATCTTACCTTTTTGGTGGTTTTCTGGCGGAATTGCTGCGTTGCTAATTCTTGGTTTATTTTTATTCCCTTTTTCAAAAAATAAAAATTCTATTGAAAATAAAACCAATATTATAATTACAAATACACCTGATAAGAAAAAAGATATTGATAATAGCCTTACAAAAAATCTAGATTCAGTTATTTTAAATAAAAACGAACAGAAAAACATATTGGTTGCTGAAGAAGAAACGGGTATAAAATTTAAAAAAGAAGGGATAAATAACAGGAAAAGCAAGTCAAAAGAAAAAATAATTATTACAAAAAACGATATAAAGAATACTGAAGAAAAGAAGGAATTAGTTAGCACAAAAAACGCTATGAAAAAGATTTTTTTAGCTGACAATTCCTCAAATGAAATTTTAAATTCTTCGAAAAAAGAACCTGTAATTATTGATGAAAGTTTAGATAAAAAGTTAGAAAATAATCAAAAAAAGGTTCAAACAAATTCTGAAGTTTTAAAAGAAAATACAATTGCAAAGAAAACGGATTTAAATGAATTCATTAATCAAAAAGATTCTTTAAAAATTAAAAAAACAATCAAAAAACAATGGACCGTTGCACCGCTTTTTGCTGTTTTAAATTCTAATTCATTTACAAACACATCACCAATTGATAAAAATTTAGCAAATTCAACCGAAGGGAAAAATACATTTTCTTATGGTCTACAAGTTGCCTACAAAATTAATAGTAGGTGGACGGTACAATCTGGAATTCACTTTCAAGAAATGAGTTATGCAAATAGTAAAGTTGCTGTGGTAGTTACAAACTCAAGCAGCGCAGCTTCTGTTGCATTTAATAATGGAGAATCGTTTTCTTTTAAAGGAAATACTGCAGAAAATTTCGATTTTGCAACAAGTTCTTTAGCAAGCGTTGTTAGCTCTAGCGGTAGTTTAACTCAAAATTACGGGTATATAGAAATCCCTGTAGAAATAAAATATAATTTTTCTAGAAACAAAAAACTAGAAACCCAATTAGTGGCAGGTTTTAGTTCATTATTTTTAAATACGAATAGTATTCAATTAAATACAAATTCGTTTTCTAAAAAAGGTAAGGCAGACAATTTAAATAACATTAATTTCAGTGGAAATTTAGGTTTTGATATTAATTATTTCTTTGATAAAAATTGGTCTATAAACCTAAACCCAATGTTTAAAGCACAATTAAATACGTTTAAAAATAATTCTAATGGGTTTTCTCCGTTTAATGTTGGTGTTTATACAGGAGTGAGATACACCTTTTAACGAGGTTATTTAACAGTTTAACGAAAACAACAAAAGAGAATTACTTATAAATAGTAATTTGGTCTTGTTTTTGATTCAAGTTTTATAATACATATTTAATTTAGATTCAGAAAAAATGAAAAAAAATAAAAAAATGAAGTTTTTAGCAACAACATATAGAACATTTAGCGGTACAAAAGAAATTTTGGAAATCCCTAAAAAGAAAGAAACACAGTGGGTTATTTATCAAGATAATAAACCTAAATTCTTTGTAGATTTTTTCGATTTAGCAAAAGAATCTAACGCCATGATGAATAGTTTGGTATTATGTACCAAAAGATCAATGGATGAAGTTCTTGAGATTATTAATAAGAGAAACAACATCAACTTATCTGTACCAAAAATATCTCGTTTAGGTTTTAGTATGAAAGTAAAATCTGAAGTAAAACATATAGAATTACAGACAATTCCAAAAGAATGGTTAGCTTATTCTTTATAAATTTTTACAATTAGTTCACCCTTATCATTCATAGAGGCTCTGTACATTCCGGCTGTATTAAATTCAAAAGACATGTTTCCATTTTTGTCTAAAGCTACAACACCGCCAGTTCCACCAAGTTTTGTTAATTTATTCTGAATTACATCTGTGGTAGCCTCTTTTAAAGATTTATTTTGATATTCCATTTGTGCAGAAATATCATAAGCTACTTGACTTCTTATAAAATACTCACCCCAACCCGTAGAAGAAACACCACAAGTAAAATTATTTGCATAGGTACCAGAACCAATAATAGGTGAATCACCTATTCTACCCCAACGTTTATTTGTCATTCCACCAGTAGAAGTTCCAGCAGCAATATTTCCAGCTTTATCTAAAGCTACACAACCTACAGTTCCAAATTTTGCGTTTTTAATATCTGCATCATAAAAAGCAGCTTTTTTATCATCATGATCTAGTTCAGTTTTATTTCTATTTTTTATTCTTTGTAAAGATTTAAAACGTCTTTCTGTGTAAAAATAACCTGGATCTACAATTTCTAATCCTTTTTCTTGAGCAAATAATGACGCACCCTTTCCAGACAACATTACATGATCTGAATCTGTCATAATTTTTACTGCCAATTCAATCGGACTTTTTACATTTGTAACTCCAGCAACTGCACCAGCATTTAATGTTTTTCCGTCCATAAAAGAAGCATCTAATTCGTTCGTTTCTTCATGTGTAAAAACAGCTCCTTTTCCTGCATTAAATAATGGAGACTCTTCCATTACTTGTATCGTTTTCATTACTGCTTCTTGGCTTGTTCCTCCATTTTTTAAAATTGCATGACCAACTTTAATAGCTTCTTCTAATTTTAATTTATATGCTAATTCTTTTTCATCAGACAAGTTTTTCTTTAAAATAGTACCAGCACCGCCGTGAATTATAATGGCAAAATCATTTACTTTTTTAGGTATTTCTTTTTCTGTTGATGGTTTTTCTGTTTTACATCCAAAAGAAAGTAATAATAACACTGTAATAAAAAAGGCTTTTTTCATAAAAATTGTTTAGTATTAAACAAAAATAGTTATTTGTGTTTAATTTATAAATGTGTAAAATTATTCGTAAATTCGTTCTTCAAATTTAAACAACTAAAACGTAACAACAAAATGGCAGATTTTGGTATCAAAGAAGCTTTAGCCGAATTAGGCGTAAAAGACATAAATAACGGAACTTCTACAGGTTCTAACAATTTTTCTAACGGAGAAATTATTGAATCATATTCACCAGTTGATGGTAAATTAATTGGTAAAGTAAAAACTACTACAAGAGCAGATTACGATAAAGTAATGGATGCTGCAACTAAAGCATTTTTATCTTTTAGAGATATGCCTGCTCCTCAAAGAGGAGAAATTGTACGCCAGTTTGGTAATAAGTTAAGAGAAAAGAAAGAAGCACTTGGTAAATTAGTTTCTTACGAAATGGGAAAATCTTACCAAGAAGGTTTAGGTGAAGTTCAAGAAATGATAGACATCTGTGATTTTGCAGTTGGTTTATCTAGACAATTAAACGGACAAACAATTCCGTCTGAAAGACCAGGACATGTTATGAGAGAACAATGGCACCCAATTGGTGTTGTAGGTATTATCTCTGCATTTAACTTTCCAGTAGCAGTTTGGGCTTGGAACACAGCTTTAGCTTGGATTTGTGGTGATGTTTGTGTTTGGAAAGGTTCTGAAAAAGCACCTTTATGTACAGTTGCTTGTCAGAATATTATTGCAGAAATATTAAAAGAAAATAATTTACCAGAAGGAATTTCTTGTATTATAAACGGAGATTATAAAGTTGGTGAAATGATGACTACAGATACTAGAATTCCACTAGTTTCTGCTACAGGTTCTACAAGAATGGGAAGAATTGTTGGTGCAACTGTTGCACAACGTTTTGGAAAATCTTTATTAGAATTAGGTGGAAATAATGCAATTATTATTACACCAACTGCAGATTTAAAAGTAGTGGTTCCTGGAGCTGTTTTTGGAGCTGTTGGTACTTGTGGACAACGATGTACTTCTACTAGAAGATTAATTATTCACGAATCGGTTTATGATAAAGTACGTGATGCTATTGTTGGAGCTTATGGCCAAATTAAAATTGGTAATCCTTTAGATGAAACTAAACATGTTGGTCCGTTAATCGATCATGATGCAGTGAATACATATTTAGCTGCAATTGAAAAAGCGAAGGCTGAAGGTGGAAACGTATTAGTTGAAGGTGGAGTTTTAGAAGGTGAAGGTTACGAAAGTGGGTGCTACGTTAAACCAGCTATTATTGAAGCAGAAAATCATTTTGAAATTGTACAGCATGAAACTTTTGCTCCTATTTTATATTTAATGAAATATTCTGGAGAAGTAGAAAATGCAATTGCAAAACAAAACGGTGTTGCTCAAGGATTATCTTCTGCAATTATGACCAATGAAATGAAGGAAGCAGAGAAATTTTTGTCTTACGCTGGTTCAGATTGTGGTATTGCAAATGTAAATATTGGTACTTCTGGTGCAGAAATTGGTGGTGCTTTTGGTGGTGAAAAAGAAACAGGTGGTGGACGTGAGTCTGGATCTGATGCTTGGAAAGTGTACATGAGAAGACAAACCAACACTGTAAATTATTCTGATGAATTGCCATTAGCGCAAGGGATTAAGTTCGATTTATAGTAAGTAATACATATTTTTATTTTTAAAAAGCTCAACTTTTAAGTTGGGCTTTTATTTTTTTAGCATAATACTAAAACTTGACTTTCTAAAAAAAAACCGCTAACTTCGTTTAACTTCTGATATAAAACATTAAAACGTCCCATATCATTAGAGTTGTGTGCAATGAGGGGAAACTGAACTGAATTCAAATGAATAACAAAAAAAGAAAAGAAATTCTATTCAAAATTTACTCGGAGAATTTTAAATTCATAAAAGATAATTCAAGTTTAAAAGATAATTTTGACAAAGGTTTTGGCTGTTTTTGCCCAATTTGTTTAGACTTCTTTGTAAAAGAGGATTTAGAAGACAAAATAAATCCTCTGACTCTTGAACATAATCCACCACAATCTTTAGGAGGAAAAAGTAGCATTTTGACCTGTAAAAAATGTAATTCAGACGCTGGACATAAAATAGATAATGAGATTTTAACAGCATTATTAGAAATTGATGCATTACACTTCAAACCAAACTCTGAAATTAAAACACAATTCTATAATGAATCAACTGATGGAAAAGGTGTAAATGCAAAAATCAAAATTGAGGAAGATGGAAAGTTCTTGATTAATATAGATACTAAAAACAACAATCCTAAAATTCATAAGAAATTTTTTGACAGTGAAGTTCAAGAATATAATTCACCTTTATTTAGCAATGATATATCTAAAAGTGGATGGAGTAAAAAACTAAATTTCACATTTGATAAACCAAATAAAACAAACGAAAGATTAGCCTCAATTTCTCTATTAAAAATTGCTTATTTAATGGCTTTCGAAAAACTTGGATATCTTTATATTTTTAATAAGAATACAGAAATAATTAGAGAACAAATAAAACATCCTGAAAAGGAAATTATTAAAAATCCTTTTTGGATAACATATCAGTTTCCTGATAATCTTCTTGGAGTAAACATAATTACTAAACCTCGTGAATTACGTTCTATTTTAGTAATCTTTAATTTAAAAACTAAATCTGATAGTTATAAAATTTCGATTTGTTTACCTGGATTTAGTGAAGGAGATGAAAAAATATATGAAAAGATTAAAGACATTTTATGTCAAGGAAATGGATTTCAAAATATCGAAGTGAATAATTATATAAATTCTGAATACAACATTAAGGATATCGAAAAAACATTTCGTTTAGTTCAATTTTGGGAATCTTTTGTAGAAAAACAGTAAAATAAATAAATCACTGCACACAACAACGCGTATAATCAATTGCTAGTTCTAGCCTACTTACGAAAATCCTCGCGGATTTTCTATTCGGTTTATATTTGCTAAATTAGTTGCTTGAAACACGCAACTAATCATACACAAACCGTTAAACGAACCATTCTAACCATACTTTACTTTTCTAATTATACGTAATGTCTTTTTATATTTTACATAGGTGAATTTTCTTTCTAAATTTTTAATATAATTTTTTGCTTTTTTAAGTTGTTCTTCAGCATCTAAAAAACCATGTAAATAACAAATTAGATAATTCGTAGGTAAACGTAAAACATCTTCTTGTTCCGTTTTAGAAAGTAGTTTATGCAATTCAATTTTCTTGATAATTAAATTACAGTTATTATAAATATGTACCATTATTTCATCATTAAAAACTGGCGGTTTAAATAGAAACTTTGCTACAATATCATGTTTTCCATTTTCTTTAAAATTGATAATTGTTTTCTCTAAAGGATACAGCTTTTCTTGTTTTTCTAATCCTAAATAAATGAACTCTGTAATTAGAAATGAGTTTTTATTATATCTAATTTGTACATCATCTAAAGCAGAAAAAAAAAGTTGCACTTGCTCATTTATTAATTCAATATCTACTCTAGAAAAGTAAATTTCATTATTAATAATTTTTTGTTCTCCTGCCCAACACAAAACAAACTGTTCGTTAAAAACTTTGTATTGTGGTTTATGATCTGGTTTGTGGTTCTTAATAAAATCGAAAACGCCGTTTAAAGTCAACTCTATATTATTGCTAGCATTTTTTTCAATTGCAGTAACAATTTCTTTGTTGGTATTATTTAATTCGAAATTTTTACCTAAAAAAGGCATAGAATTACTGCCTCTTCTATAAAAAATGATATCTTTTTTATATTTCCATGCATTTTTTAATAGTGATGTAATTTTTTTATTCGAGTGAATAGTAACCAAACCAATTACTTTATTACGCGGTAAACTAGGAAACGGAACATTTTCATATTCTATTTTTGGTGGGTTTTTTAAATACGCATTTACCAAGTTTTGTATTTTACTATCATCAAAAAAATCGACTCCAAAAATCTTGTTTTCTTCGTCTTCAACACCAATAATTATATAAGAATTGTTTTCTGGATTAGAATTGGAAAGTGCACAAATATGTTTTAAAAACTTCGCTTTTCCGTCTTTTGAAGTTAAGGACAATTTTTGCTTTTTATCATAAAAACTATTCTCATCATTATGAGATAGTAAATTTTTGATTAAAAGTCTTTTGTTAATCATCTAGCTAAATAAGTCTAATTCTTTTTGAAGGTTTCTTCTAGCTTGTTCTTCAAATAATTCTTGATACTTTTCAGTAAAAAATAGTTTCTCTCTATTTAAAAAACCTTGTAAAACTTTTTTTCTTGCTGGGATATATAAAAAGTTGGGAAACATTCTATATTCTTTTCTAATTTGTTGCGTATATTCTTGATAAACATCCCAATTTTTTCCTAAAATTGATAAATCGAAATCTAATAAAAAAGCATTATCTAAATCAGTATCAACTATAATTTGATGTTTTTTTGTAGCCATGATTAATTGGTCTATTTTATCATTATTTAAACCTTTGAATTTAGATTTTCTCAAAAGTTTCTTCAAGTATTTAGCACTTTTTTCTTCATTCTTTTTGGATCTAGACTTGTAAATGATATCATGAAACCAAATAGCAAATAAGACTTCGTCTAAATCTTTTATTTCGGATGCATTTTCTTTCGCAAGTTTCAACATAGTATCAATATGTTGTAAATTATGATAATGCCTATTTCTTTCTGAATACTTCTTTTTTATTTTTATTGAAATGGTATTTAGAACCGACAAATCTTGGCAATATTTTTCTGCTAATTCTATCCAATCTTTGTATAATTCTTTAATATCCATTTTAATTAATTTTTATTCATAATTGTTGCACTTGCTTGCGCTGTTGGATATACTACTAAATCTTCTATATTTACGTGATAAGGTCTTGTTACCACAAAATGAATAATATCTGCAATATCTTCTGCCTGTAATGCTTTATAGCCTGCATAAACTTTTTTTGCTTTTTCTGTATCTCCTTTAAATCTTACTTCAGAAAACTCGGTTTCTACAGCGCCAGGATGAATTGCCGAAACACGGATGTTATGTTTGTTTAAATCGATTCTCATACCCTTATTTAAAGCATCTACAGCATGTTTAGAAGCACAATATACATTTCCATTAGTATATACTTCTTTAGCGGCAATGGAGCCAATATTTACAATAAAACCATTGTTTCTATTTACCATTTGAGGTATAATTGCCTTAGAGACGTATAACAAACCTTTTACATTTATATCTAGCATTGCATCCCAATCATCAATATTTCCATCTTGTATGGTTGATAAACCATGTGCATTACCTGCATTGTTAATTAAGATATCTATATGTTTAAATTCTTTTGGTAGACTTTTTACTGCAGCATCAACTTCATTTCTTTTGGAAACATTGAATTGTAAAGTGGTAACTTCTGTAAGTTTACTTAATTCTTTTTGAAGGTCTTGTAAACGTTCTACCCTTCTTCCGCAAAGAATTAAACGAATATTATTTTTGGCAAAAATTTCTGCTGTTGCTTTTCCAATTCCGGAAGTTGCGCCTGTTATAAATGCAGTAGTTTTCATTATATTTTTTAAAGTTTAATTTCTTTTAAAATTATGAAAAACATATTGTTCTTTATTGTTTTTAAAGTATTTTATTTTTATTGAAAAAAGAGCATAAAAAAAACCGCTCTCTTCAGAGCGGTTTTCCATTCAATTGACTATAAAATAGTCAACCAAAAATCAACTAACCAAACTTTATTTTAAATTTCTTCTAATCTTTGTCTTTCTTACTACTTTAGTACGTTTTCTACTTGTATTCCTTACAATACTTTTAGCTTCTTTTTTTACAGTTTCGCCTTTTAAATATTGTACAAAACCTCTTCCTAAAAAATCGTATGTAGTTTCTGAATTTACATTATACAAACGAATCTTTCCATCATTTATAACGCTTAACTCAAACTCTTCAACATCTCCACCATCATAATTAAGTGTTAATATTTTTAGGTCTTCATAACCTGTTACATCATACACTTCATATCCGCCTACGTAACTCCAATTAATAGAATCAATATTTGTGCCAAAGTTATCTTGTGAACTATAAAAAGTTGTTATATTTTCTGGTGTAAATGCTAAGTAGTTTTCATCATCAAAAGCATTTGGTACACCACCAGTTGTAGTTGTTTTTTCCCAAGCAACATATTCTTGTAAAAAATATTCTATGTTTTCATAAAACAGCTTATCGTAATCGAATGTGTTTGTTTGATATCCTATTAAATAATAGTTCACATTTTCTCTGTAATTATATAATCTAATTTCATTGTTAGAAACTATAGTAACTTCAAAGTCATTTGCGCCATCTAAATCATGGTTTGTTTTTAATATACCACTGTAAGTATTGTAGGTACCAACATCTATTCCTAGACCGTTTCCTGTAATACCAATATCTGCAATGTTATTATTTGCATATAACGTTCCATTAAAAAACGATAATGTAAATGCTTTAGAAACATAAGGAACATCTCCGTTACCAGAAGTTCTATGATAATCTACATACCATAAATCATAATCTGTTACAACTTGCTCTAAAGAAATTTCATTTTGAAAATCGTCTTCAAATGAATCTTGAAATACTGTTGTACAAGAACTTAATAAGGTTCCTGTTAGTATAATTGTTAAAAGTAGTTTTAAAGATTTCATAAGCTTGTAATTTAATGGTTATGCTTATGTAATTTCAAAATGCGTGCCAAAAATAAAACCACTCAAGACTGAGTGGTTTATTTACTGATTATCAGTTATTTAATTTATTTTTTTAGCTTTAGGATAAAAATCAGATTTTGTTGCTTCAATATTTTCAATTTTATAAAATTTTATTTTACCTGCTACTTTGTAACTTAGTACAGCTTCATTTTCTTTTAATTCAAAAGGAAAATCATCATTTTTAGGAACTTCATTTTTTATTTCCTTTCTAGAGTCTGAATCTAAAATAAGATCTCTACCACCACGTGATTTTGAAGTATTAAAATGAGCCGTTAAGAAAGTCTTTCCGTTTTCTTCTCTCACTTCTATTTTTGTTGATTTATTTTTAAAAAACAAAGATTCAAAATCAATGTTTTCTTTTTCTGATAAACGAATTTCTACTCTTGTTCCGCTTACACCAGGCAAACCACCAACCCAATTATTATAGGTTGCAGAAGCTATTTTAAAAGGTGGAGTTTTTACTAATTTTGAAGTTCCACATTGCGTAAAACCAAATAAGATTGCGATTACCGATAAAATTTTCATTGTTTTCATTGTATTACTATTTCTTTAATAAGATTCAAACGCTATGCCAAGATATAAAAAAAGAGCTTATCAAATAAATGATAAGCTCTGTATTATAAAAATTAAACTTCTAAAAAATCAGAAGAAAAATTAAGATGTCTAGTTTTTCAATGCTTCCGCTCCACCAACAATTTCTAAAATTTCATTAGTAATTGCTGCTTGCCTTGCTTTGTTATAAGTTAATAATAACTCATCTCTTAATTCAGTTGCGTTGTCTGTTGCTTTGTGCATTGCAGTCATACGTGCTCCATGTTCCGAAGCAAAACTATCTCTAATAGATTTGTATAATTGTGTCTTTAAAGATTTTGGTATTAAAGCTTCTACAATTTCTTCTTTAGTAGGTTCAAAAACATAATCAGAATTTACTGCTTCTGCATCACCACCTTCAATAGGTTTAATTGGTAAAAACTGTTCTACTTGTGGAAGTTGTGTTGCTGCGTTTTTAAATTGATTGTAAACAATTTCTATTTTATCATAAGAACTATCAACATACAATTCCATTAACTCTTCTGCAATTGCTGCAACATTATCAAAAGTTAAATCATCAAAAATATCATTTCTTCTTTCAACAACGCTAAATTGTTTCGCTAAAACATCTCCTCCTTTTTTACCAATAGCAAAAATATCTACAGAAGTATTAGTGTACTTTTCTTCAATTATTTTAATAACTTTTTTAGTAATAGATGAATTAAACCCACCACATAAACCTCTATTTGAAGTAATTGCTACTAATAAAACTTTAGAAACTTCTCTTTGTGTAGAATATGCTCCACCAGCATCACTATCTAAAGTTGCACTTAAATTTTGCAACAATTCAGTTAGTTTAGAAGAATACGGTCTCATTGCCGTAATTGCATCTTGTGCTTTTTTCAACTTTGCAGCAGATACCATTTTCATGGCAGATGTAATCTGCATTGTTGATTTAATAGAGGTAATTCTATTACGTATTTCTTTTAAGTTTGCCATTCTATTGGAATTTTGAAATTCCCGCTTCCGCGGGAATGACAACTATGTTTTATGCGAAATGAGTAGAAATTTCTTTAGCTGCTGCTTCTAGAACAGAAATTGCTTCTGGTGTTAATTTACCAGACTTCAATGTATCTAAAGTATCTCTATGTTTTGCGTTTAAATAATCGATATAATCTTTTTCGAATTTTTTAACTTGATTAACAGGTACATCTTTTAACAAGTTTTTAGAACCTGCATATATAATTGCAACCTGATCTTCTACTGAAAAAGGATCATTTTGAGCTTGCTTTAAAATTTCAACATTACGTTGTCCTTTAGAAATTACGCTCATTGTAGCAGCATCTAAATCTGAACCAAACTTTGCAAACGCTTCTAATTCACGATATTGAGCTTGATCTAATTTTAAAGTACCAGATACTTTTTTCATTGCTTTAATCTGTGCGTTACCACCAACACGAGATACAGAAATACCTACGTTAATTGCTGGACGAACACCAGAGTTAAATAAATCTCCATCCAAGAAGATTTGTCCATCTGTAATCGAAATTACATTTGTTGGAATATATGCAGAAACATCTCCTGCTTGAGTTTCAATAATTGGCAATGCAGTTAAAGAACCTCCACCTTTTACAATTCCTTTTAAAGAATCTGGTAAATCGTTCATTTCACTAGCAATTTTATCATCATTGATTAATTTTGCAGCTCTTTCTAATAATCTTGAGTGTAAGTAAAATACATCACCTGGATATGCCTCACGTCCTGGAGGTCTTCTTAATAATAAAGAAATCTCACGGTATGCAACTGCTTGTTTAGATAAATCATCAAAAACAATTAAAGCTGGTCTACCAGTATCTCTAAAAAATTCTCCAATTGCAGCTCCAGCAAATGGTGCATATACTTGCATTGCTGCAGGATCTGATGCATTTGCTGCTACGATTGTAGTATAAGCCATTGCGCCTTTTTCTTCTAACATATTTGCAATTGCTGCAACTGTAGAAGCTTTCTGACCGATAGCTACATATATACAATATACTGGTTCACCAGCATCGTAAAATTCTTTTTGATTTAAAATAGTATCTAAAGCAACTGTAGATTTACCAGTTTGTCTGTCTCCAATGATTAACTCACGTTGACCTCTACCAACAGGAATCATTGCATCAATAGACTTAATACCAGTTTGTAATGGTTCTGTTACAGGCTCACGATAAATTACACCAGGAGCTCTACGCTCTAATGGCATTTCGTAAGTTGTTCCTTCAATAGGACCTTTACCATCAATAGGACTTCCTAAAGTATCTACAACTCTACCTACAATACCTTCACCTGCTCTTAAAGAAGCAATACGTTCTGTACGTTTTACAACAGAACCTTCTTTAATTGAAGTAGAAGCACCTAATAATACAACACCTGCATTATCTTCTTCTAAGTTTAATACAATACCTTCTAACCCATTTTCGAATTCTACTAGTTCACCGTATTGAACATTAGAAAGACCGTAAACACGAGCAATTCCATCTCCTACTTGTAAAACAGTACCTACTTCGTTTAAAGTAGCTTTTGCTTCGAAATTTGTTAATTGTTGCTTTAAAATTGCTGATACTTCAGCTGGTTTGATACTTGCCATCTTGTATAATTTGATGTATAATTAAATTTTTGGAATGTAATGACTGTTGTCAAATTCCTTTTTCAATTCGTTTAAATAGTTAGAGATACTTGCATCGTATTGCACATCTCCTACACGTAAAATAAATCCTCCTAAAATATTTGGATTGATTTCGTTTTCTAAATTTGCATTGTTACCAGTTAAAGCAACTATTTTAGCTAAAACTTTTTCTTCTAATTCTTTTGATAAAGGAACCGCTGTAGTAACTTTTGCTACTTGTAAGTTTTTATCAAAATCATAAATGATTGCATATTGTTTTGCAACAGAATGCAACATTGCTATTCTTTTATTATCTTGTAATAAGTGAAATAAACCTAACGTAATATTGTTTACTTTACCGCCAAACAAAGCATTTAATACTTTTATTTTATCTGAAGCTTTAACAATAGGGCTTCTTAACATTACTTCAAATTCATCATTTTCAGAAATTGTAGTTGTAATAAATAACATATCGTCATTAACTACACTTTCTTCTTTAGAATCTTTAGCAAGATTTAAAATTGCTTTTGCATAACGTATTGCTGCTCTTGCGTTTTTCATTCTTTGCTTAATTTAAGGTAACATCTTTTAAAAGTCCTTCAACTAATTCTAATTGATCGTTCTTATTAGATAATTCTTTCTTAATTACAGATTCTGCTATACCAATAGATAATTCTGCAACGTTCTTTTTAATTTCTGCTAAAGCTGCTTGCTTTTCTTGTTGAATAGCTGCTTGTGCTTTTTCAATTAAACCAGAAGTTACTTCTTTTGCATCTTCTTTTGCAGTAGCTATAATGTTATCGCTAATATCTCTAGCTTCTTTCATCATTGCATCTCTTTCTGCTCTTGCTTCTTTTATAAGCTTTGCATTGTCTGCTTGTAAATTTTGCATTTCTTTACGAGCATTTTCTGCTGCTGCTAATGCATTTTCTATACCAGATTCTCTTTCTTCTAAAGAGTTTAAAATTGGTTTCCAAGCAAATTTTACCATTAAAGCGATTAACGCTAATAATAAGATTAACGAAACTACAAATAACCCTGGTGAAAAATCGTTTAATAAAGTTTCCATTCTATAAACTAATTAATTTTTTGTTACTTTTTAATGCTTAATTAAAAACATACTCTGTAACCAACCGTTACAGAGATATGCTTTTTGTTTTTGTTTGGATTATTTCCCTAAGAATAATGCACCAAATGCTAAACCTTCTAATAATGCAGCGATAATAATCATTGCTGTTTGAATTTTCCCTGTCGCTTCTGGTTGTCTAGCAATACCTTCCATTGCTTTTCCACCAATTTGACCTAAACCAATTCCTGCTCCGATTACGATTAATCCTGCTCCAATTAAATTGTACATAATAAATGTATTTTTATTAAATTAAACAAATGTGTATTAATGAGCCTCTGAATGGTCTGCTACTGCCATACCTATAAATAATGCTGAAAGCATTGTAAAGATATAAGCCTGTAGAAAAGCCACTAAAACCTCAATTAATGTTATAAAAAATGATAATACTAAAGACAATCCTGTTGCTCCAACCACACCAAGTGATTCTTTTAGAGTAAACATAATTGCTATTAAGCTCATTACCACAATATGACCTGCTGATATGTTTGCGAACAAACGTACTAATAATGAAAATGGTTTAATTATTAAAGCTCCGGCTAATTCTATAACTGCTAAAACTGGTCTAATTAAAACAGGAACTCCTGGCATCCAAATCATGTGCATCCAGTAATCTTTGTTTCCACTAACTGTATAAATTACTAATGTAAAAATTGCTAAACAAGCAGTTACTGCTAACTGACCTGTTACATTAAAACCTAATGGAGTTAAACCTGCAAGGTTTAAAACCCAGATAAAGAAAAATACAGTTAATAAATACCCTGTAAATCTTCTATAATGTTTTTCACCAATGTTTGGTCTTGCAATTTCATCTCTAACATATAATACTAAAGGCTCTAAAACTCTTGCAAAACCAGTTGGTATTTGTTTTGTTTTATATTGTCTTGCCAATCTAGAGAACCAAAATAATAATAAGAAACCTATTAATAAGATACCAAAAACACTTTTAGTTATAGAAAAATCTAATAATTTATGTGCGTTTGTTGCATGATGTGTTTTATCAAAAGAAACTGTTGCTGCCCCGTTATCTAATTCATAGATTTTAGAGTGAATCTTTGCAAACTTTAAACCTTTCTTTTCAACAATTACATGACCATCATCATTATGATGAAATTCTGAAGACATAAAAGAAACCAAACCTTCACTAGACCAAATAATTACTGGTAAAGGAAAACCAACGTGTTTTCTTTCCCCTGCATCTGATGTGTAAGAAAATAAAGAAAAATCGTGCGAATCTTTAATGTGATGAAGTATATACTCATCAACTTCTGTTTTTGTATTAACACGACCTCCATCATTTTGGTTGTCTTGTTTTTTATCAGAATCTGAAGCAAAACCAGTAGCTGTAAAAAAGGCCATAGCTGCTATTGTAAGAAACTTGATTGTTTTATGTGCAATACCCATTGTTATAATACGCTTTCTAAATTCGGCGCAAAAATACGTAATTATTCAAACTTACAAAGTATTTTTAAGGAATTATTTTTGTTTATTTTTTGTTTAAGATTTTTACAGTAAAGAGAGCTTCTGCAAATAAAAAAATAAAAAGAGGAATTAGAAGCGATGTTTTTTCTGACAAAGTAAAATCAACTACTGTAAATACTGGATTGTAAAAAATAATACAGAACAATACAAGTTTAAAAATTAAGCTTCCTAAATAGATAAAACCTAGTTGTGGTTGCACTTTTTCGAATGTATAGAAGACTCTTAAATTAATGCAAACAATTGCAGAAAAGAAAGCATGAAAAAAATATATGTTTTCTAAAGAGAAAGACAACGTAACTTCTTTTGAAGTTAAAATTAAATTATGGGAATAAAAACCTACTAAAAATAAAATAACAAATACCACTATGTAAGTAAAAATGTCTTTATTCATTAATTTTATTTGCTTGTTTTATTAATGAATACATCGCTAGAAAAATGGCCAATAAAGTAATTGTTTCTGTTAAAAATTCGAGTTCAAATTTTTTATCTAACCATGTACCCAATAAAAAACCGAGATAAATCGTTAAACCCATTTGTAAACCAGCACCAGAAAGTGCCAATGCTTTATTAAGCGGTTTTTTCGGAACGCTTTTTTTGTTCATTACTGTTTAGTTCTTTTAAAGCCCCTTTCATTGCACAAGTTGCATTAAATGTTGCTCCTGGCTCTATAGATAACTTACCAATAATAACATCTCCAGAAATATTCGCTGTTCCTTTTATGGTTAATGTTTGTGAAACTTGTAGTTGTCCAGAAAATTTTCCTTCAATTTCTGCATTTGTAGCATCTACGTTTCCTTTAATAAAACCGTCTACACCAATGATTACACGTCCGTTTGTTTTTAAAGTACCTTCTAGAGTACCATCTATTCTAAAATCACCATCAGACTTAATATCACCAACAATTGTTGTGTTTTTTGCAATCACATTTCTTTCCATAGCTTTTGGTTTTTGCGAATTTTTATCTTTGTTGCTAAACATTTGGTTATTTGCTTAATTGTTTTACTATTTCTCTTGCTTTCTTTCCTTCTTCTGTATTTGCATATTTTATTGCCACAGCTTCTAATGCAAATTTATATTCTTTGTCTCCATTGTATTTTCCTATTGCATAAGCTCTTAAAAGTTCAAATTTAGCAATTAATTTTGAATTCTGAATTGTTGGTAGATAATCAACAATACTTTTTACCGTTTCTTGGTACTTATGTTCTTTATATAAGTAATAGATTTCTTTATACTTATCTTTTACTTCATCAATTTCAACATCTTGAGTTATTTTTTCATTAGGATTCAAAATTATTTTTGCAAATACAGTATTTGAGTATTTTGTGAGAATGATATTTTTATGAATATCCGACTTTGCTTCTTCGCCTACATCTTTGTAAACTTGATATAAATGCCAGTTAATTGGTAAAATTAAATCTTCTTTCGGATTTAAATTTTTAACTCTCTCTAATCGATTAACAGCAAAAGTTGGATTCTTAAATTGCTCTTTATAAATGATGCCAAGTTCGTACAAAGCTTGATTTCTATCCATTTTTAAGGTATCAATTACTTTTTCATTGGTTGGGATTCTTTCTAAATAACTCGCCAAATCATAACGTAAATCTTTTGAATTAATTTGTAAAGAATCTTTACTTATATCATTCGTTGAAATTTTTGACGACCAACGCCAATCATCTGCTAACTTTCTATTTCCCCAAACTTTTAAAAATTCAGTTTTACCAAATCCTAAAGATTGGTTGTTATAAAAATACCATTTTCCTTGTTTGCTAGATTTTAACGAACTACCACCAAAAGAACCACCAAAAGCAATTTGATTTAATCTTAATTGAGCAGCTTCTTCGTCTTTCACTTTTAAATCATCTATATATTTTTGAAAAAACAACTCTTGATCGTTTTTAGAAAGTGATACTATTTTAAGAATACTATCATTTTCTGCAACCACGTTTTCAAACTTAATTAAGGAAGCTAAATTTTTGTGTTTTCTTTTTATACGTCTAATACGAAGATCTGAACTGCTAGATGCTGCATTTAAAACGCTATCATAATAAGCACTTGCTAATAGGTAATCATCTTTTTTAAAATACAAATTACCTAATTTTTCATAAGTAAATGTTTTCTGTTTATTGCCACCATTTTTTGCTTTTATAGACTGATTATAATAATCTATTGCTAAATTAATACTATCATTTTTTTCATGTAAAAAACCTACTTGGTAATACAATTCATCTAAATAAGGTCTGTTATCTCTATTCTTAATTAGCTTTTGCATTTTCTCAATTAATGCAACTGTAGAAGAATCTTTAGTTGCATTTTTAGCAATTTCTATATTGGCATGAATCTTAAATTTATAAGGTGCTTTTTTAAAACTTGCCAATCTATTAAAAACCATTATTGCTGAATCTTTTTTATTTTCTGAAGCATAAATCTGACCTAAAATAAATAAGTTTCTAGCTCCTTGAGCTCTATTTAATAATGTTTTTGTTGCTAAATGTAAATGTTTTTTTACTTTTTGAACACTATCTGCTTTAACATAAGCCATTGCCAAAGCAGTATGCCCTTGTTCTTTAATTTCGTCTGGCAAATCTGCTTCTAAAGTATCTTTTACTTGTAAAAGTAGCTTCATAGATTCTATAGCAAACTCTTCATTATCTAATCTTACATTTGTTTTTGCTCTCCAAATTTTTGTTTCAGCAATTAAACTTGCATCTGGATAATTGGCAATTACATAATTAAAAGCTTCAATTGCAGGAATAAAACGCTGCGAATAATAACGAGATTTGCCTAATAAAAAATAAGCATCATCAATTTGATTATTACGTTCTAAACCGTCAATATTCATACCGTGTCTTTGAATTGCTTTTACGGCTTTTTCTTCAGCTTTCTCAAAAGGAGTTGATGCTTTTTTTGTTGCATCCTTTTTATCATTTCCAAAACCAGCTCCCATTCCACCATTAGAATATGTAGGAATTGTTATTTTATCCTCTTCAAATTCTATAGGTTCTATTGGTAATTGTGTAAAATAATCGTCTTTATAACCATTATTTATTCCTGCCATTCCTTCTTTAAAGGCTTCTTTACCATTAAATAATACGTTATATTTTGTGGTAAGTGCGTGGAAATTTCTATTAATAACTGTGTCTTTTTTTGTACTGCATGCATACAGCACTCCAAAAACAGCAAGTATTAAAATAATTTTTTTTATATATTTCATAAACATAAAAAGCTCTTATTTACAACTGATTTCTTTAGGAAATAGTATAAGTAAGAGTGTAAAAATAGTAATAAATTAAGAATAGTCTACTTATACTGCAAAATAGCTTTCTAATTCTTTTAAAGTTTCTGATGATGTAACGATGTCTTTTACCACATTTCCTTTGTCTAAAACAACAATTCGTTCACAAACTTCGGTAACATGTGTTAAATCGTGACTAGAAACTAACACCGTAATATCTCTATTTTCGGTTAACGTTTTTATGATTTTCTTTAAACGAATTTGTGTGGTTGGATCTAAATTAGCAAAAGGTTCATCTAAAATTACTACTTGAGGGTTACCCATCATAGCAGCAACAATTCCTGCTTTTTTCTGATTTCCTTTACTTAAATCTCTTAAATATTTTTTCTTTCCAATAATTTCATCATTGAAAAATTCTTCAAATTGTGTAACATATTTTGTAACATCGGCTTTATTCATTCCGCGTAAATCTCCAATAAATTCAAAATATTCTTCAGCTGTTAAGTAACCTATCAAAAAAGATTCATCAATAAAAGATCCTGTAAAATTTTTCCATTCTTCACTTTTATTCACTTGAATCTCATGATTTACAATTGCGCCAGTTGTTGGTCTAATTAAATCTAATAAAATGTTAAAATAAGTGGTTTTTCCTGCTCCATTATTACCAACTAAACCAAAACTTTGTCCTGTTGGTATTTCTAAAGAATCTATGTTTAAAACCTCTGCTTTTCCGTATTTTTTTGAAAGTTGTGTAGTTTGTATCATTGTAATTTTTACTTAAAAGTTTGTATTGTAATTATGCTTCTTTTCCAAATGCATTTATCATAATGTATTTGTCTTTAATATATTTTTTTTCGATAAAATTCATGGCGTAATTTTTTAGTAATAAACTAATAATACCAATTGCGGCAACAACTATAAAACCAGTGTTGTGTCCAACAAATTTATCGAAAACCCAAAACAATAACATTGGTAAAACCATTAATGGAATAACAATTAAAAACTGTGTAGCACTTGTACCTTGTGTATTTCCAAAACCACCTTTTGTTAAGTCTATTCTTTTTCTATTAAAAGAACCTGCATATAATAAAAACAACGAGTTAAAACCTATATTAAAAATTGCTCCAGCAGTAATCATTAAGAAAATTTCTGTTCCAAAATACAAATAAGGAAAACTTAAAAAGTAAAGAATAGTGGTCATTGCAACCATTAAAACCCATTTAGATTCTAAAAATTTACGGTACCTAAAACTCTGACTCATCAGCATTTTATAATGCGCACTGTCCCAAGCAGGTATAAATTGTCCGTAATTTAAAGTAAAACCACCTGTAATAAATAAAGATGCAAACATCAACATAGCTGGCATTTTATTATATGTGTCACTTGTAAAAAAGATTAACCCATAAAACAAGAATAAAAAAGACATTAGAAACACCGTTTTAGTTCTTTTGTTTCTCCAAATTAATCGGATATCATTTTTAATAAACGGTGCAACATCACCAAATTTATCTGCCCAAGATAAATCTACCGAATTAGCTTCTTCTACTTTAGTTGCAACTGCTTCATCTAAATAGACTTGGTTGCGTAATTGTTTGTAATTCAATTGATATAAAACAGCTAACACTACAACACCAATTAAAGAATATATAGGGTTTTGATAAATAAAATCGAAAACCGAACCCCCAAAACCAACAACATCTGCAAAACCAAATTTCTGTAATCCTATTAAACCAGCTAAAATAACACCAATTACAATGAATGCTTTATTATTTTTATTGATTAAAAAATTTAAAAAGTTTGAAGATTGAATTATTAAAATCATAGTTGATAACCAACCCAAAACTCCTGCTGTATTATAACCTTCTTTTATAAGAACAATAGAAAACGGAATGTAAAAAAATAGACTTAAAATATTAAAGATGGAAAATGCAGATTTCCCTAAAACATAATGCACCAATTTATTTTTCTTTATTGGTAAAATAAGCATCGGTTTAATATTCATTATGGGCAACTTCTGCATTAAATAGCGGACAATTAAATCACTTAAAATTGCAAAAAGTAAGTATGAATTTACTAGCTGTAAAGGATCTGATTCTGGAAATTCTTTCTTTAAAAGAAAATATCCTCCAATACCAATTGCTAAAAAAATAACTAAAAAATAGAGCACAAAAAAGCCCGTAATTATTTTTAAAGCGATTCCTTTTTGCCAATGTGATGAACGAAAATATTGTTTCCATTCTAATTTTAAAAAGTGAGAAATCATAAGTTTAGTAAATTAGTTTGATTGGTTATAAGTAGTTTAAAATTTGAGTTTGTTACAAAAAAACTAAAATAAAAAAATCCTGAATTATAAATTCAGGATTTAAATTAAACTTTATTATAATTAAGTTTTACTTCTCTATCTTTAAAACATCTGCAATAATACGCTCTAAATCTGCTTTTGGTAAAGCGCCATTTGCCATTTGCGGTTCTCCCTCTAAAGGACAAAACAACATAGAAGGTAAACTTCTAATACCAAATGCAGCAGACAATTCTTGCTCTACTTCTGTATCTATTTTATAAATATCTATTTTCCCTTCATATTCATTTGAAAGTATTTCTAAAATAGGCGCTAATGATTTGCAAGGCCCACACCAGTCAGCATAAAAATCAATTAATGCTGGTCTTTTCCCTTCAAATTTCCAATCTTTATTTTTTTCAAAATTGAAAACTTTTTCTAAAAATGTTTCTTTTGTTAAATTCTCTGTCATAATAATAAACTATTTTTCTCAACATAGTTGAGGTTTCTTTAATACTTCTTTTCCTATACAGAAAAGATTTCGCAAAAGTAGTCGTTTTTATAATTGATAAATAACACTTAATAGGTAAAAGCTAAAAAATATTAAATCCACTTGTAATTATGCTGAAAAACACCTTCTTTTTTAATTTGATAAGTCACAAACTATTAAAGAAAGTATATTTAAAACGTTAAAAACTGTTAAAACATTAAGTATAAGTTATATGTAAGTAGTTTTTTACTGTAACTTTGATTTTTATCGACCAAATTTATTAGAACTTATGAAAAATAAACTAATCATACCAATCTTACTTGCAGGCACACTATTTGTCTCTTGTAAAGAAGAAATCAAACAAAGAAATATTGAAGTGAATTACCCAGAAACAGCCAAAAAACCAGTTACAGATACTATTTTTGAAACAGCAGTTGTAGACAATTACAGATGGTTAGAAGATGATAGAAGTAAAGAAACTGAAAATTGGGTAAAAGCAGAAAACGCGGTAACTTTCGATTATTTAAGTAAAATTCCATACAGAGAACAATTAAAAGAACGTTTATCTGAACTTTGGAATTACGAAAAAGTAGGAACACCTTTTATAGAAGGCAATTATACTTATTTTCGTAAAAATGACGGGTTGCAAAATCAATCTGTAATTTATAGAAAAAAAGGAGATGCAGAACCAGAAGTATTTTTAGATCCAAATACTTTTTCTGAAGATGCAACTACTTCTTTGGGCTCATTAAGTTTCTCTAAAGATGGTAAAACATTGGCATATTCAATTTCTGAAGGCGGTTCTGATTGGCGTAAAATTATTATTATGGATGCTGAATCTAAAATAATTAAAGAAGATACGTTGGTAGATGTAAAGTTCTCTGGAATTTCTTGGTACAAAAACGAAGGTTTTTACTATTCGAGTTATGATAAACCAAAAGGAAGCGAATTGTCTGCAAAAACAGATCAACATAAATTATATTATCATAAATTAGGTACTTCACAAAAAAATGACGCTGTTATTTTTGGTGAAATTCCTTCAGAAAAACATAGATATGTTGGTGGTTATTTAACTGAAGATGATAAATATCTAGTAATTACAGCTTCAACATCAACTTCTGGTAACAAGCTATTTATCAAAGATTTATCGAAATCAAACAGCAAACTAGTTACGGTTATCAATGATGTGAAAAGCGATACCTATATTGCTGAAAGTCGTGGAAGTAAATTATATTTAGTAACCAATTTAAATGCGCCAAATAAAAAAGTAGTTACTGTTGATGCTTCAAATCCATCACCAGAAAACTGGAAAGACTTTATTCCTGAAACAGAAAACGTTTTGAGTTTAAATTCTGGTGCAGGTTATTTCTTTGCAGAATATATGGTAGATGCTGTTTCTAAAGTTTTACAGTACGATTTTGATGGAAAATTAATTAGAGAAGTAAAATTACCAGGAGTTGGTTCTTCGGGTGGTTTTGGTGGAAAAACAGATGCTAAAGAATTGTATTTCTCTTTTACAAATTACAACACTCCAAATTCATCTTATAAATTCAACCCAAAAGATGGAACTTATACATCTTATTGGAAACCATCAATTGCTTTTAATTCTAATGAATATGAAAGTAAACAAGTTTTTTACACTTCAAAAGACGGTACAAAAGTACCAATGATTATTACACATAAAAAAGGCGTTGAATTAAATGGTAAAAACCCTACTATATTATATGGATACGGTGGATTCAACATTAGTTTAACACCTTCATTTAGCATTGCAAATGCTATTTGGATGGAACAAGGCGGAATTTATGCAGTACCAAATCTACGTGGAGGTGGAGAGTACGGTAAAAAATGGCACGATGCAGGAACGCAGCTAAAAAAACAAAATGTTTTTGATGATTTTATTGCTGCTGCAGAATATTTAATTGCCGAAAAATATACATCTTCAGATTTTCTTGCCATTCGTGGAGGTTCTAACGGAGGTTTATTAGTTGGAGCAACCATGACACAAAGACCCGATTTAATGAAAGTTGCATTACCAGCAGTTGGTGTTTTAGACATGCTGCGTTATCACACTTTTACGGCTGGCGCAGGTTGGGCATATGATTACGGAACTGCAAATGATAGTAAAGAAATGTTTGATTATTTAAAAGGATATTCGCCAGTACATAATGTAAAAAAAGGAACAAAATATCCTGCAACAATGGTTACCACAGGAGATCATGATGATAGAGTTGTACCAGCACATAGTTTTAAATTTGCAGCAGAATTGCAAGACAAACAAGCTGGAGAAAACCCAGTTTTAATAAGAATTGAAACAAATGCTGGTCATGGAGCTGGAACGCCAGTTGCAAAAACAATTGAACAGTATTCAGATATTTTTGGGTTTACTTTATATAATATGGGTTTTGATCAATTACCAAATCCGCCAAAAGAAAAAATTAAATCATAGTTTTTTTTAGTAAAAACTGTAACATTTTAACTAAATAACTACTAATCAAATAAATTAACACAAATAACAATGAAAATAATTAAAAAGGTATTTTTTGTAACAGCAATAGCTTCTTTAGGAATTGTTGCCTGCAAAACGGATAAACCAGAAGAGAAAGCTCCTGGAATCGCTTTGGAAAACATGGATAAAACGGTGAAACCAACCGATGATTTTTTTAGACATGTTAACGGAACTTGGATTGATAAAACTGAAATTCCAGATGATCAAACTTCTTGGGGTGGATTTAATCAACTTCGTAAAAAAACAGATGCAGATGTTTTAACTATTTTAAATAGTGCAATTGAAGAAAGAGATTTTCCAAAAGTAAAAGACGCTAAAGGAAATGAAATTGATTCAGATCAAGAAAAAGCAGTAAACTATTATGAAACTATAATGGATACTGTTGCTAGAAATAAACAAGGTAAAGCACCTGTTATGCCTTATTTATCAAAAATTGATGAAATTATTACCAAGAAAGATGTTGAAACCTATTTAACAAACATGGCACCCTATGGTGGTGGTGGTTTTTACGGTTTTGGCGTTTTTAACGACTTAAAAAACAGTAGTCAATATGCTGGTTATATGAGTGGTGGTTCTCTTGGTTTATCCAGAGATTATTATGTAGATGCTAAAGTTAAAGACAAGCTTGTAAAGTATCAAGAATTTGTAGCAAAAATATTACAAGAATTTGGTGATGATGAAGCAACTGCTATAAAGAATGCGGGTACAATTGTTGCTTTTGAAACTAGTTTGGCAGAACCAATGATGACTAAAGAAGAGGGTAGAGATATTAGAAAATTATACAATCCAATGACCATTGCAGAATTGCAAAAATTATCTCCTGCCATAGATTGGGCAGCTCATTTAAAAGGTGTTGGTGTAAAAGATCTTGAAACAGTAATTGTTACAGATCTTGGGTATTTTAAAGCAATGAGTGAAATTTTTACAAAACGTTCTGTAAGTGATATTAAATTGTTACTACGTTGGAACACTATTAACAACTCTTTAGGTTCTCTTTCTACGGATTTAGAAACTGCAAACTGGGAATTTTATAGTAAAGAAATGCGTGGAGCTAAAAAGCAACGTCCGAGAAATGAACGTGCTTTAAGCAACTTAAATGGAGCTGTAGGTGAAGCTTTAGGTAAATTATATGTAGAAAAAATGTTTCCACCAGAAGCAAAAGCGAAAGCAAAAGAAATGATTGATAATGTTATGCTTGGTTTTGAAGTTAGAATTGCACAATTACCTTGGATGAGTGAAGTTACTAAAGAAAAAGCTTTAGAGAAATTACACAAATTAACCGTTAAAATTGCATATCCAGATAAATGGAAAGATTATACTGAATTACAAGTTACTGGCTTAAAAGATGGTGGCTCTTATTTCGAAAACGCAATAAACGTTACTAAATGGAACTATAATAAAAACATGGCAAAATTAGGAAGTGAAGTAGACAGAACTGAATGGGGAATGTCTCCTCAAACAGTAAATGCTTACTTTAATCCTGTAAACAATGAAATCGTTTTTCCAGCTGCAATTTTACAACCTCCTTTTTATGATTATAAAGCAGATGAAGCTGTAAATTATGGTGGAATTGGAGCCGTTATTGGTCATGAAATTTCTCATAGTTTCGATGATTCTGGTGCTCGTTTTGATGGTGATGGAAACCTTAATAACTGGTGGACAGAAGACGATTCAGCAAAGTTTAAAGATATTGGTGGTCAATTAATAAAACAATATTCAGATATTATTGCAATAGATAGTATGCATTTAAATGGTGAATATACTTTAGGTGAAAATATTGGAGATTTAGGTGGTGTACAAGCTGCTTATGAAGGTTTACAAGTTTTCTTAAAGAAAAGTGGAAGACCAGCAGATATTGATGGTTATACACCAGAACAACGTTTTTTCCTTTCTTGGGGAACTATTTGGAGAACAAAAATGCGTGATGAAGCACTTAAAAACTTAATCATGACTAACACTCACTCACCAGGAATGTACAGAGCCTATATGCCACTTAAAAACGTAGATGCTTTTTACAAAGCTTTTGATGTTAAAGAAGGTGATAAAATGTATTTAAAACCAGAAGAAAGAGTTAGAATCTGGTAAAATTAAATACCTTTTAAAATAGTTTAAAACCTAATATTACATTTAGTTTAGACACTTTATAAAAATATAAAACCTCGCAATTTGCGAGGTTTTTTTATGCTTAAAAATACTAATGATAGCCTATAATTTATGGAATTCGTTATCTAAAGGTAAATTTTTAAAATCAAAACTTATTCCACTCCAGACTTCACCTAAACCTGCTCCTGATCCATCGTCATGAAATGCTACCGCTTGTATAAAAACGCTTCCAGAAACAGTATTACATTCTTTGTTGATGGAACTTATATAGATTTCGCCTATCGGAGGTATTGGGTTATTTGGTAATGATCGTCCATTACTTTCATAATAAGTAGTAAAAATTAAATCTTTTCCTAAAAATTGTTCGGTAATAATTCCATTAGGATTGCTTTTTAATTGTTGTAAACCCTCATTTAAAACAAAATTATTTACTTCAACAATAGTCCATTTTGTATATAATTTTATACTAGTAGAATTGGCTTTTATAGAATCGTAAGTATGATTATGATAAAAAACAGCACCAGATGAAGGGTTTACAGTTTCTAACTCTGTTAATTTAATTTCACTTTCAACACAATCAACTATAACATCTTCCTCTGTAGTACAATAACACAAAAGTATACATATCAAAAAAAGATAAAAATATTTCATTTTAATAAACTTTATTTTTGAATTCATAATTTGTAATTATATTTATATTTTTCTTATCAAGAAATAAAATCAAAAACCTTAATAAATCTCCAGTTTATTCTTAAGTACAAATTAACGAAAGTAAAAAAGCGTTTAAACTACCTATAAATAGGTATATTATGTGTTTTAAATTTAGGTTTACAAAACATTAAGCTTCACTATTAAGGCAAAACTTATACTTCATTTTTTTTATATACTAAAAAAGGAAAATCAAAAAAAAAACGTAATTTCGCATAACTTTTAAAGAAACTATGGAATATAAAAGAATCCTTTTAAAATTAAGTGGAGAAGCCTTAATGGGCGATAGACAATATGGTATAGACCCAAAACGTTTATCTGAATACGCTAAAGAAATAAAAGAAGTAGTAGAAAAAGGAATCGAAGTTGCCATTGTGATTGGTGGTGGAAATATTTTTAGAGGAGTTGCTGGTGCAGCAAATGGTATGGATCGTGTACAAGGAGATCACATGGGCATGTTGGCAACTTGTATAAATGGTTTAGCTTTACAAAGCGCTTTAGAAGACCAAGATGTAAATACTCGTTTACAAACAGCTTTAGAAATTAAAGAAGTTGCAGAACCATATATTAAAAGAAAAGCAATTCGTCATTTAGAAAAAGGAAGAGTTGTTATTTTCGGCGCAGGTACAGGAAATCCGTATTTTACGACTGATACTGCAGCAGTATTAAGAGCCATTGAAATTGATGCTGATGCTATTTTAAAAGGAACGCGTGTAGATGGAATCTATAATGTAGATCCAGAAAAAAATAAAGATGCCGTTAAATTTGAAACAATTACCTTTAAAGAAGTTATAGCAAAAGGCTTAAAAGTAATGGATATGACAGCATTTACTTTAAGTGAAGAAAACAACTTATCAATTATTGTATTTGACATGAATACTAACGGAAACCTACTAAAGTTAGTCTCTGGTGAAAAAATTGGTACTATTGTTGATAATAAATAATCAAAATCTTTAAATTATTAAAAAAGATGAACGAAGAAATTGAATTTATATTAGACACAGCTAAAGAAGCAATGACAAATGCTCTTGAGCATTTAGAAAAAGAGTTACGCTCAATTAGAGCTGGTAAAGCAACGCCTGCAATGTTAGGAACTGTAATGGTAGATTATTATGGGTCTCAAACTCCATTAGCTCAAGTTGCTAATGTAAACACGCCAGATCCAAGAACATTAAGTATTCAACCTTGGGAAAAAAACATGTTGCAAAACATAGAAAAAGCAATTCAAATTGCTAATCTTGGTTTAAACCCAATGAATAATGGTGATATTATTATGATTAATGTACCACCATTAACAGAAGAACGTAGAATTGGTTTAGCAAAACAAGCTAAAGCTGAAGCTGAACATGCAAAAGTTGGAATTAGAAATGCACGTAAAGATGCAAACAATGATATCAAAAAAGTTGACATTTCTGATGACATGAAGAAAAATGTAGAAGGTGATGTTCAGAAAATGACAGATACTTTTGTAAAAAACATTGAAGAAATACTTTCTTTAAAAGAAAAAGAAATTATGACGGTTTAAAAGCCAAAACAATATATAAAAAAGAGCGTTTTAAAAAACGCTCTTTTTTTGTTTAAAACAATTCTACAAATTAAGTATCTTTGTATAAAATTTATTAAATGAATTTCTGGACAAAAGTTGCAGGTATTATTTTAAGAAACCGCTACTTGGTTTTATTAGGAATTGCCATTATAACAGGATTATTAGCTTCTCAAATGAAGTATATGAAATTTTCATATACAGAAGCAAATTTATTACCAGAAGACCATATTGCAAATCTTGAATACAATAAATTTCTTGAAATTTTTGGTGAAGAAGGTAATTTAGTAATTCTTGGTATTAAAGATTCTACAGTTTTTACACCAAAAAAGTTTAATGCTTGGAATAATTTAGTTCAAAAATTTGATTCATTAGAGGAAGTAGATTTTACACTTTCTATTGCCGATGTTCAAAAATTAAAAGCAGATAGAAAAAAAAGAAAATTTGTTTTAGAACCTTTATATGAAAAAGAGCCTCAAACTTCTGAAGAGGTTTTAGCAATTAAAAAACAGCTTTTCGAAAAACTTCCTTTTTACGATAATTTACTTTTCAATAAAGAAACAGGTACTTTACAAACCGCTATTTACATTAAAAAAGAAATCATTAATACGCCAAAACGTAGAGATTTTATTTTTCACATTCTAAAACCAACTATAGAAAATTTTGAAGAAGAAACAGGATTAGATGTTCGTATTTCTGGTATGCCTTATATTAGAACTTTGAATGCGCAGAATATTCAAGATGAAATTCAACTATTTGTTATAGGTGCTTTAGGTATTACTGCTTTAATTTTCTTCTTCTTTTTTAGATCTTTTAGGGCTACTTTTATAACACTTCTAGTTGTTATTATTGGCGTTGTTTGGGCATTTGGTTTTATTGGTTGGTTTGGTTATGAAATTACCGTTTTAACAGCTTTAATACCTCCTTTAATTATTGTAATCGGTGTACCTAATTGTGTTTTCTTAATCAATAAATATCAGCAAGAAATAAAAAAACATGGGCAACAAGCCAAGGCTTTACAACGCGTAATTTCTAAAATTGGAAACGCCACTTTAATGACCAACATAACAACAGCATCTGGTTTTGCAACCTTTGTTTTTGTAAAAAGTGATTTGTTAAGAGAATTTGGAATTTTAGCCTCTGTTAATATTATCAGTATTTTTATTTTGGCTTTATTGATTGTTCCAATCATCTATAGTTTTATGCCACTTCCAAAGAAAAAACATTTAAGCCATTTAGAAAAAAAATGGATTGAAAATGTAGTAGATTGGATGGAGAAAGCTGTAAAAAACAAAAGAATTAGTATTTATATTGCCACAGTAGTTACTATCGTTTTAGGAATTATTGGCGTTTATCAAATTAAAGTTTCTGGTAGTTTAATTGAAGATATGCCTAAAAGCATGGAATTTTATAAAGATATAAAATTCTTTGAAAAAGAGTTTGGAGGTATTATGCCATTAGAAATTTTAATTGATACTAAAAAAGACAAAGGTGTAATGAAATTATCCACTTTAAAAAAGATGGATAAAATTAACGAAACCATAGAAAATTTTTCTGAATTATCGAAACCTCTATCGGTAGTAAATTTAGTAAAATACTCTAAACAAGCTTACTATAAAGGCAATCCAAAATATTACCAATTACCTACAAATCAAGAGCAAAGTTATATCTTTTCGTATACCAAAAACTCAAACAATGATGCAGGAATGCTTAAGAATTTTGTAGATTCTACAGGACGATATGCAAGGATTACAACCTTTATGAAAGATATTGGTACCGATAAAATGGATGCCATTCAAGAACGATTAAAAGCGGTTATTGCAAAAGAATTTCCTTCAGATAAATATAAAGTTTCAGTAACAGGAAAAGCATTGGTTTTTATAAAAGGAACCAATTATTTAATTAAAAATCTAGTAATATCATTAGCATTAGCAATTTTACTAATTGCAATTTTTATGGCTTGGATGTTTAGATCACCACAAATGATTTTAATTTCTTTAGTTCCAAATATGCTTCCATTGTTAATAACAGCAGGTTTAATGGGCTTTTTAGACATACCTATAAAACCTTCAACAATTTTAGTGTTTAGTATTGCTTTTGGTATTTCTGTGGATGATACCATTCACTTTTTAGCAAAATATAGACAAGAATTAATTGCTAATAAATGGAGAATAATACCATCCGTTTATGCAGCATTAAGAGAAACAGGAGTAAGTATGTTTTATACTTCTATTGTTTTATTCTTTGGTTTCTTAGTATTTACACTTTCTAGTTTTGGTGGTACTATAGCATTAGGTGGTTTAGTTTCCGTTACTTTATTATTAGCAATGGTTTCTAACTTGCTTTTATTACCTTCTTTATTGCTAACTTTTGAAAAGAAAATAGCAAACAAAAAAGTATTTAAGGAACCTAAAATGAGAATATTTCCTACAGAAGAAGATAAAACAAAAGAGTAGATTTTAAGTTTTTATTGACATTCCTTTCGTTGTTTAATTTAGAACAATAAAGTATCTTTACTCTTTTAATTAAGACAATTTTCTAATACAATATATTTAAAGCGATGATGAAAAGTAACGTAGCAGAGATTTTAAAATCAGGAACAGTTTTACAAGAAATAGAAATTAAAGGTTGGGTTAGAACTTTTAGAAGTAATCGTTTTATTGCTTTAAATGATGGTTCTACAATTAACAATATACAGTGTGTTATCGATTTTGAAAACACATCAGAAGAATTACTAAAAAGAATTAATACAGGCGCTGCAATTGCTATAAAAGGAACTTTAGCAGAAAGCCAAGGAAAAGGACAATCCGTAGAAATTCAAGTTTCTAATATTGAAATTTTAGGTGATTCTAATCCAGATGAATATCCTATTCAACCTAAGAAACATAGTTTTGAATTTTTAAGAGAAAATGCACATTTACGTGTTAGAACTAATACTTTTAGCGCAGTTATGCGAGTGCGTTCTAAACTTTCTTTTGCAGTTCATAAATATTTTCAAGATAACGGCTTTAACTACGTAAACACACCAATTGTAACTGGTTCTGATGCTGAAGGTGCTGGTGAAATGTTTAGAGTAACTTCTTTTGAAGACAACAAAGCACCGGTTACTGAAGATGGTAAAATCGATTATTCTAAAGATTTTTTCGGGAAAGAAACCAACTTAACTGTTTCTGGTCAATTAGAGGCAGAAAGTTACGCAATGGCTTTGGGTAAAGTATATACTTTTGGACCAACGTTTAGAGCAGAAAACTCAAATACCACTCGTCATTTAGCTGAATTTTGGATGATTGAACCAGAAGTTGCTTTTATGGATTTAGATGGTAATATGGATTTATCTGAAGATTTTATTAAATCTGTTTTAGGTTATGTTTTAGAACATTGTAAAGATGATCTAGCATTTTTAGATCAGCGTTTAACCCAAGAAGAAAAAAGCAAACCACAAGCAGAACGTTCAGATATGAACTTAATAGATAAATTAAAGTTTGTGGTTGATAACAATTTTAAACGTGTTTCATATACGGAAGCTTTTGATATTTTACGAAATTCAAAACCAAATAAAAAGAAGAAATTTCAATTTCCTATTAACGAATGGGGTGTAGATTTACAATCTGAACACGAACGTTATTTAGTAGAAAAACATTTTAAATGTCCGGTTATTTTATTTGATTATCCAGCAAATATTAAAGCATTCTACATGCGTTTAAATGATGATGGAAAAACAGTAAGAGCTATGGATGTTTTATTTCCAGGTATTGGAGAAATGGTTGGTGGCGCGCAACGTGAAGAACGTTACGATGTTTTATTAGAAAAAATGAAAGCCATGAATATTGATGAAAAAGAATTATGGTGGTATTTAGATTTACGTAAATTTGGTACAGCTGTTCATTCTGGTTTTGGTTTAGGTTTTGAAAGATTGGTACAATTTACTACAGGAATGGGAAATATTAGAGACGTAATTCCGTTTCCAAGAACTCCACAAAACGCTGAATTTTAATAAGATTTATGTATCTTTAAAAATATGCTAAAACAAAGTCTACATTATAAACTTCTTCAGAAATTATCTCCACAACAAATTCAGTTGATGAAGTTAATTCAATTACCTACGCAAGCTTTTGAAGAACGTTTAAAGCAAGAAATTGAAGAAAACCCAGCTTTAGATACTGGTAAAGATGAATCTGATTCTATTGATGATGATCTATCAAATGAATTTGATGATGCTGCAACAGAAAAAACAGAAACAGAAGATATAAATATTGATGAATATTTAAGTGATGATGATGTGCCAAGTTATAAAACACAGGCAAACAATTATTCTGCGGATGATGAAGAAAAAAATGTGCCTTATGCCGCAGGAACAAGTTTTCATCAATCCTTAAAGAATCAATTAAGCACCTATAGTTTTGATGATGAAGAACTTGCAATTGCAGAATTTCTAGTAGGTAGTATAGATGATAGTGGCTATATAAGAAGAGATATTTTAGATTTAGTAGATGATTTAGCTTTTACGGCAAATGTTTTTACTACTGAAGAAAAAGTAATTGGTATACTTAAAAAAGTCATCCATACATTAGATCCAATTGGAGTTGGCGCTAGGGATTTAAGAGAATGTTTAATCATACAATTAAAGTTAAAAGATAAAACCAAAATAAGAAGTTTAGCAATAGATATTTTAGAAAATGCTTTTGATCATTTTGTAAAAAAACACTATAAAAAACTTCAAGAGAAATTTAATATCTCTGTAGATGAATTGAAAGAAGTAAATACCGAAATTTCTAAATTAAATCCCAAACCAGGTAGTTCTTATGCAGGTAATAATAAAATAGCGGAACAAATTGTACCCGATTTTTCTATAAAGATTATAGATGGTGAATTAGATTTAATTCTAAATTCTAGAAATGCTCCAGAATTACATATTTCTAGAGAGTACAACAATATGCTAAAAGGCTATCAAGAATCTACTGTAAAATCCAAATCACAAAAAGATGCAGTATTCTTTATCAAACAAAAACTAGATTCAGCAAAATGGTTTATTGATGCTATTATACAGCGTCAGCAGACTTTATTAGTGACAATGAACACCATTATGCATTATCAGTACGATTACTTTTTAACTGGCGATGAACGAAAGTTAAAGCCAATGATTCTAAAAGATATTGCAGATAAGATTAACATGGATGTTTCTACTGTTTCTAGAGTTGCAAATAGTAAGTTTGTCTCTACACCTTATGGTACAAAGTTAATTAAAGAGTTCTTTTCTGAATCTATGAAAAATGATCAAGGAGAAGACGTTTCTACAAAAGAAATAAAGAAGATTTTAGAAACAGTTGTTATAGAAGAGAACAAGAAGAAACCGCTTACAGATGAAAAATTAGCTGCTATTTTAAAAGAAAAAGGGTATCCGATTGCACGTAGAACTGTTGCAAAATATAGAGAACAGTTAGATTTACCAGTAGCTCGTTTACGAAAAGAAATTTAGTGAGATTTAACAGAATCATATCTGTAATGTTGCATCCTATTGTAATTCCTACAATTGGTGTAATGTTGTATTTTCTATTGATTCCCAACAATTTTGGTAGTAAACAAAAACTTGCAGTTTTAGGTTTAATATTTGCCACTACTTACCTAATTCCTTTATTTATTTTAATTCTTTTCAAAAAAATTAAACTTATTAAATCATTTAGAGCAGAAACTATTTCAGAAAGAAAGATACCTGTTATTGTTATGATTATTTTGTTTTATCTATTAGGAAACACACTTCAAAACATACCTAATTTAAGAGATTTAGGACTTTTGTTTTATGCTACCTCTTTAGGGTTAATTTTTATTTACCTCTTTTTTGCTTTCAAAATAAAAACTAGTATTCATTTACTTTCTTTAGGAATTTCAACAGGATTTTTTATGGTACTAGGTAGTATATATTCACAATTTTTTTTACCTGTTATTCTAGTTGCTTTCTTACTTGCTGGTTTGTTAGCAAGTGCAAGATTGCATTTAAATGCACATACAACAAAAGAAGTCTATCTTGGTTTTTTATTCGGAATTCTATCTCCTTTTGTAGTTTTTTATATCTTATAAGATATAAAATATCAGTCCAAATTTTAATATTTTAGTGTTTATAGATTCTGCATTTAAAGCAGCATCTTTAAAAATTGATGTTAATCCGTAAAAAATATTAATATTAAATTCATCATAACCAGCAGAAATGGTTAAACCATATTGCAATTTATTATATTCAGTAATATTAGAATATTGAAATGCATTACCATTATTATCTTCAAATTGAAATTTGTTAGATAGGTTATACATAAATTTAATTCCGGTATAGACTCTCCAAAAACTATATCTATTTGCTGTAGAAGTTCTCCAACGTATTTCTAAAGGAAATTCTATATTATGAGATTTAAAAATATTTGCACTTATTGTAGCATCACTACTAAAGGTTGTAACGTTATTTAATTCTTCAACTTTTAATTTATGATTGAATAAATCGAATCCGTAACCAATTCCACCAGCTATTGAAAAACTGCCTTGTTTATTTAGAATAAAGTCTTTCATAAAACCAGCTGAAATTCCATAAGAAAAACTACTTTTTATAATTAAGGAAGGTTGATCAGTAAATTGTGCAAATGAAACAGATGCATAAATTTGATCGTCTGCATAACGATCTCCTAATTCTAAAGTTTCTTTTTGTGAGAAAGTATTCAGTGTAATAAAAAATAAAAAGAGTGTTTTAAAAGCTTTATTCATAATATTAGAAACGTAGTATAAAGATACAATATTTCATAACAAAGAGATATTACTTAAAAAATAAGTTCAAAAAAAAAGGATGATTCTTTCGAATCATCCTTTTTTAATATTCTATTTTGAATAATTAATTTGAACTTGCTTTAGAAGCAGAATAACTAATTTTAAGAGCATTTACATCTCTTAATTTTAATCTAATATCAACTATAGTTCCAACACTAGATTCTTTATCTGCTTTAATTGAAGTTGTCATAAATGGAACTTCAGCTTCAGATACTTTTAATCTTGCATTCATAATAAATGCAGGAACATCTTCTGCTGTACCAATTTTATCATTCAATTGTATTCTATTAAAGCTTGTACCGTATTTACCATCTTTTGCTTTACCAACATAAATAGTACTTACCAAACTTTTGTGCTCCAATTTTTTCACTTCTGATGCAGAAGGAAGTCTTGGATTCTCAATTTTTAAATCAGTTTCTCTCATGGTAGTAGTAACCATAAAGAAAAATAACAACATAAAAACGATGTCTGGTAAAGCTGCAGTATTAACTGCTGGCATTCCTTTTTTCTTTTTTCTAAATTTAGACATATTGTTATATTTAAAAATTAATTGGTTGGTTCTGCATCAGAAATAATTTGAGGATAACTTGTTTTGATATCTTCAACTTTTTTCTTTAATGCCTCATTGTTCTTGTCGTCTTTGTAAGCTTCTTCTAATTCGTTAAAAGGAATCTTATACTTTTCCATAGATAATCTATTTCTTAATTCAGTATAAGCTCTTAATAACTCATTTTGAACAATTAGATAAGTACCATATTCAGTACCTCTATCACTTTGAACAGAAATAATTGCCTTGTTAGGGTGATCGGATGATGATTCACTTTTTTCACCTTTACAATAAGTACAAGGCCCTGTCTTAACACCATCTTCTACTTTACCTTCACCTCCACCATTATCTACAAAAGCAATTGTAGCATCTTTTAAGTCTTTAACTTCCATTCTTTCGCCTTCTACTAAAAGCTCATTATTTCTGTTAATATTTACCTCAAAGATATTTTTTTGCTTTATAATTGGTGGTACATAATCTGGTGGTGGTTTTTCAGATAGCTTTTTAGAAATACCTGAATCTACATTCATTGTGGTAGTTACTAAAAAGAAGATTAATAACAAGAAGGCAATATCTGCCATAGAACCTGCATTAATTTCTGGATTCTCTCTTCTTGCCATAGTTTTATGATTTTATTAATCCTTTTACTAAATCTAATACAAAGAATGCACTTGCTACTAAACCTAAAATAATACTATAATAGATTCCTGCACCTACCCATTTATTCATAGCTGTACCTGCTTCTCCTCCCTTTAAGATAGACCCTGTAGTATCTAATACTGCATTATCATCTGCTAAAAAGTAAGCTATAACAAGCACTACTGCTAAAACAGCTACTCCTAAGAAGGTCTTCTTTAAACTTTCTGGGTTACGTATTAAACTTAACATAGAAAGTACTAGTGTAATAATTACTGCTGCATAAAACAAAAAGGTAGAGAAATAAATAATTGGACTAATTACTTTATTCTGCAATGCTCCGTCTGTTTGAAGTGCATCTGCATCTTCCATAAAAATTCTTATGAAAAGGATAGCACCTATGATCGCTATAACAGCAATTAAAATATTTAATATTTTATTACTTTTCATAATTATTTTTATTTTTTATATTTTACTAATAAATCGATTAATTGAATAGAAGAATCTTCCATACTATTAACGATACTATCTATCTTAGAAACGATATAATTATAAAAAATCTGTAAGATAATTGCAACAATTAAACCAAATACTGTTGTTAATAATGCAATTTTAATACCACCTGCAACTACTGCTGGAGAAATATCATTTGCTATTGCAATTCTATCGAATGCATCAATCATACCAATTACAGTTCCCATGAAACCAAGCATTGGTGCTAATGCGATAAATAAAGATAACCAAGAAACATTTTTCTCTAAAAGTCCCATTTGAACTCCTCCATAAGAAACAACTGCTTTTTCTGCTGCCTCAACTCCTTCATCTACTCTATCTAAACCTTGGTAAAAGATAGATGCTACTGGTCCTTTTGAGTTTCTACAAACTTCTTTTGCAGCTTCTACACCACCAGAACTTAAAGCCTCATCTACACTAGCTACTAATTTCTTAGTATTAGTTGTTGCCATGTTTAAATAAATAATTCTTTCAATTGCAATAGCTAAACCTAAAATTAAGGCTACTAATACAATTCCCATAAATCCTGGGTCACCTTCAATAAAACGAAGTTTTAATTCTTGGTGAAAAGTTCTTGATTCTTCAGCTGCATCTTGTGCGAAAGTTGATTGAATAGCTCCAAAAAACATGAATCCTGTTACAGATAGTACATTTACTACTTTTTTCATCTTTGTTATAATTAATTTTTAATAGTTAACGGGTTAAAGATATAGATTTTCATTTCAAATAAACAAAAATATTTAATACTTTCTCTTCTTTTTTTAAGTAGCAAAAGCTAATTATCTATTTTAGAGAGTGCCAAGTAACAAAAAAAATGTCAAATTCTAAAAAATATTTTATTTAATTTATGATAAAAATACTGTTTTTATTCTTTTTTTACTTTTTTATCAATTAAACAGCTTGTTATTTATTAGAAATCTCTCCTCGTAAAGATTTCTCGAAATAATGTTTAAAATCTTCTTTCGATAAGTTTTTACTTAACAAATACATCAATTTTGCAACCGCAGATTCAGTAGTAATATCCTTACCACTTACAACGCCAATTTTTTTTAGACCTAAACTTGTTTCATAATGACCTTGTATTACACTTCCACCTGCACATTGTGTAACATTTATTATTTTAATACCTTTCTCGATAGCATTTTTTAATAAGCTTACAAACTCTTTTGTATCAGGCGCATTTCCTGCTCCGTAGGTTTCTAAAACTACTCCTTTTAAATCTTTAATATTTAGAATACTTTCGATAACATTTATAGTTATACCAGGAAATAATTTTAAAATAACAATATCAGATACCAAGTTCTTTCTAACAATTAAAGGTGGTGTGTCTTTTTTTGGTTGATGAATTAAATGCTCATTAAAATTTAAATGAACACCACTTTCTGCCAAAGGCGGATAATTCATAGAAGTAAATGCTTCAAACTGTTCTGAATTAATTTTGGTAGTTCTATTGGCTCTGTACAATTTATATTCAAAATACAAACAGACTTCTGCAAGTACTGGTTTGTTATTTTTTCTAGTAGCAGCAATTTCAATAGAAGTAATTAAGTTTTCTTTTGCGTCTGTTCTTAAATCTCCTATTGGCAATTGAGAACCTGTAAAAATGATTGGTTTTTGTACATTTTCTAACATAAAACTAACCACAGAAGACGTATAAGACATAGTATCTGAACCTGTTAAAACTACAAAACCATCAAATTTTGTATAGTTTTCTTCTATAATTTCTACAATATCTATATAATAGGTTGTATTCATATTTGATGAATCTATTGGTTCATCAAAAGAAATACTTTCTATATTACAATTTAACTGCTGTAATTCTGGTATTTTGTTTATAATTTGACTAAAATCAAATGCTTTTAAGGCATTTGTTTTATAATCTTTAATCATACCAATAGTACCACCAGTATAGACTAATAAAATATTAGGTTTGTTTGTCATTTTGTCATTTTTATATTCCGAATAATAATTTGGAACACTTTATGTTGTAAATTTATCAAACAAAAGTGATATAATTATTTAAAACAATATACATTATGATGGGATTTTATATTTTAATTGGTCTAATCTCTTTAGTAAGTATGCTAGTTAGCAACAAACTAAAAAGTAAATTCAAAAAATATTCTCAAGTTGAATTAAGAAACGGAATGAGTGGTGCAGAAATTGCTGAAAAAATGTTAAAAGACAATGGCATTTTTGATGTAAAAGTAATTTCTACTCCAGGTATGTTAACAGATCACTACAATCCGCAAAATAAAACAGTCAATTTAAGTGAAGGTGTTTACAACCAAAAAAACGCAGCCGCAGCTGCAGTTGCTGCTCATGAATGTGGTCATGCAGTACAACATGCAGCTGCTTACAGTTATTTAAAAATGCGTTCTCAATTGGTACCAATTGTTAGCGTTACTTCTAAATTTTCTCAATGGTTAGTAATTGGTGGTTTATTTTTAGGAGCTGCTTCTGCCTCTGCCGGAATTGGATTTTACATTGCCATAGCTGGTTTAGTTTTTATGGGTTTAGCAACACTTTTTAGCTTTATAACATTACCTGTAGAATATGATGCAAGTAATAGAGCTTTAGCTTGGTTAAAAAATAAAAATATGGTTTCTCAACAAGAATTAGCTGGCGCAACAGATGCTTTAAAATGGGCTGCAAGAACTTATTTAGTTGCTGCTTTAGGTTCTTTGGCTGCCTTATTATATTGGGGACTTCAAATTTTAGGAGGAAGAGATTAACATTACAAATGTTCTTTACACTTTACTACTGTTAACTTAATTGAAAAATACTCTTGAGAAATTCTAGAGTATTTTTTTTTTGCAGGAAACTTTTTTGGAATTAATGACGTCTAGCTTTTAAGATGTAAATTCTATCAACTTGTCGGGAATTTATCCCAATTCGGCAGATTATAGTTTTTCTTCTGTAACAAAATGAACATTTTTGATGTCTATTATAAAACCAACCAAATGAAATTTTTAACTACAATTTTTATTTTACTTTTCGGAATTTTATCATTCACAGCACAAAACACCATTTCTGGTAAAATAATGGATGAACAAAATGAATCTTTACCGTATGCAAACATTATTTTATATAAAATAGGTGATGAAGCAAACCCAAAAGGAACTGTTTCTAATGATAATGGAGCATATACTTTTGATAATGTTGCTTCCGGAAAATACAAAATTGAAGTTTCTATGTTGGGCTTTCAAACTCAAAAAATTAAAGAATTTGACTTAAATTCAAACAAAACTTTTAACATCATATTAAAAGAAGAGACACAAACTTTAAATGAAGTTATAGTAAAAAGCAAACGACCTGTTATTAGACAAACTGCAGAAAAACTAATTGTAGATTTAGAAAAATCTGAAATGTTGAATTCTAGTTTACAAGATGTAATGCGTAAAGTACCTGGGATTTTAGTTACAGATAGAGGAATTTCGATTGCAGGAAAAGGTGGTGTTCGAATTCTAATTAACGGAAAAACTACAGAATATATGGATGTTGAAACTTTACTTCGTGATTTTCCAGCAGACAATATTGCTAAAATTGAAGTTGTAGAACAACCTGGTGCTGAATATGATGCATCTGGTTCTGGAGCAATCATTAATATTATTTTAAAGAAAAATGTTCGTTTAGGAACTCATGGAAGTATAACAGGTTGGGTAGGTGAAGATGAAGGTTTCGAATACGGAACAAGAGCTTCTATTGCTAGTTATAAAAACAAATTAAATTGGCAAACAAGTATTGGACACTCAAAACCTACATGGAGAGATGATTTGTTTTTAGTGAGAACTGTTGGAAATGAAACGTATGATCAAACAACTAAATCTCCTTATAAACCAAATCGTTTTAATGTGAGCGGGAATGTAGATTATTATATTAATGATAATAATTCAATTGGAATTGGTGGACGATGGAATAATAGAAAATCCGACAGAATTACTTCTAGTAAAACATTTATTATAAAACCTACTGAAACTAAAGTATTGTTTTCAGAAAATAGATTCGATAGAGATCGTGTAGACTTCAATATCAACCCATATTATGAATATAAGTCTGATACAGATAAATTAGTTATCGATTTTAATTATATTGATTATAAAAATGACAACATAAATATGTTAGTTGACGTTCCTGGAAGTACTGAAGTTTTTCAGGACAGAAAATATATACAAGATGGAAAATATACTATAAAAACATATAAGGCTGATTACTCTAAAACTTTTTCAGAAAACTTAAAATTAAGTATTGGTAGCAAGTATGCAAAAATAAATACTGATAGTGATTTGCAATCTTTTTTAGAAAACACTTCTAGCGGTTTTGATTTAGACGTAGATGGAACTAGTCGTTTTTTAGTAGATGAAACTATTTTCGCTTTATACTCTAAAATAAACGCAACGTCTGGAAAATGGTCTTTTTCTGGTGGATTACGTTATGAAGATAGTAATACAGAAGGAACATCAAACTTTATGGAAAATGGAGTTTTAAAAACAGTAATTAAAAAAAGACCTATTCAAAAATTATTTCCAAGTGCGTCTATCAGTAAAAAATTAACAGAAGTTCTAGGTGCAAGTATGTCTTATAGTTATAGAATTAGAAGACCTTCTTATGGAAGTTTAAATTCTTTTCAAGAGTTTTTAGATCCATTTTCTTCAGAAAAAGGAAACCCAAACTTAAAACCCGCTTTTACTAATAATTATCAGTTTAATTTAACTTATGAAGGTCAACCGTTTTTTACAGTTGGATATAGTAAAACAGATGATGTTATTTTCGATCTAATTCAACAAAATGGAGCTCAAATTACTCAACAAGCGGTTAATGTTGAAGATTACACAAATTGGAATTTTAGATTATTTGCTCCGTTAAGTTTTCTAAAAGGAGTTGAAGGTTATACTGGTTTTATTGTAAATAAAAACTCATATAATTCGTTAATGCATGGTGTAGATTTATCTAAATGGAATATGTTTTGGTTTATCCAAGCGAGTTATAAATTACCTTGGGATGTAAATTTTGAAATGAGTGGAAACTATGGAACAGGTGCTTTAGAAGGTCAAATACAAGTAGATTGGTTAGCAGGTTTAGATTTCTCTTTTGGAAAGAAATTTTTAGATGATAGATTAAAAGTAAATCTTGGTTTTAATAAAATGCTAAACAGAGGTTTTAACGGAACTATTGATTATGGCGGAAGTGAAACTGCACAAGTAGAAAGCAATGGCTCTAGACAAAACATTCAATTACGATTAGTGTATAGTTTCGGTTCTAAATTCGGTAAGAAGAAATCGAAACGTAATTCTTCAAAAGATGAAGAGAATAGAATTCAAAATGATAATTAATCGCAATGAAAAATAAATCAATTTTAAATCAAATTACATTGTTTACAATCTTTATTGCTGCTATTTTAGTTGCTAATAATGTATTAAAATCATATTTAATAAATAATGGAATTGAGGATTATAACATTCATCTTGGTTTTAAAACTTTAAGTAATTGCATTCTTGGTTTTGGTTCTTTTCTGATAGCAAAAGAATTAGATTTATTTCATCTTGGAGGATTAACTAAAACGAGACCAAAAAAACTATGGCTAATTATTTTTCCGTTAATATTTCTTGTTTTATTAAATGGTTTGTTTTTAGATACAATTCCAAATGTTAGTATTTTAAATCTGATAATATTAGCCGTTTACTGTTTAAGTATTGGTTTTTCTGAAGAGTTAAGTTTAAGAAGTGTATTGCTTCCTTTAATTTCTAAATATTTTGGTAATAACAGAAAAGCACAAATAAAAGCTGTTTTTATTTCTGCTTTAATATTCGGTTTATTACATCTAATTAAATTTGATAAAGGTCTTTATGGTGAAATTTCTCAAGTATTTTTCGCAACTTTTATTGGTGTTATGTTTGGGGCAATTCTTATGGTAATAAAAAGAGTGTATCCGTTAATTATTATTCATGCAATTATAGATTTTGTCGCCAAATTAGATACTGTAGGGCAACCAATAAAAGAAACAACTTCTAACGCTATAGATGTAGAAAGTGCAATACTCACAATTTTATTAACTTTACCATGTTTAATTTATGGTATTTATGTTATAAAAAAGCAATTGCCACTTAATAATTAGTTTAAATGAATTACAAACCATTTTTTATATTAGGTTTACTTTTTGAAGCAATTGGACAATTGCTACTAGCTCAAGGAAATGACTTTGTCTATGCTTTAAAACCTATAGATTTTGCACATTGGTCTTTATTGATTGGGGTTGCTTTTTTAATTCCACAATTAGGTCAATTTCCGAAAAGTTTATTTACTTATATTGGTGTTCCAACTATAATAATTGGTATTGTGTGTATTATTGGAATGTGTGTTTTAGATTTTATTTGGTGGAGTCAATCAACTCAAGAAATTAGAAGTGAATTTGCAAGTCATATTTCTAAAATTCCATCAATCTGGAAACCATTTATTACTATAGGTCCAAATTTTTTAAATGTTGGTCTGTTACTTTTAGCATTAAACTATTTTAAGGAAAATAAATTAGGCGTTTCGCTAATTATTTTAGCTACATTAATTGTGTTTTTTGGAAGATTTTTTCCATCTAGATTAATTTATACATATTTAATTACTGCATTAGGGTTTAGTTTAATCTTCTACAAAAAAAAACAAATTAAATGAATATCAAGCTTAATAAATCTGATTGGATAATACTTTCTGTGGTATTTGTTGTTACAGCTATATTAAATTGTTTAGATTATTATAGAGTTGGAAATAAGTTAATTGAATATGTAGTAGACTTACCAATCTCTATAATAATATCAATTACTTTAATTCTTATTTTTATTCAGATATTAGTACCACGGCTTTTAATTAAAGAAAAAAAATATTTACAATTTTTTGTTTTTGCCTTATTAATACTAATCTTTTTTGGTACTCTAGATAATTTAATTGGAAGATTAAGTGCAGGTAAAACTTTTAAAAGCATTTCTAATATTTTTTTATATTTACAAAATGGATTATACAATGCAACAAGTATGGTTGGTTTTCCATTAGGATTACTTCTAATAAAAAAGTTTTACGAAGGGCAAACACAGTTAGTTGAATCACAAAAACAACAAAAAGAAAACGAATTAAAATTATTACGTTCTCAAATAGATCCTCATTTTTTATTCAACAATTTAAACACGTTAGATAGTTTAATAGATAGCAATCCTACAAAAGCAAAAGAATACATAAACAGATTGTCTTTAATTTACAGGTATTTAATAAAAACAAAAGACGCTGAAGTTATGGAACTTGCCAGCGAAATTGAGTTTGCAAAAAATTACATTTTTTTAATACAAACAAGATTTGGTAACGATTATGAGTTTAATATTAAAGAAAATACTTCTTTGGCTGATAAATTTATTCCAACAGGTGCAATACAATCATTATTAGAAAACGTGGTAAAACACAATAAATCTGATGGTAAAACTTCAATAAAAACAACCATTGCAATTAATGAAGGTTGGTTAATTATTACCAATTGTAAATCTGCTGTAAAGATAAAAGAAGAATCTTTTGGTACTGGTTTAGAAAACTTAAAAGCACGTTATAAATTACTTTCAGATGAACAAATTCAAGTTCATAATATGGATTTAAAATTTGAAGTTTTTATACCGATAATTACTTTGAGTGAATAATAAAGTTGATGAAAATGAAAATACTAATTCTTGAAGACGAAATACCTGCATATCAAAAACTACAGAAATGTTTAGACCGTTTTTTTGATATAAAAATATCTCATGATTGGGCAAGAAGTATTGCTGATGGAGAAAAATTTTTAAAAGAAAATACCTACGATTTTATTTTGTCTGACATTCAACTTTTAGACGGTCTTTCTTTTGATTTGTTTGATAAAACAGCGATTAATTGTCCGATTATATTCTGTTCAGCTCATGATAATTATCTATTTCAAGCTTTTAACACCAACGGAATTGCATACATTTTAAAACCTTATTCTCAAACGGATTTTAATAAAGCATTGGAAAAATACCAGTCATTATTTAAAAAAGGTGATTATAATTCTTTGGATAAAACCACAATTAATGCTTTAAAGTCTGCTTTACAAGAAGAAAATACCAATTACAAAAAAAGATTTGTAATTAAAAAAGCAACAGGAATTCAATTACTAAATGCAATTGACATTGCGCTAATTACTGCTTCTGGTGATTTTTGTTTGGTAATAGATAACAATGGAAAACGACATACAATATCACAGAATTTAGGAAGTATTTTACTGCAACTAAATCCTAAAAAATTCTTTAAAGTGAATAGAAGTGAAATTGTAAATATCGATTTTATAGAAAAAATAGAATCTCATTTTAAGAACCGTTTGCTAATTTCTATAAAAAAACACAAAGAAAAAGTAATGACAAGTTCTTCTACAACATCTGATTTTAGAAAGTGGTTGGAAAGTTAAGTTAGTTCTATTTGTCATTCCTGTGAAAACAGGAATCTATAATAAGTTAGTTTAGCTTCCTGCCTTGGCAAGAATGACAAAAAGTTAGCAAACAAGTTTACTTGTTAACCATCAACAAAAACCCTAAAGTTACTAGAATCAATAACATTAACTTTTACATTATAAGTACTTTCAAAAGTTTTAGGGATTTTTACTTTTTGTTTGCTATTCCATTTAAACTCATAAGCTTCAATAGAATTGTGTAAAGTTTCTACATAATCTACTTCTTGTTGTCTTGTAGTTCTCCAAAAAAAGGTTTTTGCAAAAGATTTGTTATATAAATTGCTCTTTAAACGTTCTGTAATTAAAAAATTTTCCCACAACATTCCTTTATCTTGTCTAATTGACAAGGGTCTAAAATCTTTTATAACTGCATTTCTAATGCCTAAATCGTAAAAGTATATTTTTTGATTGCGTTTTATTTCGGTTCTTAAATTCTTACAAAAACTTGGCAATCTAAAAATCACATAGTTGTTTTCTAAAATATCTATGTAAGTACTTACTGTATTTTTATCGATTCCTAATAGTCTAGAAAGCTCATTGAAACTAACCTCTTGCCCAATTTGGTATGCTAAAGCTTGCAGTAATTTTTCTAAAATTTCTGGTTTTTTAATTTCATGAAAAGACAAAATATCTTTGTACAAATAACTGTCTGATAAATTGGTTAACAATTCTACTTCTTCACCTAAATTATTAATAATGTCAGGATACATTCCGTATAGAATACGTTGCTCTAGTTGTTGTGTAGCTTTTAAATAACCAACATTGTCTTCAAACTCTTTCCAAGAAATAGGTAATAAATTAAATTGAAATTTCCTACCTGTTAAAGGTTCATTTGTAAGATTTTTTAATTCGAATGCAGATGAGCCACTTACTAAAAGTTGTACTTCTTTAAACTGGTCTGTTATTATTTTTAAAGTCAGCCCAATATTAAGAATTCTTTGAGCTTCGTCTATAAAAATGAATTTAAAACCACCAATAATAGATTTTAGTTGCTCTGTATTTACTTTTTCTAAAAGTGTTCTTACTGTTGGATCATCTCCATCTAAAAAAAGATGCTTATTTTCTCTTAAGACAGTGTTTAATAAAGTTGTTTTACCTACTTGTCTGGGTCCTACTAAAACAATTGCTTTTCCTTTATGATATTTTTCTATAATTTGATGATACAACTGTCTTTTTATCATTTTTTATAATTACAATTCACCAAATATACGCTTTTTTAGTGAATACATTCACCAAATATACATTTTAATAGTGATTTAATTCACTAATATTACTTTTTATAGATAAAAAAACTAGCAAACGAGTCTAGCCCAGATTGAAACGGCATCCTTTTTTATTTTTCAGAAAAAAGATATAGTGAAAAGCTGGAAATAGCTTCAAATAAAAAACCTTCTTGATTTCTCAAAAAGGTTCTTATAATATTTATTTTGTATAGATTCCTGCCTACGCAGGAATGACAATTATATTGTTTTTGTCTTGTTTCTTGGTTCTAAAATCTTGATTATCTACTTAATCATTCAACTTTAAAACGGCCATAAATGCTTCTTGCGGAATTTCTACATTACCAACTTGTCGCATTCTTTTCTTTCCTTTTTTCTGCTTTTCTAATAACTTACGTTTTCTAGAAATATCACCACCATAACATTTTGCGGTAACATCTTTACGCAATGCTTTTGTAGTTTCACGTGCAATAATTTTTGCTCCAATTGCTGCCTGAATAGGAATATCGAACTGTTGTCTTGGAATTAATTCTTTTAGTTTTTCAACTATTTTTTTACCAATTGTATAGGCATTATCGGCATGTAAAAGTGCAGAAAGTGCATCTACACCAGAACCGTTTAATAAAATATCTACTCTTACCAATTTAGAAACTCGCATACCAATTGGCGAATAATCGAAAGATGCATATCCTTTAGAAACGGTTTTTAAACGATCGTAAAAATCGAAAACTATTTCTGCCAAAGGCATATCGAACGTTAGTTCAACTCTTTCTGTTGTTAGATAAGTTTGGTTTGTGATTTCTCCACGTTTTTCGATACACAAACTCATTACTTGCCCAACAAAGTCAGATTTTGTAATAATACTTGCTTTAATATATGGCTCTTCTACTCTTTCTAATCTTGATGGATCTGGTAAATCTGTAGGATTGTTTAATAAAAGAATCTCTGTAGGATTTTTCTTTGTATAAGCATGGTAAGAAACATTGGGAACTGTTGTAATAACAGTCATATTAAACTCACGTTCTAACCGTTCTTGAATAATTTCCATGTGTAACATTCCTAAAAATCCACAACGGAAACCAAAACCTAAAGCTGCAGAGCTTTCTGGTACAAAAACCAAAGAAGCATCGTTTAATTGCAGTTTTTCCATAGAATAACGCAACTCTTCATAATCTTCTGTATCAACAGGATAAATTCCTGCAAAAACCATTGGCTTTACATCTTCGAAACCTTCAATATTTTCTGTTGTTGGATTTACTGCATCTGTAATTGTATCTCCAACTTTAACTTCTTTTGCTGTTTTAATTCCTGTAATTAAATATCCAACATCACCTGCTTTTACAGACTTTCTTACAACTTGCTCTAATTTTAAAGTACCAACTTCATCAGCAAAATACTCATTATCGGTTGCCATGAACTTAATACGCTGACCTTTTTTTATTTCTCCATTAAAAACACGGAAATATGTTTCTATACCTCTATAAGAATTGTAAACTGAATCGAAAATCAATGCTTGTAATGGTGCATCTGGATCTCCTTTTGGAGCTGGAACTCTATCTATAATTGCTGTTAATATATTATCTACACCAAAACCTGTTTTTCCACTTGCATGAATTACATCTTCTGGGTCACATCCTAATAAATCTACAATATCATCTGTTACTTCTTCTGGATTTGCAGAAGGTAAATCTATTTTATTTAAAATAGGAATAATTTCTAAATCGTTCTCTAAAGCTAAATATAAGTTAGAAATTGTTTGTGCTTGTATACTTTGTGCAGCATCTACAATTAACAACGCTCCTTCACAAGCTGCAATTGAACGAGAAACCTCGTAAGAGAAATCTACGTGACCTGGAGTATCAATTAAATTTAAAACAAATTGTTCTCCTTTATGCTCAAAATCCATTTGAATGGCGTGCGATTTAATGGTAATACCACGTTCGCGTTCCAAATCCATACTATCTAACAACTGATCTTTCTTTTCTCGATCTGTTACAGAGCCTGTATATTCTAATAATCTATCTGCTAACGTACTTTTACCATGATCTATATGTGCGATAATGCAAAAGTTTCTAATATTCTTCATACTTCGTTTTCTAACTGCGTTCAACTTACAAATATATGCTATTTACAAACCTTGTCAAATAAAAAAAGTACAATGAAATTCATTGTACTTTTCTTTAAATTGTAAACTGATTATAAATCTCTTTCTAATTCTGAAATTGCGACTTTAAACTCTTCCCAGTTTATGGTATCATCACTAGATTTATCATATCCTTTTAGTAGTTCTCTTGCAACAACGCCTCTTATAAAACCATTAACAGCTGCACTTTTTAACATTTTTTTGATTTCAGATTTTTTTAATCTACCATCTTTGTCTGAATCAAAAAAACTAAAAGCTTCTTCTGGTGAATCAAATTGATTTGTTATTAAAATTCTAATTTTTCTTAAAATATTTTCTTTTGCCCCCAATAGTTTATAATTTTTAGATTAATATGCTATAAGATAGCAAATAAAATTGAATATAATCCTTTTAGTCTTGCCATTCTGCAATAAACAAGTTGGTATCATGACCACCTCCATTATTTCTATTAGAGGAAAAGATTAGTTTTTTTCCATCATTAGAAAACACTGGAAAAGCATCAAATGTTTCACCATGTGTTACTCTTTCTAGGTTTTTTCCATCTAAATCTATCATATATAAATTGAAAGGAAAACCTCTTTCTGATTCAAAATTTGAAGAAAATAAAATCTTTTTTCCTGAAGGATGAAAAAATGGGCTCCAATTTGCGCTTCCTAAATCTGTTAATTGACGTAGTTCAGAACCATCCGCATTACAAATGTATAATTCCATTTCAGTTGGTTGCACCAAACCTTCTTTTAATAAATCTTGGTATTCTTTTATAGCTGCTTCCGTTTTTGGTCTCGAAGAACGGAAAATCAATTTTGTTCCGTCTGGTGAGAAAAATGCGCCACCATCATATCCTAATTGATCTGTAATTTGTTTTACATCAGAACCATCAATATTCATTGTAAATAACTCTAAATCACCAGTTCTCATAGAAGTAAAAACAATTTTATCTCCTTTTGGAGAAACCGTTGCTTCTGCGTCATAACCTAGTTCTGTAGTTAATTGGTTTGTAATGTTTCCTTCTAAATCTGCTACAAAAATATCATAGCTTTCATAAATTGGCCACACATATTTCCCTTCTCTTCTTAATGGAGCTGGCGGACATTCTTTTCCTTCTAAATGTGTTGATCCATAAACATAACTCTTATTGTCTGGTAAAAAATACGCACAAGTTGTACGGCCTAAACCTGTAGAAATCATTGGTGGTATAGAATTTTTAAAAGTTTCACCAACATTCATTAAAAACATTTGATCGCAATTTACTCCCCAATTTTTATTATTAGATTGAAAAATGATTTGTTTGTCGTCAAAACTCCAATAAGCTTCCGCATTATCACCGCCAAACGTAATTTGTTTCATGGTTTTAAAATGAGTTTCTTCAGGGAAAATTAAACCACCTTCCCATTTTTTTGTTTCGCCAGATTTAGCATCAGCATTCTCTTTTTTGTTGGTTTTACATGCAGTTATAGAAACTACTAATAGAAGTAAAAAAAGGATTTTTAATTTCATTTTTTATAGATTATAATAAGTGATAATAATTCTCTAATTTTGCAAAAATAATATTTATCATCATGAGAAACATCCTATTTTTAATCTTTTTCAGTTTTTTAATTTCTTGTAAACCAGCAATTAATCAAGAAACCCGAATTCAAGAAGATGTTACGTTTTTAGCTTCAGATAAATTAGAAGGTAGGCAAACAGGAACAAAAGGAGAAAAGGCAGCTGCAGAATATATTTCTAATCGTTTTAAAGAATTAGGATTACAACCAAAAGGAACGCAAAAATATTTACAACCTTTTACTTTTAAGCCCAAAACAAATCCGCATGATGAAGTGAAATTTGATGTAAATGGTGATGGAACAATTACTGGAAATAACGTGCTTGGTTTTGTAGATAATAAAGCTGAAAACACAGTTATTATTGGTGCCCATTATGATCATTTAGGTTTTGGAGGTGAAGGTTCTTTATACAGAGATTCTATTAAAGCAATACACAATGGTGCAGATGATAATGCTTCAGGAATTGCGATTTTATTAAATTTAGCTGCAAAATTAAAAGCAAAAAACATCAAGAATAATTATCTTTTTATGGCTTTTTCTGGAGAAGAAATGGGACTTTTAGGCTCTAATTACTTTGTAAAAAACCCAACAATAGATACAAAATCGGTTTCTTATATGATTAATATGGATATGGTTGGTCGTTTAAAAAAAGATTCTGCTTTGGCTGTTTATGGAACAGGAACTTCACCAATATTTAAACAAACTTTAAAATCTCATAATGACAATTTTAAATTAATTCAGCAAGAATCTGGAGTTGGACCAAGTGATCATACAAGTTTTTATTTGGCTGATATTCCTGTTTTACACTTTTTTACAGGACAACATGAAGATTATCATAAACCAGGTGATGATTCAGAAAAACTGAATTATGAAGGAATGGAAACGATTAGTAAATATATTTTTAATATTATTTCTGATTTAGATGATAACGGCAAACTTGCATTCAGAAAAACAAAGAATGAAGGAAAAGATTCACCACGTTTTAAAGTTGGTTTGGGTGTAATACCAGATTATATGTTTGATGGAAAAGGAATGCGTATTGATGGTATTTCTGAAGGTAAACCTGCACAAAAAGCTGGTTTACAAAAAGGTGATATTGTGATAAAGTTGGGTGATAGTTTAGTAACAAATATGATGAGTTATATGCGAGCGTTATCAGTTTTTGAAAACGGAAACAAAACAAAAGTAGTTGTAAAAAGAGGTAAAAAAGAAGTTGAAAAAGAGATTAACTTTTAAGAAGAAAACATAAATTTGCAACATGATTAAAATTGGCAACATAGAACTTCCAGATTTTCCACTTTTATTAGCACCAATGGAAGATGTTTCAGACCCACCATTTAGAGCTTTATGCAAAGAAAACGGGGCAGATGTTGTGTATACAGAATTTATTTCTTCGGAAGGATTAATTCGTGATGCTGCAAAAAGCATGATGAAATTAGATATTTACGAGAAAGAACGTCCTGTTGGAATTCAAATTTTTGGAGCCAATTTAGAATCGATGTTAAAAACGGTGGAGATTGTAGAAAAATCGAATCCAGATATTATTGACATCAATTTTGGATGTCCTGTTAAAAAAGTAGTTTCTAAAGGTGCTGGAGCAGGAATTTTAAAAGATATAGATTTAATGGTTTCACTTACTGAAGCTATGGTAAAACACACCAATTTGCCTGTTACTGTAAAAACTCGATTAGGTTGGGATCATGATTCTATTAGAATCGTTGAAGTTGCCGAACGCTTGCAAGATGTTGGTTGTGCTGCAATTTCAATTCACGGTAGAACACGTGCACAAATGTATAAAGGTGATGCTGACTGGAAACCTATTGCTGAAGTAAAAAATAACCAAAGAATGCACATTCCTGTTTTTGGAAACGGTGATATTACAACTCCAGAAAAAGCAATGGAAATGCGAGATTCTTATGGCTTAGATGGTGCTATGATTGGTAGAGCAGCTATTGGCTATCCTTGGTTTTTTAATGAAGTTAAACATTTTTTTAATACCGGAAAGCATTTGGCTAAACCCACTATTGCAGAAAGAACACAAGTTGCTAGAACTCATTTACAAATGGCAATTGATTGGAAAGGTAATCATCTAGGTGTTATGGAAACTCGAAGACATTACACCAATTATTTTAAGGGGATTCCACATTTTAAAGAATACAGAATGAAAATGGTAACTTCTGATGATGCAAAAGATGTTTTTGATACTTTTAATGAGGTTGAAGCAAAGTTTGGGAATGTTATTATTCCACAGAATTATTAAAAACTCTACTTATCTGCAAGGTTTTAAAATCTTGTAGAATAAATTTACTTTTCTATAAAATCTTCAGAAATTCTACTACTTGCAATTTTAGCAGCTATAAAACCTAACACTGTAATTGTACAAATAACAATAAAAAGATTTGTAAATCTAAATTCTACTGGATATGCTAAGTTTGGTACAATCATAAATAACTCAAATTTCTTTTGAAGAAATACCAAAACTACTCCTAGAAATAAGCCAATAGACATTCCAAATAAAGTGAGCAAGAAACCTTGAAAAACAAATATTTTCTTAATTTCTTTTATAGTTGCTCCTAAATTAAAAAGTGTTTTTAGGTTTTGTTTTTTATCAATAATCATCATAATTATTGCACCAATTACATTGAATAATGCAATAATTACAATTAGTGTAAATATTAAATATGAAACAAAATTTTCAGTATTTATAACCTTATAAAAAACCTCGTTAAGTTGTTCTTTTGTTTGTACTTTAAAATTTGCTCCTAGTTTTTCTTGAATTTCTTCTGAAATAAGATCAACATCTACATTCTCAATTAGTTTTAATTCAATACCCGTAATTTGATTTTCTTTAAAACGAAGTAATTCTTTTGCTTGCTCAATTGCTACAAAAACAAATTTACTTTCAAACTCTTCAGTTCCGGAATACAAACCAACTATTTGAACATTTGTTTTATAAAAGGCATTATTAGGGTTGATAAAACCTGTACCTGGTTTAGGAACCATAATGGAAAGCGGTTCTCCAAAATTAAGAACACCTAATGATAATTTATTAGAAATTTGACGACCAATAACAGCCGTGTTTTTAAATTCTTTGTTTAACCAATTACCAACAATTATTGCTGAATTTATAGGTGTAACTATGGCATAATTAGAATCAACTCCTTTAATATATGCAATTTCGTTTTTATCATTATATTCTAAAAAAACACGTTCTTCAATAATTTTAGAAGTAGCTGCTATTGATTGATTCTTTTTTAAAATGTCTTGAATATCATCTGTAAATAAAAAAGATTTTCCTATAATGGATGTGATTTTAATATCTGGGTCTGATGCGTCCAGTAAGCTATAGCTAAAGGTACGTAAACCAGAAAAGCCAGATAATATAATAAATAAAGCTAAAGAACCTACAATAACTCCAAAAGAAGCAATAATGGTAATAATGTTAATTGCATTATTACTAGTTCTAGTAAATAAATATCTTTTAGCTATGTGGAGTGGAAAGTTCAAACGAAAACAAGAGTTTATTGTTTTTTACGTCTTGATAATACATCGGGGTTTTTAATAGGATCTACGTCTTTCCCATTTAAAGATTTGTCAATTTCTTCAATATAATCTAATGTATCATCACCAAAAAACAATAATTCTGGCATTCTACGTAATTGATGCTTGGTACGTTTTGCCATTTCATGTCTAATTAATGGCGTATTAGATTGCACCCCTTTTATTAATTCATCTCTATTTGCTGATGGAAAAATGCTTAAATATACTTTTGCAACTCCTAAATCTGAAGTTACATGAACTTTAGAAACAGAAATTATAATTCCTTTCATTCCATCTTGTGCTGCTTTTTGCAACACATCTACCAAATCTTTTTGTAAAACTCCTGCAATTTTACGTTGTCTGTTTGTTTCTTCCATAGTACAAATTTACAATATTTTTAAAGGAATGAATTTTTATATTTTTTTTTAAAATAAAAAAATCTCAAAGTATAAAAAACACTTTGAGATTTTATATAAAATATTATTTTAACTTTTAGTCCGCTAAAATAATTGCTTTATTATCATTTAATTCTAAAGTTCCAGAATTAATAGCTAAAGTTAAAATTTTATCATCATCTATATGAGCTTCAAAATGACCACTTAAATCGTTTAATTCTAAATGCTCTTGTGTGTGAACATGAATCTTTATAGTTCCTTCTTTTAAGATTGAAACTATTGGTGCGTGATTATTTAGCATTTGAAATTCTCCATTTACTCCAGGAACTGATATAGCATCAACTTCTGACGAAAATAAAATAGCTTCTGGTGTTACAATTTCTAAAAACATATTTTCTAGTTTTAAGCTTCTGCTAACATTTTCTCTCCAGAATCAATTGCATCTTGAATTGATCCTCTTAAGTTAAATGCTGCTTCAGGATATTTATCTAACTCACCATCCATAATCATGTTGAATCCTTTAATAGTATCTTTAATGTCTACTAAGACACCTGGAATACCTGTAAATTGTTCAGCTACGTGGAAAGGTTGAGATAAAAAACGTTGTACACGTCTTGCTCTGTGAACTACTAACTTATCTTCTTCAGATAATTCTTCCATACCTAAAATTGCGATAATATCTTGTAATTCTTTATAACGTTGTAATAATTCTTTTACTGCAGTTGCTGTATTATAATGCTCATCACCTAAAACTTCAGCTGATAAAATTCTTGAAGTAGAATCTAAAGGATCTACTGCAGGATAAATACCTAACTCTGCAATCTTACGAGATAATACTGTTGTTGCATCTAAATGCGCAAATGTTGTTGCTGGTGCTGGATCTGTTAAATCATCTGCAGGTACATAAACTGCTTGTACAGATGTAATAGAACCTTTTTTAGTTGATGTAATACGTTCTTGCATTGCACCCATTTCAGTTGCCAATGTTGGTTGGTAACCTACTGCAGATGGCATACGTCCTAAAAGTGCTGACACCTCTGAACCTGCTTGTGTAAAACGGAAGATATTATCTACGAAGAAAAGTACATCTTTTCCTTGTGCTTCTCCTGCTCCATCTCTAAAATATTCTGCTATTGTTAAACCAGATAATGCAACACGTGCACGTGCTCCAGGTGGCTCATTCATTTGTCCGAATACGAAAGTTGCTTTAGAATCTTTCATTCCTGCTTTATCAACTTTAGATAAATCCCATCCTCCTTCTTCCATAGAATGCATAAAGTCATCACCATACTTGATAATTCCTGACTCTAACATTTCACGAAGTAAATCATTTCCTTCACGAGTTCTTTCTCCAACACCTGCGAAAACAGATAAACCACCATGTCCTTTTGCAATATTGTTAATTAACTCTTGAATTAGTACTGTTTTACCTACTCCAGCTCCTCCAAATAATCCAATTTTACCACCTTTTGCATAAGGCTCAATTAAATCGATTACTTTAATTCCTGTAAATAAAACTTCTGTAGAAACAGATAAGTCTTCAAATTTAGGCGCATTTCTATGAATTGATAATCCGTCTTTACCTTCTTTTGGTAAATTACCTAGACCGTCAATTGCATCTCCTGTTACATTGAACAAACGACCATAAATGTCGTTTCCAATTGGCATTTGAATTGGATTTCCTGTAGCGATTACTTCAGTACCTCTACTTAATCCATCAGTAGCATCCATAGATATGGTTCTAACTGTATCTTCTCCAATATGTTGTTGTACTTCTAAAACTAAAATTGAACCGTCAGTTTTTTTAATTTCTAATGAATCATAAATTTTTGGAAGCTCACCATTTTCTGTGTTAAATTCAACATCGATTACCGGTCCGATAATTTGAGAAACTTTACCTGTTGTTGTAGACATTTGTATCTAATTAAAGTTATTTATTTTATTATGTGAGTTTTACCTCTTCATTTCAGGGTGCAAAGGTAATTTTTTTGACTGAATTTAAAAAATTTTTTTAAAGTAATTCCTAATCAAATTAAATAAAAAAAAAGCCTCATCATTTATGATGAGGCTTTTAGTAAATTATTGTGAGAAATTATTAGTTAGTAACTTTAATTTCTACTCTTCTATTGTTGGCTCTACCAGCTCTAGTTTTATTAGAGTCTACAGGGTGATTTTTACCAAAACCTTTTGCAGATATTCTAGAAGCATCTACGCCTTTAGAAACTATATAGTTCATAACAGAATTAGCTCTTTTACCAGATAACTTTAAGTTAGTTGAAGCTTTTCCAGTACTATCTGTATGACCTTCAATTGAAAATGTAGCTCTATTATTTTTATTCATAATAGAAACAATTGCATCTAGTTGTTTTGTAACACCAGGCTTGAATGATGATCTACCAGTATTAAATAAAATAGATTTAGCTGTAAAGTTAATTACTTCAATATCTTTCTTGTCAATAACAGGTTCTGGGCATCCATTGTTAGATGCAGGACCTGCAACAGAAGCACATTTATCATCTTTATCTAAAACTCCGTCACCATCAGTATCTGGCCAAGGGCAACCTGCATTAACAGCTGGTCCAGCTACATTAGCACATTTATCATCTTTATCAACAACACCGTCACCGTCAGTATCAGGACAACCTTTATTAGCTTTAGTTCCTTTAGAATTAGGACACATATCGTCTTTATCAGCAACTCCGTCACCATCAGAATCAGGGCAACCGTTCATAACTGCTAAACCAGCAACGTTAGGACAAGCATCCTCAGAATCTTTGATTCCATCAGCATCAGCATCTGGACAACCATTAAATTCTACTAAACCTGCAACATCTGGACAAGCGTCATCTTTATCATATACACCATCACCGTCAGTGTCTTTTCCTCCAAATTTAATTACTAAACCTAAAGAAGTTTGGTAATGAGTATCTACTTTACTAGAAAAACCTTTTTTAGTTCCTGTTTGAAAGTTTAAACCTAAATTGTTATTAAACCAAGCATTGAATCCAACACCTGCATTTAATACACCTTCACCATTTGAATCAACTGAAGTATAACCTCCACCTAAATACACATAAGGATCAAACCACCCAGTATCAATTCCTGGAGCTATGTTGTTTAAATCGTATTTCACTATTGCATCAACTGCCCAGTATAAGAAATCAACATCATTTTCAACCTTTAAAAAATCAATCTTGTTTAAAGAACCTGCTAATTGTAAAGTAAAACCTTTATCAAGGTATTTTTCACCTGAAATTCTAGAAATAGAAGGAAGAATATTCCAATCGCTATTCCCTAGTAAATCTTTAACATGGTCTGTAAAGTTATCTCCATTATAGAAATCTACAACATTTACACCAAATCCTACAGCCCACGGGTTGTTTTCATCTTGTGCGTTTACGTTACTAACTGTTACCAACGTAAACAAAGCTATCACAGCTAATTTTAATCGTTTCATTATCAAATTTTTAAATTAAAAGTTCGTTATTATAATACGCAAAAGTAAACCCTTAAAACGTATCTACAAAGACAAATCTACAAAATATTCGTAAATCTGCAAGTTTTTATTAATTCTAAATAACTTTTAAAGCATTACCAACTTCAATAAATGATGAAATTGCTTTATCTAAATGTTCTTTTGTATGTGCGGCCGATAACTGTACTCGTATCCTTGCTTTCTCTTTTGGTACAACTGGAAAAAAGAAACCAATTACATAAATTCCTTTTTCTAACAATTTATTTGCCATAGTTTGAGAAAGTTTTGCATCGTACAACATTACTGGTACTATCGCAGCATCTGCACCAACCAAATCAAAACCTGCTTTTTCCATTTCTGTTCTAAAGTAATTCGTGTTCCATTCTAATTTATCACGTAATGAAGTATCTTTAGATATTAAATCGAAAACCTTTAAAGAAGCACCAACAATCGCTGGCGCTAACGAATTTGAAAATAAATACGGACGAGAACGTTGACGTAAGATTTCTATAATCTCTTTTTTTCCTGTTGTATAACCACCCATTGCACCACCAAGGGCTTTCCCTAAAGTTCCGGTAACTATATCAACACGTTCCATTACATTTTTTAACTCTACTGTTCCTCTTCCTGTTTTACCTATAAACCCAGTTGCATGACATTCGTCAACCATAACTAAAGCATCATACTTATCTGCTAAATCACAAATTTCATCTAACTTCGCTACAATTCCATCCATAGAAAAAACACCATCAGTAACAATAATTTTAAATCGGTGGTTTTGTTTATTGGTCTCAATAAGTTGCTCTTCTAAAGAACCCATGTCATTATTATTATAACGATAACGCGCTGCTTTACACAAACGAACTCCATCTATAATAGAAGCATGATTTAAACTGTCAGAAATAATTGCATCTTCCTTTGTAAGTAAAGGTTCGAAAACACCTCCATTTGCATCAAAAGCTGCGGCATATAATATAGTATCTTCTGTTGTATAGAAATCTGCAATCTTTTTTTCTAGTTGTTTATGAATATCTTGTGTTCCGCAAATAAACCGCACAGAAGACATTCCAAAACCATGAGAATCCATTGTGTCTTTTGCCGCCTGAATAACTTCTGGATTATTAGACAACCCTAAATAATTATTCGCACAAAAGTTAATTACTTCTTCTCCTGTTGAAATTTTAATTACTGCATCTTGAGATGATGTGATAATTCTTTCCGACTTATACAACCCTGCATCTTTAATCTGCTGAATTTCTTTTATTAAAGTATCCTTAATTTTACCGTACATTTTTTATCAATTTAAGAAATGCAAAGTTACAAAGTTTAATTTTTCTGATTATACTTCAACAACATCTATTTTCTCATTTATATAAATTAATAATTTTTTAATTACTTTATAGTTCATTGATTTTAAAACTCGTTCATATTTTAACAATTGTTGATGATGCTCATTTGAAGGACTCCCAGTCTTATAATCTATAATAGTAACTTCATTTTTTTGATTAAAAACCAACCTATCTGGAATTATAATTTGATTATCTACATCTACAATTTCTCTTTCATTAAAAACCGTAACATCATCTAAAAAATAAGTTGTTAATTCTGGATGATTTACAACATTATAAATATTTTCTTTAATTGATTCTTTTTGTTCGTCATCTAAAATTCCTTGTTGATAATATTGCAAAACAACTTTATCAACATCATTTTTTGAGATGATTTTGGCAAAGACCTCATGCAACAAGTTTCCAAAATCAATCGCTTTACCTTGTTCTGTATTCCATAATTTTGATGAACTTGCTAATAATTGAATATTATGCTCTTGCCAAGGAGTTGATATAAACTTCTTATGATTCTCTGCTAAAGAAATCTCGTTTTCCTTTTTACTAATTCTATTTTGAGTACCAAATGAATATTCTAAAAGACCATCTTCCCAAAGATTCATTTCTTTTAAATAATTGATAAAAACTCCTGAATAAAAATTAACATTTTCTACTCCTTTAGAAGACGTTTTATTTTCAGTTATAATATGTAATTGTTCTACAGATCTTGTTAAAACAACATATAATAAATTGAAATTATCCAATTCTAATTCCTCTCTTTGTTTATTATAAATCTCTAAACCTCTTTCACTAACAAGATTTAAACTCTTACTATAATCTACCAATAGTTCATTAAAACCCTCATAAGATGCTGGTAATTCATTTAACCAAGATTTTGGTTTAATTTGACGATAAATTTCTACATCGCAAGGAAAAATTACCACAGGAAATTCCAGTCCTTTCGATTTATGAATCGTCATAATCTGAACAGCATCCGCACTTTCTGGCGCAACAATACTTAATTTATCTTTTTTAAGTTCCCAAAACTCTAAAAATTCTCCGATACCTGTTCCTTTTCTTTGTTGCTCTAAAACAATATCTAGGAAAAACTGCACATAAGCATCAGAAGAATTTACCAAATGAAAACCTCTAATAATTTCTTCTATTTTTTCGTAAAACGGTAATTGGTAAAATGTTGAAACCTCAAACAAAACTCCATAGCTTTTTAAAGACTCTAAAATAGTTTCATTATCTGCTTTTGCAAAAGCATTAAAAAAGATATGTTTTGGGTTTTTAATTTCTAAATGTTGATGTAAAAAATACAGCATTTCAAAACGAGTTTCTTCATCACTTGGGTTTTGTAAAACCTTTAAAACATCAATAATAAAAGCAACTTTTGCGCTGTTTTGCAACAGCAATGTTTCCGAGGAAATAATATTAATATTCTTTTCAGACAAGTAATTTGCAACTGCAATTCCATCTTTTCTTGTTCTAGTTAAAATACAAATTTCACTTAAAGAAAAATATTCTTTAAGTTGATTAATTTTCTCTAAAACTTTTCTAGGATATTGTATTTTTTTTTCATCTTTATCAACCTCTTTTTTAAGAAAAGAAAGCGATACAAACCCGCCTTTTTTTGCATTTTCTAATTGCGTGTTTCCTTCAATAAAAAGCTTTTTATATGATTCATTTTGAAGAAAATTAGCCGTGTGCTGAAAAAAAGAATTATTAAAAATAATAATTTCTGAATAACTCCTAAAATTAGTTTCTAAATTTTTGATTTCTTTTGCTATATGAAAAGGGTTTTCTTTATCGGAACCTAATTCTATAAACTGTTCAGCTTTTCCACCACGCCATCTATAAATAGCTTGTTTTCCATCGCCAACTAATAACAAATTACCATTTTCTTGAGCTAAAGCATTGTCTATTAACGGAATTAAATTTCGCCATTGTAACATAGAAGTATCTTGCATTTCATCAATAAAATAATGCTGAAAACGCTGTCCAATTCTTTCGTAAATAAAGGGCGCTGGTTGGTCTTTTATATTGTCTGAAATAAGTTGATTGAACTCCGCATTTAATCGGATATTGTTATCTTCTTTTATTTGATCTAATTCAGAATTTATATTATTTAAAACCGCTAAAGGAATAATGCTTTTTAACGCAATTTTATTCAACAAATACAAGGAATAAGATTTATTATATAGGTCTTTAGACTGATAATAATAATTTCTTAATCCCTCTGACATTGCTTCAATAGTTTCTTCAACAGAAGGGATTGCTTTTCCTGCAAAAAGGTTTTTAGAGCCTTCAATCGTTTTATTTAACCTACCATCAAATTTTAAATCTTCACTTTTTAAAAATCTTAATCTGGTAAATTTTTGAAAATGTTTTACATACTCACCTGAATAAGCAAAATCTATTATTGAAACTCCATTGTTATCAATAAAACTTAAAACTTCATTACCTAATTCTTTAAATTCACTTTCAACTTGAAAATTTATCTTTTGAAGCTTGGTTTTTAATTCAAAAAAATCATCTAATTTTTTATCTGCGAGACCTCTAAAATGTTTTACATCATCTTCATTCAATAAGATTCTTGCAAATTCACTTAAATCTTTAGCAATATCCCAAGATTTATCATCATCTGTCTTGTCTAAAGAATAATCTATTAAAAGTTTTGTGAGGTTTTTATCAGTTCCAATTTTTGAAATTAATATATCTACAGCTTCATTTAATAAAGAAACTGCATCCATTTCTACTTCAAAGTTTAGTGATAATCCTAAATCGAAAGCAAAGTTTTTGATAATTTTATGCGTAAAACTATCAATAGTAGTAATTGAAAATGCAGAGTAATTTTGAAGAATGGCGTTTAAAATTTTCTTACTTCTTTCTTTAACTGTATTTTCATCAAGTGTAGTTTCTTCAATAATCTTCGGATAAATATCTGTTATATTCCCTTCTGAAAAAGCTTCTAAATTAGACAAAATACGTTCTTTCATTTCAGCTGCGGCTTTGTTGGTAAACGTGATTGCCAAGATTTTCTGAAACGTAAAAATATCTTCAGAATTCAATAAAACTTTTAAGTATTCTTTTACTAACGTGAAGGTTTTACCGCTTCCAGCGGAGGCGTTGTAAACTTGAAAGGTTGAAGACTGTTGCACAATATTATTTTTGATGCAAAATAAATAATTAATAATTGATAAATTGATTTTGGAATAATTATTGATTCTTTATCGAAAACTAATTTTATGAAAACCTCTTTCACAATTTTATTATTGTTTATCAGTCTTCAAATTTCTTCTACTAATAATTATATGTGTGCCTCTAATGGCCTAACTTTTCTACCTGAAAAAAAAGAAATTACATTAAACTCAATGTTTATAATTGAAGGTTATGCATACAGTCAAAAAATAATTAATAGTTTTAAAGATAGAAAAGTTTTTTTAGAAACTAAAAACGGAGATACTATTGAATTATGTTTACAACAAATTTTAAAAGGGCAAATGAGTTTAACGCAAGCAATCTTTAAACCAATTAAAGAATTGAAATCTAATACAACATATTATTTAAAATTTTTAAACCTAACTAAAAGTGAAAAAAGAGAAATGTATCAATGGAATTCTAAAACAAAGAAAAGAGAAAGAGTATTTTGGAAAACATCAATTACAAAAAATGAAAACTTTTTGAATTCAAATTTAAAAATAGTTTTCGAAAAAAATGAATCTATTCTTTATGGTTGTGGCCCTTCATCGAATGCAATTTTTAAAGTAAAAAACAAAAAAACATCAGAAATTTGGTTTAGAACAGAAGTTATAAATTTATCAACAAATAATAAAACAACTTATTTTATTCGAGAATGGAATGGCGACATAAATGTTGGACACGGAATGTGCTCTGGTGCATTTATTTTTGACAAAAAAGGAAAATATAAAGTTAGATTTACTCCAATGAATACTGATGGAAAAATGAACAAAATGACAAAATGGTATACTTTTGACAATCCAAATAATAAAAATGTCCTGGGTTTTTGATATTCTAACCTAAACCAACATCCAAAGACATCATTACAATAAAACCACCAATAAAACCAAGTGTTGCAATATCTGTGTATTTATCTCTTTGTGTTTCTGGTATTACCTCTTCTACAACTACAAAAATCATTGCTCCTGCTGCAAAAGCTAATGCATAAGGTAAAATTGGCGTGAAGAATGAAACTGCTAAAGCCCCTAAAACTGCCGCTATAGGCTCTACAACTGCAGATAATTGTCCGTACCAAAAACTTTTTAATCTACTAACACCTTGTCTTCTTAAAGGCATTGAAACTGCAAAACCTTCTGGAAAATTCTGAATTCCGATTCCGATTGCCAAAGAAATTGCGGCAATAATCATTTCTGTTTGCTCTACGCCAACTAAAGTTGATGCTGCACCAAATAAAACTCCAACAGCCAAACCTTCTGGAATATTATGCATCGTAATTGCTAAAACCAATAAAGTAGTTTTATGCCATTCTGTTTTTACACCTTCGGCTTCGCTTTCTTTAAAGTTAATATGTAAATGTGGTAAAATTTTATCTAGTCCAAAAAGAGATAAAGCTCCCAAGCCAAAACCAATTGCTGCTGGTAAAACTTTCACAAAACCTTCACCAGGACTGTTATCAATTGCTGGTGCCAGCAAACTCCAAAAACTTGCAGCAACCATAACCCCACCAGTAAAACCTAACATTCCGTCTAAAACTGCTCTGTTTGCTTTTTTGAAAAAGAACACCAAAGCTGCACCTGCAGCTGTTAAACCCCAAGTAAAAAGGGACGCATATAATGCTGCTTGAATTGGATGCGCTTTTCCAAATTCTACTAATTGATCGAATGTGCTCATGCTTTTCTAATATATAAGTTGTTTGCTATTTTATTTGATATTGATAATTTCTTGTCTTCAATTAATATTGATAAAGAATCATCGAAATCTTCTTTGTCTAAAATTGTTATTTTTTTACCTAAAGTGATGCCTTTTTTATCTAAAAACTGTAAAAATTCTGATGAAGAATCATCTACACCAACACAAATTCCACTTTCTTTTTTAGCTAAAGTTGATAGTAAACTTTTCTCAATCGGTTTTAGATTCCCATCTTTATCCGGAATTGGATCTCCATGAGGATCATGAGTAGGAAAACCTAATAAAGCATCTAACTGATTAATTAATTTAGGTGATTTTATATGTTCTAATTGTTCTGCAACATCATGCACTTCATCCCAAGAAAAATTCAACTTTTCAACTAAAAAGACTTCCCATAAACGATGTTTCCTTACAACGTTTGCAGCAGTTTTTTTCCCTAACTCTGTTAAATTTACTCCTTTATATTTTTTATAAATAACAACTTTCTTCTCAGACAGTTTTTTAATCATATCAGTTACAGAGGAAGCTTTTGTTGCTAATTTTTCTGCAATAGCATTTGTACTGATCCCTTTGTCAGTATCCAATTCTAAATGATAAATTGCTTTTAAATAGTTCTCTTCAGAAAGGGTAAACATTTGTACTTATTTAGACGACAAATATATACTTTTTATTTTTATTAAAATAAATTTTTAGTCAAGTCTAAAAATAATATTATATTTGCCAAAAATTATATTTAAAGAAATGAAAAATAATTTCAACCTCCTTTGCTTTTTATGCTTCGGAATATTTTCAACATTTGCACAAAACAATAGTATTTCTGGTAAAATTACATCAGAAAATGAAGCTTTACCTTATGTAAATGTTTATTTAAAAAAGACTAAAATTGGGGCTTCATCAAACGAAAATGGTATTTTTAAGCTGAAAAATATTCCTAATGGAACCTATACAATTGTTGCAAGTAATGTTGGTTTTAAATCTAAATCTGCAAGAATTACACTTTCTGGAAATCAGAAGTTGGTAAAAAACTTCAACTTAAATGAGAATAACTCTTTAGAAGAAATTGTAATTTCTGGAACCTTAAGACCTGTAACAAAATCAAATAGTCCAGTTCCTGTAGAAGTATATAGTAAAACGTTTTTTAAGAAAAACCCTACACCTTCTATTTTCGAATCGATGCAAAATGTAAATGGCGTTCGCCCGCAATTAAATTGCAACGTTTGTAATACTGGTGATATTCATATTAATGGTTTAGAAGGCCCGTATACATTTGTTTTAATTGATGGAATGCCAATTGTAAGTGGACTTTCGACAGTTTATGGTTTAACAGGAATTCCACAAGCATTAATAGAAAGAGTAGAAGTTGTAAAAGGACCTGCGTCTACTTTATATGGTTCTGAAGCTGTTGGAGGTATTATAAATATAATCACAAAAAAACCTTCAAATGCGCCACTTTTATCAACAGATATTTTAACAAGTTCTTGGGGAGAAGTAAATACAGATATTGGTTTGCGTTACAAATTATCTGAAAAAACACAAGGTTTATTAGGTATTAATTATTTTTATTATCAGAATAGAATTGACAATAATAAAGACGGTTTTACAGATTTAACACTTCAAAATAGAATTTCAATTTTTAATAAGGTAAATATTGAAAGAGAAAGCAACAAACTTTTTACAATTGCTGGAAGATATGTTTATGAAGATCGTTGGGGTGGAGAAATGGATTGGGAACGTGAATTTAGAGGAAGCAACATAAAGTACGGAGAAAGTATTTATACAAATAGATGGGAAACTTTTGGAACGTATGAATTGCCAACTTCAGAAAACATTAGTTTTCAATTTAGCGCAAATGGTCATTACCAAGATTCTTACTATGGAACAGACGCATATGATGCAGAACAATTAATTGGTTTTGGACAGCTTGTGTACAACAAACAAATTGCAAAAAAACATGATTTATTAGTTGGTTTAGCCTACCGATATACTTTTTATGATGACAATACTTTTGCAACTTTTGAAGATGATGGAATTACAAATAAACCTTCTGTTACACATTTACCAGGTATTTTTTTACAGGATGAAATTGCCTTAAACAAGCAGAACAAATTACTTTTAGGAGCAAGATTAGATTACAATAGTTTACACGGAAGTATTTTTTCTCCAAGAGTAAATTACAAATGGAATTCTTTAAATAACTCTAATATATTAAGAGTAAGTGTTGGTAATGGTTTTAGAGTTGCCAATGTTTTTACAGAAGATCATGCTGCCTTAACCGGCGCAAGAGAAGTTGAATTTAATGGTGAATTAGAACCAGAAACTTCTTGGAATGCAAATATTAATTATGTAAAAAAAATAAATGCAGAAAACTCTTTTATCACTATAGATGCAAGTGCTTTTTACACTTATTTTGATAACAGAATATTGCCAGATTACGAAACCGATTCTAATAAAATTATTTATGCTAACTTAAATGGTTTTTCCGTTTCCAAAGGAATTTCTTTAAACACAGATATTACTTTTACAAATGGTTTAGCAATGAATGCTGGTATTACATTTATGGATGTTTCTGTGACAGAAAATAATATAAAAAGAAGACAATTACTAACCGAAAGTTTTAGTGGAGTTTGGTCTATTTCCTATAAATTCAACAGCAATTTCTCTGTAGATTATACAGGAAATATATACGGACCAATGAGACTTCCTTTATTAGGTGTAAACGACACAAGAGCTGCTGATTCACCTTGGTTTAGCATTCAAAATATACAAGCAACAAAGAAATTTACCAATAGTTGGGAGATCTACGGAGGTGTAAAAAACTTATTAAACTTTACGCCTGCAGCAAATAGTATTAACAACGCAAGCAATCCTTTTGATATTGGTATTGATACAAATGCAAATCCAGAACAAGCTTTTGATCCAAGTTACGTTTATGCTTCTAACCAAGGTATTAGAATGTTCTTAGGTTTACGTTACACCATATTTTAATTGATGAAAAAATTATTTATTCTTATTATTTTCTTCGGAAGTTTAGTCTCGTTCTCACAAAATGAAAAAACTTCTTTAAAAGTATTTACTTTTTCTGAAGTGGAAGAATTACATCAGAAAAAACCAAAACCTGTTATTGTTTTTATCTATACAAATTGGTGTAAATATTGTCACGGAATGGAAAAAACTACATTTAAAAACAAGAAGGTAATTCAGCTTTTAAATGAAAATTTCTACTTTATAAAATTAAATGGTGAAGAAAAAAATGATATCACTTTTCTAGGAAAAATCTTTGTTTATAAACCTACAGGAACAAATACTGGTATTCACGAATTGGCAAATGAATTGGCTTCTAAAAAAGGAAGAATTAGTTATCCAACAACAGTATTTCTAAATTTAAAATTAGAAATAGATCTACAATTAAACGGATTTAATAAAGCCAAAGATATTATAAAGCTTCTATCTAAATTTCAATAAATTAATGATTATCATTCCAAAGTCTTGGAGACATAGATCTAGTCCCAAAACTATATACTAAACCAATAGAAGTATAAAAATGTGAAAATTGGCTTTGAAATTTTTCTTGAGAATACTTATACATTAATTGTAAATTCAATCCATATTTCTCTGAGAACCAAAACGTATTTCCAGCTCCAAAATTTAGAGTTGGAGTCAAAGCTTTTGCTTTTATAAAACTTCCACCTAGCATTAGATAAGGTACAACATTATTGTTAGAAGTCCCAAAATCATAACGAATTGCACCATCAAATGTGGTGTATTTTTGAGTATCACCAATGGCTGTTGAAATAGCCGCATCAAAAGTAATATTATAAAAGAGGTATTTAGAAAGATTCAATCTTGGTGTTTGATATACAAATCCACCACCAACTTTTTGAGCTTGAAAAGTTGTCATATATTTTGCTGAAGCTAGACTAGCTCCAAAAGTCCATTTGTTATCTTTATTTTGGGACAACAACGAATAGGACAAAAATAATAAAACAATTAATAAGGAGGATTTTTTCATAAAAAAGGGGAATTTTATTGATTATTAAAATAATTCGCTAAAATAACAATTTTATTTTAAAATCCATCATTAAAACATTATTATTCTTAATAACGCTAAAATTTGAAAAAAATTATCAATGCTTAACCTCCCACAATCTTTTTTCTAAAAACTTATAAGCTGCTTGTGTATAACACCTATTCTATTAGATAACCAATAGGTATTCCCAATTCCAAAATTTAATGTTGGAGTTCTTTTTTCTTTAATCTTCACTAAAGTTCCACCAATAAAAATGTTAGGTTGAAAAATATTTGAATTATTCCTAGGTCATTTATTGTATTAAAAGTCAACTATGTGTCTACAGAAAGATTGTTTTTAAAATTATATGTTAAGTTAAGTTTAGGAATTTGAAATAAATGTTTATCTCTTATAAAAGACGCATTTTATCACTAAACTTAATCAGAGAAGAACTTAAACCAAATTCAAAATTATTTTGAGATTGCACATCTATACTCATCAAAAAAAAAACACCAATAAAACCATTACATACTTCATTTCTTAAAAATTTATTATAATTAATTAAAACGTAGCGTTGTTTCATTTTGGATGATTTTTTTAAATGATTAATGTTCTTTCTAAAAGCTATATACTATTTGACCTTTAAAAATTGAAAAAGTTTTAAAAACATTTTATCACAAGAACCTCAAAGTTATATATTTGCATAAAATTTATTACTTTGAGTAAGCAGAACATTGTAAATCAATATCAAACTTCTGCGAACGTTTCGCAGATTATTACAGCGCTTCAACTAGAAAAAAACCATTTTCATATATCGAATTTGGTTGGTTCTTCGTTGTCTTTTGTTATTTCTGAAACTTTTAAAAAAGCAGACAAACCATATCTTTTAATTTTTAATGATAAAGAGGAAGCAGCTTATTATTTAAATGATTTAGAGCAGCTTTTAGGAGATAAAAATGTACTTTTTTATCCTGGTTCTTATAGAAGACCTTATCAGATTGATGAAACGGACAATGCAAATGTATTATTGCGCTCTGAAGTTTTAAATCGAATTAATTCTCGTAAAAAACCAGCTATAATAATAACATATCCAACAGCTTTATTTGAAAAAGTAGTTACAAAAAAAGAGCTAGAAAAAAATACTTTAAAAGTTACTGTTGGCGAAAATTTATCTTTAGATTTTGTAAACGAAGTTTTATTTGAATACAAATTTAAACGAGTAGATTTTGTTACTGAACCTGGAGATTTCTCTGTACGTGGAGGAATAATAGATGTTTTCTCTTTTTCGAATGATGAACCTTATAGAATAGAGTTTTTTGGTGATGAAATAGATAGTATTAGAACTTTTGATGTAGAAACACAGCTTTCTAAAGAGAAAGTGAAAAAAGTTTCTATAATGCCAAATGTAGAAAACAAAACCCTCAAAGAGAATAGAGAAAGTTTTCTAAAATACATTTCTTCTAAAACAGTAATTTTTGCAAAAAATATTGATTTACTTGTTGGTAATTTAGATACCATTTTTGAGAAATCTAAAGAAGCCTTCAAAGATTTATCCAAAGAAATAAACCATTCAAAACCTGAAGAATTATTTTGTGATGGAGACTTCATTAAAAACCAATTACAAGATTTTACCTTGGTTAATTTTGGAACTCAAAAACAAGAAGGCTCAAAAATTGAATTCAATACAATTGCACAACCTTCTTTTAATAAGCAATTCAATTTATTAATTGACAATTTAGAAGAATACCATAAAGCAAAATTTACAAATTATATATTTTGCGCAAATGAACAGCAAGCAAAACGTTTTCATGATATTTTTGATGACGCAGAACAAGAAGTTCATTACGAAACGGTTGTTTTTCCTTTATACAAAGGCTTTGTAGATGTAAATAATAGATTAGTTTGTTATACAGATCATGAAATTTTTGAGAGATATCATAAATTCAGATTAAAAAATGGGTACGCTAAAAAACAAGCAATAACGCTTCAAGAATTAACCAAATTAGAAATTGGAGATTATGTAACACATATGGATCATGGAATTGGAAAATTTGGTGGTTTACAAAAAATTGATGTCCAAGGAAATAAACAAGAAGCAATTAAACTTGTTTATGGAGAAAGAGATATTTTATATGTAAGTATTCATTCGCTTCACAAGATTTCTAAATTTAATGGAAAAGACGGTAAAGCACCTAAAATATACAAATTAGGTTCTGGTGCTTGGAAAAAAATCAAACAAAAAACAAAAGCTAGAGTTAAACATATTGCGTATAATTTAATTCAATTATACGCAAAAAGAAAACTGCAAAAAGGATTCGCATTTGGTCCAGACACACACATACAACATGAGTTAGAAGGAAGTTTTATGTATGAAGATACTCCAGATCAATTTACATCTACACAAGATGTAAAAAATGACATGGAAAAAGAACAACCAATGGACAGGTTGGTTTGTGGTGATGTTGGTTTCGGAAAAACAGAAGTTGCCGTAAGAGCTGCTTTTAAAGCGGTGGATAATGGTAAGCAAGTCGCAATTTTAGTTCCTACTACAATTCTTGCTTTTCAACATTACAAAACCTTTACAGAACGTTTAAAAGATTTTCCAGTTAGAATTGATTATTTAAATCGTTTTAGAACTGCAAAACAAAAAACAACTGCAATTGAAGGTGTAAATGATGGTTCTGTAGATATTATTATTGGAACTCATCAATTGACAAATCAGCGTTTAAAATTTAAAGATTTAGGTTTATTAATTATAGACGAAGAACAAAAATTTGGTGTTGCGGTAAAAGATAAATTGAAAACACTAAAAGAAAATGTAGACACATTAACGTTAACTGCAACGCCAATTCCTAGAACTTTACAATTTAGTTTAATGGCTGCAAGAGATTTATCTGTCATAAAAACACCACCACCAAACAGACATCCAATAGATAGTAATGTAATTCGTTTTTCTGAAGATACAATTCGTGATGCTATTTCTTATGAGATTTCTAGAGGCGGACAAATTTTCTTCATTCATAATAGAATTGAAAACATTAAAGAAGTTGCTGGTTTAATACAAAGGTTAGTTCCTTCTGCAAAAGTTGCAATTGGTCACGGACAAATGGAAGGCAAGAAATTAGAGGGATTAATGCTCGGTTTTATGGATAATGATTTTGATGTTTTAGTTTCTACAACAATTGTAGAAAGTGGTTTAGATGTACCAAATGCCAACACAATCTTTATTAATAATGCTAATAATTTCGGACTTTCTGATTTACACCAAATGCGTGGTAGAGTTGGTCGATCTAACAAAAAAGCGTTTTGTTATTTCATCACACCACCTTATCATATGATGACAGATGATGCTAGGAAACGTATAGAAGCATTGATTTTATTTTCCGATTTAGGAAGCGGAATTAATATTGCTATGAAAGATTTAGAAATTCGTGGTGCTGGAGATTTATTAGGTGGTGAACAAAGTGGGTTTATTAATGATATTGGGTTTGATACCTATCAAAAAATACTGCAAGAAGCTATTGACGAACTGAAAGAAAACGAATTTAAAGAACTATATCCTTCAGATAATACGAAGCCAAAAGAGTACGTAAAAGAAGTTACCATTGATACAGATTTCGAGATTTTATTTCCTGATGATTATATCAATTCGATTACAGAAAGATTGGCTTTATATAATAAATTAGGTGAATTAAAAGTCGAAGAAGAAATCGACGTTTTTGAAACTGAAATTATAGATCGTTTTGGCCAAATACCAACACAAGTTGAAGATTTACTTAATTCCGTGAGAATAAAATGGTTGGCAAAAGAACTCGGTTTAGAAAAAATTATTCTAAAGCAAAAAAGAATGATGGGTTATTTTGTTGCCAATCAACAAAGCGAATTTTACCATACAGAAGCGTTTTCTAGAATGCTAAAATATGTACAACAAAACCCTAAAAGTTGTGTAATGAAAGAGAAAGAATCTAAAAATGGTTTACGTTTATTAATTACTTTTATAAGAATTGATTCTGTAAAAACTGCTTTATCCATTTTGCAAAAAATATAAAATGGCATCACTATTTGGGCATGCTTTTGTTTCTATTGCTTTAGGAAAAACATTTTCTAAACAAAAACAGACCTGGAAATTATTTACACTTGCTATTATTTGTGCAATTATACCAGATGCAGATGTTATTGGATTTCAATTTAATGTTTCTTACGGAAGTTTTTGGGGGCACAGAGGTTTTTTACACTCTTTTCTATTTGCATTAATCTTTGGAGTTTTAATAACAATGCTATTTTATAGAAAACAATTCTTAACCAAAAAAGGAATTATTCTACTATTATTTTTCTTTTTGTGTACAGCTTCTCATACTATTTTAGATGCTATGACAACTGGTGGAAAAGGTTTTGCTTTCTTTTCTCCGTTTAATGATACTCGTTACTTTTTCCCTTGGCGACCAATTAAAGTTTCTCCGATAGGAATTGCGCAATTTTTTAACGAAAGAGGTTTAAAAGTAATTTCAAGCGAGCTTGTTTGGATTGGAATTCCTGGTACATTTTATATCTTAATTACTTTGCTAATAAAAAGAAGTAGAAAAAAAATATAATGCAAAATACACATACAAAGAATTTATCCGTTTTACTTTTAGCTACTTTATTTATAAGTACTTCTGGTGTTTTAGGTAGATATATACAATTGTCTCCAGAAGCAATTATTTTATGCCGTGCTTTTTTAGCTGCAATTTTTATCTTTATTTTCTGTAAATTTAAAAAGGTTGACTTAAAAATAAAGTCTAAAAAAGATACTATTTCTTTTTTAATTAGTGGGTTTTTAATGGGCGCACATTGGGTTACTTATTTTTATGCCCTAAAGCTATCTAACGTAGCTTTGGGTATGTTATCTTTATATACATTCCCTGTAATAACCGCTTTTCTAGAACCTTTTTTTACAAAACAAAGGATAAATAGGATTCATATATTTTTAGCAGTTTTAGTTTTGTTTGGCGTTTATATTTTAGTACCAGAATTTTCATTAGAAAATAATCAATTACAAGGTGTTTTGTTTGGTATTCTTTCTGCCTTCTTTTACGCTTTAAGAAATTTAATTGTAAAACAACATGTAAAAAAATATAATGGTAGCATGCTTATGTTCTATCAAATGGTAGTTGTAACAGTGTTTTTAATACCTGTTTTGTTTTTTGCCGATTTTACAAATGTGCAAAGTCAATTACCTTTATTAGTTTTGGTTGCTTTATTAACTACTGCAATTGGACATACAATGATGGTGAATTCTTTAAAACATTTTTCCGCCTCTACCGTTGGTATAATAAGTAGTGTACAGCCAATTTTTGGAATAATTATCGCTTATATTTTTGTGAACGAAATTCCGAATTTTAATACTTTTATTGGTGGAAGTTTAATTTTACTAACAGTTATTATTGAAAGCATTAGAAGTAAAAAATAGTTTTCTTTAACAAAATTTTAACTCTGGCATCTTCTTTGATTTTAGTTTGTAAAATCGAAGATTATGAACTCAAAATTTAAGATTACTATTCCAAAACCTTGTCATGAAAACTGGAACAAAATGTCACCTAAAGAAAAAGGTAGATTTTGTAGTTCTTGTGCAAAAACTGTAGTTGATTTCACTAAAAAAACTATAGAAGACATTCAAAATTATTTAGTTGAAAATAAAAATGAACAAGTTTGCGGGCATTTTTATAAAAAACAATTAGATGCTATTGTTATAGAAATCCCTCAAATAACTTTTCAGCAACAATTATCATTTCAAAAATTATTTATTTTGACTTTATTTTTTTTGATGGGAACTACACTTTTTAGTTGCCAATATAATGATGGAAAAAAACAGAAAATTGAAAATGTTATTTTACAGGATTCTATAAAAATTATTGAAGAAGAAGTAGGTTTAATCTTTTCCGTTGAAAAAGTTAATGACTCTTTAACAGTTAAGGAAGAAACTTTTATTTTAATGGGAAAAATAGAACCACCATCAAAAACAAAAAATGATAGTATTGTGCGTAAAACAAATGTTAAGAATAATGAACCTATTGACATTACAACAATTGGAGAGATAATTGAAGTAGTAGACGGAATGATTGATTTAGAATATATAGAAGAAGAAATCAGTTGTATAATAATAGACACGCATCCAAGATTTAAAGAAGCCAAAAATTTATCAAAAAAAGAAGCTAAAAAAGATTTTGATAAAAAAATAAATGAATTTATTCAAAAAAACTATGATTCTAAACTCAATTAGAATTTAGGTTTATCAAAAAGGAAAAAGAAAGTTTTTTTTCAAATTACTATTGATGAAAAAGGGAATTCTACTGAAATAAAAGTTAGAGCACCACATCCTAAAATAGAAAAAGAAGTAAGAAAAATGCTTAAAAAATTACCTCAATTTATTCCTGGTAAACATAAAGGTGAAATTGTAAAAACGAAATATAGTTTTCTAATTACTTTTCTGGTAGAATGACAGAATGTTAGCAAACTAGTTTAGCCCAGATTGAAACGGCATCCTTTTTTCTTTTTCAGAAAAAAGATATAGTGGAAAGCTGGAAATAGCTTCTATAAAAATTAAAACAATTCTTTATTAGAAATATCTAGGTAGTTACGTTTTACAAATGCGAGAATGGTTTCTAAAATTTCGCCCATATTTTGGCAATCTTTAAACTTTACATCACCCACATATTTTACTAATTGTGTCTTTAAAAGTTCTACATTTTCTGGGTAGGAAATAGTATCTGCTTTCATACATTTTATTAAACGAAGTGTTCTTTTTGGTGCAGTAATCATCCTTTTTGCCATAAAAGAACGTTCTTCTATTTTATACTGTCTAATAGAATCGTTTTGTAGTTTTTTACCCACCATTTCTGTCATCTTAAAGTTCTCTTTCATAAACTGTAAGTTGTAGACTTTTAAGTTTCCTTCAAAAGATTGTTGATCGAAATCTATGGCTCTAATTTTGTACACAATGTGATCAAAATCGTGAGTTGGTGTAATTACGTAATTGTAAGAACGCATATCGCCCAACAGACGCACCAAACAACGTTCTTTAAATTTTACAAATTCTTTTGCAATTTGAGATTTTTCTAATTCTGTACAATGTGGTAAGAAATCTCTAATAAAATCGTCACCAGGAATGCCAGCAATATGTTCTTCTATTAAAGTATCTCCATGTACTAAAAAATTCATATTATGTGGAGATAAAATGTGTTCTAACTCTAAACCATAAACTCTTGAAGCATCTGCTTTTTTTACATAGAAATAGGTAAAGTTATCATTTAAAATATTTCTAATTTTTATTCTGAAAGGTTTAGAATTACCAAAAGTACAATAGTCAATAGCATCTACATTTAAGAATGGAATGGTGTCATTATTACCATCTGAATGCAGCATTGTGTATACTTTCTTTAAGCTTCTGTCTATTTCTGATCTGTCTGAATCTGAATAATAAGTTCTTATCCAAAGGGTGTCTACATCATTTTTATCATAGACAGTAACTGAACCTTGAAAACGCAATAAATCATCATAAAAAATAGAAACTTTAATATTTCGCTTGTAATTTTTTAAATACGCCTCTAACATTTCATTTACTGGAAATGCTGGTTTTTTTTTGGACATCAATTTTTTCTCTACCGCCATCTTTTCGATTGATTTTTACCAAAAATAAGCATAAATAAAGATTTTTATGTCTTAAGTAAGCTCAAAGATTTTGCCAGGTAAAGGTTTTGTAACTCCTTTTAATTCCATCTGTAATAAAATTGATGATAATTGATAAATAGGAATGTTACATTCTAACGAGATTACATCTAATAGTTGTTGTCCTTTTTGGTGCAATAAATCGTAAATTTTCTGTTCTTTTTCATTCAGTTCTATAAATAATTGTTTTTGAATTGTTTTAGGTTTTTCTTTAATATCCCAATTCAACATTTTTACTACTTCTTCTGCTGAATTCAATAAAAAGGCTCGATTGTTTTTAATAAGATTATTGCACCCTTTACTATAAACATCTGTTGTTCTACCAGGAACTGCAAATACATCTCTATCGTAAGAATTTGCAATATCCGCAGTAACTAAAGAACCTCCTTTTGCAGCAGATTCTATAATAATGGTTGCTTTAGAAATACCTGCAACAATTCTATTTCTTTTTAAGAAGTTTTCTCTTAATGGTGTTTCTTCGTGCCAAAATTCTGTTAGAAAACCACCATTTTCATTTACTTGGTTTATATATTTTTTGTGAACCTTCGGATAAATTTCTTCCAAACCGTGTGCTAAAACTGCAACGGTTTGCAGCTTATTTTTAATTGCAGCTTTGTGTGCACAAATATCAACTCCGTATGCAAAACCGCTTACAATTATAGGATTGTATTGGACTAACTCTTCTATTAATTTATTACAAAAATCGCGCCCGTATGAACTCATGTTTCTTGTACCAACAATAGAAATGATTTTATCATTAGAAAAATCAATATTTCCGTCTTTAAAAAGCAAAATAGGACTGTCTATACAGTGTTGCAAATTGGTAGGATAATCATCTTCTAAAAAATAAGAATATTCAACTTCATTTTCTTGAATGTATTTTAACTCTTGCTCTGCATGTTTGATGTTTTCTGTATCAAAAAGATGTTTTATAGCATGATTTCCTATTCCGTTTATTTTTGATAAATGTGTTGCTTTTTCTTTGAATATTTGAGTGACATCTCCCACATTTACAATGAGTTTCTTCGCCAAAATATCTCCCACAGCTTTACTTTTCTGCAAACGCAGAATAGCTAATAATTTTTCTTCTTTCAAAAGGTAACAATTTGACAACCAAGATATAAAAATTTTGTTGATAATTTTTATAGAACTTTCTCATAACAAACACTAAAAATTATATATTTGTTTATATGAATTTAGCTAACTACATAAACGATTTATTATACAGATACGATTGCGTAATTGTACCTGATTTTGGAGGTTTTGTAACCAATAGAATTGGTGCAAAAATAAATAGTGATACTCACACTTTTTATGCACCTACAAAACAAATTACGTTTAATAGTTACCTAAAACATAATGATGGTTTATTAGCTAATTACATAGCTTCCGCAGAAAACATTTCTTTCGAAAAGGCTTCTACTGCTATTTCTTTGTCTGTTCTTAAATGGCAAAATGAATTGCAATCTAAATCTGTAGAAATACATAAATTAGGTTTTTTATCTTTAAACCAAGGAAAACAAATTGTTTTTGAACCAAATAAATCTGTTAATTATTTAACTGAATCTTTTGGTTTATCTTCTTTTGAATCTTCTTCTATAAAAAGATATAAAGAACAAGTAAAACCTTTAATTGTTGCTACTAAAAACGACAATAAAAAAGGAATTCCTTTATTTATAAAATATGCTGCAACTGCTGCCATTTTATTAACATTAGGTTTTGCTGGCTACAATGGTTATCAACAAGATAAGCAAAAAGAAGTTCTTGCAAATCAGCAAAAAGCAATCGATAAAAAAATACAAACGGCAACTTTTGTTATTTCTAATCATTTACCAACCATTAACTTAAATGTGGTTAAAGAAACACCTAAACCATTTCATGTGGTTGCTGGTGCATTTCAATTTCCAGAAAATGCAGCAAAGAAGGTAAAAGAGTTAAAAGCTAAAGGTTTTAATGCTGAAATAATTGGAGTTAATAAATGGGGCTTAACACAAGTTACTTTTAATAGTTATTCAGATAGAAATGATGCTATTAATAACCTTTATAAAATTCAAAATAGTATTTCTAAAGACGCTTGGTTATTAGTTAAAAAAGCAAACTAATTTTAAACATACTTTACACTTTTTAACATTACTTTTAAATAAGTGATTATTACCTTTGCAGAAATTTTTTTGATGGAAGCAAAAACACCTAAAGACTCTTTAACAATACTTACAGATTTAGTTTTACCAGGAGAAACCAACTATTTAGACAATCTTTTTGGTGGAGAACTTTTGGCCAGAATGGATAGAGCCTGTAGTATTGCTGCAAGAAGACATTCTAGAAGAATTGTGGTTACAGCTTCTGTAAATCATGTTGCTTTTAATAAATCTGTGCCTGTAGGAAGTGTGGTTACTGTTGAAGCAAAAGTCTCTAGAGCCTTTAAATCTTCTATGGAAATTTATGTAGATGTTTGGATAGAAGACAGACAATCTGGACAAAGAACAAAAGTAAACGAAGGAATTTATACTTTTGTTGCCGTTGATGAAACAGGAAAACCTGTTCAAATTGCACAAATAATACCGGAAACCGATTTAGAAAAAGAACGTTTTACTGGTGCATTAAGACGTAAACAATTAAGTTTAGTTTTGGCAGGAAAAATGAACCCAAATGAAGCTACAGCATTAAAAGCCTTGTTTAATTAAGATTAAAAGCAATGGAAATATATAATTATAAAATAATAGTATCTTTTGTAATTCTTTTGTTGGCCTTTTTTATTCGTTTATTAATAACTAAATCTTTACGCAAAATTCAAGTAAAATTTGGCTTTCAACAGGCTAGAATTGTAGTTACAAATAAAATTATTACCATTTTAATTTATATAACAGTAATTGTATTTGTGGCATTTATTTGGGGTGTTGATGAGAAGCAATTATTAGTCTATGTTTCTTCTTTTTTAACCATTTTAGGAATTGCATTTTTTGCACAATGGTCTATTTTATCTAACATTACAGCGGGTATAATTTTGTATATAAATTACCCTGTAAAAATTGGAGATACTATTACTATATTGGAAAAAGACAATAATATTACGGGAGAAATTAGAGATATTGGTGCGTTTTTTATCACTTTAAAAACTTCTGAAAAAGATTTAATTACTTTACCTAACGCAATTATTCTTCAGAAAAATATAAAGTATTCTCTTCAACCAGATTAAAGAAAATTATCTTTTTAAAATCCAAGAAGACGGATTTAAACGTGTTGTGTTTTTAAAAAGTACAAATATTAGTTTCGTTTTTCCTGAAATTTTATCTGTGAAAATAGCGCCTATTTTTTGTCCTGTTTTTACTTGTTCTCCTTTTTTTACAAAGGATTTTTCTAAATTATTGTAAGAAGATATGTAATTTCCGTGCTGTATCAGTACATTTTTTCTTCCGCCAGAATTTACCAAAACATTTAAAACTACACCATTAAAAATTGCTTGTGCATTGATTGCTTTACTTGTTACAATATGTAAACCTGTACCGTTTACAGTAATTCCAGGAAAGGTTGGATGACGTTGTTTACCAAACTTTCTTACTACTAAACCTTCTTTTACTGGCCAAGGTAATTTCCCTTTATTTAACTCAAACTTTGCAGCCAAAGCTTTAGCTTCTGGGCTTAAAATAAATTCGTTTTTCTTAGTAGATTTAGGTTTTATTTTTAGTCTTGCTCTTGCTTTTCTATTTGCTTTTGCAATAGCATCTCTAATAATTTTATCAATTTTAGAAGCTACTTTTCTCTCTTCAGAAATCTTCTTTTTTAAATCTCTTTTATACCTACTTTCTTTCTTTTTTATGGTAGAAAGTAATTTTTCTTGGTTTTTTCTATCGCTCTCAATAATTAATTTTTCATCTTTTTCAGATAAAATTAAAGTATCCTTTTCTCTTTTCTTATACAATAGAGAGTCGTTTAATTTTTGAACTAAATCTGTCTGAACAACTATTTCTTCGCCTTGTTTTTTTCTAAACGAAGTATACTGTTTCATATACTCTAAACGCTTGTATGCTTGATAAAAGTTCTGCGAAGACAACAAGAACATAGTTCTACTTTGTTGAGATTTGCTTTTGTATGATTTAAGAATCATATCTGCATAATCTGTTTTTAAATCGGTAAGTTTTTTGTTTAAAACTACTTGTTTCTTTTTGTTCTTTTTTATCTCTTTAGACAAAAGTGATGCTTCAAGATTAATCGTAGAAATTAGTTTGTTTCTAATATCAATTTTTTTGTTGATGTCTTTTAAATCATCTAATGCGTTTTGTTCTTTTTTCTTTTCTTTAAAAAGCAGTTTATTAACTTGTTGTATTTCTTTTTTTAACTGTTTTCTTTGTAATTCTAACTGTTTTCTAGTTTGAGAAACAACTGAAAAACAACTGAAAAATAGTAATATAATTACAATATAGAATCTGCTTTTTATCACTATAAATTTAACTTTTTATAACCATTAGGAATTGTAAAAGAAACATCAAAATCTGTATTAAATTCAACTGTTTTAAAAGTAAAATCAATATTGGTAAATTTGTTTGCTTGTTTTGCTTTAATATTTATTTCTGATGGAAAAACAACATCATCAACTAAACGATAAGAAGGATATATAATATCTAATCGTTGATTTTTTATTGAATTTACAATAGATTGTTTGTCTAACTTAAAATGCGAAGGGTTGACTGCAAAGAAAATATCAAACAAATTTGCTTGCTTTTCTGGTGATAAAATATACGAATTATCTTTTATGTGCACTTCTTGTTTTTCTTCCTTTACATTTTGTAAAGCTTGCCCTAAAAACAAGTTTTGTAGTTGTTCAAAATTAATTTCTACACCCAATAATTTTTCTATCATAGAAAAATCTCCTTCAAAATAATTTTTAGCATATGGAGAGTAGTAACTTACTTTAGTTGGTGTAATTTTAGCTTTAAATATAGAAATAAATTTAGTTCCTTTTAACCAAATCACCTCATCTTTAATAATTTTCATTGAAACAGAAATACTCTGTTTAGTTTTACCATTATTAAAATTTACTTTTAATTTAGCTTCAACAGTTTTTTTATCAAAATTTTCTGAAACATGCTTTCTTGCTACTTTTTTAGCAGACATTTCTTTGGCAATTATACTTGCATCAATCATATTTTTTTTCGTTTTACAGGAAACAAAAACAATAGCAAAAATTAAAAAAAATTTTATAAACCTCATCTTAACTCTTTAATTTTTTAGATTTTTCTTTATACTTTTTTTCCTCTTTTAAGTTCCCTAAACCTTTATGGGCAATTGCCATTTCTTGGTAAAATTTAGCTTCCATAGCATCTTCAATAACAAAATCAATACCATTATTTAAAGTAGTTAACGTTCTTTTATAGTTTTTCTGATAATTTAAAGCTCTTCCTTTCATTAAATACACAAATGGTTGCGCAGGAAAAAGTGTAATTCCTTCTTCGCTATACTTTAATAAATCATTCGAATTTTGTACAGATTCCTTTAAAATTTGCTCTAGAATTTTATATGATTTATCCGTTTTAAACTTTTCTTTTAAAGAAGAAACATCATCAGCTTTCTTTTCTACTACTGTATTTATTTTTTGCTTTTCTAGACTACTTTTTAATCTTTTTAAACTTGCAGGCAAGTTGTTTTCTTCTTCTAAAACAAGCATTAGAGCATGGGCTTTGTCATATTCTCTATTCTGTAAATACAACCGAACTAAATACGGTTTTTCTTTTGGTTCTATAATTACAACCTTTTTCTGATTAAGAATTGCTTCAACAAAGTTTCTATCTTTTACATTTATTTTCACCAAATGCATAAGCATCCATAAATTATTTATATCCTTTTTTAATGCTCTATGAATATATTCTTTAGATAATAAAGTGTTATTTAATAGTAAGTAGTTTTTAGAAAATTCAAAATAAATAGAAACCTCATTAGCCAATATTTGATTACAACTTTCTAAATTTTGTATAGCTTTTTGATAATTACCAATCGATTTTTCTGATAAGGCTTTAAAAAAGTATTGTTGGAATTTTAATTCTTTTTCTTCCGTTAAATCTGTTGCTTCTGGAATGCTATCTTGTGAAAAAGAATTTATAGAAAATAGGATAAAGAACAAAGAGAAAAGAGGCAACTTTATATATTTAAATTGCCTCTCTTTTCTTGTTTTTTGTTTCTTTATTCTAAATATCATTTATGTTAATTCCGTATAATCACCAATACTTACAGAAGTATATTTACCATTATATTTTGCATGATTACCAATCATTGCGTTATTTAAATTTGCATTAGAAATTTCTACATTAGATTGAATTAATGAGTTTTCTATTGTAGAGTTTTCTACAATACTATTTGCTCCAATAGAAACGTAAGGCCCTATTTTTGTGTTTTTCAAAACAACATTTTCACCAATAAAACAAGGTTGAATAATTTCAGAATTTTCTAAAATAACATCTTTAGAAACTAAATCATTTCCTGCAGCTTTTTCAAAATCTAATACTTGTTTATTTGTATCTACAGTTGGATTTTTTTTACCACAATCCATCCAAGCATCTACAGTTCCAGGAATAAATTTAGCGCCTTGTTGTTTTAAAGACTCTAACACATTCGTTAATTGATATTCATCGTTTTCTCTTAAATTATTATCAATTAAATACTGTATTTCCTCTTTTACTTTGTTTCCGTCTTTAAAATAGTAGATTCCAATAATTGCTAAATCCGATACAAAATCTTTTGGTTTTTCTACAAAATCCGTAATAATACCATCTTCTAATTTTACAACTCCAAAAGCACTTGGGTCCTCAACTTTCTTTACCCAAATTGCGCCATCTGCATTTGCATCTAAAGTAAAATCTGCTTTAAATAAAGTATCTGCAAAAGCAACTACACACGGCCCACTTAAAGAGTCTTTTGCACAATAAATTGCATGTGCAGTTCCTAAAGCTTCTTCTTGAACATATACAGAACCTTTAGCTCCTAATTCTTTTGCTATTTTTAATAATTCTTCTTTTGTATTTGCTGGAAATCCTTTTGCTGCTGGGCCAATAATAAATGCTATTTCTTCTATTTTTTGATTTACAACCGAAGTAATATCTTCAACTAAACGTTGTACAATTGGTTTTCCTGCAATTACTGTTAATGGTTTAGGAACTGTTAATGTATGAGGTCTTAAACGAGACCCAATCCCTGCCATTGGTACAATTATTTTCATGTTTTTCTTTTATCTATAATAATGAACGCAATATACTATTAATTGAGAGATTTTAAAACCAAGTCAAAGATTAAAGTTTTACAAAAACTCACGGTTTTCAGTGAGTTTTCTCACGGAAAACCGTGAGTGATAAATTTCACGGTTTTCAGTGATTGTGAAATTCACAAAAAACATATACTTTTGTAAAGAAGATATTAAATTTTAATACACTTTTAACACAAAAAATATATTTTTAACTATTTTATTGCTAATATAAATCTCACAAATAATTAAAACTGATAACTTATTCCCCAAACCTACAAGCTTTTTTCGTTTAGGCTTTCAATACAAAAAACGACAAAATAAATTCTATTAATCACTAATTTTAAACTATTTACAAAGATGAAAAAAAGTTACTTTATTAAACTTCTTACAATTGGAATCTTTCTGATTTCTGCTTTCAACATGAACGCACAAAAGCAAGAAGAATTAAAAAAAATTAAAGGAAAGTACAATCAAGAAAAACTTACAACTTTAAAAAACAGTTTTAAACAAAAAGCTGTAGTAGAAAAAAAACAAGCTATTAAAATTGCTAAACAAAAAGGTTGGAAAGTTAAATATACAACTTCAGATGGTCGTATGTTGGAACTTCAACGAGTTGTTAATGGCAAACCAATTTACTATACAACTTTTAATGTAGACGCAGCAAAGTCTACAAGAACAGATTATTTAAATTCAGGAGGGTCACTAGGCTTAAACTTAATGGGTCAAAATATGACAGCTTATGTTTGGGACGCTGGTTTGGCAAGAGCTTCACATCAAGAATATGATGGGGCAGGAGGTACAAATCGTTATTCTGCAAATGATGGAACTACTGCATTGCATTATCACGCAGCTCACGTAACAGGAACTATTATGGCATCAGGTGTTCAAGCGAATGCAAAAGGTATGGCACCGCACTCTAAAGTAAGGGGAAGTGATTGGAATAATGATAAAGCAGAAGCAACAACTGCAGCTTCAAATGGAATGCTAGTCTCTAACCACTCTTATGGATATGCAGCTAGAAACGCACAGGGCCAAGTTCAATTACCACAACATTATTTTGGAGGTTATATTAATGAGTCAAGAGATTGGGATGAGATTTTATTTAATGCTCCTAATTACTTAATGGTTGTTGCAGCGGGAAATGATGGAAGTGATAATACCGCGAATACAAATCCAACAGGTGGCTCAGGATGGGATAAATTAACAGGGCATTCTACTTCAAAAAACAATTTAGTCGTTGCCAATGCACAAGATGCAAATATAGATGGTAATGGTAATTTAGTTTCTGTGTCAATTAGCAGTACAAGTAGTGAAGGCCCAACAGATGATTTTAGAATAAAGCCAGATATTACAGGAAATGGATCAGGAGTTTACTCTACCTACGATGGCAGTAATACGGCATATCAATCCATCTCAGGAACGTCTATGGCATCTCCCAATGTTACTGGAACTTTATTGTTATTACAACAACACAACAATAACGTACATGGCTCATATATGAAAGCCTCAACCTTAAAAGGTTTGGCATTACATACTGCAGATGATGCCGGAGTTTCAGGACCAGATGCAGTTTTTGGCTGGGGATTATTACATGCAAAGAAGGCCGCCGAAGCCATTACAGAAAAAGGGAATGAATCAAAAATAGAAGAATTAACCCTTAATTCAGGACAAACTTATACAATTACAGTAGATTCAGATGGAGTAAACCCTTTATTAGCTTCAATTTCATGGACAGATAGAGCGGGAACGGCAAACACAACGGTTAATTCAACAACGCCAGTTTTAGTAAACGATTTAGATATTCGAGTATCAAAAGGCGGAACAATCTATTTTCCATATGAATTAACAGGCCCCACAACAAATGCAAAACAAGATAATAATGTAGATCCTTATGAACGAGTTGATGTAACCGGAGCCTCAGGAAGTTATACAATAACGGTAACACATAAAGGGTCTTTAACAGGCGGAAGTCAAAATTATTCATTAATAGTTACAGGATTAACAGGAACTCCAGTTGTTTGTAATGCCACCGTACCAACGGGAGTCGTTGCAAGTAATGTTTCAGCAAGTGGGGCAACTATTGGTTGGGACGCAGTAACTGGAGCAACATATGATGTACGCTATAGAGTTTCAGGAACAAGTTCTTGGACAACAAATGCGGTTTCAGGAACTACTACAATTTTAAGCGGATTATCAGCAAGCACTTCATACCAAGCACAAGTACGTAGTAAGTGTTCATCAGGAAATTCAGGATATAGCGGATCAATAAATTTTACAACCCCAGAAGTACAACTTAATTATTGTGCATCCAGTGGAAATAGTGTTGCAGATGAATATATTAGTAAAGTAACTTTAGGAAGTATCAACAATACAAGTGGAGCTTCATCAAGCGGCTATTCTGATTATAGTTCAATATCTACAAATTTAACAAAAGGAACCTCATCAACAATAACAATAACCCCAACATGGACCGGGACTTTATATAACGAAGGTTACGCTGTATTTATTGATTATAATAAAGATGGTGATTTTGCAGATAGCGGTGAAACAGTTTGGACAAAAGTAGCTTCTAAAACTACACCTGTAAGCGGTTCATTTACTGTTCCAACTTCTGCTGTAACAGGAACAACTAGAATGCGAGTTATTTTAGCTTATAACGCTATTCCTTCTTCTTGTGGAGCCTATAATTATGGAGAAACAGAAGACTATACAGTTAATATTACTGGCGGAGTTGCTGATACAACAGCACCAATTATTACTTTATCTGGAAATTCTACAATAAACATAAATGTTGGCGATTCTTTTACAGACCCAGGAGCAACAGCTTCTGACAATGTAGATGGAAATTTAACTTCTAGTATTATAGTTACTGGAAATGTAAATACAAATGTTGCAGGTACATATACTTTAAACTATAACGTAAGTGATACAGCAGGAAATGCAGCAACACAAGTATCTAGAACTGTAAATGTAAATACCGTTGCTGGAGATACTCAAGCTCCAACTGCGCCTACTAATTTAACAGCCTCTGCAATAACTGAAACTACAGCTTCTTTATCTTGGACAGCTTCAACAGATAATGTTGGTGTAACAGAATATGAAGTATTTAGTAGCGGAACAAGTATAGGAACTATAACTTCTAATGGTGCAAATATTACAGGTTTAGTTGCAAACACTTCTTATTCTTATACAGTTAGCGCAAAAGACGCAGCAGGAAATGTATCTTCTATAAGTAATACAGAAACATTTACAACTCTTGGTGGCTCTAGTGGATCTACAGTAACATTACATGAAGGATTCTTTGAATCTGGATGGGATGGTTGGTCTGATGGTGGTTCTGATTGCTACAGATACAATGGATCTCGTTCTTATGAAGGGAATAGATCTATTCGAATAAGAGATAATTCTGGAACTGGTTCAGCGATGACATCATCAGCTTTTAACTTAACCAGTTATAATTCTGTTGAAGTTACATTCTACTTCTATTCTTATTCTATGGAAAATGGAGAAGATTTTTGGTTACGTTTTTATAATGGATCATCTTGGTCTACTGTTGGAACATGGACAAGAGGAACATCTTTTGAAAACAATAGTTATTATTCTGCAACAGTTACATTAAACAGTACAGATGTTAACTTTGCAAGTAATTCTGCTTTCAGATTTCAAAATGATGCTTCTAGTAATAATGATCATATTTATATAGATCAAGTTACTATTAAAGGTATTATTGGTAATGGAGGAAACGCTGTTAATTCTATTAACCAAATTGGTAATAGTTATAATACTACAACCTCTTCATCTAACACTGCATTTGGTGATAAAATGATTTATCCAAACCCAGCTGTAGATGTTTTAAATGTTAACCCGAGTTTTGGAGCATTAAAAGCTACTTACAGGATTACAAATTTATTAGGTCAAGTAATTACTTCTGGAACAATTAAAGATAATTCAGTTAACATTAGTTCTTTGAAAAAAGGAATTTACTTAATTGAACTTACAGATGAAGAAGAAACTTTTACTCAAAAATTCATCAAACAGTAAAATTATTTAATTTTTAACAATACCAAAACCCAAGTTAACGCTTGGGTTTTTTTTATTGACCTCACGGTTTTCAGTGAGTTTTCTCACGGTTTTCAGTTGGCTAAAAATTTCACTGTTTTCCGTGATTGACAAGTACATTTATTTAATATATTTTACACTCTAATAAGTTATTTAGTTTAGCATTCCCCTAAGAAACCCTCCTTGTTAAATTAAATGATTACAAAAACCCAAGTTAACACTTGGGTTTTTTGTTTCTTTGCAAAAAACAAAACTTGTGAATTATTTATCTGTAGAAAATATCTCTAAAGCTTATGGAGAACGTGTTTTATTTGAAGACATTTCTTTTGGAATTAACAAAGATCAAAAAGTAGCTTTCGTTGCCAAAAATGGTAGCGGAAAAACTTCTATTTTAAATATTATTGCAGGTTTAGATGTACCAGATTCAGGACAGGTTGTAAGTAGAAAAGGAATTTCTATTGCTTATTTGGCTCAAAAGGATGATATAAACCCAGATTTAACGATTGAGGAAACCATTTTTGCTACAGATAACAAAATTCTTACAATTGTAAATCAGTATGAAAAAGCGTTAAAAAATCTTGATGATGGTGACGCTTACCAGGCTGCATTCGATTTAATGGACCAACATAATGCTTGGGATTTTGAAACACAATACAGGCAAATTTTATCAAAGTTAAAACTTGATGATTTAACGTTAAAAGTTGGCGCACTTTCTGGTGGACAAAGGAAACGACTTTCTCTGGCTATTGTTTTAATTAATAAACCAGATTTATTAATTTTAGATGAGCCAACAAATCATTTAGATTTAGAAATGATAGAATGGTTAGAAGCCTTTTTTGCAAAAGAAAAAATAACGTTGTTTATGGTAACGCACGATCGTTACTTTTTAGAACGTGTTTGTAATGAAATTTTAGAATTAGACGAAGGTAAAATTTATAAATATAAAGGAAATTATTCTTACTATTTACAGAATAAAGAAGAACGTTTGGCACTAGAAGCGACCAATTTAGGGAAAGCAAAAAGTCTCTATAAAAAAGAGTTGGAATGGATGCGTAAGCAACCAAAAGCAAGAACTACAAAATCGAAGTCTAGAACAGATGATTTTTACGCCATTAAAGAAAGTGCACATCAACGTAGAAAAGACCATACAGTTCAATTAGAAATTAATATGGAGCGTTTAGGGAGTAAAATTCTTGAACTTCATAAAGTGTATAAATCTTTTGGTGATAAAAAGATTTTAGATGGTTTCGATTACGTTTTTAAACGTGGTGAACGTATTGGTATTATCGGTAAAAACGGAACTGGAAAATCATCTTTTTTAAATATTATTACAGAAACTACACCTGTAGATTCGGGTAAAGTTACGTTAGGTGAAACTGTAAAATATGGTTATTACACACAAGCAGGAATCAATATAAAAGAAGGTCAAAAAGTTATTGAAGTTGTTAAAGAATTTGGTGAGTTTATCCCTTTAACTAAAGGTAGAAAAATATCTGCTTCTCAATTATTAGAACGTTTTTTGTTTGATAAAAAGAAACAATATGATTTTGTTGAAAAGCTTTCTGGTGGAGAACAAAAACGATTGTATTTATGTGCAGTTTTAATTCAGAATCCAAACTTTTTAATTTTGGATGAGCCAACAAATGATTTAGATGTTGTAACGCTAAACGTGTTAGAAAATTTCTTATTAGATTATCCAGGAAACTTATTAGTAGTTTCTCACGATCGATATTTTATGGATAAAATTGTAGATGCTCTTTTTGTTTTTAGAGGCGAAGGTGTTGTAGAAAATTTTCCAGGAAATTATTCCGATTTTAGAGCGTATGATGGTTCTGAATCTAAACAAACTGAAGTAAAACCTGTAGCAAAAAAAACAGCTGAAAAAACAATTAAAAAAACAACTAAAAATACTTTAAGTTTTAACGAAAAACGAGAATTTGGAACTTTAGAAGGAGACATAGAAAGGCTTCAAAAAAAGAAAGCAACTATAGAAAATCAATTTTTAAATGTTGAAATTGCTACAGATGATATTGCCAAAAAATCTGAAGAACTACAAGATACAATAACTACTTTAGAACAAAAAGAAGAACGTTGGTTAGAGCTTTCAATGAAATTAGAAGATTAATTTATACTAACAATATCTTCATCTTTTAATAACTCTTGGTTGTTAAAACGCAATAGAATTTGTGCAACTGCAATGGTATCTTTTTCGCAATAAGTTACAATTCTTTGTATGTTTTTCTCTTTGTAGTAAACTGTTGCAACTTCACTTCCGTCAATATCATCTTTAGGTGACGGAATTCCGAGAATAGAAGTTAATAACTTCAGTGAAGTATAGTGTTTGTAGTCACCAAATTTCCATAATTCTAATGTGTCTAAATGTGGAACTTCCCATGGTTTTTTACCAAATAAGTTCAGTTTTTTAGGCAATTCTATTTGATGAACAATCATTCTTCTAGCAATAAACGGGAAATCGAATTCTTTACCATTATGTGCACATAAAACATTGCTTTTCTTAACAAAATGTTTGTCTAATAAAACTTTAAAATCGGTTAAAAGTTTATGCTCATCATCACCAAAAAAAGAAGTTAAACGTAATTGTTGTTTCTTTCCTACATCTACAAAGTATCCCACAGAAATACATATAATTTTACCAAATTCTGCCCAAATTCCTGCTCTATCATAAAACTCTTCTGCAGTAAATTCTTCTTTTCTTTGGTACTGTGTTTTCTTGCTAAACAGCTTCTGGGTTTCTTTAGAGATTAAGTTCCAGTTTTCTTCTTGAGGTACCGTTTCTATATCTAAAAACAGAATATCATTTAATTTGTAATTAAGATTCATAGCGATAATTTTCTTTTTCAATCTAAAGGTAGTGAAAATAAAAAAGCTCTGAATTAAATTCAGAGCTTTTAAAGTAATAAAATCTTATATAAATATACCCGTTGTGCATTTAAATAATACTAATTTTTAAGTTGTTAATATTTCTATCAAAAGTAAACTTATTAATGAATTGAATAATTGTTAATGAGGTTAATTTTGAGAGTATTCTAGTCTTAAAAC
>NZ_JAZGGG010000010.1:0-7841 GCF_036480315.1 Polaribacter sp.
AATGATTGCTGACTTAGAAAATCCATATATCTTATTATTTGATAAAAAGATTTCTAATCTTAATGAAATTCTTCCAATTTTAGAGCCAGTTTCTCAATCTGGAAGACCTTTATTAATCATTGCAGAAGATGTAGACGGACAAGCATTAGCGACTTTGGTTGTGAACAAATTAAGAGGTGGTTTAAAAATTGCTGCAGTAAAAGCTCCTGGTTTTGGAGACAGAAGAAAAGCGATGTTAGAGGATATCGCAATTCTAACTGGCGGAACTGTAATTTCTGAAGAAAGAGGATTCTCTTTAGAAAATGCAACGTTAGATTTATTAGGAACTGCTGAGACAATAACAGTTGACAAAGACAACACTACAATTGTAAATGGTTCTGGAGATGCAGATACGATTAAAGCAAGAGTAAATCAAATTAAAACGCAAATAGAAACTACAACTTCTGATTACGATAAAGAAAAACTACAAGAACGTTTGGCAAAATTAGCTGGCGGAGTTGCCGTTTTATATGTTGGTGCTGCTTCTGAAGTAGAAATGAAAGAAAAGAAAGACAGAGTTGATGATGCTTTACACGCTACAAGAGCTGCTGTTGAAGAAGGAATTGTTGCTGGTGGTGGAGTTGCTTTAGTAAGAGCTAAAAAAGTTTTAGAAAAAATTACTACAGATAATTTAGACGAAACTACAGGTGTACAAATTATTAATAAAGCTATTGAAGCTCCGTTAAGAATTATTGTTGAAAATGCTGGAGGTGAAGGTTCTGTTGTGTTAAACAAAGTTTTAGAAGGTAAAAAAGACTTTGGTTATGATGCAAAATCTGACCAATATGTAAATATGTTAGAAGCAGGAATTATAGATCCTAAAAAAGTTACTCGTGTAGCATTAGAGAATGCTGCTTCTGTTGCTGGGATGATTCTTACAACTGAATGTGCTTTAATTGACATTAAAGAAGATGCTCCTGCAGGAATGCCTCCAATGGGTGGTGGAATGCCAGGAATGATGTAATAACGAATGACCATAGATAAGTTTTTTACTCTTCTGTGAAATATTGATATAAAAAATCCGATAGATTAATTTCTATCGGATTTTTAATTTAAAAATTTTAGCTTCTAAATTAAAACACCTAGGTTTTATAGAGTTAAATAATTGGTGAATTTTTATTGAAATAAAGTACCGCAGAATTTAGTGCAAAAAAAAAGAGTAACCATTTCTGATTACTCTAATTAGTAGCGGGAACTGGACTCGAACCAGTGACCTTCGGTTTATGAGTTTGACAAAAAACTCATAAACCATGTTATTTTGTTCAATTTAATATAAAATCGTGTACGTTTTCCTGTACTATGATTAATAAATAATTTAACTCAAAAGTAATCAAATTTATATTACAAAATGACTTCCTAGTTTAAAAATACTCATTGATTGATAATTTGTTCTATCTTTTAACAATCTTATTCAACTGATAAAAAAAACGTTCAATTAAACGTAAATCTTCAGTAACAATATTTGCACTTCCTTTCATTTCTTGCCTAAAACCAATTTCTTTGTTGTAAGATGTAATCAATCTTTTAGGTAGTTTTACATTTATTAAATAATTCCCTTCTTGATTTGGCATCAATGAAATTGACTCTACTTCACCATTTAAATCACCATATTCATCTGAAGGATAGTTTGCTAATTTTATTTGAACTTTTTGTCTCTTTTTTATTTTTCCAGAATTTTTAGCTGGAGCTATTATTTTACCGATAAATCTCCCTTTATTTGATGGAATTATAGTAAAAACTAAATTTCCATTTTTTACTATTTGATTTTTATCCCAAATTGATAAATAAGATAATGTACCATTAATAGAAGATTTTAAAACAAATTTTTTCTCCCAATCATTAATCGCTTTTTTTAGCTGATAAAAAGATTGAACAGTCTTTTTTAAAAGTCGACTTTCTAGTTGGTTTTTTTCTATTGATGTTCCCCTTAAGTTTTTATTAGAATTATTAATTACTTCTCTTATTTGAGAAATAGAATTTTCTAAATTTTTGTAACTCTTTTTTGCTTGCAAAAACTCAATTTGTTTTTGCTCATTTTCTTTAGCCGAAATTACACCTTTTTCAAATAGTTTTTTTTGTCTTTCTACATCTTTTCCTTTAAAACTTAACTCCCTTAAACTTAACTCTTTTTGAGATTGTAGAACTTGTAATCTTCCTTTAGCTTCTATTAACGACAATTGGTTTGCTGAATATTTATTTTTAAAAGGATTTAATCTTTTGTTTAAAATATATTCAGAATAATTATTTTCAAAAATTGAAAAACTACTATTAATTTCTCCTAAAATTAAAGGAGGTAACTGATTTATTGGAAAAGAAAAATTATTTCTATTAAAAGTAAGAGTATCAATTACTTTTTTTAATAAATAAACATCTTTATAAAGTGCCGAATTTTCTAGAATAGCTAGAACTTCATTCGTTTTTACAGCGTCTCCATCTTCTTTTAAAATAGCATCAAATTTACCGTTAGCATTAGAATAAATTTTTTCTGGAGGGTTTATTGTTGTTAAAATTACTTGGGTTGAAATTACATCAGGATATTTAATAAACCATGTTAAAGTAATTATAAGTAGTATAAGTGCAAAAAATAAAGTGTTTCCCCAACGTATCATCCAATTGGGTATAGAACTCAAAATTTCTTGAATTTCTTCACTTCTAATTTCTATACTTTTATTATCTGGCATTTTATAAATTTTTAATATTAAAAAAACACCTTACTTTTGTAGTAAAAAGTAAGGTGTCATTATTCTTTAATCTAAACTTGGACAACAACTATTACCTCCGAAGTAAGTTGTACATCTAATTTCACCTTCAGGACAATGCCATTGTTTTCTGTAGATTCCACCATTAATACTATTTTGTTCAGCTTTACTTAAAGCTTTTCCTAAATTTAAAATTGATTTGTTCATAATAATAAAATTTAATATTTGTTTAACTTGCAATCATTTAAAGACACTTGCAGTTTGTGTCTAGAATTAATTAAAAAAAATGTTAGATGTAAACAAATTGAGTCTACATCTAACTTATTAAGTCCTTAATTTATTGGATCTTGACCATTGTTACATCTTTTAGAACAAGAAACTTGAATCCATATATTTCCTATTCTACAAAAGCATTTTTTACCATACTTACCAGTACCTCCATTAATACTACTTTGTTCTGCTTTATTTAAAGACACTTGCAGTTTGTGTCTATTCTTCGCGAAAAAATATTTTGCTTATTTCTACCGTTTAAGAAATAACTAATTATATTATAGATTCCTGCCTTACTGGATCAATTTCAGCACAAGTCGCAAGAATGACCGTTATTTACCTAAATTCAATTGATTCTTCACCAAATGAAAGTAACTTCCTTTTAATTGTATTAATTCTTTATGATTTCCCTTTTCTATAATTTTTCCTTTTTCTAAAACAACTATTTGATCTGCATTTTGCACCGTACTTAGCCTGTGTGCTATAACAACAGCTGTTTTATCTTTGAAAAATGTGTTTAGGTTTTCCATAATTATCTTTTCATTATTTGTATCTAAAGCTGATGTGGCTTCATCGAAAAATAAATATTTTGGGTTCTTATAAACAGATCTTGCTATTAATAAGCGTTGTTTTTGACCTGTACTTAAGCCTGATCCTTCACTACCAATTTTTGTATTGTATCCTAAAGGAAGGTTTTCTATATAATCTGAGATATTGGCAAGATTTATAGCATGTGCTAATTTTTCTTTGTCTACATAATCTTCTCCTACTGCAATGTTTTTAGCAATGGTGTCATTAAAAATATAGCCCTCTTGCATGACGACTCCACAATTTCTTCTCCATTCTTTGGGGGAAATATTTTTTAAATTGAAATTATTAACCATAATTTCTCCAGTATCAACTTGATAAAAACCTAATAATAATTTTATTAAAGTTGTTTTTCCACTTCCACTTACACCAACAATTGCTGTAGTTTTATTTGCTGGTATTTCTAACGATAAATCTTTTAAAACAGGTTCTAAACCACCTGTATACCTAAAAGTTACTTTGTTTAATTTTATAGTTGCATTATTTGGAACTTCAGTTAATTTTTCATCTCCTGGTTTTTCTTCTTCTTCCATATTATGGATCTCTCCTAATCTTTCTATAGAAATTTGTGCATCTTGTACATCTCTCATAAAACTAATAAGCTGTACAATTGGTCCATTTAATTGCCCAACTATATAACTTATTGCCATCATCATTCCTAAAGTAATATCGCCATCAATTACCAGTTTTGCAGACAAAACAGTAACAAACATATTTTTTAGTTCGTTAATAAAATTAGACCCTACACTTTGTGTTTGTTCTAAAGCCAAACTTTTTGTTGCTACTTTAAAAAGACGAGCTTGTACATATTCCCAGTTCCAACGCATACGTCTTTCTGCATTGTGCAATTTAATTTCTTGCATACCATTAATAAGCTCAATTACCTTAGATTGTTCTTGACTAACTTCAGTGAAATTTTTATGGTCTAGTTCTTTTCTTTTCTTAAAAAAGAATAAAACCCACCCAAAATACAGCAAACTCCCAATAACAAATACGGTAAAAATTTGCAAACTATAATATCCCAAAACAAAACTGAAAATGATTAAATTAAAGAATGAAAACAAAACAGTTAATGAAGAGGTTGTAAGAATTCTTTCAATTCTTTGATGATCGTTAATTCGCTGTAAAAGATCTCCTGTCATGCGAACATCGAAATAAGAAATAGGCAGTTTCATTAACTTAATAAAGAAATCTGATATTAATGAAATATTTATTCGTGTACTTAAATGTAATAGAATCCAGCTTCTAATAATTTCTAAAGCTGCCTTACCAACAAATAAAAATAATTGTGCAATTAATATTAGATATATAAAATTAATGTCTTGATTTTTAATCCCAACATCAACCACACTTTGGGTAAGAAATGGTAAAATTAGTTGTAATAAACTTCCTGCAAGCAATCCAACAATCAATTGAACTACAAATTTTTTATATTTAAAAAGGTATTTAAAAATATAAGAAAAACCGAATTTTTCATCGTCTTCAAATTCTGACTGATAAAATTTTGGTGTGGGTTCTATTAATAAAACAATTCCTTCTTCTGTAGTTTCATCTGCATTATTACCAATCCAATTTTTTATAAACTCTTTTTCAGTAAAAGTGATAAGCCCAAATGCAGGGTCTGAAATATAAACAGTATTTTTTTTGATTTTATATAAAACTATATAATGGCTTTTATTCCAATGAACAACACATGGCAAGGGTGCTTCTAAAAGTTTTTTGAAACTTAATTTTACTCCTAAAGATTTAAAACCAACAGATTCTACAGCATCACTTAAGCCTAACAAACTACTACCTTCTCTTGTAGTTTCACTTAAGCTTCGTAACTGTTGTGTATTTATAAGCTTGCCGTAATATTTGGCTATTATTTTTATACACGTTGGTCCACAATCTTTGGACTCGGTTTGACGATATGTTGGAAATTTTTGCAAAAAAAAAAAAAAATGAAGCACGTAAAACATGCTTCAAAATAATTAACAGGCTTTTTTACATACACCATCACAACATTCCCAAGCTGAACTTGGACAGCCAAAAGACACTCCGGCACCACCACTAAAGCAAGTTCTAAGAATATGCCATGTTCTTCTACCACCGTTAACTGTTTGTTGTTCTGTTCTACTTAAAGATTCTCCTAAATTTTGTAAATTTTTCATTTTTAAAAATTTTATAAATATTTGTTTAAAAGTGGTCATTTAAAGACACCCACTATCTATGTCTATTCTTCGAAAAATATTTTTATCATTTGTTATCTATATCATCTGCTATAGAAATAGTAGCATATAAATCTTCTATAAAATAGATTAAATCTGTTTTGTTATACTCTTTCGGAAAAGGTTTCCCGTTGATTAAAATTTCTGGAGTAAAATTAATTTTGTTTTGAATACACCAATGGTTCTGTTTCTTTAAAACTTCTAAATATTTTTGATTTGGTTTAAAATATTTTTGATTACCCATCCATTCTATAGGGTTCTCATACACTTCATTCATAGCAGAAATGAAAAACTCTTGCCCTCTAGTATTGTAAATTTCTAATAATCGAGATGCAATTTTCAACAACTGATTATCTGTTTCTGTAGTGTCTGTATTAAAACGAATAATAATTTTTACATTATTTTTGTACTTACGAATAATGTTTTCAATTGTTTTATGAACAGGAATACAGAAACCACAAAAAGGACTTGTAATGACCACAATTTCTAACAATGAATCTTTGTCTCCTAAAATAATTTCTGAAGTATTTTTTATTTGAGTTGCTATCCTTGTAGGCTTAGTTAATAATGAAGAGAATATAGAGTAATTTCTTCTAAATCTTAAAAACTCTATTCTTTCTGTTTTCGCTTCTTTGAGCTCTAATAATAAAGGCTTTATAGAGTTCCAAATAACTATTATTGATAAAAAAGTAAAAAGAATAATTAGAAAAGGCTTATAATAAAAATTGGTATCTATTGTTTCTAAAAAAAAAGTAGTAGATATTTGAAGCCATAAAACACCAACGATACTTAAACATAGTAAGCACCATTTTTTTATAACTTTAAGTTGATAATAAATAGAATAAATAGTTATAGGTAAAGTTAAAAGGCTTAAAGCATATAATATATTTATAGATGAGTTTTGAATTATAATTAAAAAAGAAGAAACTCCCAAGCAAAAAAAATAGATCAAACAGAGGTCACTTAATTTATAATTTTTAAAAAGTTTAGCTCCATTAGAGTTTAAAACCGCATCACAATCTTTTTTTTCATTGATAGAAGCGCAAAAGGCATTACCGATTAATGAGTTTAAACCTAGCTCTTGTTTAACAATGGCTATACTAACTAAAACACCAATTAAAGATGTGTAAAAGAAAAAAAGTGTTGTTAAAGGCGTCTCGTTAACAATAAATATTACTATTAGAATAACAAAAAATATTATATATTTTAAAGTAGAATTTATAGTTTTTGGTTGAGATTTTTTATTTTCATCTTCTTTTTCAACAGCAACAATAATTCCTGTGAAAATTTGTAAAAAATATGTTTCTGTAGTTTTATTTTCTTTCCCTGAAGAATCTATTAAAATATAATCTAAATCTTTTCTTACAACTATTACCAAGTCTTTATCATTACCTTTATAAACTTGTGCAATAAAACAATCTGGTAGCTGTAAAAGCACTTCTAACGTTACGCTAACTTTAGTTGCTATATTATCTATATTAAAATGATGTAAAACATCCGTTATAGAAAATAAACTTGGAAATGAAGGATGGCTTTGTATTTGAAAGCTTAACTCTTTCTTGTCAAAACCAATTTTATTTCTTTTAAGTAATTGTTCTACTAAATAAATGATAGAGTTTTTCAAATCTAATAATATTTTAAAAATGTTCTTTATAATATTGATTATTAAATTGAGATATTTAAATTAATATAACAGGGTAAAAAATTTTAATCTATATTTTGATAAAGCTAATATCATTATTTAAAGAAACTTAATCAAACTTAAAGTAATAGTAGTAGCATATAAAGTAATAACTGAAACAACATTTTAAAATTGAGTTGTTTATATAAAGCATAAAAAAACGATGACAAAAAAAATTTATCATCGTTCTACATTAAAAAAAGAGAATTGTTATTCAGCAATTAACTTAAATTAACCTGTTGTGCATTATAAAAAAGCTGTTCATTGATTAAGAGAATCGTATATTTAATTGAATTTCAAACATTTAAATAGATGAACAGCTTTAGAGCAAATTACGAGAAAATTTTAGAGGTA
>NZ_JAZGGG010000011.1:0-37905 GCF_036480315.1 Polaribacter sp.
GGTTTTAAGACTAGAATACTCTCAAAATTAACCTCATTAACAATTATTCAATTCATTAATAAGTTTACTTTTGATAGAAATATTAACAACTTAAAAATTAGTATTATTTAAATGCACAACGGGTTAGTATTATTTAAATGCACAACGGGTAATAGAATTAAGTAAGGACTACGAAATTTTAGTTAGAACTTTTAAGGTCGAAGGATAATTAGTAACTTTTTAGGTGAAGAAAATAAAAAATTATTCAAACCTGTTATTAGAAATGAAAATGATATGGTTTTAATTTCTAAAATTAACTTTGGTAATAAATCAACAAAAATTGTTATCTATTATAAAAACGAAGTTATTTTTTCTGAAACAACAAAGGGAAAGGGTGTATTTAACAAAGTTTACAAATTATCTGAAAAAGAGAAAAGTAATTACAGAATTGTTATAAATACAGATAATAGAACGTATGTTAAAGAATTTGCAATTTAAAATTTAGTTAATTGATTTTATCAAGTTATTGGTACATTAGATACTGAAAGTGAGTCTTAAAAGACTCACTTTTTTTGTTTTACTATTTATTTCTAAACATTAAGAAAAATTAGGTTTTCTTTTCTCTAAAAAAGCAGTTGTTCCTTCTTTAAAATCATCCGTACCAAAACATTCTCCAAATGCCTCAATTTCAGCCTCAAAACCATTAACACCATCTTCAAAATTTGCATTTATAGCTCTAATTGCTTCACTAATTGCGGTAGAAGAATTTCTCATAATTTTACTTGCAATTTTCTCTGCTAAAGGCAACAATTCTTCTTGAGTAGTTACATAATTAACCAAACCACAATTTTTAGCTTCTTCTGCTGCAATCATTCCTGCAGTCATAATCATTTCCATGGCTTTACCTTTACCAACTAATTGTGGCAAACGTTGTGTACCACCATAACCAGGAATTACTCCTAAAGAGACTTCTGGTAAACCCATTTTCGCATTGTCTGAAGCAATTCTAAAATGACAAGCCATTGCCAATTCTAAACCGCCACCTAGCGCAAATCCGTTTACTACTGCAATTACCGGAGTAGATAAGTTTTCGACAAAATCAAACAACATTTCTTGTCCTGCTCTAGCCAAAGTAGCTCCTTCATCTACAGAAAAGTGAGCAAATTCAGAAATATCTGCGCCAGCAACAAATGCTTTATCTCCGCTTCCTGTTAAAAGAATTACTCTTACTGCTGCATCTTCTTCTAAAGACTTAAAAGCATTGTGTAACTCTTCTATTGTAGCTTTATTTAAAGCGTTTAATTTTTTAGGACGATTAATAGTAACTTTTGCTAAACTATTATTTTTCTCAACTATAATATTTTCGAAATTCATTTTTTATGATTTTTAAATTCCTGTCATCACAGGAAGTGACAAATTTTTAAGTTTTTGGTAAGATTACTGTAAAAACAGTACCTATTCCTTCTTTAGATGTAAATGAGATTGAGCCATCATAAGCTTCAATAATATTTTTTATAATCCCTAAACCTAGTCCCATTCCACTTGTTTTTGTAGTGAATTTAGGTTCAAAAACCAATTCTTTTACATCATCAGAAATTCCTTTTCCATTATCTGAAACTGTTATTTTTACTGCATTTCCATCAGAAAAAACTTTCACTTCTATTAAAGGATTTTCTTGTTTTTCTAATGCCTGACTTGCATTTTTAACCAAATTAGTTACAATTCTTATCAATTGTGTTTTATCTAAATTGGCAAACAATTCTTTTTCTTTTGGAAAGTATTTTATAGAGTCTTCATTAAAAATATCTAATGCTAATTTAACAACACCAATTACTTCTATTCTTTCCCTTTTTTGGGTTGGCATTTTTGCAAAATCAGAAAAAGCAGACGCAATAGAACTCATAACGTCTATTTGCTGTATTAAAGTCTCACTATATTCTGCTAATTTTTCTTTTACATCTTCATCCTTCGGATTAAATTTTCGCTCAAAACTTTGTACCGTTAATCGCATTGGAGTTAGCGGATTTTTAATTTCATGAGCAACTTGTTTCGCCATTTCTCGCCAAGCCTGTTCACGCTCACTTCTCGCTAGTTTTGCTGCGCTTTCTTCTAGTTGATCGATCATACTATTATAAGCTTCAACTAAACCCCCTATTTCTGAACTCGCTTTATCTAATATAATTTTTTCATTTCTTTCATTTAAACGCGTTTGCTGCATTTTATCTGAAATCGTTTTTATAGAACGTGTAATATAACTTGATAAAAAATATGCGAGAGCTATAGCTATTAAAAACATAAATACATATACAAAACTTAATCTCGAAATAAACTCTCTTAACTCGTGTTTAATTTCTGAATTATCTTGTGTAAACTGCAATTCTAAAATTCCAATTCGTTTAAATTTTGGGTCATTTATATAAGAAAATGAAGATTGATAACCAATACCATCTTCTTGTCTGTCTTTTAATATTTTGTGATTGGAATTTTGTGCTAATTCTATTAATATTTTTTCTGGAATTGCTTCTACATCAATTTTTTCGAAAGCACTTGCAATAGAAGATTTCAAGAGCACTCCATTTAAATCGTAAATAGAAATATTTAGTTTATTAATAGATGATATTTCGTAAATACGTTCTTTAAAAATTTTAGGTAAATTTCCTGTATTTACAGGATATGTTGTTTTGTTTTTAAGTTCTAACTCAATGGTTTCTTTTGTAATTGCTTCTTTACGCTCAAAACGTTGAATATTATAGTCTTTTGTTTGTTCATCATATTGAATAATAGTTACACCCAAAATTAAAACGGATGCCAATAATACCAATAGAATCATCGATAAAAAAATACGTATTCTTAAAGATATGTTTTTTATGTTAATCAATTCTTTTTGTTTTTATAATCATCTTCAAAAATTGTTCCTAAAACAAAGTTTTTTAAATTTAGCTAAAGATAATCAAATAAAAAAGTCATTACAAATTACTGTAATGACTTTTTCTTTTTTGTCATTTTAAGTGAAATGAAATGGTATCGAAAAATCTATTTTTTAAAAACTCTAATGTGAGATTTCTGCATAAAGTCGAAATGACACTCTTATTCAATCATTCACCACAAACAAGCTAAATAAACTTAAAAAAAGGCTGCGCCTTTAACCTACGATATTTACAATTTTTCCAGGAACAATAATTACTTTTTTAGGTGTTCTCCCTTCTAATTGCGAAATTGTTTTTTCGTTTTCTAAAACTGCTTTTTCTATTTCTTCTTTTGATAAATCAAGAGAAAGTTCTAATGTAAAACGCATTTTTCCATTGAAAGAAATAGGATAATTCTTTGTGCTTTCTACTAAATATTTTGCATCAAAAACTGGGAATTCAGCAGTAGAAATAGATTTCTTATGACCTAATTTACTATATAATTCTTCTGTAATATGTGGTGCATAAGGCGATAATAAAACCAATAAAGGTTCTAAAATTTCTCGTTTGTTACATTGTAAAGCAGTTAGCTCATTTACAGCAATCATAAAAGTAGAAACCGAAGTATTAAAAGAGAAATTCTCGATATCTTCTTCTACTTTTTTAATGGTTTTATGTAAAACCTTTAGCTCGTCTTTTGTTGCTTTTTCTTTAGAAACCTCAAATTTTTCTTCGTTAAAATACAGTTTCCATAATTTCTTTAAGAATGATGAAACACCAGAAATACCAGAAGTTTTCCAAGGTTTAGCTTGTTCTAAAGGTCCTAAAAACATTTCAAATAAACGTAATGAATCTGCACCATATTGCTCCACAATATCATCAGGATTTACAACATTGTATTTCGATTTAGACATTTTTTCTACTTCTCGCCCTACTTTATAAACTCCGTCTTCTAAAATGAATTCAGCATTTTTATAATCAGCATTTAAAGGATGGTTTTTAAAACCATCAACATCTAAATCATCTGAAGCATTCACTAATGAAACATCAGAATGTATTGCTGTTTTTGTAATCATTACTAAATCTGCAAAATTAGGATTCAATAATTTTTTATCTAATAAATAATTTTTAACAACTGTTTCAAATTCATCATCAGAATTAAATGCGTTTTTAGACACAAATATATCTGGAATTTGCTCAATAACATCGTCATTAGATTTATCTATATTACAACCATTTTTAACAAAAGCAGTTGCTTTATAAACAAATGCAGAAGTTCCTAAAATCATTCCTTGGTTAATCAGTTTTTTCGCAAACTCATCTACAGGTACAATTCCTTTATCGAACAAGAACTTTTGCCAAAAACGTGCGTATAATAAATGTCCGGTTGCGTGTTCAGATCCACCAATATATAAGTCAATTTCTTTCCAATAATCTAAATTTTCTTTCGAAGCAATTTCATTTTCGTTGGTTGGATCCATATAACGATTAAAGTAATATGAACTTCCTGCCCAACCTGGCATTGTGTTTAATTCTAAAGGATAAACAGTCTTGTTTTTTAACTTATCGTTAGAAACTACTTTTTTTCCACGAGAATCCCAAGCCCATTCTGTTGCATTTCCTAAAGGTGGTTTTCCATCTTCTGTCGGCAAGTATTTTTCTACTTCTGGCAATACAATTGGCAAGTGTTCTGCATCAATCATTTGTGGCATTCCATCTTTATAATAGACAGGAAATGGTTCTCCCCAATAACGTTGTCTGCTAAAAACTGCGTCTCTTAATCTGTAATTTATTTTCCCGTAACCAAAGCCACGTTTCTCCATTTCAAAAATGGCAAGTTTTAGTGCTTTCTTATATTTTAATCCTGATAAAAAGTCTGAATTTGCAATTTTTGTCCCCTCTTTTCCTGTATGAGCTTCTTCAGAAATATCTACGCCTTCAAAAATATTAGGAATCGGAATTCCAAAATGTGTTGCAAAATCATAATCACGTTGATCTCCACATGGAACTGCCATAACAGCTCCTGTTCCGTAGTTTGCTAACACGTAGTCTCCAATCCAAATTTGAACCTTTTCACCAGAAAAAGGATGAATTGCATACGCTCCAGTAAATGCACCAGAAATGGTTTTTACATCTGCCATTCTATCACGTTCAGAACGTTTTGCTGTTGCTGTAATATACCTTTCAACGTCTGCTTTTTGAGCGTCTGTTGTTATTTTAGAAACCAACTCGTGTTCTGGAGCTAATGTCATAAAACTTACTCCGTAAATTGTGTCTGGTCTTGTTGTAAAAACATCAATTTTATAGGACTGTTCAGCTTCATTTGTAGTAAGAATCTTTTTACTTTCTGTTTTTTGAACTTTAGGAAATTGAATTGCAAAATTAATTTCAGAAACAACTTTTACAACATTTTGTAAAACCTCTTCGTTTGTAAAACGAATAACATTAAAACCTTCTTTTTGAAAATAATTTGTTCTAGCTTCTTCATCTTCTTTGCCAGAAAATTCAACAATTAAATTTTTTGCAATACAAACATAATCTACCAAAAAGGTACCAATAGTATATTTTTTTCTAAATTTTGATGCTCCTTTTTTACTCTTTATTTCATTCCAAAGCGTAGTTTCTGCTTTCGATAGATTTTGACGTAATTCTTTTAATATTTCTAATTCTTTGTAAGATAATTTTACTTCAGAATTCGTTTTTGTAGAAGTTCCTTCGACTTCAAAAGAAACCATTGCTCCTTGTGAACGACCAATCCAATTGGTTTGAGAATCTTTTAATGGCTGTGGCCAATCGATAGTTTCTAAACCATCTAACAAACGTTGTGCATATGCAGAAATTCGCATAGACCATTGTGTCATTTTTTTACGAACAACAGGGTGACCTCCACGTTCTGAAACTCCGTTTACAATTTCGTCATTTGCCAAAACGGTTCCTAAAGCAGGGCACCAATTTACTTCTGTATCAGACAAAAATGTTAAACGGTATTGTAATAAAATTTCTTCTTGTTCAACTTTTGAAAACGCTTTCCATTCATCCGCAGAAAAAGAAACAATTTCTTCATCTGAAACTGCATTTACTTTTGCATTACCTTCTTTTTTAAAGATCTTAATCAAAGTAGAAACATCTTCTGCTTTATCAGTATCTTTATTATACCAAGAATTGAACAGTTGAATAAAAATCCACTGTGTCCATTTATAATATTCTGGATTTGAAGTTCTTACTTCTCTGCTCCAATCGAAAGAAAAACCTATTTGATCTAATTGTCTTCTGTATGTTTTTATGTTTTCTTCTGTAGTTTTTGCTGGATGTTGACCCGTTTGAATAGCATATTGTTCTGCTGGCAAACCAAAAGAATCATATCCTTGAGGATGCAAAACATTAAAACCTTTATGACGTTTGTAACGTGCATAAATATCAGATGCAATATAACCTAAAGGATGCCCAACATGTAAACCCGCGCCACTTGGGTAAGGAAACATGTCTAACACATAATACTTTGGCTTTTCTGAATTTTTTTTGGCTTTAAAAGTTTCGTTTTTTGCCCAAAATTTTTGCCAATTTTCTTCTATTTCTTGATGATTGTATTGCATTTCTATTCTTGTATTTAAAGGTGCAAATTTACATTTATTCTATAAAATAAAATCATTTGTAATCCGCTAAATTTTAATCATTAAAAAACCACAAACAAGGTTTGTGGTTTTATAAATAGATTCTATTTATAAATAGAATTAATTTTTTATTTCTTCTACTACTTCCTTTGATATTGATACAGAAACCATTGTTTTACCAAATGCAAAATACATCGTCATATCATCACCAAAAGCAATTGTAAATGCTTCGTGCTCTTTATCAGATTCTGTTACAGTACCCTTAACTCTTGCTACATCATTCTCATCTTTATGAAAGTAAGCTCCCCAAACATTTAATTGACTGCTTATTGCAATAGTCCATTCTTTTTCCCCAGGAATAGCGTACATAGTATAAGTACCAGATTTAATTTTTTTACCTCCAAAAATTACATCTGAATAAAAAGTAACTTCAGTTGCTTCATTCGCACCGATTCTCCATTTTTTTCCTTGAGGCGCAAGTCTCTCTACAGTTCTTCCTTTTAATTGCGGTCTACTATAAGTAACTTTAACTACTTTATCTGCTTTTTTCCAGTGATATGGAAATCTTGCTACGTCCATTGGACTTTTATCTAATGGATCAAATTCTTGAGCAGAAATTCCTGTTGAACAAATTAATGTAATTGTAAAAACTGCAATAGATAGGATAGATTTTTTCATTTATTGTTTTATTTTTTATTGAGTTATAATTGTCAAGTCTTTCAAAAATAGAAATCATTATAATAAAAAGCTACTAATTTTTTGTTAAGGTTTAATGACAACTGCAATCTGAACTGCAATTTTTGTCTTTTTTTGAAGGAAAAAAATATTTCTTTATTAAAAAAGCAACGGCTAAAACGACTAAACTATAGGCTATTATTTCTTGCATTAACTTAAAATTTGATAAATGATAAATGAAGATATATACGCCAAACCAGTCATTCCAAAAAGTTGAATTAATGGCCATTTCCATGTTTTAGTTTCACGTTTTACAATGGCTAATGTTGCCATACATTGCATCGCAAACGCGTAGAAAACTAATAAAGACATTCCTACAGGGAAATTAAATAGTTTGCCGCCAGTTGCATTTACTTCAGAAGCCATTTTTTGTTTTATGGTTGTTGTGTTTTCATCATCTGCTTCTACACTGTAAATAGTTGCCAATGTTCCTACAAAAACTTCACGAGCTGCAAAAGAAGTTATTAAAGCAATTCCTATTTTCCAATCATAACCCAAAGGTTTTATTGCTGGTTCAATAGATTTACCCATAATTCCTATATAAGAGTTTTCTAATTTTGCTGATGCTATTTTTTGATGTAACTCGTCATCCAATAAATTCTGATTGTCTACATTTTCTATGACGTTTTTTTCAGCATTCTTATAAGATTCTGGTCCATTTGAAGCCAAAAACCATAAAACAATTGACAATGCTAAAATTATTTTTCCTGCACCCAATACAAATGCTTTTGTTTTTTCTAAAACATCGAAACCAACATTTTTTATAGATGGTAGCTTATAATTTGGCATTTCTATTACAAAAAATGATTTCGTTTCTATTTTTAGAGTTTTATGAAGAATATAGGCAGCTAAAATTGCGGTTGAAAAACCTAATGCATATAATGATAATAAAACCAAACCTTGCAGATTTAAAAAACCGAACACTTTCGTTTTAGGAATAATTAAAGAAATTAAAATTGCATATACTGGTAACCGTGCAGAACAAGTTGTAAACGGAACTACTAAAATGGTAATTAATCTTTCTTTCCAACTTGAAATTGTTCTGGTTGCCATAATTGCTGGTATTGCACATGCTGTTCCAGAAATTAATGGAATTACACTTTTACCGTTCATACCAAAACGACGCATAATTTTATCCATTAGAAACACCACTCTACTCATATAACCTGTTTCTTCTAATACAGCAATAAATAAGAATAAAATAGCAATCTGTGGAATAAAAATAATTACTCCGCCAATTCCAGGAATAATTCCTTCTGTTAATAAATCTGTTAGAATTCCGGGTTGTAAATTGTTTTTTGCAAAATCTGATAATTGCGCAAAAGTACCGTCAATTAAATCCATTGGTAATGTAGCCCAATCAAAAATGGATTGAAAAACAACTAATAGAATTAAAGTGAAAAATACATATCCGAAAATTCTATGGGTAAATACCTTATCTAATTTGGCGCGTAAATCTGTTGCTTTGCTTTTATCAACTATATATGTTTTTTTTAAAATTTTATTAATTTCTTGATACCTATAAATAGTTTCTTTATGTTGATACTTCTTCAGTTTAGAAGCATCTTTTTTAAAAGCTACAAGCTTGTCTTTTTCTTCTTTGGTAATTGTAGTTGGATAATTATTTTGAGTAACCATTAACCATAATTCATACAAAGAATAATTAGGACTTATTTCTTTTAATTTATGAAAATAATCTGGATCTATTTTAGAATTTATCCCGCATAAAGGTGAAGCTTTTGCAGCAACATGACAACGAATAATTGCAGCTTTTACGTCATCTATTCCTAGATTTTTACGTGCGCTTATTAAAACAACTTCTGTATTTAGTTCTTTTTTAAGCAAAGACAAATCAATACTAATTCCTTTTCTATCCATTTGATCTACCATATTGATAGCCAAAACTGTAGGGACTTCTAAATCTTTAATTTGTGAAAAAAGTAATAAGTTTCTTTTTAAATTTTCGATATCAGCAACTACCAAAATTACATCTGGCGATTCTTTAATATCTTTTTTAAGCAATGTTTTTAAAACAATACTCTCGTCTATAGAAGTTGGATTTATACTATAAGTTCCAGGTAAATCTGTAATTGTTGCATTCTGCGTTGCAGACAGTTTACTAATTCCTTGTTTTTTATCTACCGTAACTCCTGGGTAATTACCAACTTTTTGATTTAAACCTGTAAGTTGATTAAAAAGTGAAGTTTTACCTGTATTAGGGTTTCCTATTAAAGCAACTTTTATGTTGTTTTTAGGCATTATTAATTTGCTTTAAGGATAATAATTTGTGCTGCAGTTTCTTTTCTAATTGCCAAATGACTTCCGTTTACACAAATATATAATGGGTCTTTTAGTGGTGCAATTTGCACTAATTGTACTTCTGCACCTGGCAAACAACCCATTTCTAATAACTTTAACGGAATAAAATCTAAAGATTCTTCAGAAATATAACCTATTTCTCCGATATGTAAAGATGCAATTGTGCTCAACGTTTTTTATTTGGAAAGCAAAGATAGGGATTTAGAATGATTCTAAACAAGTTATTCTCTAGCATATTCCTCTTTTAAAAGAGCAACATCTTCTTTTAACTTTATCATGTCTTCTTTTTCAGTTCCATCATAATAACCTCTAATGCGTCTTTCTTTGTCTACCAATACAAATTGTTCTGTATGTATAAAATCATTTTCATCACCAGTTCCTTCATCAACAACAGCAAAATAACTTTTTCTTGCAAGTTCGTAAATATGTTTTTTAGCACCAGTAGTTACATTCCATTTACCATCAATAACACCTTTTCTATTTGCATATTCTCTTAAAACAGAAACACTATCTATTACCGGAGTTACAGAATGAGATAAAAACATTAAATTTTTATCATCTTTATAATACGCTTGTAATTCACTCATATTATATGCCATTGCTATACAAATAGTTTGGCAACGAGTAAAAAAGAAATCGGCAACATAAATTTTGTTTTTGTAATTGTTATTAGTGATGATTTCTCCATTCTGATTCGTCAATTTAAAATCTGCAATGGTATGGTCTTTTGTAATATGCTTTAAAGAAGCATCTACTAAACGTGGATTTACATCAGATGGACTATAAATTTTTAGTTTTTTATCAACCTTTAATAAGTGATAAAAAACAGGAATGACCACAGCTGAAAAAACAACTAAAAAAATAAGTGTAGGAAGCGATTTTTTAAAAAACTTAAAATCCATAAAACATGTTTAATTCTGCTAATTTACGACTTAAAAATCCCATAAAAAAAAGAATCAAAAACAATAGTAATCTAAAATCTTTGTTAAAATAAAAATGAACCTTTATTTGCGCTTTTTATAATCTCTTTAAAAACGTACATTTGCGACTATTTTAATTATGATTTAACACTGAATGGAAATATTAATAAAAGCATCTCAATTTATTTTAAGTTTATCTTTACTAATTGTTTTGCACGAATTAGGGCACTTTATCCCTGCAAAATTATTTAAAACTAGAGTAGAAAAGTTCTACTTATTCTTCGATTATAAATTTTCAATTTTCAAGAAAAAAATAGGTGATACTGTTTACGGTATTGGTTGGATTCCTTTAGGAGGTTATGTAAAAATCTCTGGAATGATTGATGAAAGTATGGATACAGAGCAAATGGCTTTACCTCCACAACCTTGGGAGTTTCGCTCTAAACCAGCTTGGCAACGCCTTATTATTATGCTTGGTGGTGTATTTGTAAACTTTGTTTTAGGAATCTTTATCTACATAATGTTAATGTATGCTTATGGAGAAAAATTTTTACCGAATGATAATTTAACTGATGGTGTTTGGGTACAAGATTCTTTAGCTACAAAAGCAGGTTTAGAAACTGGCGATAAAATATTAACTATTGATGGTGAAAAAATTAGAAGATTTAATGATATCACTTTAGGTTTAATAAATGGAAATAATTATCAAATTGAAAGAAATGGTGAAGTTATTGATAAAGAAATTCCTATTGATTTTATTTCTGATTTAGTAGACAGAGGAAAAGATGCTGGCGCTATTTTATTACCAAGATATCCGTTTGTAATTGCGGGTATTTCTGAAGGTTCAGTTAATCTAAACTCCGATTTAAAATCGAAAGACATTGTTGTTTCTATTAATGGAAACGCTATAAAATATTTTGATCAAGCGCAAGCTGAATTAGATAAATACAAAAATCAAGATATTTCTATTACCGTAAAAAGAGGAACTGAAATAAAAGAAGTTGCTGTAAAAGTTACTGACAAAGGTAAATTAGGTGTTGGTATTGGGCAATTATCTTTTAAAGATTTAGAGAAATTAGGTTATTATAATTTAGCAGATATTCAATATTCATTTGCAGAAGCTATTCCAGCAGGGTGGAACAAATCTTGGAAAACTTTAACCAATTATATTAAACAATTAAAAAAAATATTTAACCCAAGTACTGGTGCTTATAAAGGTTTAGGTGGTTTTATTTCTATTGGAAGTATTTTTCCTGATGAATTTAGCGCAGAATCTTTTTGGAATATTACAGCATTCTTATCTATTATGTTAGGTTTTATGAACTTATTACCAATACCTGCTTTAGATGGTGGACATGTAGTTTTTACGCTTTGGGAAATGATTACAGGTAAAAAACCAGGAGATAAATTCTTGGAATATGCGCAAGTTGTAGGTTTTATTCTATTAGTAGCTTTACTGCTTTTTGCAAACGGAAATGATATATTTAGACTCTTTAAGTAAAACTTAATCTAAAAAAAAAAGCCTCATAATTAAAATTATAAGGCTTTTTTTATACTCTTAAGGATCGATTAATAAATGAAAACCAAGTATATTCTGTGTTGCAATTATCGCAAGCATAGCCTTTGGTTCCTGGTATTAATCGAGCAATACCTTTTCTTCTCATTCTGTGCTTAGACACAGATTTACATCTCGGACAAGCTTTCATGTTAGTTATAGTTAATATTTGTTTAAACAGGTGCAATATAATGAAAATGAACCATATAGAGATACGTATAATTACCCATTTATGAAACCTATTTATCTAACTCGTAGTTTACATTATTTTTGAAAAAATATTTACAACATAAATTATGAACAAAAAAACCATCACTCAATAAATAATTGATGGTTTATAATTAAAAATTTTAAAATCTATTTTTTAGAAGATGAATCTTCTTTCGATTCTTCCGATTCTTCCGATTTTACTGTTTTTTCTTCTACAATGTCTATCACTTTTTCTTCAGAAAGATCTTTTCCTTTTAAATAATTAGGCAATTCCATACCAGCCATGTTAAACATTTCTTGCAATGGTGGTACTGCTTTATACATTCCAGAAATAAAGTTAGAAGTTGATGTTTTGCCATCTGCTCCTCCACCATTTTCCCAAACAGTAACTTTATCAATTTTAATATTTTTAATAGCTTCTGCCTGAATTTTCACTAATTCTGGCAATTTATCAGCAATTAATAATAATGCTGCGTTTTGAGAATCGTTTCCAGCTGCTTTTACTATTTGATCGAAACCAGCTGCTTGTTTTGTTAAAACTTCAAACAAACCTTTTGCTTCTGCTTCTGCTTTTAAGAAAATAGCATCTGCTTCCCCTTTTGCAATTCTTCTAATATTTTCTGCTTCTGCTTCTGCATCAATTTCTACTTTTGCTTTTGCAATTTCAGCAGGAATAACTATATCTGCGTACTTTGTAGCTTTATCTCTAGATGCACGCGCATTTTCTGCTTCTTGTTCTGCTGCATAAGCTTCTTCAAGTGCTTTTGCTGCTTGTACTTTTTCTGTTGCAATTGCTCTTTTTTCTGCTTCTGCTTCTCTTTCTCTTCTTAAAGCATCTGATTCTGCAATAGAAATTTTAGCTGTATTTTCTCCTGTTATTGCAAGTGCATCTGCTTCAGAAGTTTTAATTCTTTCTGCTTTTAAAGCTTCTGCTTCTCCAATTTTTGCTAATGCAATAGCATTTGCTGTTTGTACTCTCTCATTTTGATTTGCATTCGCTTCTCCAATTTTTGCTTCTGCCATTGAAGCTGCAACCAACGTTCTTTCGTTTTGAGCAGCTTTTGCTTCTCCAATTTTTGCCATTGCTTGTAATTGAGAAACTTTAATTCTTTCATCTTGTACAGCGTCTGCTACACCAATAGAACCATCTCTAGTTTTTTCTGCTACTGATTTACGTGCTGCGTTAATTGCATGTGCTGCTGCTTCTTTCCCTAAAGCTTCTATATAACCAGATTCATCAACAATATCTGTAATATTTACATTAATTAGTTTTAAACCTACTTTCTTTAATTCTGTTTCTACAGATTTAGAAATATTGGTTAAAAACTTATCTCTATCGTTATTAATTTCTTCAATATCCATTGATGCAACTACCAAACGAAGTTGTCCAAAAATGATTTCTTGTGCTAATTCTTGAATTTCATTTTGCCCCAAACCTAATAAACGCTCGGCAGCATTTTGCATAATTCCTGGTTCTGTAGAAACACCAATTGTAAATCTACTAGGTACATTTACACGAATGTTTTGTTTAGAAAGGGCATTTACCAGATTCACCTCAATAGAAATTGGTGTTAAATCTAAAAACTGATAATCTTGAATTACCGGAAAAATAAATGCGGCTCCACCATGAATACATTTTGCAGATTCACCACCACTAACCTTACCATAAACCACTAAAATTCTGTCTGAAGGACATCTTTTGTAGCGTTTTATCATGGCAATTATCAATATAAAAATAAAGAGAATTGCGATTCCTAATCCTATTAATCCTGCAAAAGGATTACTTTGTAATACAATAAAATTTAGCATATTTTTTTTTAGTTTTGAGGTTCTATAATTAATAATCCGTTGTTTGTTACTTCCACTACTTTAATAATCTTTCCTTGCTTTAAATCTTCATTATGGTCTGTTAATGCTTCTAGTTCTCTTAAAGCTCCTTGTATTTTAATCTGAATTTTACCTGTGCTAGATCTATTTGCACCCACTGTTAAATACACTTCTCCAATAGAATTTAAAGCGTTTTTCATTTTTAAAGTTCCACTAGAAGTTAATTTACTGATGTAATAAAATAATGCAGCCATTACAAACATCATTGCTAAACCACAAACTATAGAGATAAATATGGTAACCATTTTTGAGTTACCAGCGTCCATACTTGCAATTCCGCTCCAACCAAAAATAGCAAAAAACGCTACCAAATTTTTCAATGTAAAAAATTGAAACCCTGCGCCTGTATCTACATCTATTTCTGCATCTACATCACCAATATCATCTGAATCTACACCAATTATTGTGGTTATTAACACAAACAAAAACATCAGTGTAGAAATACCCGTAATTATCCAATATGTTTTTTGAAAAGAAGTTAATTCTTGAAACCATTCCATCATAGCAATTGATTTTTTAAAGTGACTAAATATAAAGATTTTTGACTGAATAGAACACGTTATTCTATCAATATAAAGAGAAACTCGTTTTTTATTAAATCAACATTATAAGAGTGCTTTCTTTTGTTGATTTACTGCTTAAAAATAAGCCAGAAGTATTAAAGTATTGTTGAGTTTCAATTATTAGTAGCAGAAAACAGTGTTTTGTTACAAAAAAAATTAAAAAACAAAAAAAAGCCTTGATAAAATTTATCAAGGCTTTTTTAAAAATATTTTAATTATTATCTAGAAGTTATAACGTAAACCAAATAAAACATTGCTAGATGGCATTGGTAAAAAACCAGATTCTACGTATTCTGCATCAAAAATATTGTTTGCAGTAACTGTAAAATTAAATTTATTAAAGTCTACAATAACAGAAGCATCCCAAACATTGTAACTTGTACCTACTGTTCTGTCTGCGTGTTTGTAAATTATATTTTGTCTTACGTTTTTAAATAATTGAGAAGAAAAACGTGTAGTAAAATGATGCTTTAATGTATTTAATCTATAACGAGATAGACTTCTGTTTTGATCATTTATATCATCTTCTATAAATGTGTATCCAAATACTAAAGTTTGATTAAATTCTTTAATTTTAAAAGTATAATTTGCATTAAACTCCAAACCTTGTGTATTTACTTTAGCAATATTTGTTGCAGTAAATTTGTTCTGTGAAGCATCTTGTTTAATAAAATCTATAATATTATTTGAAGCTCTAGTAAATAAAGCGAATGTTGCAAAAAAGTTGTTATTTGTATATTTTAATCCAAATTCTTGTGCAATTGCCTCTTCTGGTTTTAAGTTAGAATTACCAGAAGTACTAGAATCATTATAAAATAAATCTGTATATGTAGGTATTCTATAGGTATAACCTATATTCCAATAATATTTTAAATTATCTGATAATTTCATACCAATATCTAAACCAGGAAATGCATGAAATTTAAAGTCAGAAAAATAAGTTGCTGCAACACCTGGAGTAATATCAACAGAACCAAATTTAAAACGGTGTTCTAAAAATACGTTTGCCATCGTTCTGTTTCTATTTCCTAAATTATTACTACTTATAAAAATTCTAGAAACATCTACACCAAAACCTGTAATACCTAATTCTGAAGTATAAGAAGCATTTGTCTCTACACCTACTTTATTTGTAATATGTAAATTTCTATAAAAACTAGGATCATCTCTTTTTAATAAAAAGATATCTTGCCCTCTTTTCCAATAAATTCTTGGTGTAATTTTAAATTTTTCTGATTTAAAAGTCGTTTGTACACCTAATAAACTATTTTGAGTTTCCTCATATTCATTAAAACCCCAAGAAGCTGGAGTGTAAAAATTTTGTGCTCCAAATTTCTTATCGAAAAAAGTAGCTAATACTTCTATAGGCTGTTTTTTCTTGTTGAAAACTCCCTTTAAGAAATAATTGTAATTATTATAATCTGAATTTTCTCTATAACCATCTGAAGTTAAAGTACCAACATGTGCAATTATTGATGAATTTTCAAATTCTTTACCAACAGTTATAGAACCATTTTTTTGTCCGAAAGAACCTGCTTCAATATTTACAGAAACCGTATTTGACAATTTCTTTTTGGTTACAATATTAATTGCTCCTGTAAATGCATTTTGCCCAAAAATTCTTGCAGCAGGACCTTTAATAATTTCAATTCTCTCGATAACTTCAATTGGTAAAGCAGCATTTAATGTATGATGACCTGTTTGCGCATCGTCCATTTTAATACCATCAATTAACAATAAAGTTTGATCGAAACCACCACCTCTAATGTATAAATCTGCTTGACTACCAGCAGTTCCTCTTCTTCTAATATCTACACCTGCAACTTGTTGTAATAAATCTGCGACGTTTGTTGCTGCACTATTTTTTATGTCTTTAGCAGAAATAACATTAATTGTTCTTGAGTTTTTCTTAAATGGTAAATCGATTCTTGAAGAAGTAATTACTACTTCTTTTAAAGTATCTCTTTTTACAGTATCTACTTGTGCTTTTGCATGTATAGTGTAAAATAATACGGCAATTAGTAAGGTAATTTTTAATTTCATAATTCGTTATTTATATAGCCTACAAAAGTCGTAACTTTCCGGACGATTAAACTCGTCCAGTTTTAAAATGATAGATCGTCCGGTTTTTACACTTTTTAAACAATTGATTACTTTCGATAAATCGATTGAACAACCTGTTTATATACAAGTTTCGCAACAAATTATAAATGCAATTCAGCGAAAAGATATTGCTGAAGGCACAAAATTACCAGGAACACGTATTTTAAGTAAGTTATTGCAAGTTCATAGAAATACAGCAGTTGCAATTTATAATGAACTAGCTTCACAAGGTTGGGTAGAAATAGTACCCAACAAAGGTACTTTTGTATTAGACCCAAAACAAAAATTATCAAAAATAAAAGCAGTTTTACAAGAAAAAAATGAAGCATATTCGTATGCAAAAAAGACAGGATTTCCTTTTCAAAACTCATTTCATTTAGCATCTACAGTACAATTAACCAATGCAAAATATACTATTAATGATGGAAAACCAGATTTACGTTTACACCCTGTAAATGAATTTACAAAATGGTATAGTTCTGCCATGAAACGAAAAACTTTGATTAAAAAATGGAACAGACCCAATGAAACTTCTCATTCTTTATTTCAGACTCAATTGTGCAATTATTTAAACGCGACAAGAAGTTTTCACATTAATCCAAAAAACTTAATTAGTACACGAAGTACAGAAATGAGTTTATACATTGTTTCTCAATTATTACTTCAAAAAGATGATATAGTTTTAGTAGGAAATTTGAGTAATTACGCAGCAAATATGATTTTTCAGCAAATTGGTGCAAATATTAAAACAATCCCTGTAGATAAAAATGGTTTAGATATAAATTACATAGAAAAACACTTTGTAAAAGGTAAAATTAGATGTGTTTATGTTTGTGCTCATAGAGATTATCCAACAACGGTAACTTTAAGTGCGAAACGCAGAGTAGAATTGGTACACTTAGCAAAAGAATATGAATTTGCCATTATTGAAGATGATTACGATTACGATTTTCAGTTTGATAGTTCTGCAAGTTTTCCAATGGCAAGTGCAGATACAAGTGGAATGATTATTTATTTAGGGAAGTTGGGGCAATCTTTATTTCCTAGTTTTCAAACAGGTTTTGTAATCGCACCAGAAAATTTAATTGCTGAAGCCAAAAACTACTTGTATTTGTTAGACGAACAAGGAGATTTAATTCAAGAACAAATGCTGTCGGAATTAATTAATGAGGGTGAAATTTATCGTTTAATGAAAAAAAATATTGTTACATATAAACAAAGACGAGATTGTTTATCTAGTTTGTTAACACAATATTTTTCTACTATTTCAACATGGGAAATACCATCTGGTGGATTGGCAATTTGGTTGCAGTTTAAATCGAATATATCATTAGTAAAACTTGCAGAAGCAGCCAAAAAAAATGATTTATTTCTACCAAAAACAGTTTTGTATCAAGATAAAAATACGTGTGCTATTCGTTTTGGTTTTGGGCATTTAAATATTGAAGAAATGGAAATTGTAATTATTAAATTAAGAAGTGCTTATAATAAAGTCTCTTGAAAAGTTTTTTGAAGGTTAGTTTTTTTTAAGCAATTAATAATACAATCCGTTTTTTATTATGCTCTCTGCGGCCTCTTTTTCATGTTTAACTAAAGCATTGTATTCTTCTGTTTTAAAATTAGTTTTCACTCCAATAAACTTCATTTTATAGTTTTTTAAAATCTCCTTAAAAATTAATTTTACTCTTACTAAATGATAATCAGAAGAAATTATTGTTAGATGTATATTTTCAAATGTTGAGACAATATTTTTTATTTTTACAGCATCATCAACCGTATTTTTTGATAAAGCTAGTTCTAAAAACCGATCTTCTGGGATTCCTTTTTCAATCAAATAATTTTTGGTGTAAAAAGCATGTGGTCTACTAGAAGTATTAAAATGTGCACCCCAACTTCCCGTGCACAAAATTAGCATCTCTTTTTTATAAATTGTTAAACAAAAATTTAATCTTTCTTTTGCAATGACACCTAATTCTCCTGTTGCTGAATTTGGGGATCCTAAAACAATTAAAATTTCTTTACTCATAAACAGCTTTTAATTTTGAACAAAAATATAATTCAACTCCACTAATTTACAAATTATTTGATAAATCCATCAGCATAAAAATTGGTAAATTTCTATATCTTTACTATTATGTTTGCACTCATAGATTGTAATAACTTTTATGCTTCTTGTGAGCGAGTTTTTAACCCGAACTTGCAAAGAAAACCAGTTGCTATTTTAAGCAATAATGATGGTTGTGTTATTTCTATGAGCGATGAAGCCAAGAAATTACAACTCCCTTTTGGTGCGCCAATTTTTAAGTGGCATTCATTTTGTAAAGCGAATAATATTACCGTTTTGTCATCAAACTATCCTTTGTATGGAGATATGAGCACACGCGTTATGAATATTTTGGCAGACTTTTCACCAGACGTAGAAGTCTACTCTATAGATGAATCTTTTTTAGAATTAAAAGGATTTGAAAACTATAATTTAGAGGAATATGCTACAAAAATGAGAAGTCGAATTTTAAAATGGACAGGTATACCAACTTGTGTGGGAATTGCACCTACAAAATCGCTCACTAAAGTTGCCAATAAAATTGCACGTTCTAATTTAAAACAGTCCAAAGGAATTTGCATAATCGATTCTGAAGAAAAAAGAATTAAAGCATTAAAGTGGACAAAAATTGGAAATGTTTGGGGAATTGGAAGTCGTTTAAAAAAACGATTACAAGCTAAAGGTTGTGTAACTGCATATGATTTTACACAACTACCAAGTGATTGGATTTTAAAAGAGTTTTCTATTGTAGCATGGCGATTACAAAAAGATTTACAAGGCATTTCTAAAATTCCGTTAGAAGAAGTTTCATCAAAAAAGATGATTGCTACAACCAGAAGTTTCGAATACACGTATTCTGATATAGATAACATAAAAGAACGAATTTCTACTTTTGCAGCAAGTTGTGCAGAAAAACTACGGAACCAAGAATCGAGTTGTCATATGTTAATTGTGCAACTTTCTAGTGACAGACATAAAAAAGAATTACAACAACATAGAGAAAGTAAAACGGTTGTTTTTTCTTATCCAACAGACTCTACTTTAACCATTTCTAATGCTGCTGTAGAAGCTGTTAAAGCTATTTTTAAATCGGGCGTTAAATACAAAAGAGCGGGCGTAATTGTTACAGGTTTGGTGCCAAATGATAATTTTCAACTGAATTTATTCACACACGAAAACCCAAAACACAAACCTTTAATGTCTGTCATTGATAAATTAAACCGTAAATTTAAAGCAGACAAAATTAAATTAGGTAATCAAGATTTAAAACGCACTTGGAAAATGAAACAAGAACGTTTATCTCCTAAATTTACAACCAATATTAATGATATTTTAATCGTTAAATAAAATACAGATAAATTTAAAGAAAAGTTATAATTTGCATTCTAATGGAAACTTCTAAAACACTTACTTTTTTTACACCAAAAGCATCATCAGGAAACGGTGCTGTATTTGTTGATGTCGGAATTTCTGCGGGATTTCCTTCACCTGCAGATGATTTTAGAGAAACTAGAATTTCTTTAGATGATGAACTTATTCAAAATAAAGATGCTACTTTTTTTGCAAAAGTAAAAGGGCAATCTATGATTGATGCTGGTTTAGACGACAACGATTTACTAGTAATAGATAGAAGTTTAGAACCTGCAAACAACAAAATTGCAGTTTGCTTTTTAGACGGAGAATTCACCGTAAAAAGACTTCGCGTAGAAAAAAATGAAGTTTGGTTACAACCAGAAAACCCTAATTATCCTATTATAAACATCACCGAAGAAAATGATTTTATGATTTGGGGCATTGTAACAAGCGTTATTAAAAAAGTATAAAAATTAATATTTTACAGAAAAAGTTCAGTTTAAAAAATAAAAGCTATGGAAAACACATTTGAAAATAAAACGTTATTAATAGAATCTACGGATCAAGTACGAGTAGAATTTTACAAAAAAACATATGCACACGTTGGTGGCGGAGTTTTACTATTTATGCTGTTTGAATATTTATTATTACAAAGCGATACCATTGTAAACTTTATGATGTCTATGACACAAGGTTGGCGTTGGTTAGTAATGTTGGGTGGTTTTATGTTGGCTACTAATTATGCCGAAAGTACTATTTTAAAAACTTCTGATAAAAATATACAATACATGGCGTATGCATTATATGTTTTTGCGCAAGCAATTATTTTTGTTCCGCTTTTATACATTGCAATTTACTATACAGAAAGTGCAGATTTAGTACAACAAGCGGCAATTGTAACCTTGGCTTTATTTGTTGGAATTTCTGCAGTCGTTTTTGTGACTAAAAAGGATTTTTCATTCCTAAAAACAGGTTTAACAATTGGCTTTTTTATTGCAATAGGTTTAATTGTTGCTGGTTCTTTATTCGGATTTAATTTAGGTTTATGGTTTTCTGTGGCTATGTGTTTATTGGCAGGTGGTTCTATATTATATCAAACTTCTAACTTGGTAAATAAATACGGAACAGAAGATTATATACCTGCTTCTTTAGGCTTATTTGCTTCTTTAATGTTGCTTTTTTGGTATGTTTTATCAATATTTATGTCTAGAGATTAAGATTAATTTCATATAAGTTTAAAAGGAAATCAGTGCTTTTAGTGCTGATTTTTTTGTTCAAAAAAAAAATATTATCAATAAATAATATTTTATTATTGTTTATCAATAATTTTTATATATTTGCAGTATCAAAAAAATAAAATGAAAACAAAACAAATGTTAAAAATAATGCATATTCTTTCTTGGATTGTCTTTATAGGCTTATGCATAAAAACAGGTGCAATTTTAATTTCTTATTTTGTAAGTATTGGCAATCCTGAAGCTGCAAGTAACTTATATGCAGGTTTAGATTTATCTGAATATTACAAACATAGCTTTAGACAGTATACTTTTATTGTGAGTTACAAAATAGGGTTATTTGCAACAGAAGCTTACATTGCTTTTTTGGTTACTAAATTATTAAGTGGACTAAATTTAGAAAAACCATTCAACAGTAATGTCCAAAAATTAATGCAACAAATTAGTTATAGTATTTTTTATTTATGGATTATAGCTATGGTGCATAACACACAAGTTCAATTTATTGGGAAAAGGCATCATTATGCTATGGATTTATTTTCAAGTGATTTTATATTTCTTGCAGGTGTCATTTTCATTTTTGCTCAAATTGTAAAACGTGGAATTCAAATGCAATCTGAAAATGATTTAACAATATAATATGGCAATCACCGTAAATTTAGATATAATGCTTGCCAAACGCAAAATGCGAAGCAAAGAATTGGCTGAAATTATAGGTATTACTACTGCCAACTTATCCATCTTAAAATCGGGTAAAGCTAAAGCTGTTCGTTTTTCTACTCTAGAAGCTATTTGTAAAGCTTTAGATTGTCAGCCAGCAGATATTTTAGAATATACAGAAGATTAATTCAAATTTCGTTTTTCAACAAAAAAACGTTTTAAAATTTGAGAACACTCATTTTCTAAAATTCCGCCAACAACTTTTGTTTTTGGATGTAATGTAGTTTTTAAATTGACAAAACCTCTTTCTGGTTCTAAAGCGCCATAAACTATTTTACCAATTTGTGCCCAGTAACTTGCACCTGCACACATTTGGCAAGGTTCTAAAGTAACATACAATGTACAGTCTTTTAAATATTTTCCTCCTAAAAAATCTGCAGCAGATGTAAAAGCTTGCATTTCTGCATGTGCAGTTACGTCTGTTAAGGTTTCCGTTAAATTATGCGCTCTTGCAATTATTTTATCTTTTAAAACAATAATAGCACCTACAGGAATTTCACCTTTCGAAAAAGCATTTTCTGCTTCTTGAAAAGCTTTTTTCATAAAATAAATATCATCAAAAGGTTGAATCATGTTTTTAGGAATATAAAAATCAATATTACAAAAAGTTAAATTGTATTTTTGCTTTCTGATGAAAAATCTGTTAGACAACATATCAAATCCAGATGATTTAAGGAAATTAAATCCAGACCAATTACCGCAATTGACAAAAGAATTGCGCGATTTTATTATTGACATTGTTGCTACAAAAGAAGGTCATTTAGGTGCTAGTTTAGGTGTTGTAGAACTTACTATTGCATTGCACTATTTATTTGACACACCAAATGATTTATTGGTTTGGGATGTTGGACATCAAGCATACGGACATAAAATTTTAACTGGAAGAAAAGACGTTTTTCATACCAACAGACAATTTAACGGAATTGCAGGTTTTCCTTCTAGAAAAGAAAGCGAATTTGATGCTTTTGGTGTTGGACATTCATCCACTTCTATTTCTGCAGCTTTAGGAATGGCAATTGCCAGTAACTTAAAAGGAGAAACAGAAAAACAACATATTACCGTTATTGGAGATGCTTCTATAGCAAGCGGAATGGCTTTTGAAGCATTAAACCATGCAGGCGTTTCTAACGCGAATTTGCTCATCATTTTAAATGACAATGCAATTGGCATAGACCCTGCAGTTGGTGCTTTAAAAGAGTATTTAACAAAGGTTAAAACAGATAGAAGGTTAGCTGCACAGAATAATATTATAAAAGCATTAAACTTTGATTACTCTGGTCCTATTGATGGCCATAATTTACCCAAAATTTTATCAGAATTAGAACGTTTAAAATCGGTTAAAGGACCAAAGTTTTTACACGTAATTACAACAAAAGGGAAAGGTTTACAACAAGCTGAAGAAGATCAAGTAACGTATCATGCTCCAGGGAAATTTGATAAAATATCTGGAGAACGTATCAAAAAAGAAGCAAATTTATATACTAAATATCAAGATGTTTTTGGAAAAACAATTGTAGAATTAGCAGAGGAAAATGAAAATATTGTAGGTATTACACCTGCAATGTTAACAGGAAGTTCGCTAAAACTTATGTTAGAAAAATTCCCGAAAAGAACTTTTGATGTTGGGATTGCAGAACAACACGCAGTTACTTTAGCAGCAGGAATGGCAACGCAAGGTTTAATTCCGTTTTGTAATATTTATTCAACTTTTTTACAGCGTGCTTATGATCAAGTAATACACGATGTTGCACTTCAAAATTTACCTGTTATTTTCTGTTTGGACAGAGCCGGTTTGGTTGGCGAAGATGGAGCAACTCATCATGGTGTTTTTGATTTGGCATATTTACGATGTATTCCTAACCTAATTATTTTCGCACCCAGCAACGAAATTGAATTGCGTAACATCTTATATACAGCACAATTAGGATTAAAGAATCCGATTGCAATTCGGTATCCTAGAGGAACAGGAACAATTATAGATTGGCAACAACCTTTTAAAAAAATAGAAATAGGAAAAGGAATTCAACTGAAAAAAGGAACTAAAACTGCTATATTATCTATTGGCACAATTGCTAAAAATGTTGAAGATGCAATTCATCTATCAGAAAATGAAATTTCTCATTATGATATGCGTTTTGTAAAACCTTTGGATGAAAAATTATTGCATCAAATATTTAAGAGGTACAAAACGGTAATCACTGTTGAAGATGGAACAATAAAAGGTGGTTTTGGTACTTCTATATTAGAGTTTGCATCCGAAAACAATTATCATAATAAAATAAAAGTCATAGGTATTCCTGATGAATTTATTGAACATGGAACCGTTTCTATGTTACAACACAAAATTGGGTTAGATGCTAAAAATTTAGCAAATCAATTTAATTTTTACTCATAAAAAAAGACGCCAATGGCGTCTTTTTTTATTTATTAAATCTAAATATACTATTCGATTACAATCTTTTTAGAAGCTTTATTTCCTTTTGCATCTACTAAATTTACAATGTAAATTCCTGCACCTGCATTTATTGAAACTGCTTGTCTTTCATTTGCATTAAAATCTAAATTAGAAGTATAGACTTGTCTACCAGAAATATCAAAAACAGTTACTTTCGTTTTTCCTAAATCATTTTTACCATACAACGTAAAGTTTCCATTAGAAACGGTTGGGTACACTGTAAATACATCGTTTCCTTTTAAAACATCAGAAACAGAAGCAACAGCAGCTGTAAAACTTCCAGAGAAAATACCTCTACCAAAAGTAGCTGCAAAAACAGTATTATCATCTCTTAAATCTAAATCCATCACTTTCACATTACTCATTCCGTTAAAAGACTGTAACCAATTTGGGCTTGCATCACTAAAGTTTGTAGTTCTCCAAACACCTAATTCTGTACCAATAATTACCTCTTCTGTTCTTAAAGGGTTTTGTAAAATTGCTTTTACAGGCATGTCTAATAAATTTCCTTCTTTTCCAGACCAAGTTGCACCTGCATCCGCAGAATACCAAATATTCTGAACACCATAATTATGCATGGTTACAAAAATTTCATTTTCTGTTGCACCAAATTCAATATCAGAAACCGTACCTACAAAACCAGGTCCAGTAATTTCTGACCATTGTACAAATACATTTGCGTTGTCTACTTTTAAAAGTTTTCCGTTCTTTAAACCTACTAATAATTTTGTAACATTGGTTGTATATGGAGAAACTTTCATTGCTGAAGGTTCTGCATCCATTAATGCATTTGTTAAGTCATTTCTTTGAACAGTACCTGCTTTAATATTAGAATACCTTCTAATAATATTAGTAGTAGCATTAGAGTAATTAGAGTATAATATATCTAAACTAGAATCTAACTCTTCTTGATTGATGAAGTCTCCGTTTCCTGTAGTTGGGTTTTCAGAATTTATACTTCTACTACCTCCGCCAGGGAAATATAAATTTATACTATTATTAAATACATAGTTTGCAATATAATAATCATCTGTACCATCTTGGTCAAAGAAACTATAAGCACCATCACCACCTTGAGTTTCAGAAGAACCGTCTACACCAGCATTTGAATTCAAAAACAACTGTGTTCCGTTATCTTGCGCACCTGCTAAAAAGTTATCTCCTGCAAGAGCTGTTGTTGGTGCTACACCTACCGTATAAAATTGTAAAGTATTGTATCCTTTGTTTCTTGCTTCAATAGTGGTACCTCCATCATTTGAAAAATATACACCTCCATCATTTGAAAAAACCATTCTTGTAGAAGATGCACCTGAAAAAGTCAAACCGTGTTGATCTGCATGTACTATTGATGAACCTCCACTAATTGTTGAATTCCATCTAGATATTTGAGAGTAGAAACCACCACCGTTTGGTGATTTAAATAAATCGATTCCTCCTAAATAAGTAACGTTATCATCATTAGGATCTAGTCTCACCAATAAATTATAAAAGGCTTGCCCTCTTGTAAAATCATTTGCAGGAATGCCGTTATCTACGTCATTTGGCAAAGCTACAGGGAAAATATTTCCAAAATTATCAGATGTTTTATAAAACCCAATTGGTGGATCTGTGTCAGCACTTGTTCTTAATTGTGCCAATACATAAATAGTTCCTGCATTTTGAGAAGACAAAGCTATTTCTGTTCTTAATCCATTTGGTACTGTATGTTTTAATGCAAAAGTAGTAGCATCTGCATTCGTAGATTGAAATATTGCGCCACCGCCTTCACCAAACACATCTTGTATTGTAGAAATATACACAGAATTATCTGCTGCAATTTTTATATTATTTGGTTCATATACAGTTCCTGCAGAATTTAATGGTAAATCTATTTTATTAAAACTAGTACCGTTTGTAGATTTATAAACACCATAATCATTTCTACCTAAAAGAGTTATCGTAGTTGCTGAACCATAAAGAGTTTCTGCTGCTGCAACATACACTTCAGAAGTTCCGCCGTTATTTCTAACAACAATATCATTTATATGTTGTACTCCGTTAGAAACGTTAAAACCAGAACCATTTCCTGTTGTATTAGATAAGGTAGCATTTACGGCTCCACTTGCTAAAGCTGCAATAATAGCGTCTCCATCTGTTTTAGAAACCATTAATGAAGGAATGGTAATTCCTGCATCTGTACCTGCTTGTCCTGCAGCATTACCTGCAACATTATTAACAATTATTACAGCAACTGCTCCTGCGGTTTGTGCATTATTTGCTTTGTCTACAAAAGGACAACCACCTCTTCTAATAACAGCAATATTTCCATTCATTTGAACAGAATTTGTTAACGCAGTACAACCATCTTCATTTGGTGCAGTGCCATCATCTCCTAAAACTAAATTACCAGTCATTGGTGTATTTAAATTTCCACCAAAAGCTGTTGATAAAACAGCAAGATAATCTCCTGCGATACCTGCAGGACTATTTACAGTAACGGTTGCATTTGCTTCAAAAACAGAAGCTCCATTAACACCACCAAAAACGTTAGTCCAAGTTTCACCACCATCAGTAGTTCTCCAAACTCCGTTTCCGTTTACATCTCCACCTGTATATGACTCTCCTGTACCTATATACCAAATCATAGAATTATTTGGATCAATAGCAATACTAGAAACAGATAAATTTTCTGGAATAGCTACTTGAGTCCAAGAAGCACTTGCATTAGAAATATTTGTATTTTTCCATAAACCTCCACTAACACCACCAGCATAAACTGTTTCTTGTGTAGCATCATTTGGATCGAAAATAACAGCCCTTGTTCTTCCACCAACATTATCTGGACCTCTTTCTACCCAAGCATTATCTGTGCCATCACCTGGTGTTCTTTGCAATGCTCTTTCAGAGTTTAATTGTTTTTGTATTTGTAATAATTCCGTTTTACTAGTTACCCCAGTTCTTGGATTCATTTCACTTAAATATTCTTGCTCAAAAAATGCATTTGGAGGTAAACCTTGTGCTTTTCTATCTTTTTTTGATAGTAACATCGTTTGATTATATGCATGATTATTTAAAAATTCTGCATGTTTTTTTCGAACTTTCTCTACCTCTGTTTCTTGTGTAGAAACGTTGTATAATAAAGCTATTCCCATAATAGCTAAAAGTGAAAATAGTAGTTTTTTCTTCATAATTATTGTGTTATTTTTAATAAAGTGACCAAATTTAGTTAATATTCTTTTTTTTATATAATATTTCCTGTTAATTTTTTGTGCATTCGTATTGCGTAACTATCTGACATTCTAGAAACATAACCACAAATTTGTAATATTCTTTCATACAAACTATCTGTTTCTATTTGATATTCTTGTGGTAATAGGTTTAAAACTAACGTATCGAAATTAGAGGAATTACCATCAAATTTATTGTTTAAAGCCGTTACAAAAACATCTAATAAGTCTGCTATAATTCTATAACCTGCAACTTCTTTTTCTACAACTTCTTTACTTTTATATATTTTTGCGATACTTATTTTAATGATGTCGTTAATTTGTGCTTCATACTTACATTTATCTAGTAAAGATTTTTCGAAAATTCCATTTAGAATAGCTTCTTCATTATTTAAAAATATATCTACAGCTTCATTTATTAAGACACCAATTGCCAATGCGCGTAAATAACTTATTCTATCAGTTTTATGTTTTAATGAATGATATTTTTTAATATCAATAGTATCCTTCACCAATTTAATCATGTATTCTAAAGCGAATTCTTCACCAATTAAACCAAGGTTTATTCCGTCTTCAAAATCGATTATTGTGTAACAAATATCATCTGCTGCTTCTACTAAATACGCTAAAGGATGTCTGTAAAAAGAAATAGCAGAAGTAGATTTCTGCAACATTCCTAAATCTTTTACAACATCTAAAAAGGCTGTTTTTTCTGATTGAAAAAAACCATATTTTTTATCTACAATATGATTTGTAGGTTTTTTAGGAAGACTCTCTTTTGGGTATTTTAAAAAAGCACCTAAAGTAGCATAACTCAATCTTAATCCGCCAGAAATGCCTTCTCTAGATTCTGTAAGAGTTTTGAATCCGTTTGCATTTCCTTCAAAATCTATAAGATCTTGATATTCTTTTTCTGTAAGTTGATCTTTATATTTTGCGCCGTTTCCTGTTTTAAAATATTCACCAATTGCTTTTTCTCCAGAATGTCCAAAAGGCGGATTTCCAATATCGTGCATTACAGAAGCTGCTGCTGTAATTGCGCCAAAATCGTTAAAAGTATATCCTAATTCTGCTAAATTTGGATGACGTTCTAACAACACTTTACCAACTCTTCTACCCAACGTTCTACCAACTACAGACACCTCTAAACTGTGTGTTAGGCGTGTGTGTACAAAATCGGTTTCCGATAACGGAATTACTTGTGTTTTGTCTTGTAAGCTTCTAAATGCTGATGAAAATATTATTCTATCAAAATCTACATCGAAACCCAAACGAGTTTCATCTTGTGCTATTCTTTCGCGTTTTTGTGTGTCGCCAAAGCGTTTTAAAGAAAGGAGTTGTTCCCAGTTCATCATAATTGTAAAATATTGTCGAAAATACAAAAAAAGAGAAACATTTCTGCCTCTCTTTTTTATCAAGTTTTATTTTAATAGATTCTGAAACAAATTCAGAATGACAAATGAATTACCCTTCGCAAGAAGCACATTCTTTCTTTTGCTTAAATTTCTGTGCAGCATTCATACTGTGTTGGTAATACATAGATTTTACACCTAGTTTCCAAGCATTAATATAAACTGCATTTACATCTTTAATTGGCATATCTGGATGTACCATAATATTAATAGACTGACCTTGATCGATGTGATTTTGTCTATTTGCTGCTTGATATACAATTACGTTCTGATCTATTTCTGAATACGTTTTAAATACGTCTTTTTCTGATTCAGATAAAATACTTAAATGTTGTACAGAACCATCATTATCTCTAATATTTTTCCAAATATCAGAAGTATTTTGACCTTTTTCTTCTAATAACTTTTCTAAAATTGGATTCTTAATTGTTGTCTTTATTTTTGCAATATCTTTTACATAAATATTAGACCAGATTGGCTCAATACCTTGCGATACTTGTCCTAAAATAAAAGCAGACGATGTTGTTGGTGCAACTGCATTTAACGTTGTATTACGTCTTCCATATCCTTTTAAGACAGCTGGTTCTCCATACATTTTTGCCATCTCTTCAGATGCTTTGTATGATTTTTCTTTAATTACTTTAAAAATTTCACTGTTTAAAGAATATGCTTCTGCGCTATCAAATCCAAGCATTTTAGATTGTAATAAAGAATGCCATCCTAAAGCTCCTAAACCTAATGCTCTGTTTTCTTTTGCAAATTTATAGGCTTTTTCCATAAAACGAAACGTAAACTGATCGTCTCTATCTGATGAATCTTTATATACTTCTAATTTATTGATAAACTCTTGCATTACTGCATCTAAAAAGAATGCTAATGTTTCTACCGCATCTGTATCTTTCCATTTGTCATAATGCACTAAATTGATTGATGATAAACAACAAACAAAAGACCAATCTTCATTAGAAGGTAACATTATTTCTGTACATAAGTTACTTGCATAAATTTCGTGGCCTTTGTCTTTATAAACATCTACCGTTCCGTTATTTGCATTGTCTCTAAAAAGGATATATGGATACCCAATTTCCCCTCTTCGTTGTAATACTTTTGCCCAAAGACTTCTCTTTTCTACATCACCATCAATCATTTCTTGCATCCACTCATCACTTACAGTAACGCCGTGTGTTAATTCTTGAATTGGATTACCTTCTGTACCTATTTCTAAAAATTCTTTAATATCTTGATGGTCTATAGGTAAATAAGGAGAAAAACGACCTCTTCTTACTGAACCTTGACTTACAACATCAACCATTTTTTCAAACAATTGCATAATGTGAACTGAACCAGATGATGAACCATTGTTTTTAACATCTGCTCCTCTTTGACGTAATTTACCGAAGTAACCTGACGTACCTCCACCTAATTTAGACATCATACCAACTTCTGATTGTGAGTATAAAATATCTCCCATATCATCTGCCACGTGCGAACCAAAACAACTAATAGGCAAACCTCTTTTCTTCCCAAAGTTAGACCAAACTGGCGATGCTAAAGAGAAATATCCCGCGGCCATATATTTGTAAAACTTATCAGAAAAACCATCAATTTTTAAAATACTTTCCGCATTGTCTGCAATTTCACGTATTCTTTCTTCTGGAGTTGTATCTCCTGTTAAATAACCAGATTCTAAAAATTTACGACTGTTATCAGTTAGCCATTCAATTTCAGGTTCGTTTTTATCTTTAAGCATTTTTTCTCTAGCAATATTTCTTGCTTGAATTAGTTTTTCGTGCTCTGTAGTTTCAGTTGTTGTGGTACTCTGTAAGTCGTTTAGGTTCATAATTTAAAATAAGTCGTCGCTGGTTATACTTTTTGTTCTTTTGCTATAGTTGATAGATCTTTTTACGAAGAAATCACCGTGTTTGGTTCCAATAATTTCGTCGTCAAACCAATCTGTTTCTGATAATAATGTTTGGTTTACTTCAAATACTTTTGAGATACCTATACTTTCTAAAGAGTTGTTAAATCTATTTTTAATAAATTCTTTTATTACATTTTTAGGTAGAAAATCTAATTCTCCATCTTCAAAAATCCAATCAATTAGTTTGCTTTCAGATTCGAAAGCTTCTTTACAGGTTTCTTGCACCAATAAACTATGATTTTCGTCAAACCATTCTGGGTTTTCTTCTTTTATAATTTTAATAAGGTCTATACCAAAATCTCCGTGAATTTGCTCTTCTTTAGAAGTAGCTTCTACCACATTAGAAATTCCTTTTAATACATTTTTATGCTTATTAAAAGCCATTATAATAAGGAATTGAGAAAATAAAGATACATGCTCTATAAATAGAGAAAATAAAATTATAGATTCTGAAAATTCTTTATTGTCTTCACTATTTACGTTTTTTAATGCGTTTTCTAGGTAATTAACACGTCGCATTATTACAGGTTTTTTCTTTAAGTTTTTAAACTCATTATTTAACCCTAAAACTTCTAATAAGTGAGAATATGCATCATGGTGTCTTACTTCACTTTCTGCAAAAGTAGAACCTACAGAACCAATTTCTGGTTTTGGCATTTTTTTATAAATGTCTCCCCAAAAAGATTTAACAGCAACTTCTATTTGTGAAATTGCTAACATGGTATTTTTAATAGCATTTTTTTCTACAGGCGAAAGTGTTGATTTAAAATCTTGTATATCACTTGTGTAATTAAATTCTGTATGAATCCAATAAGAGTGTCTAATTGCATCTACATATTCATTTAAAGCAGGATAATCGTAAGGCTTTAAGTTTAATCTCTTTTCAAAAATATTTTGCTTTCTATTTCTAGCTTGTTCATCTCTAAATAGTATATAAGCTTTAGCAACATCTCTAAATGTGCTATCCATTAATTTATCTTCTACAATGTCTTGTATTTGTTCTACTGTAGGCGTGTAGTTTGGTTCTTTTAACTTTCTTTCTAATAAAGTACCAATTACAATTTTAGAAATTGCTACTGCATCTTCCCTTGTTCCGTTATTCACAGAATTCATAGCATTTTCAATAGCTTTTGTAATTTTATCTAGCTCAAAAAGACTAGTTTCAGAGTCTCTTTTTATAATTTGTGTAATTTTCACAGTAAATTGGTGTTATTTGAAAGTTAATTTATCGAGAGGAACGACTCCTACAAAGATTGCTTTTTTTGTTCCAAAATGAAAGCCATAGTTATTCACAAAACCCTTGAAGTTTTTAACAAAATTTTAAATATTACGAATATCACAAAAAAATAACCTTTTTATAATTATCTGACAAACAGGTGTTTAAAACGTTAAAATTACTTAAGTTACTGCTACTGTTGACATTCTTAAAAAGAGTTTTTTAAGTCCAAAAAAAATATTTTTATTAAAGTAGCTATTCATTTTTTTAAAAATCATTCGCCTGCAAAAACTTCAAAAAAAAGATGAAAAAGAAAAAACTTGTTAGAACTCAAAAGATATAAGCATATCTTTGCACATATTAACATTTATTATATATCAAAGTGAAAAACGGTACAGTAAAATTTTTTAACGAGTCTAAAGGATTTGGATTTGTTGTTGAAGATGATTCAAAAGATGAATATTTCGTTCATGTTTCAGGATTAATTGATGAAATCAGAGAAGGTGATGCAGTAGAATTTGATTTAAAAGAAGGTAGAAAAGGTTTAAATGCAGTAGACGTTAGAGTAATCTAATTTTATTTTTAAATTCTTTAAAAAGAAACTAGTTGCTTAAAATATTTTAAGCGACTTTTTTTTGCCTTATTTTTGCATAAATTATCCTTCAATGAAAAATAGGTTCCCAAAAATTGTACAAATTTCCCTAATTTCTATCTATTTAATTTTTTTAGCAGGTTCTGTTGTTAGAATGACCGGCTCTGGAATGGGTTGCCCAGATTGGCCAAAATGTTTTGGCTATTTAATTCCACCAACTTCAGAAGAACAAATAACTTGGAAACCAAATGCCGAATTTAAAAAAGGATTCATTATTATTAAAGATGAAGTTTTATTTGTTGCTGAAAAAAACATAAAAACTACTGCTAGTTTCAATAGAACTAATTGGACAAACTATACAAAACACGATTATGCAAAATTTAACAAATACCACACTTGGACCGAATATATAAATAGATTGACTTCCGTTTTGGCAGGTTTTGTATTTCTCTTTTTAATATATGGAGCTACAAAATATTGGAAAACTGATAGGCGAATTCCGTATTTAGCTTACGCAGCTTTCTTTTTATTATTGGTTGAAGGCGCTATAGGGAAAATGGTTGTAGACACAAATTTAAAACCAGGAGTGATTACTATACACATGGTTCTTGGTCTAGTAATTATTGCCCTATTATTAAAATTAAAGTTTATTGTTTCTGATAACAAAAAGAAATATAATTACAATTCTATTTTCAATAAATTACTTATTGTTTCTGTAGTTTTCTCATTGATACAAATTGCTATGGGAACACAAGTAAGACAGTTTATAGACGAGCAAGTAAAATTATTTGGCTTTGAAAACAAAGACTACAGTTTAATGAACCCTAGTTTTAAGTTCTACTTTCACAGATCTTTTACCATTGCAATTGTATTGGTGAATTTAGGATTATTTTACCTAAATCAGATTAAAAATTTAGGCTATAAATTGGTCAATTGGATTGTTTTCTTAATTTTTTTAGAAACGATTACTGGAATATTAATGTATTATGCAGCGTTTCCTTTAGGAACACAAGCCACCCATTTACTAGTTGGCGCGGTTTTATTTGGATTGCAGTTTTATTTGTGGTTACAAAGTCGTAAAACAGTTATCAATTAGCAATTAACAGTTATAAATGAAAATTGATTATTGAATTTATGGATGTGCATTTACCCAAACTTCTCCATCAGAAAAATATTCTTTTTTCCAGATAGGAACCGTTTCTTTAAGCGTATTAATTGCAAATTCACAAGCTTCAAAAGCTGCTTTTCTATGTTTAGAAGAGGCGGTGATAATTACAGGAATTTCACCAATTTGCAGCATTCCTTCTGCATGATGAATGGCAATTTTTACAATATCAAACCTCTCTAAAGCCAAATCTGCAATTTTCTGCATTTCCTTAATTGCCATTGGTTTGTAGGTAGAAAAATCGAGTTGTTTTACTTCTTTTCCTTTAGTATCATTTCTTACAGTACCAATAAATGCAGAAATTCCGCCACAAGAATCATCTTCTACAAAAGTGTAACATTTATTTAAGTCTAATTTTTCGGAAGTTATTTTTATAGAAGTTCTTTGCATTGTTCAACAAAAATAGCAATTCAAAATGTATCTTTGTTAACTAATTTTCAATACTTCAGAATAATGAAAAATATTTTTAGAATTATTAGCTTTTTAGAAGGAATTTCTTACCTATTATTACTTTTTATTGCAACACCAATCAAATATTTACAAGGTGATGCTTCTTATGTAAAAATGTTAGGAATGCCTCATGGAATTCTATTTATGCTATATGTTGTTTTGGCTATTGTTATTAAAAAAGAAATGAATTGGGATAATAAAACTTTGGGAATTGTTTTAATTGCATCTGTAATTCCTTTTGGAACTTTTTATATTGATAAGAAATATTTACAGAAATAAATTCTTGTAACACAGATTCTCACAAAGAAAATCAAAGAGTTTAAAAAAAAGGATAACACAAGAGTATTTCTTCCTTTCTTGAAGATTAAGATGGCTTTTTCCTAACCTCCACTAACAGGCGGAATTACAGCAACAACATCACTTTCTTTTAACAGTAAATCATCGTTTGCGTATTCTTCATTTACTGCAATTGCATACGAATTTATGTTTTCTAACTTTGGATATTCTTTCTTTAAAACATTTTTAAAATCGGCAATAGAAATTGATTTATCTATTATCATTTCTAATTGAGTATTACCAATTAAATCTGAAGTAATTCCGAAGAAAAGTGTAGTTATTTTCATACTTCAAAAATAATTAAAACAAACTTAATCTAAACAATAAACCATCGTTTTTAACGCCACCATAATTAGAACGTACATAATCTACACGTAGAAAACGCCATTTACCAAAACCAACATTATCTAAACCTACAGAATATTCAGTATAAGGTTTCTTATCTGCCATAAACAAGGTCTTTGCGCCACCTACTAGATGAAAATTTAACTTATTTATTAAAGGAATCTTACCTAAAACTGCACCTTTAAAATTATGTTCTACATGTGTTTCTGCGTATTTATCATTGGTATAAAACTTATAATACTCCAACAAACCAAAGCTACTCAATCTATTCCCTAAAGGAAATGAAAGCTGATTTCCATTCGCTTGTAACTTATCCATAAAAGCAATATTTTTCTTTTTTAAGAAAGCACCTCCTCTAATATTATATTGAAATTGCCCATAATTACCCACATTTATATCTTGTGTTAGATTTGCAACAAATAAGTCTGAATTTAATTCGGAGTTTGAAGCGCCAAATTTTTTTGTATAACGCACACTTAATCTTGGATATTTATTATTCCCTTCATTCTCTTTACTATCTGGATACGTAGCATATTTCTGATCAAACACAAAAGTTGCTCCAACACTTAAAGTTGCAATTTTATGTTCATCAAAAGCAGCATTTAAAGGATTATTAAGTTTATAACCTCCGTTTTTATCTTGCGGAGCAAAAGAATAATCAGTTGTATTAAATAGCTGTTTTCTATTAGCATACTCTAAAGAAGAAGAGAAATAAATTCCGTTTTTCACTTCTTCAGAATAACGAATCTTTGCAGAACTTTTTTCGTAAATTTTTAAATAATTTAACCTATTCAACAAAGAACTAATCGTATTATTCAATTTTACAACAGGAGTTCTATCATTAAATTGAGGTGTTGTAATTCCTCCCGAAATAGACATTCTTGGCCTAGAAATATTATTCCATTTTTTGGTAAAAAAGAAAGTAGGCCTTAATCTTTTATCAGACAAACCGTAGTTTGCTTTTACACCTGCATTCCACCATTTTCCTTTCTTATTTTGTCTTTTAAAATATCTTACACCCAAAGAAGTGTTAAAACCTTGTACCGTATTAAAACTGAAATCAGATATTAATCCATTAAAACTTAAAGACCATTTTTCGTACGAATTTCTATATGTATAACCCATAATTGGCGATAACAAACCAAACTTATTTTGCTTTCTGTTTACAGAATCTAAATATTTTTTAGACTTACGCACCACTTTTATACTGTCTTTAATTTTATAGTCTGAAACTTCTTCTTTTGTAAGCGGAACTGGTCTTAACTTGTTCCAGAAAACAGTATCTTTTTTTGTTGCATTTTCTTCAAAAGACAAAACTTCATTTGTAAATGTATTTTCTTTAAAAGTTGGATTAAATTTATAATCTGAATAAGTGTAAGAAAATTTACCTCTAGGTTTAATGCCAAAAATAGAAATATCGAAGTTTAATGTTTGATTTACCAAAACCCAACCATCTATTTCTTCGGAATAATTAAACCCTTGTTTTAGTTTTAGAGAATTTACAAAAGGAAGGTTTATTTGAGCACCTGTTGTATTTATATCTGCGCCATACAAAGCCCATTCATCTTCTACAATATAAATAAACCCGTCAAAAACTCTATCTCCTTTTCGTTTTGGAATTATTTTTATTTTATTTATAAGTTTCCCATTTTTATCATAAAAAGTACCTACCAATTTATACCTGTAATAACTAAATGCGTTTGTAGAAATTGGTGAAATTAAATGGTTAAAAACTGCAATACTATTTTCATATAAATTAACATTAGAATCTTCTGCTCTGTTAAAACTGACTCCGTTGTCTTGTCCAGAAACTTTAGAGGCTACTATTTTTTCTTTAAATTTTTTTGGTTTTTTTTGAAATGAAATATTAGAAAAAGTTTCTGATAAATAAATAATTCCGCTTCTAGTAGAATCTAAACCTCCACCAAAATCTCCTGTAGTTTGTCCAAAAATTTTTTCTGGCGCATCTTTAATTTTAGTCAATCCTCTCGAATAAAATTTAGCAGTAAAATTAGCATATTTGTCTGTATTTTTATCTTTACTTTCAATTGTATTTCTAATAATTCTATTTGCAGGATTATCTTTTGTTGAGATAACAATTTCTTTCAATTGAATGTTTTCTTCTTCTAAAACAACATTTAATTTAAAAGGGAAAGAAGTAATATCTACCTCTTTTTTAAGCGTTGTATAACCTATAAACTGAAAAACTAAAGTATACTTTCCTTGTTTTTTTAGATTCAAAATGTAATCTCCATTATCATTTGAGGTAGTTCCTGTAACGGTTTTATTTAAGTATACACTTACAAAAGATAGCGGTTCTCCTTTTTTATCAGTAATATTTCCTTTTATCTGTGCATTCATAGAAAATGAAATAAAAAGCAATAAAGTAAAAGTAATTTTTTTCATGGGTTGATTTTGTTAAAGCCGCAAACATAAACTTTTTAACATATGTAAAAACTTAAAATTTGTTAAACAAGCTATAATTGTTTCTTAATTTTTAAGACGCAATAAAAATGTAAAAGGTTGTATTTTTATTAAAAATAAACCTGTTGTGCATTATAAAAAAGCTGTTCATTGATTAAGAGAATCGTATATTTAATTGAATTTCAAACATTTAAATAGATGAACAGCTTTAGAGCAAATTACGAGAAAATTTTAGAGGTATTA
>NZ_JAZGGG010000012.1:0-43712 GCF_036480315.1 Polaribacter sp.
ATACCTCTAAAATTTTCTCGTAATTTGCTCTAAAGCTGTTCATCTATTTAAATGTTTGAAATTCAATTAAATATACGATTCTCTTAATCAATGAACAGCTTTTTTATAATGCACAACAGGTTAATTATTAAATAAAAATAAAAAGCATCAAGAAAGCTAGTTCTTGATGCCGTTTAAATGTTTATGATAAAAATTAAGATAACCTAATAAGCTCTTTTATCATTTCCTTCAAAATAATTAATAAAAGCTTCGTTTACTACTCTATGACCACCATCGGTTGGATAATTTCCTGTAAAATACCAATCACCTAAATTATCTGGGCACGCAATGTGTAAATTATCTACGGTTTGATAAATAACCTCAACATCTGCTTTAATATCCTTTGTTTTTAGCATCTGTGCAATTTTAGCAGAAATGGCTTCATTAGTAAATGGAGCGTAAATTTCTTTTACAAAATTTATAATTTCTTCATCTTTATTACCTTGTTGTGCTTTCGATTTTTGATAAACACTTTCTATAACACCTTCTTGGTTTGTATCTTTTAACAACTCTATAGCGGCATTAAAAGCAATAAAACCATCAATTTTTGCCATATCAATTCCATAACAATCTGGATAACGAATTTGTGGTGCAGAAGAAACAACTACTATTTTTTTAGGACTTAATCTGTCTAAAATCTTAATAATACTTTTCTTTAAAGTAGTTCCACGTACAATACTATCATCAATAATTACTAAATTATCAGTAGGTTTTACAACTCCGTATGTAATATCATAAACGTGTTCTACTAAATCATCTCTACTACTGTCGTCAGCAATAAAAGTTCTTAATTTTGCATCTTTAATTGCAATTTTCTCAAAACGAGGTCTTTCAGATAAAATTTCTGTAACTCTTTTTGCTGACAATTTTGTTCCTCCAGCTAATATTTTTTCTGTTTTTTGTTTATTTAATACATCTTCGGCAGCTTCAGTCATCCCATAAAAAGAAGTTTCTGCTGTGTTAGGAATGTAAGAAAATACACTATTAGAAATATCACTATTGATTGATTTTAAAACCTGTGGAAAAACTAGCTTTCCAAGATTTTTTCTTTCTTCATAAATTGATGCGTCACTTCCTCTAGAAAAGTAAATTCTTTCAAAAGAACAAGATAATTTCTCTCTTGGTTTTAGAACTTGTTTAATTGAAGTTTTACCGCTTTTTTTAATAATTAATGCATGTCCTCTTTCTAATTCTTGAACATCTTCAATCTTTACATTAAATACTGTTTGAATAACTGGTCTTTCAGAAGCAACAACTACAACTTCTTCATCTTCATAAAAATAAGTTGGTCTAATTCCGTTTGGATCTCTTAAAACAAAAGCATCTCCATGACCAACTAAACCAGCCATTGCATAACCACCATCCCAATTTTTTGAAGATCTTTTTAATACTTTTTTTAGACTTAAATTTTCTTCTATATATGGTGATGCATCTTTTTTACTAAATCCTTTTTTCTTCGCTTTTTGATATAATTTTGCCACTTCATCTTCTAAAAAATGACCAATTTTTTCCATAACAGTTACTGTGTCTGTAAACTCTTTTGGATGCTGCCCTAATTCTATCAATTCTTCTAACAATTGTTTAGAATTCGTCATGTTAAAATTACCTGCAACTATTAAATTTTGATGTTTCCAGTTACTTTGACGTAAAAAAGGATGTACACTTTCTATACTATTCTTACCAAAAGTTCCATAACGAACATGGCCTAAAAATAAATTACCAACATAAGGCATGTTTTCTTCTTGCCACGTAACATCATCTTTTTTCTCTGGGTTTTCTTCTAAAACACCATTTAAACGATTATTAATTTGTGCAAAAATATCTTGTATTGGTTGAGATTGATTAGAACGAACTCTGCTAATATATCTTGTACCAGGCGCTACATTAAACTTTACACTTGCAAAACCTGCACCATCTTGACCACGATTGTGCTGCTTTTCCATTAATAAATACATTTTATTAATACCGTAAAAAGCTGTACCATATTTGTCTTTGTAAAACTGTAATGGTTTTTTTAATCTAACTAATGCAATACCGCATTCGTGTTTAATTGCGTCACTCATTTAATGGGTAGTTTTGTTGTGTTTTATGTATAAAAAAATCCGCGTTGTTAGACGCGGATTTTTATTTATTTTAACTCTATATCGAATTGTGTTAATTCTTTAAATGCTTGCAAGCGAGTTTTGACTTCATCGCTTGTTAGTTCTTGCATTCTTTCAGTTCCAAATTTCTCTACACAAAAGGAAGCTAAATTAGAACCGTATATAATTGCATTCTTCATGTTCTCAAAAGAAACATCTTCAGTTTTTGCTAAATATCCGCAGAAACCTCCTGCAAAAGTATCTCCTGCTCCTGTAGGATCAAAAACTTCTGCTAATGGTAAAGCAGGTGCGTAGAACATTTTTCCATCATTAAATAATAGAGCTCCATGTTCTCCTTTTTTAATAACCACATATTTAGGACCCATTGTATGAATCTTTTTTGCAGCATTAACCAAAGAGTATTCTCCACTTAACTGTCTTGCTTCTTCATCGTTAATAGTAATTACATCTACTCTTTTTAAAACAGTATGTAAATCTTCTAAAGCAATGTCCATCCAAAAATTCATAGTATCTAAAACTACTAATTTTGGTCTTTCTGTCATTTGATCTAAAACTGATGCTTGTGTTAATGGGTGTAAATTACCTAACATTACAATACCTGCATCTTTAAAAGCTTCTGGTACAACTGGTGTAAAAGTTTCTAAAACATTTAGCTCTGTAATTAAAGTATCACGAGAGTTCATATCGTTATGATATTTTCCACTCCAGAAAAATGTTTTACCATTTTCATCAATTTCAACTCCATCAGTATTAATTCCTTTAGAGTTCATCATATCTAAATATGATTGAGGGAAATCTCCTCCAACTACAGAAACAACGCCTGTTTGTACTCCAAATTGAGATGCTGACAAGCCAATATAACTTCCTGAACCTCCTAAAATTTTATCTGTTTTCCCAAAAGGTGTTTCAATTGCATCAAATGCAACGGTACCAACTGCTAATAATTTACTCATTTCTTATTTTTTATCAGTAATTTTGCACGGTAATTGCGCAAACGTTTTACAAAGTGCAAAAATAAGTTTTAAAAATGACTATCAAAGAAATACAAGAAGAAATTATTGACGAGTTTTCTATGTTCGATGATTGGATGGAACGGTATGAATACATTATTGATTTAGGGAAATCTCTACCAATCATTAATGAAAAGCATAAATTGGATGAAAATTTAATAAAAGGATGTCAATCTAAAGTTTGGTTATATTCAGAATTAGATGCAGATAAATTAAGGTTTACTGCAGATAGTGATGCTATTTTAACAAAAGGGATTGTGGCATTGTTATTGCGCGTTTATTCTGGGCAAAAACCAAGAGATATTTTAACTACTGAAACCACTTTTATTGATGAAATTGGTTTAAAAGAGCATTTATCACCAACAAGAGCAAACGGTTTAGTGTCTATGGTGAAACAAATAAAAATGTACGCTATAGCACAACAAACAAAATTATAAAAATAAGAAATTACACAATGACAGATAAAGAATTAGAAGAAATAGGAGACAAAATTGTAAATGTTTTAAAAACAATTTACGATCCAGAAATACCTGTAGACATTTACGAATTAGGTTTAATTTACGATGTTTTTGTTTCTGATGAAAACAATGCAAAAATATTAATGACCTTAACATCACCAAACTGCCCAGTAGCAGAAAGTTTACCAGTTGATATTGAAGAAAAAGTAAAATCTTTAAAGGAAATAAACAGTTGCGAAGTAGAAATTACATTCGACCCAACTTGGACTTCAGAAATGATGAGTGAAGAAGCTAAATTAGAATTAGGAATGTTGTAAAACAGTATTCAGTATTCAGTTTTCAAAACTAAAAAACTCTAACGACTGTCATTTCGACGAAAGGAGAAGTCTCAACTTTGAAACTTTGAAACTTTGAAACTTTGAAACTTTGAAACTAAATAGTAAAAAATGGAAAAAGAAATAATAAACAGAGTATCAAATAGTAAATTAAAAACCTTTGACCTAGAGGAAATTTATCCTGAAGGAAAAAGAATTTTGTTTGATATTAAAGATTGGCTTTTTGAGGAAATTATTCTAAAAGAAAAAGATTTTAGAAAATCTGTTAAAAACCATAATTGGTCTCAATACAAAGGCTCATTTGTAGCTGTTAACTGCTCTGTAGATGCAATTATTCCTTCTTGGGCATTTATGTTGGTTGCGGCAGAATTAATTCCGCATGCAAACAAAGTTGTTATTGGTAATTTAGAGCTTTTAGAAACTGTTATTTATCAAGAATTATTAAATTTTATAGACTTTAGAGATTTTACAGATAGCCCAGTTATTCTTAAAGGTTGTGCAGAAAAACCAATTCCGAATTCTGCCTATGCTTTTTTAATTACTAAATTACAACCAATTGCAAAGTCTATTATGTTTGGTGAAGCTTGTTCTACAGTTCCTTTATATAAATCTAAAAAATAATTTTATTTTTACTGCTTGTTTTTTTACTTCATGAAAAAAATATTATTCTTATTATTTTTACTTTCTTCAACATTTTTCTTTTCACAAGAGAAAAAAAAAGACAGTATTCCTAAATGGAAAGTTCATGGTAGGTTTAAGTTTCTTTTCAATCAAGCTAATTTTTCTAATTGGGTTTCAGGTGGACAAGATAATATTGCTGGAAATTTAAATATTAATTACGATTTTAATTACAAAAAAGGAAAATGGAACTGGGATAATAAACTTATTACAACATACGGTTTAAGCCATTTAAGTGGAAAAGGATATAGAAAAACAAACGATAGAATAGAATACAATTCACTTTTAGGCTTGAAATCAGAAGGTTTTTGGTTTTTTTCGTTTTTCACAAACTTTAAAACACAATATACACGTGGTTACGACTACAAACCAACACCTAAATTACCCGTCTCTGATTTCTTCTCACCAGCTTATTTAAGTTTTGGCCCAGGTTTTTTATGGAAAAAAACGGATGATTTCCGTTTCAATATTGCTCCAGCTACCGTAAGATATACTTTTGTAAGTAATGAATTTTCAGGTAAATTTGGTGTAGAAAACGGTCGTAATACTGCTTTTAGTTTAGGTTTTAACTTCTCTGGTTATTATAAGTTTGAAGCAATGGATAATATAGATATTGAAAATATTCTAGCAGTTTATTCAGATTATTTAAATAACCCGCAGAATGTAGACATAGAGTATCAAATGAACATGTTCTTTAAGGTGAATAAGTTTATTAATATGAATATTACACTACATACAATTATAGATTCAAATGCTTCAAAAAGAGTTCAGTTTAGAGAAGAGTTTGGTTTAGGAGTTCGTTATTCTTTTCACAATAAAGTGACTTATTAAAAAAATATTGTCTAATTAGAAAAAGTGTGTTTTTGCACGCTTAAAAATAAAAACAAAATGAAAAAATTATCAATCTTATTTTTATTTGCATTTATTGGCTTTACAACTAATGGTCAAACTGCAGATGAATTAAAAACTGCACAAGCTCCTAAAAAAGCAGAAATCACAAAATTACTAGGAGAAGTAGATGCTTTACAAGCAAAAATTGACGCACTACCAGGTTGGAGAAAAGGTGCTTTTGGTACTATTGGAGGAAGTCTTTCTGGTTTTAATAACTGGTATTCTAGAACTTCGCCAACAGCTTCTGCAGGAAACATTGGTATTACTGTAAATGGTTTCGCTAATTTAATTGAAAAAGATTTTTTCTGGAGAAACTCTGCAGCCGTAAACTTAGGTTGGGTAAAATTAAATGAAAAAGGGGTTTCTGGAGACGAAGGTTTTGACACTGCAACAGATGTTTTTACTATTAGTTCTTTATATGGTAAAAGATTAAATAAAAAATGGGCACTTTCTGCATTAGGTGAATACAGAACAACCATTATAGACAACTTTAACAACCCAGGTTTTTTAGATATCGGTATTGGTATGACTTGGACACCAACTGACAGACTGGTTGTTGTAATACACCCAGCCAATTACAATGTAGTTTTTAGTTCTGGTCAAAATATTTACAGCTCTTCTCCTGGAGCAAAAGTTGTAGCAGACTATAATGCGAAATACAAGAAGTTAAGCGTAAAATCTAATTTATCTATGTTTCAAAGTTATAAATCTTCTGATTTATCTAACTGGACTTGGACAAACTCTTTAGGTTATACTTTATGGAAAGGAATTGGAGTTGGTTTTGAACTAGGTTTACGTAAAAATAAACAAGAAGCTGCTAACTCACAAAATGTACTTTTAGCAAGTGCAGACAACAAATTACAATCTTACTTTTTATTTGGTATGAACTACTCTTTCTAAATAAAACCACAATATTACACTGAAACCTCAAAAAGAAATTTTTGAGGTTTTTTATTTTTGTAACTTTGCACTTCAAACTAAATTATTTATGACATTATTAATAATTTTCGCAACCATTTCTATCTTTTTTTCATTCTTGTGCTCTATACTAGAAGCAGTTTTATTAAGTATTACTCCTACTTTTATCAATTTAAAAAAGAGGGAAGGAAATGAATACGCCACAGAATTAGAAATCTTAAAAAAAGACGTAGACAAACCTTTAATTGCTATTTTAACAATTAATACCATTGCGCATACCGTTGGCGCAATTTTGGTTGGTGTACAAGCAAAAGTTGCTTATGCAGAAATATATGGTACAGAAGTTAAAACAATCTTTGGTATTAAAATTACTGAAGATGTAATGGTTGGTATTGTTTCTACAGTAATGACCATTTTAATATTAGTAGCTTCAGAAATTATACCAAAAACAATTGGCGCAACCTATTGGAAACAACTTGCAAACTTTACCACTAAAGCCTTAAAAATTATGATTTTTCCTTTGAAATGGACAGGGTTTTTATGGGTTTTACAATTAACAACAAAGTTAATTGGTGGAAAAGGACACGGAAGTGTTTTAAGTAGAGAAGGGTTTTTAGTGATGACAGAAATGGCTGAAAAAGATGGTGTTTTTAAAGAAAATGAAAGTAAAGTAATTAAAAACCTATTAGGTTTTAAAAATATAAAAGTAAATGATGTAATGACGCCAAGATCTGTTTTAGAAATTGCTGATGAAACACAAACAATTACTTCTTTTTACAGCGAACATAAAAAATTACGTTTTTCTAGAATCCCAGTATTTTCTGAAAATCCAGATAATATTACTGGTTATTTTCTAAAGGATAATTTATTAGAAGCGATGATTAACGGCAACGGAGAACAAACTTTAGCATCTATAAAAAGAGAGATTATTGTTACAGAGAGAGGTTTAACAATTCCTGATTTGTTTGATAAATTGATAAAAGAAAAAGAACATATTGCATTAGTTGTTGATGAATATGGTTCTGTTAGCGGAATTGTATCACAAGAAGATGTAATTGAAACTTTACTTGGTTTAGAAATTATGGATGAAAGTGATTCTGTTGCAGATTTACAAGCGCATGCAAGAAAGTCTTGGGAGAAGCGTGCAAAAAGAATGGGAACTATTGAAGGTAAAAAAAAATAGAGACAACCTTTTAAGTTATCTCTATTTAATTACCTTTTATTAAAAAAATATTTAGTTTTTTTTCTTCTGTTTTTTTAGTTCACCTTCATGATCTAAAATAATTTCTTCATCTCTGTATTTACAACAAGGATGTACAGAACTATAAGCTTCACTAGTTGCCTCTAGCTTCTTGTCATCAAAACTCATAACATCATGCCCAACTGCTAAGATGTTTTTTTGAATAGCAACAACATCTGTTTTACGTTCATCTAAAATTAGATTTAATTGATGTGATTTTACATTCCAAATTGCAAACTTTACACCTTTAGTTTTTAAAGCCGCAGTTTCTATTCGTTTTTTACACATACCACAAATACCATCTACTTGAAAAGCAATTTTGGCATTTTTTTTCTTTTTCACTTCTTGTGATTGTGCTGAAAAGCCAACCAAAAACAAGCTTAATATAAATACTATTTTCTTCATTTTTATTATTTTTTAATTAATTCTAAATCTTAATCCTGTATAAAATGCACGTCCAAAAATTGGCGAATACACAATTGTAGTATCAAAGTTTGAGCCAAAAGGATTATCGCTTGCTAAAATAGGGCTTTTTTGTTGAACATTTGTAATGTTCTCTGCACCCGCATAAATTTCAAAGCTATCTGAAAATACTTTAGTGACTTGAGAATTTAATAGTTGATAATTGTTAGAGTATTCTGGTAATTGATATTGAACAGGATTACTTGCTGTATTTGGCAAACGTTGTTTACCAATATTATTAAATGTTACATCAAACTTCCATTGCGCACCATTTTCCTGCAATACCGTTTCATAAGAAAGGTTTGCAAAAAATCTATTTTTAGGCTGAATTGGTTTCTGTAAATTTCCATTTTTATAATCTGTAGAAACATCAAAATATTTATAAGCTGTTCTTAAGTTTAAGTTTTCAAACAACTCATAACTTATTTCAACTTGAAAAATATTAGCAATACTTTTTCCATTTAAATTATAAAAAGAAATTTCTTGCGCATTCTCCCAATCTACTACAACTTGATTCTGAAAGTCTGTTCTATAAAAATCAAAAGTAATATCACCTTTTTTATCAAATAGATTAAATTTTTGAAGATAAGAAACACCATAATTCCATGCGATTTCTGGATTTAATCCATAAATATTTCCACCTACATCATCAATTTTAATTTGCCTAGAACTTGCAAATAATTGTTGGTTTTCTGCAAAAATGTTAGCACTTCTTTTTCCTCTACCAGCAGAAGCTCTAAAAACACCTTTCTCCCAAGGAACATATCTTAAATGCAATCTAGGCGTTAAAAACGTACCTAATAAATTATGTGTATCTACTCGTAAACCTGCAGTTAAACTAAAGTCTTCTAAATTAGAGAAAGCGTATTCAAAAAAAACACCGAAGGAATTTTCATTTCTTCCAAAATCGGTAGTATTTACCATTTCGTTATAATTGTCATAAGTATAGTTAACACCTGTTTTAAATTTGTTTCTAGTATCACCAATTATTGAATTAAATATTAGGTTAGAATACACACTTTCATGTTTTATATCATATTTGTTTAAACCAAAAAAAGAATCTTGCTGATGATTGCTGTATGCTAATTGAAAACCAATACTTTGAAAAGGTAGTTCTGGAAAAACATAGCCTAATTTTGCTGAAGTTTCAAAACGTTTTGTATCTATTTCACTTCCCCAAGCATTAGTTATTCCTTTATCTAAAGCTGGGTTAAAGTCAATTTCGCCTGTTTGTTTTTCGTCATTCAAATAACGAACATTAATAAAACTAACCCAACCCTTTTCGGCATCTGTATATTGCCAACGGTTCATTACATTAATCTGATTTGCTAACGGATTGTCTAAAAAATTATCGTCATTTTTATCGAATTTCTGACCTCTATAATTTCCATGAATATATAAACCTGTTTGCCACTTATCGGTCACTTTTTGGTTAAAATGCGTATTTAATTCTAATCTTCCGTTTAAAGAACTGTAAGCATTTAAGAAAAACTTATCATCAGAAAAAGGTTTTACCAATTCTGCGTTTATTTGTCCGGAAATACTTTCATAACCGTTTACAACAGAACCTGCACCTTTTGTAATCTGAATACTTTCTACCCAAGTTCCTGGTGTAAAAGTTAAACCAAAAGCTTGTGCTGCTCCTCTAACTGATGGAATATTTTCTTGTGTAATTAACAAATACGGACTGGTTAAACCTAACATTTGTATTTGTTTTGTACCTGTTAAAGCATCAGAAAAACTAACATCTATAGATGGGTTTGTTTCAAAACTTTCTGCCAAATTACAACATGCAGCTTTTAATAATTCGTCTGAGTTTACCGTAAAAACATTTGCCGTGGTTAAAAAGGACTTATAAGTTGACTGTTTTTTAGTTTTAATTGTAATTTCTTCTAAAACACTTTCTTCAGTTATAAAATGATGAATTGGTTTTTTAGTTTTAATAGTAATTGTGTCCGTTTTATAACCAATATAACTAATAACTAACTTTTTATATTCTGGTTTATATGGTATTGTAAACCAACCTTTTTTATTGGTTACTGCACCTACGTTTGTATTCAACCAATGAACACTTGCGCCTTCTACACCTAAATTATCTTTTGGATTGTTTTTATCCATAATCATTCCCTTAAAATTAGTTTGTGAGAAGATTATAAACGGAATAAGTAGTAAAACACTACTTATAATATATTTTTTCATGATATGATTTTTTAATAATTAACATTCTCTTCATTCTAAAAAATGAAGTTTCTATTGAATAATTATTAATAAATCAAATCAAGAAAGTCTGGTGTAAAACCTGATAATCGAGTGGAATATCTGGTGGAGAGAAGTCTTTATATAAATTTTGATTAGAAGTAATTTCTATAAATAAGTTTGAATAAGAAACAAAAAATGCAGCTAAAAATTGTTGTTTTTTAAAGTCTATTTTATCAATAGAAATTTGTTGCAATTCATCTTGGCCTTCAATTTTATGAATCTCGTCTTTGCAACAATTTTTCTTTTTGGTTACTGAAGTTTTGTCCATCTTCATGTCACAACCTTCCGCTTCACCAACATAAGAAACATCCACCAAAAATTCACCACAATAATGTTTTTCCACCGTAAAAGAAAAGGTAGAAAAAAGCACTAAAAAGGCTAATAAGGTTGACGTTATTTTGGTAAAAACATGTTGCATTCTGATTGCAAATCTACAACAAGAAACTTTAAAATTGTGTTAAAATATATAAATTGATAAAAATGCAAACTATATATTTAGATTCTCGTTTTCACGGGAATGACAATTTTATTTGAAACCCAAGAACTGCGTTCTAGAGAATTCTCTTTCGATTACCTATTGCTTAATTTTTGAGAATAAAATGCTGGTAATAACAACAATAAGAATAACGGTTGAATAATAAATCTTCTGATATAAAATGGTAGTAGATAACCAGATTCAAATTTATCTCTTAATAAAAGTACAAATACAACTATAAGAACCATAAACGCTAGCATTAGAAAAAAACCAGAGAATTTAAGATAATCTTTCCTTTCAAATAAAACCCAAATTATACCTAAAGAAACTAGAGCGTTTAAAGTGTATCTAAAAAGCATATCTATCATTAAGTGCCAAACATTAATTTCTGGCATTGTGGTATATAAATAATCATTTTTAAAGTAGCCAATTAATGGATCATAAAATAATTCATCTGAATAACCTCTTATTACAAACAGTAATAAAAAAAGTAATAACAACAGTATTATTTTAATTATTTTGTTCATTTCTTATATTTAGAAAACTTATTAACCCAAAGAACCCAGAGTAAAAAAACGGTTCCATAAATGAGTGCAGGAAAAACTAGATTATGTAAAAACTCTTGTTGATTTGGGTGTTTGTAAATCATAACAGTTAAAAAAGCAATTCTAAAAACATTAATTATGTAGATAAAAATACTTCCTAAAAAAGCAAATATTATTGTTGCCTTAATAGATCCAGCAAAAGCAACAATAAAAGAAATAAATAGAATTATAACACTAATAGAATTACAACCTTCAATAACTCTAGCCGTATATTGATTTTCTATTAAAAGTTTTACAGAAAGTTCTTCTTCGTGTTGTATATAATCTGCATAATAACCTGCAAACTCTAATAAACTTACAGTTTGTTCAGCTACTTTTGTTGTAATTGACGCCGTTTGAAAAAACCCATCTTTTTGTTGAGAATTTTGTAAGTAAGTAGCATAAATTGCGAACAATATAAAATACGTTGCAAAAAACCTAATTAAAAAAATGACAATGTTTTTATGTTTTTTCACAACATATTTTAATTTATTTTAGCAGCCTCTTTACATGGCGAATATACAAAAATGAAAATAGAAATTTTACAACAAAATATAGATAAAATTATTATTGCTGAAAATTCAGTAAATGATAAGTTACAAGAAATTTGTAATAAACTAAAGAACAGTATTCCATATTATAATTGGGTTGGTTTCTATTTTAATCATGAAGATAAAAAAGAATTAAAACTAGCGCAATATGCTGGTGAAGAAACAGAACACACAACTATCCCTTTTGGAAAAGGAATTTGCGGACAAGTTGCTATAAGTAATGAAAACTTTGTAGTACAAGATGTTTCTGAACAAAACAACTATATATCTTGTGGTTGGAAAGTAAAATCAGAAATTGTAATTCCAATTTTTATTGATGACAAAAATATTGGTCAGATAGATATAGACTCTCACATAGCAAATGTTTTCACCAAAGAAGACGAACAATTATTGGAATACGTTTGCAAAAAAGTAGCAACCATTTTAAGAAAAGTTGGTTAATTCAAAAAAAAAGTCTATGTTTGTTTTATATTACAAGTTTAAATTAACAATTCTATTAATCATTAAACCCCTAAATAATGAGAAATGAAGAATACACTTCGTCCTTTGCCTCTGGCAATCTCAACACAAATTACAACCGTAAACATCAATCATTTATAAGCCAAATTACAAATTGGTTTAGAAATTTTATTGAAAACGCAGAATAACTTTAACTTTAAATTCCCCTAAAATGAAAAAACAAACTACCAGCATTTTGCTGAAGGTATTTCCGTTTCTACGTAAAAGCCAAGAAAAAAAGAGCCCAAGAGATTATACAACTTTAGTTGAAAGCTTTAAAACAAGAGTACAGATAGAATAGTTGTTAATTACTTCTATTTTTTGTTACTATCTTTTATTGTCTTACTAGCTAGGTTTTACTATTTTTGTGTGCTTAACAACACAACACTAAATGAGCACTTCAAAAACAATTAAATCAGCATTAATTTCGGTATTTCACAAAGATGGCTTAGCGCCTATTGTGCAAAAATTAAACGAATTGAACGTAACTATTTACTCTACTGGAGGAACAGAAAAATTCATCAAGGAACTAGGTATAGATGTAGTTCCTGTAGATGAAGTTACTTCTTATCCTTCTATTTTAGGAGGAAGAGTTAAAACCTTGCACCCAAAAGTTTTTGGAGGGATTTTAAACAGACAAGACAACGAAAGTGATGTTGCTGAATTAGCAGAATACAACATTCCGCAAATAGATTTAGTAATTGTAGATTTATATCCTTTTGAAAAAACAGTTGCTTCTGGCGCTGATGAACAAGATATTGTAGAAAAAATTGATATTGGTGGTATTTCTTTAATTAGAGCTTCTGCAAAAAACTTTAAAGATACTTTTACAGTTTCTTCTATGGAGCAATATGATGATTTCTTATCTATCTTATCAGAAAACAACGGAACAACTTCAATAAAACAACGAAAGAAATTTGCAGCAAAATCTTTTAATATTTCTTCACATTATGATACTGCAATTTTTAATTACTTTAATGCTGGTGAAGAGCCTGCTTTAAAAGTGAGTGAAACAAATGCACAAATTTTACGTTACGGAGAAAACCCTCATCAAAAAGGATATTTCTTTGGTGATTTAGACACAATTTTCGACAAACTTCACGGTAAAGAATTAAGTTATAACAACTTATTAGATGTTGATGCTGCTGTAAATTTAATTGAAGAATTTAAGGGGGAATCGCCAACTTTTGCAATCTTAAAGCACAACAATGCTTGCGGTTTTGCACAAAGAAAAACAGTAAAACAAGCTTATGTAGATGCATTAGCAGGAGATCCTGTTTCTGCTTTTGGAGGTGTTTTAATTGCCAACACTGAAATTGACACTGCTACTGCAGAAGAAATTCATAAATTATTTTGTGAGGTTGTAATTGCACCTAGTTATTCAGACGAAGCTTTATCAACCTTAAAAGGAAAAAAAAATAGAATTATCTTAATAAAGAAAGAAGTTGAATTACCAACTACAACAATTAGAACATGTTTAAATGGTAATTTGGTTCAAGATAAAGATAGTATTACAGATCAATTAGAAGATTTAAAATACGTAACTAACAATAAACCTACAGAAAGTGAGTTAGATGATTTATTGTTTGCATCTAAATTGTGTAAAAACACAAAATCGAATACTATTATTTTAGTAAAAAACAAACAATTATTAGCCGGCGGAACAGGACAAACAAGTAGAGTTGATGCTTTAAACCAAGCAATTGAAAAAGCAACTTCTTTTAAATTCGATTTAAATGGTTGTGTTATGGCTAGTGATGCCTTTTTTCCTTTTCCTGATTGTGTAGAAATTGCAGACAATGCAGGTATAAAAAGTGTAATTCAACCAGGTGGTTCTATTAAAGATCAATTAAGCATAGATTACTGTAATTCAAATGGTTTATCTATGGTAATGACAGGAACAAGGCATTTTAAACATTAAAAATTTATAGGCGTTTACAATCAGAAATTTAGTAAGTTTGTAAGAGTATATTAAAAATAAATACAACAAAGATATTTTATGGGTTTTTTTGATTTTATGACGGAAGATATTGCGATCGATTTAGGAACCGCTAATACGTTAATAATCCACAACGGAAAAGTGGTTATTGACAGTCCTTCTATTGTTGCCAGAAACAGAATTACTGGGAAAATCATTGCTATTGGTAAAGAAGCCAATTTAATGCAAGGAAAAACCCATGAAAACATCAAAACAATTCGTCCGTTAAAAGATGGGGTAATTGCAGATTTTGAAGCTTCAGAAGAAATGATTAAAGAATTTGTAAAACAGATTCCATCAATTAAAAAGAAGTTATTTCCACCAGCATTAAGAATGGTTATTTGTATTCCTTCGGGAATTACAGAAGTTGAAAAACGTGCTGTTAGAGATTCTGCAAAACACATGAATGCCAAAGAAATCTATTTAATTTACGAACCAATGGCTGCTGCAATTGGTGTTGGAATAGATATTATGGAACCAAAAGGAAACATGATTATTGATATTGGTGGTGGTACTACAGAAATAGCGGTAATTGCTTTAGGCGGTATTGTTTGTGATCAATCTGTAAAAGTTGCAGGAGATTTATTTACCAATGATATTATGTATTACATGCGTACACAACATAATTTACATGTTGGAGAAGCTACTGCAGAAAAAATAAAAATAAACATTGGTGCTGCAACAGAAGATTTAGATTCTCCACCAGATGAAATGTTAGTTCAAGGAAGAGATTTATTAAGCGGAAAACCAAAACAAGTACAAGTTTCATACAGAGAAATTGCGAAAGCATTAGACAAGTCTATTTTAAGAATTGAAGATGCTGTTATGGAGACTTTATCTAAAACTCCACCAGAATTAGCTGCAGATATTTACAATACCGGAATTTATTTAGCCGGTGGTGGTTCTATGTTAAGAGGTTTAGACAAACGTTTATCTAGAAAAACAGACTTACCAGTTTATGTTGCAGAAGACCCTTTACGTGCAGTTGTGCGTGGAACCGGAATTGCTTTAAAAGAACTAAATAAATACAAAAACGTATTAATGAAATAATACGCTATAAGTTCTCTATACTACAATGCAACAAATTATTTACTTTTTTCAGAAGTTTAAATATTTTCTGTTTTTTTTAATGTTGCAATTTATTGCTATTGCTTTAACATTTAACAACCTTAACTTTCATAAAAGCAAGTATGTAAGTTCTGCGAATGCAGTTACTGGTGGTTTTTATTCTAAAGTTTCTAATATTTCTGAATACCTGAACTTAAAAAAAGAAAATGAAATTTTAGCTGAAGAGAATACGCAACTTAAAAATTTATTAGAAAAAAATACTTCCAATTTATTTCTTATTGATTCAACAGTTGTAGACTCTATAAAGCACCTACAAACATACACCTATACTAGTGCTAAAATCATTAAAAATGATTACGCAAAAGCATTTAATTTCTTAACAATTAATAAAGGTAAAAATCAAGGTATTTCGAAAGAAATGGCGGTAATTAACAGTAAAGGTATTATTGGTATTACAGATAACACCTCTAATAATTACACTAGAGTTCAATCTATTTTAAATAAAAATAGTAAAATAAATGCACGTTTAAAAAATGACAATTATTTTGGCTCTCTTGAATGGGATGGTAAAGATTATAACATTGTACAACTAAAAGACATTCCTAGACAAGCACCTTTAAAAATTGGTGACACTATAGAAACAGGAGGAAAGTCAACTATTTTTCCTGAAGGAATTTTAATTGGAACAGTATTAAAATTTAATCAAGGAAATACAGCTGACAATAAAATTGATGTAAAACTTTTTAACGACATGAGTAGTTTAGGATATATTTCTGTAGTTAAAAACCTTGATAAAAAAGAAATTCAATCAATAGAAACCACAACAAATGAATAAAACATTTCAATTTGTACTTTTGTTTTTTTTCTTACTTTTTTTACAAGTTTTTGTATTAAATAACATTCAATTTTTAGGATATGTAAATCCGTATTTATATATCGCTTTTATTTTCTTTTACCCTTTAAAAGAGAACAGATTTGCATTTTTATTTTTCAGTTTTTTACTTGGTATTTCTGTTGATTTCTTTTCAGACTCAGGAGGTATTCATGCTTTTTCAATACTAACCATTGCATACATAAGATTGTTTTTTATAAGAGTATTTTTCAGAAAATTGCCTACTGACTATCCTTTTTTTAATTTACATTCAGAGTCTTTTGGAAAAGTTTTCAACTACGTTATAACTTTAACAGTAATTCATCACCTCATTTTGTTTTCTTTTGCTAATTTTAGTTTCCAGAATATATCACACGTACTTTTAAACACTTTATTTTCAAGTATTTTTACACTGATTTTGTTCTTTTCGGGAACTTATATTTTTATTAAAAATAAATAATGCAAAGAAGTTTTTTACTCTATTTTTTAATTACAGTTGTTGGTATCATTTTTATTGGGCGTTTATTTCAACTTCAAGTAATTAAAAGTGATAACTACGACCCTATTCATAACGCTGCTGTAAAAGTTGAATATGATTACCCAGAACGTGGTTACATTTACGATAGAAATGATAAATTATTAGTGACTAACCAACTTTCTTATGATGTAATGGTGCAACCCAATCAAGTAAAACCTTTAGACACATTAGAGTTTTGTAAACTTTTAAAAATTGATAAAATTGATTTCTTAAAACGTTTTAAAAAAGCAGAAAAATATGCAAGCTACTTACCTTCTGTTTTCTTAAAACAACTCGCTAAAGAAGACTTTGCTTATCTTCAAGAGAAATTGCATAAATACAAAGGATTTCATATTCAAAAGAGAATTATTAGAGAATATCCTGTAAAAACAGCAGCTAATGTATTGGGTTATATTGGTGAAGTAAATGAAGCTTTAGCAAGAAAAAATAATTATTATCTACAAGGAGAATTAATTGGGAAAGATGGTGTAGAAGTTGAATACGAAGAATATTTAAGAGGAAGAAAAGGTAAAAAATATCTACATAGAAACAGGTTTAATAAAGTTACCGGCTCCTATAGAAATGGAGAAAAAGATACCTTACCAGTAAACGGACAAGATTTAACACTTACACTAGATATTGATTTACAAGAATATGCCCAGAAATTAATGGCAGGAAAAAGAGGCGGCATTGTTGCAATAGAACCTGCTACTGGCGAAATTTTAGCATTAGTAACTGCTCCTTCTTACGACCCAAATATGCTAGTCGGTAGAAAACGTTCTAAAAATTCTGTAATCCTTTTTAAAGACTCTATAAACAAACCTGCCTATGATAGAGGTTTATTGGCTGCTTATGCACCTGGTTCTCCATTTAAAATGATGAATGCTTTAATTGGCTTACAGGAAAATGTTATTAATGAGCAAACAACATTCAAATGTTACAATGGTTATAAATACGGAAACAGAACTAGTGAGTTTATGGGATGTCATTGCGGTATTTTTGGAAGGCCAATTAAACTAAAAACTGCCATTGCTAAATCTTGTAACAGCTATTTTTCTAATACTTACAAGAGAATTGTTGAGCAAAACAAGAATCCTACCGAAGGTGTAGATAATTGGCACAAACACGTTGCTAGTTTTGGAATGGGAAATTATCTTGGGTATGACTTACCTGCTGGAAGTCCAGGATTAATTCCAACCGGAAAATATTACGACGATCAATATAAATACACTTGGAATGGTTCTACTATAATTTCAAATGCAATTGGGCAAGGTGAAGTTTTAACAACACCTATTCAGCTTGCTAATTTTACCGCAGCAATTGCCAATAAAGGATACTTTTACACACCACATGTTTTAAAGAAAGTTGATAAAAAGTCTATTGAAAACCCTAAATACACTGTTCGTAAACAAACTTCTATTAATGAAAAGCATTTTACACCTATTATTGAAGCTATGCATGAAGTTTTTAAAACAGGTACAGGAAAATACAATCAAGTAAAAGGAATAGACATTTGTGGAAAAACTGGAACCGCAGAAAATTTTACAAGAATTGATGGCCAGAAAATACAACTACCAGATCATTCAATTTTAGTTGCTTTTGCACCTAAAGAAAATCCAAAAATTGCGTTGGCTATTTTTGTTGAAAACGGTGGTTACGGTTCTACAATTGCAGCACCAATTACAAGTTTACTTATAGAAAAGTATCTAAACGGAAAAATATCAAAAGCAAATAAGTATAGAGAACAAAACATGTTAAACTTAAGTTTACAAGATATTTATGCTAAACTAATTAAAAAGCCTAAAAAAATTGCGTCAGGAACAGAATAATATCTTTGCTAGAATCGATTGGATTCTAGTTTTCTTGTTTATTTCACTAGTCAGTTTTGGTTGGTTAAATATCTATGCAGCTTCTAAAACTGATGTAGATGTAGAGTTATTTACCTTTTCAACCAAATACGGAAAACAATTAATATTTATTTGTTTAACAGCTCCTTTGATTATTACTATTCTTTTTTTTAATTCTAAATTTTATGAACGCTACGCAAGTATTTTTTATATAATCTCTATTATTTCACTTTTACTTTTATTCCCATTTGGAAAAGAAATTAATGGAGCTAAATCTTGGTTTAACTTTGGGGTTTTAGGACTTCAACCTTCAGAATTTGTAAAAGCTTTTACAGCATTAGCTGTGGCAAAATTATTAAGTGATCGACAATATAATTTAAGTTTGGTAAAAAATCAAATTAAAGCATTCTTTATCATCTTTCTACCTGCTGTTTTAATAACGTTACAGCCAGATGCAGGTTCTGCATTAATTTATCTCTCTTTCTTTTTTGTTTTAAATAGAGAAGGTTTAACACTGAATTATATTTTATTAGGTTCGGCATTTATTCTGCTATTTATTTTAACTATTTTCTTTGGTGCAAATTGGATGCTTTTATCCTTATTCATTCTTATTTCTATACTAGTTGCTTATGTAGTTTACAAAGGTGGAAAACGTTTTCTGCGTTTCAATTGGCATAAGATTCTAGGAGTATATCTAATTGTAGGAGTTTTTGTCCTTGGAACTGGTTACACTTATAACAATGTTTTTAAACAACATCATCGAGATCGTTTCGAAGTTTTATTAGGCTTAAAAGTTGATAATAAAAATATTGGCTACAATTCTTATCAATCTGAACTTACTATTAGTTCTGGAGGGTGGTTTGGAAAAGGGTTTTTAGAAGGAGATATTACACAAGGAGATTTTGTACCAGAACAACATACAGATTACATTTTTAGTACAGTTGGCGAAGAATGGGGTTTTATAGGAAGCAGCATTGTAATTATTTTATTTATGTTAATGCTCTATAGAATTATCTATTTAGCGGAAACACATGCTAATAAATTTGGACGAATTTATGGCTATAGTTTGGCTTCTATTCTATTTTTTCATGTAATTGTAAACATAGGAATGGTAATTGGCTTATTACCAACTGTAGGAATTCCACTACCCTTTTTTAGTTATGGAGGATCTTCTCTTTGGGGATTTACAATACTACTTTTTATATTTATTAGACTAGACGCTCATAAAGACTATGACTGGTAGAGCTGTTAAAATATAAAACTTTTTTAACTTCTTGTGATTGGGATACGCGTCATAAAAAAAGAACAAGTAAAATCCTAGAAGTTTGATTTCTATTATAATTTCGGATACAGTCACAACCAATAATTGGTGCTACTTAAAGTTATAATAGTAATTGTTAAATTTTAAATATTGATAGTAGAATATAGAGATTAAGCTACTTTAGATTAAGTAACTTATATAAAAAAGTAACATAAATTCAAAAATAAATATTAAACTTTTATTTAAAATTGAAGCAATAAAAAAAGCTCTGAATTAAATTCAGAGCTTTTAAATACTTTAGAAAAGTAAAATCTTACAATGCAGCAACGTGCTTTGTTAATTTAGATTTTAAATTTGCAGCTTTGTTTTTGTGGATAATGTTATTTTTAGCTAACTTATCTAACAAAGAAATAACTTTTACTAACGCTCCTTCAGCTTCCTTCTTGTCTTCAACAATACGTAAATCTCTTACAGCATTACGTGTAGTTTTATGCTGGTATTTGTTACGTAACCTTTTAGCTTCGTTACTTCTAATTCTCTTTAATGCTGACTTATGATTTGCCATAATTCTTAATTTATTCGTTTTTTATATTAAAACTTTGTAGTCCGTACGGGAATCGAACCCGTGTTACATGGATGAAAACCATGCGTCCTAACCCCTAGACGAACGGACCATAACAATTAAAACATGCTTCAATTGCGGGTGCAAATATACAACGTTTTTTAAATTGTGCAATAGTTTTTGAAAAAAAAATACTTTTTTTTTCAAAATTAATATGCCTTAGCAAAAAGCACCCTTTTAGACGATGGTTTTCCTGTTAAAACACAAACCCCAACTTCTTCTTTTACGTCATTAGGAATACATCTAATTGTTGCTTTTGTATACTCTTTTATTTTGTCTTCAGTTTCTTCTGTACCATCCCAATGTGCAGAAACAAAACCTCCTTTATTCTTTATTGCTTTTTTAAATTCCTTAAAATCGTCTACTTCAGTTGTATGTTCTTTTCTATAGTCAATAGCTCTGTTAAATAAATTCTCTTGAATTTCTTCTAAAAGATTTTCTATAAATGAAACAGCATTATCTTGAGCAACAGTTTGTTTCTCTAAAGTATCTCTTCTAGCAATTTCTAACGTTCCACTTTCTAAATCTCTATTTCCAATAGCAATTCTTACAGGAACTCCTTTTAATTCGTATTCAGCAAACTTTGCGCCTGGCCTATAAGTATCTCTAGTATCAAACTTTACAGAAATCCCTTTTTCACGTAATTCTTTTACAATTACGATCATTTTCTCTGAAATAGCTTCTAATTGTTCTTCACCTTTATAAATTGGTACAATAACAACTTGAATTGGTGCTAATTTTGGAGGAAGAACCAAGCCTAAATCGTCTGAATGTGTCATTATAAGACCACCAATTAAACGCGTAGAAACTCCCCAAGAAGTTGCCCAAACATATTCTTGCTTTCCTTCTTTTGAGGTATATTTTACATCAAATGCTTTTGCAAAATTCTGACCTAAAAAATGACTTGTTCCAGCTTGTAACGCTTTTCCATCTTGCATTAATGCTTCAATAGTATACGTATCTTCAGCTCCAGCAAAACGTTCGCTATCAGATTTTATTCCTTTAACAACTGGCATTGCCATAAAGTTTTCTGCAAATTCTGCATATACCTCTTGCATTTGTTTAGCTTCTGCTACAGCTTCTACTTTTGTTGCATGTGCAGTGTGTCCTTCTTGCCATAAAAACTCTGCTGTTCTTAAGAATAAACGTGTTCTCATTTCCCAACGAACAACGTTTGCCCATTGATTAATTAATAATGGTAAATCTCTATAAGATTGAATCCAACCCTTATAGGTATTCCAAATAATTGCTTCAGAAGTTGGTCTTACAACCAATTCTTCTTCTAACTTCGCTTCTGGATCTACTCTTAATTTACCTGGATTATCGGGATCATTTTGTAAACGATAATGTGTTACTACAGCACATTCTTTTGCAAAACCTTCTGCATTTTTTTCTTCTGCTTCAAATAAACTTTTAGGTACAAAAAGCGGAAAATAAGCGTTTTCATGTCCAGTTTCTTTAAACATTCTATCTAATTCTGCTTGCATATTTTCCCAAATTGCATATCCGTAAGGTTTAATAACCATACAACCTCTTACTGCAGAGTTTTCTGCTAAATCGGCCTTAACAACCAATTCGTTATACCATTTAGAATAATCGTCTGCTCGTTTTGTTAAATGTTTGCTCATAATCAAAAGTTTGGCACAAATATTGTTACCTTTAAAGTGAAATTTTTGTTAAAAGAATATTATCTATTTCACAAAAACAGTACAAAATTACTATAATTTAGTGTTTTTTAAGCAAGAATTCATCAATAAAAAAGTATTCATCAAAATATATATCATTATGAAACCACGTTCTATAAATTTTAACCAACTTACCTTACTATTTCTAACAAGTTTACTGTTGGTTTCCTGTGGGACTTACCAAAGTGTTTATAATGACGATGGTATTTATGACGATGAAACATCTACTAAACAAAAACGAAAAGTTATTGTTGCAGATGAAGAAGAATATAGAGATTATGAAGATAATTATTTCCTAAAAAAATTAGAGAGTTTAGAAAAAATCGATGACAACGATGTATTTACAGATGTTGATGATTATAATTCTGATGAAAATGAATATGTAGATGATGAAACTATAGACAATACTTTAAATTATAATGCAAACGAACCTTGGGGATATAACGACAATAATGACGTTGTTGTTAATATTAATTTAGGAAACAACAATCCTTATTGGAATGATTATTACGGTTACGGTTATCGTTATAATAATTCTTGGGGTTATAGAAATTGGGGTTTTAGAGGTTATCCTTATTGGAATCAAAACCCATATTGGCATCCTTACCATAACAACTATGCATGGAATATAGGTTTCTACAACCCATATTTTTCTCATAGTTACTATAGTTATGCAAGACCTAACATAAATTATTATAATAACAGATACACCAATAATCGTTATTACAGAAATACAAGATACGGAAGAAGAACTGCTTCTAACAGTACTTACAGAAGATCGAGCACAACACGTTCTAGAAACAATAGCGTAACAAGTAGAAGAAGTTCTACAACAACTAGAAGACCATCGAGTTCAACTAGAAGAAGTTCTACAACAATACCAAGAAGAACTTCTACAACAAGACGTAGTTCTACTACCACAAGAAGAAGCACATCTCCAACTAGAAAAAGTAGTGGTAGCTCTACAAGAAGAAGTTCTGGAAGTAGAAGAAATAACAGTGCAAGTATCAATAGAAACAATAATTCTAATACTAGAAATAGTAGTACAACAAAAAGAACTACAACTACAAGAAGTTCTAGACCAACAACAACTAGACGATCTACAACTTCAACAAGAAATACAACCAGAGCTACAACACCAAGAAGTAGTTCTAATACTAGACGTTCTAGTTCAAGTACAAATTCTAGAAGAAGTTATACTCCTTCTAAAAGAGGTTCTTCTACAAGAAGAGCTACAAGAAACAGCAGAAGTAGCAGTTCAAGAAGCTCTGCATCTTCAAGCAGAAGTAGTTCTAGAAGTTCATCTAAAAGAAGCTCTTCATCATCTAGAAGAAAAAACTAAAACTACATTTTTAAACAAAAAAAAAACATTAAAATGAAAAGATTTTTTATAATTGCGACTTTGTTCGCAGTAACTTTTACATCCTATTCTCAATCTTTAGGATACCAAGATTTAGCTTTACTTTTCTCTCAAGATGACGGAAATGGTTCAGCACGTTTTACAGGAATGAGTGGCGCTTTTGGTGCTTTAGGTGGAGATATTTCTGCCATAAACATAAATCCTGCAGGAATTGCAGTTTTTAAGAATAGCTCTTTTTCTGGAACTTTTAATTCTAGAAATTCAGATATTATTTCTAGTTACTATGGCAAATCATTAACAAGCCAAAATCAATATTTTAATCTTTCTCATGCTGGTGCGGTTTTGGTTTTTGATAGCGCATATAATTCTGAATGGAGCAAATTTGCAATTGGTTTTAATTATAGACTTACAAAAGATTTTACAGATAGTTTTTTAACTCAAGGAAATAGCGGTGTTGCCACTTTTACAGAATTTCCTTTAGACAACAATAATCCTGCAATTAATTATAATATTGCAGATGAACAACGTTTTTCTAACAATTATGGCGGAGAAATTAGCGAGCTAAACTTTGCATTTTCTTCTGTACATCAAAATAAATTATATGTTGGTTTAGGGTTGAATTTTTACGACTTAAATTTTAGCCAAAGATCTAACTTAACAGAATTGAATAATGATGGAAGTGGAAACGATTTAGATGCCAATTTTTATCAAGAAAATATAACAACAGGTACAGGTTTTTCTGCAAATGCAGGTTTTATTTATAAGGCGCATCCTAATTTTAGATTCGGACTTTCATACCAAACACCAACTTGGTTTACAGAAGTTTTAGAAACTACAAACATTACTGATAATGATGGCTTTTTTGGTGATACGGAAATTGTGGTTAGTAATGACAATACTGTTTATAATAATACTTCTGGTGGAAATTTTCCAATACAAGAATTGTTATACCGATTAAAAACACCAAGTAAATTAACAGCAAGTGCTGCTTTTATCTTTGGTAAAAATGGTTTGTTAAGTTTTGATTACACTAATAAAAATTATCAAAATATAAAATTATCAAACGGGGGATTCACCAATGAAAATCAATTTTTTCAAAATGAATTAAGGAACACACATTCATTTAACGTAGGTACAGAATGGCGTTTAGACAGGTTTAGCGTTCGTGGTGGATACAAATTTGAGCAAAGTCCAGATAAATTAGCAATAGAAACAGACAATTTAGAAGGTTATTCTTTAGGTGCTGGTTATAATTTTGGGAACTTTAAATTAGATTTCTCATATAGTGATAATAACAGAACAGGATTATATAATTTTTACCCACAAAATAACACAGTAAATCCTGCAAATTTAACTCTAGACAACAGAACAATTACTGCTACAGTTACCCTAAATCTATAAAAATATTTATCTTTATAAAGAAAAAGCCTATTAAATGCTATTTAATAGGCTTTTTTTTATGTGGATAAAACAATACTAATTCCCTTTTTTCCCTTAATTTTGCAACTCAATTTTTAGACTATGTCAGATATTAAAGTTACTATACAAGAAACTACCAATAATACAATCATTAAATATAACAGTACCAAGGTTTTGATTAATGGTGGTAGTTATGAATTTAACAATATAGATGAAGCTAAAAACTCTCCTTTAGCGCAAGAATTATTTTATTTACCTTTTGTAAAAAAAGTATTTATAACAGCTAACTTTATAGCAATTCAACGTTTTGATATTTTAGAATGGATAGACGTTCAAGAAGAAGTAAAAGAGCAAATTGAAGCGTATTTAAATGATGGAAACGTTGTTGTTAATGAACAAAGAACATCAAAAAAAGAAGCTATTGAAGTCTATGCAGAAGTTACACCAAACCCAGCAGTAATGAAGTTTGGTTCTAATAAAGCATTAACGCAAACAGATGTTGAATTCAAAAATATAGATGAAGCTAGCAAATCATCTCCACTAGCTCTTGCACTTTTCAATTTTCCTTTTGTAAAGGAAGTTTTTATTTCTGATAATTACATTTCTGTAACCAAATACGATATGGTAGAATGGAACGAAGTTTATGGCGAAATAAGAACTTTTATTCGTGAATATTTAGCGGATGGAAAAACAATTATTAAGGAATTACCGAAAGGAGAGCCTACTTCATCAGAAAATAAAATTGAAGCAGTAAATGAAGTTTTAGAAGGAACAACAGCAGCGAAAATTGTAGATATTTTAGAAGAATATATAAAACCCGCAGTTGCCGGTGATGGTGGTAATATTGCTTTTAGATCTTATGATGAAGAAAATAAAATAGTAAGCGTAGTTTTACAAGGCGCTTGTAGTGGTTGCCCATCTTCTACTGCTACACTAAAAAACGGAATAGAGAATTTATTAAAAGAAATGTTACCAAATCAAATTAATGAGGTGGTTGCAATAAATGGATAAACAATGTCAGCAGAAAAAATAAATCCATACAAAAATTCCAATTTAGGAAAGAAAGAACAAGTTGCACAAATGTTCGACAATATTTCTGGGAATTATGATGGTTTAAACCGTGTAATTTCTTTAGGAATAGATGTAAAATGGCGTAAGAAAGTTGTTGAAATTGTTGGAAAAAACAATCCGAAACAAATTTTAGATATTGCTACAGGAACTGGTGATTTAGTTTTAATGATGTCTACATTAAACCCAGACAGAATTGTAGGTTTAGATATTTCTGCAGGAATGTTAGAAGTTGGTAAACAAAAAATTGCCAAAGCAAATCTTTCTGATAAAATAGAAATGATTGTTGGCGATTCTGAAGAAATGCCTTTTGATGACAACACTTTTGATGCAATTACAGTTTCATTTGGAGTACGAAATTTTGCCAATTTAGCTAAAGGGATTAAAGAAATTGCTAGAGTTTTAAAGCCTTATGGAGTATTAGTTATTTTAGAAACCTCTAACCCAACAAAATTCCCTTTTAAACAAGGTTATAAATTATACACCAATTTATTTTTACCTGTTGTTGGTAAACTATTTTCTAAAGATAAAGTTGCCTATTCTTACTTATCAGAATCTGCAAATTCTTTTCCTTTTGGAGAAGCTTTCAACAATATTTTACAGAAAAATGGGTTTACAAATACAGAACATACAACTGTAACTTTTGGAGTTGCAACAATTTATACTGCAAGTAAATAATTATGAGTAAAAGGTTTTTAATTTTTGGATTTTTCTTATTAACTTCTATCGCCTTTTTTGCTCAAAGCGAAAAAGTTGAATATTTACCAAGCTTCGATAAAAAGAGATTGCATTATGGTTTTTATTTAGGGATAAATAAAAACGATTTTAAATTAAATCTAAAAGAAAGTAACATACCCAATGCAAATATTAGCGTTGAAGCAACATCTGGTTTTAACGTTGGTTTAATTGCAGATTTACGTTTACATAAAAATTTAAACTTACGTTTAGAGCCAGGTTTAGTTAGTAATTCTAAAAGAATTTTATTCAATCATTTAAAAACTAGTGCCACTCCACAAAACAGTATTAGAGAAATTGGCTCTACCTATTTACACCTTCCTTTAGTTTTTAAATTTAGTGCAGATAGATATAAAAATATTCGTCCGTATGTTTTAGGTGGAGTTTCTTACGATTATAACTTTTCTAGTAATCAAGACAATCAAGATGATAATTCTGCAGGACAATTTAGAATGAAATCACACAACTTTATGTATGAAGTTGGTATTGGTGTTGATATTTACTTATATTATTTTAAATTCTCTCCATCTATTAGAGGTGTTTTTGCGATGAATAATGAGATAAAATATGATGATGACACTAATAGTAAATGGACAGCTCCTGTAAACTACATGGGAACTCGTGGTGTTTTTCTGACTTTTGCTTTTGAGTAATTTTTAGTCAACCTATTTCAGGAAAGTACATTCTTTAAAAAAGCATTCTGAATGTTTTTTTTTTACAAACTTTACAATCAGTTTTTTTAAACTTAAAATAAAACTACCGCCTAACCTATCTACTTTTTTTGAGTTAATTAGTAAAGATAAACAGTTAAATTATTTTAAAGAAAGGTAAGTCTGACCTGTAAAAACTATCTTTTATAAACACTTCTCTAGCTATGTTTTTAATTTCATCTACCTGAAAGGTTATACTACCATAATAATCCATCATAATCCATCATAACAGTAAATGAAATTTCTTGTACTCCTGCAATTAAATAACTTAAATCATCTGTAGAGAATTTCCAATATACATCTGTTAATCCTAAATCATAAATCTCACTATCATATCCTTTATCATATGCAAATGAATTGTTTTGGTTAAAAGAAATTCCTAATTGTCTATGAATACTATTATCCTCTCCGCTTATAAAATCCATACCTAGTTTAATAATAGGTAAACCATTTGATGAACTTTGGGTTTCATTACTAGCACTTTTTTGTAAACTGTTTTCTCTAAAGAATAGAGCGCCTTCATTTTATTTTTCGAATTATCCTTTGACTATTGTTAAATAGAATAGGTCCTCAATCTGAATCTCCTTCTACAAAGAACCTTTGTCCTATAGCAATATAATCTCCCAAAACGGTAGATGCACTAGAACCCCACTTGTTGGAGAACAACTAGTATTACCATCTGCATCTTTTAATTGTAAATGATTTATGCACCCAATGATTTGCTAATGAAATAAGGTCAGTTGTACCTCCATCAAAGCCATTAATAAAAGTGATTTTTTTTGCAATATTAGTAGTACCTGCAAGATTACCAATAGGTTTTGTAGCATCAAGTGGAATAGTACCATCTTTTAAAACAGTTTCTAAACTATAAGTATAAACCAATTGTGATTACTGGTGAACTCATATAATTATACCTATATATACTAGGCACCGTAGAGTTTTGATCTACTAATAATTTACCTACACCAGAAACTTGAGTAGCTCCTGTATGAGTTTGTACTAATTGAGAAGTACCTACCAAACGAACTTTATCATCTACTGCTGTTATGGTGATATCATTAGTAACTACCAATAAACTATTTGTTATTGCTAATTTTCTGTTATTATTTACAGATAATTTTCTTGCACTTAACCTTGCACTTGAAAAATCATGATCATAATCTCCAATAGAACTAATCTTTTTTAAACGAATTATTTCTCCAAATAATTTCGTTTCGTTAGTATAATTATTCAAAATGTAGAAACATTTTAAGAGTACAAAAATAGTGATTTTTTAAATATGTGTATTTACAAATATAATATGACACCTTTTATTCTTAAAAATCACAGTAAATAATTAATTTTATTTTCGATTAAACGTATTGTTTTATAAGTGAATCGTTTAGAAAATTACATTCTCCTAAAAGAACGGTTGATCTTCTTCTTAACCTCTTTTAAACTCACTCAATAAAACTGCAGTTGCAGTTGCCACATTTAAACTTTCTGTTTCATGAGTTTCTCCAAATCTTGGAATAGAAATTTTGTTTTTTACCAACGTTTTAATTTCATTAGAAATACCATTAGCTTCATTTCCCATTATGAGAATTCCGTCTTTAGGTAATTTAGCTTTATATACATTTTCGCCATCCATGTCTGCAATAAAAGTAGGTAACTCAGTTTTTGATAAATAAGCTGCTAAATCTAGATAATGAATTGCAATTCTAGTTAAAGAACCCATACTTGCTTGTACAACTTTTTGATTATAACAATCTACTGTTTTTGTTGAACAAATTAATTCAGAAACCCCAAACCAATCACATAAACGAATGATTGTTCCTAAATTTCCAGGATCATTAATATCATCTAAAGCAATAATTAATTCGTTATTTCGAAGTTTGTTTTCTTCAGGAATCTGAAATAATCCTAAAACTTTATTCGGGTTTTTAAGGCTACTTATTTTCTTTAAATCATTTTCAGAAATTCTAACTACTTTATCATCAGAAATAGTACAAGAAAAATCATCAACACAAAAAAGTGCTTCAACTTTAAAAGTAGAATTTAATAATTCGTTTACAACCTTTATACCTTCAGCAATAAATAATTTATGCTTTTGTCTATACTTTTTTTGTGATAAACTTGTTATTAATTTTAGTTGATTTTTTGAAATACCCATTAATTAAATCTTATTGATAATAAACCGCTGAAAAATACTATTTTTGAACTTAATATCACAGTTAAGGTAATGAAAAAACTTTTTTTTTATTTTTTTCTGATTTCCATTCTAATCTCATGTAACTCCACAAAACATGTAGCTGAAGAAGAACACATGCTTACACAAATTTATATTTTTGTAGATAGTGTTAAAAATAAAAGTAGCGAATTGCAAAAATACGTTTTACAAAAACCAAATCCTCGTTTATTAGATTTACCAATTGCATTGTATTTTCATAACATAGGAAATCATGATAAACCAGAAACACCTTCTGATTGGGGCAAGAAAAACCTTCGTTCTTATAATTTTATAAAAAAAATCTTTTCAGAAAAACAAAGTATTGCTTATGCTAAATCATTTATCAATTTAAATAAATGGTTTTTAAAATATGAAGGACCTGTTATTGTTAGTGATAAAAAAGTAAAAAACACTGAAAATAATTTGTGGGCTTACTATAAAACTCAAGGATATTTTAAATCTAAAGTTGTTTCTAAAATTAATAGATTTAATGATAAAAAAGCAACTGTAAATTATCATATTACAAAAGGGGAACCTACTCTTTTAGATACTATAAAACTTAAAATAGAATCGCATATTCTAGACTCAATTTATAAAAATTCTGGCATTACTTCATTACTTAAAACTGGCGACCAGTATAATGACAAAACTTTTAGAGATGAAGCTAGCAAGGTTTTAAAACTATATAGAAATAACGGAATTTATTATTTTACAGAATCTGCTTTAGGTTTTTATGTAGACTCTACAAGAGCAGATTATAAAACAAATGTAGATTTTTTAATTAATAAAGATCGGTTAATTTCAGAAAACGGAAACTATGTAAAAAAACCTTTTAAAATTCATACAATTAAAGAAGTAAATGTTATAACAGATTATTCTTACACTAAAAAAAATGAAGTTCATAAAGATTCTACGTCTTATAACGGAATTAACTTTTTAGCACATAACAAATTAAAATACAACCCAAAGTATTTAGCACAATCTATTTTTTTAAAACCAGGCGAAATTTATAAAGACACTTTAAGAAACTTAACTAGAAGTCATTTAAAATCTCTTAAAAACTTTAAATCTAGCAACATTACTTTTACACCTATTGGCAATGCTGGAAATGAACTAAAAATGGATGTCTTTTTAGCACCAATAGAAAAATACACACTTGGCTTCGAAACTGAACTAACACACTCAAATATTAGAGAAATTGGTACTTCAGCAAAATTCTCTATTACAAATAGAAATGCATTTAGGGGTGCAGAATTATTAAAATTATCTTTTTTGGGTTCTTATTTTACATCAAACAATGGCCCTGGTTGGGAAATTGGTGTAGATGCTTCTTTAGAAATACCAAGATTTGTTGCACCTTTTGGTTTGTCTAAATTGGTTCCTAAAGAAATGTCACCAAGAACATTGTTTTCAATAGGTTCTAGTTTTCAGAAAAACATAGGTTTAGACAGGCAAACGTTTACGTTTTTATCGGATTATAGATGGCAATACAATAGTAAGAAAACGATTCAATTAGAAGTTTTTAACACGCAGTATATTCAGAATTTGAATATCGATCGGTTTTTTAATATTTACAGTTCAGAATTTAAAAATCTAGATGATATTGCAAAAATTTATGATGCAGTAAATAATATTACTGTTAATTCAAACTACCCGCTTAAAACAGATGCAACACAATCATCTAATGCACTAAATTTTATGAATATAGTTGCAAACAAATCTAGTTTTAAAACTACAAATCCGGTTGAATACAATACAAATTTAAATATATTAAACAGGTATAATATTGTAACATCAGATTTTTTAATACCGGTTTTAGCATACTCTTATACATACAACAGTCAAACTAATTTTAAAGACAATAACTTTAAATTTTTTAAAGCTAGAATTGCTAATTCAGGAAATGTTTTAGGGCTGTTTTCTAAAAACTATAATAGTAAAGGCAAAAAAACGTTTTCTAAAATTCCTTTAGCGCAATATTTTAAAACAGATTTAGAGTATAAACAATTTTGGGATGTTGGTAATAATTCTGTCTTTGGATTTAGAACTTTTTTAGGTACAATTTTAACCTATGACAATTCAGACATACCATTTACAAAAAGTTACTTTGCTGGTGGTTCTAATGATATTAGAGCCTGGCAGACTTATGAATTAGGTCCAGGAAGTAGAAATACTGGTTTAGAATACAATGTAGGTAGTTTAAAATTTCTAACAAGTGCAGAATATAGATTTAATGTTGTTAGTAAATTAAAAGGAGCATTATTTATGGATGCTGGAAATATTTGGGACATTACTGGTTCTACTTTTGTAGATGATGATGCAAAATTTAAAGGCATTTCTTCTTTAAAAGACATTGCTATTGGTTCTGGTTTTGGTGCAAGATTAGATTTTAGTTTTCTAATTCTTCGAGTTGATGTTGGTTTTAAAACCTACGAACCATACCTAAAAGATAGTAAATGGTTTAAAAACTACAACTTTGCAAATGCCGTTTATAACATTGGTATTAACTATCCTTTCTAAAAAAATTTACTTTAAACCCTATAACGTTTTCGTTATTTTATAACTTCAACCACTATAGAAGATGCTAATTTTTAGTACTTTTGAGGGTAAATAGTATCAACGTATTTAAAATAATAATTATGAGTCATAATATAAAACCTGGTGTTGCAACAGGAAAAGAAGTTCAAGAAATTTTTAATTTTGCAAAAGAAAAAGGGTTTGCTTTACCAGCTGTAAATGTTATTGGTTCAAATACCATTAACGCAGTTTTAGAAACAGCAAAAGAATTAAACGCTCCTGTAATTATTCAGTTTTCAAACGGTGGTGCTCAATTTAATGCAGGAAAAGGACTTTCTAATGAAAACGAAAAAGCTGCCATTGCTGGTGGTGTTGCTGGTGCAAAACATATTCATGAACTAGCGGTTGCTTATGGTGTACCTGTAATTTTACATACAGATCATGCTGCAAAAAAATTACTTCCATGGATCGATGGTTTATTAGATGCTTCAGAAAAACATTTTGCAGAAACTGGTAAATCTTTATATAGTTCTCACATGATAGATTTATCTGAAGAGCCTTTAGAAGAAAATATAGAAATCTGTAAAACTTATTTAGCACGTATGAGTAAAATGGGTATGACTTTAGAAATTGAATTAGGTATTACTGGTGGTGAAGAAGACGGTGTAGATAATTCTGATGTTGATGTTTCTAAATTATATACACAACCAGAAGAAGTTGCTTATGCATATGAAGAGTTATTAAAAGTTTCTCCTCAATTTACAATTGCTGCAGCATTTGGTAACGTACATGGTGTTTACAAACCAGGAAACGTAAAATTAACTCCAAAAATTTTAAAGAATTCTCAAGAGTTTATCACAAAAAAATATGGTGTTGAAGAAAATCATATCGATTTTGTTTTTCACGGAGGTTCTGGTTCTACATTAGAAGAAATTAGAGAAGCAATTGGTTACGGAGTCATTAAAATGAATATCGACACTGACATGCAATTTGCTTTTACAGAAGGAGTTAGAGATTATATGCAAGAAAAAGCAGCTTATTTAGCTACTCAAATTGGTAATCCTGATGGAGCAGAGCAACCAAATAAAAAATATTACGACCCAAGAAAATGGTTACGTGAAGGTGAAGGAACTTTTAAAACTCGTTTAAAACAAGCATTTGCAGACTTAAATAATGTAGATACATTATAAAAGTTTTACAATACATATTTTAAAAAGCATTTTGATACTTTCAAAATGCTTTTTTTGTATTTTAGTAAATCTTTAAAGATTCGTTTCAAAGAAAATTTATAGTTCACAAAAATCTTTTACATTTGTATTTAAGATTTCACTTGAAAAAAGTAACAACTATTATAAAAATATTAATTTATGACTGCTTGGTTTAAACGTAAAGATAAAGGAATACAGACTGCAACAGAAGATAAAAAAGACACTCCAAAAGGTCTTTGGTATAAAACTCCTAGTGGAAAAATTATTGATACAGAAGAATTAAAAAAGAACTTATATGTAAGTCCAGAAGATGGTTACCATGTAAGAATAGGAAGTAAAGAATATTTCGAATTATTTTTTGATGACAATAAGTTCGAAGAATTAAATGAAACTTTAACTTCTAAAGACCCTTTAAAATTCGAAGACACAAAAAAATACACAGACCGTGTAAAAGCTGCTCAAGAAAAAACCAAATTAAAAGATGCTGTTAGAACTGCAGTTGGTAAGTCTTTAGGTAAAGATTTAGTAATTGCTGCTATGGACTTTGCTTTTATTGGTGGTTCTATGGGTTCTGTTGTTGGAGAAAAAATTGCACGAGCAATCGATTACTCTATAAAAAATAAGATTCCGTTTTTAATGGTTTCTAAATCTGGTGGCGCAAGAATGATGGAAGCATCACTTTCTTTAATGCAATTGGTAAAAACGTCTTCTAAATTAGCGCAATTAGCAGAAGTTAAAATTCCATATATATCATTATGTACAGACCCAACAACTGGTGGTACAACTGCGTCTTATGCAATGTTAGGCGATATTAATATTGCAGAACCAAACGCATTAATTGCATTTGCAGGACCAAGAGTTGTAAAAGATACTACTGGTAAAGAATTACCAGTAGGATTTCAAAAATCTGAATTTGTTCTAGAACACGGATTTTTAGACGCAATTTACGAACGTAAAAACCTTAAAAAACAAGTAAACTTATATATCGATTTAATACAGAATATACCTTTAAGAGCGTAATAAAAAAGCCAGCAGATGCTGGCTTTTTTTATTATTTTTTTTTCACTAAAGAATCTAATACTTTTTCATAATTCCTTAAATCAGTTTTTAGTCTTTTTTCTTCTGAATTATCAATCGGTAACATCCAAAATTTAGCACCACTAAAAGTTTTTACAACATTAAATTTACCATCAAGGATAAAAGAAAGAGGCACCAAATTAATATCACTTAATTTCTTTAACAACTCTTTATTATGGTCAAAATAAAACTGAAAAGGCCAATTATGTTTTTCTATAATTTTTAAAGCTTGTTTTCTCTTACTTTTCTTATCAATAGAAATTACAATTATTTGTAAGCCATATCTATCTTGCCACTCTTTATAAACGTCTTTTAAATCGTCTAGTTTTTGTATACAAGGTTTACAGTATGTTGCCCAGTAATCTATAATTATAGGTTTCTCAAAATTATAAAATATTTTTGATGTTACATTCTTGTTCTTTTTATCTTTTAAAATTACATTGTGAGGAAATGTCATTCTATTTTGAGAACTAATTTCCGTAATATATAAAAAGAATACTGTAAAAATAACTATGTTTTTCATCTTTAATCTAAAATATACTTAATTTCTAGCTTTCCTTTTGTTGCTTTATAAGGATAAAGATAACAGTATAATCTCCATAATAGTCAGTATATAATCTTGTATCAATTATATCTTTAAAATAAAAACATAAACTATCATTATTACTACCTTTATTAAAATTTACTTTAATACTATCGTTTACATAACCTGTTATAAAATATTCTTCATAGCATGTCCAAGCATTTTACTAAACTAAACCTTTTTTTTCTAATTTTATAAAAATTAGCAGAAAAGCACAAATTTTATAGTTTGTACTTAACCGCTATTTTTTATTTAGTTTGGTATGTATTTATATTCAGAAAAATGTTTGTATTTTTTTACTTTAAGTTTATAGGTCGTTTTTGCCATAGAATCTAAAAATTTACTATTATAACCTTTTAAACATTTACTAAAAACACGTTTTCCTCTAGTTTCATCATAATTAACTGCTATAGAATCTAGTTTAATTTCTTTTGCTGTAAGTTTAGCTAAACTATCTATAATTCTATAATTCCTTCTACCTTGTAGATATTCTGAACTAATACTATTATCTTGTTGGAGAATTTCAATAATTGCTTTAGAACGATTAAAACCATAGCCTAAACAACTCCCAAAATATACTTTTTTATAATCTTCGACTAAAAATAGGCGCTCTCTCAGGTTTTTCTGTGTTTTACAAGAAGCAAAGATGCTTACTAAAACAATTGCGATAAAATAAGTTCTTTTTTTCATGGTTTATATACTTAATCTAGCACCCAAATATCTATAGATTCTAAGCTTGGTTCACTATAATAACATTTTTTAACAGAACAGATATTTTCAAAAAATATATCTGCATGTCCAGAAGCCCAAGTAGTACTTGAAGAAGTTAAAGAATAAATACCTTTTTTAGTTCCTATAAGGCTAGGGAAATTTTTACCACCAACACCTCCTTGTGCTTTTGTATAATTAAAATGTTTAGGGTTTGAAGGACTTACTCCAAAAGTTAATCTCATCCATTTATTTAACGATTTTGCATTTAAGAAATAATTTTTTCCATCTGCTCCTTTTACAGTTCCATAACTTATTACTCCACTGGTTGTACTTGTAATAATTTCTGGAATAATAATTCCTGATCCATTTAAAGCAATAGAAACCTTTAAAGCACAAGTATTATTTGTATATCTTTCATCAACGTCATCTTCTCTAACTTGTAAAACATCACCCCCAACTAAATTATAAATATTATTTGCACCATATAACCAACCGCCACCTGCTTTTCTAGGAAAATTAGCATAATAATCGGCCCAAGAAGGTAAATCTTGTGGAGTAAAAGTTAAATTTGGGTCTTCCCAATAATCTGCATCATATTCATAATCGATACCATCATGTTCTGTTCCAAACCAATTTTCATATTGAACAAAATTATATTGAGGATTGTCTTTTAAAAATTGAAGTGCTTCTATTATAAAACTACTATTTTCAGAAGAACAACCGCCACTATTATCCATATAATTTTTAATACTAATTGCTAGTGAATTATAACCTCTTGTATCTGTTTGACTTGCAAAATAACCGCCTAAAACTGGGTTTAAATCTAAACAATCGTAAATCTCACTTAAAGCAACTGCTGTTGGAGACAATACTACACCAGCTGATGTGCTGCTATCTGTGTTACCATTTCCTGTAGAATTATTACCTGTAGAACCTCCTCCAGCATTACTATTGTTGCTGTCAGTGTTATCATCATTATTAGTAGCGTCACTACTACTATTATTGTTACTTGGATCGCCTCCATTGTTATCTTCATCTACATTGTCACAGAATATTACAGTAACAAATGAGCAGCCACAACCATTATCCCACGCAACATCTACCAAACAATCTCCTGCAATTGCAAGTGTTTCCACTTGAAATAAACTTTGAAATTCTTCAATATCTATTTGATCTTCACTCACAGCTTGTGTTTCTAAAGAATATTTAAAATCTATATTATCAGGGTTAAATTTATATTTATAAATGTAGAATTCAAACGTGTCATTTACCTTTTTAATAATAAAATTCTCAAAAGAGGAATCACTATTGGTAGGTTCCTTTATCATAAAAGATAAAGTAACAACACTATCTTTTACAACTTCAATTATTTCATCTGTTAAAATAACAAAATTACCATCATTACTATCAATACTTCTTTCACTATAAGTATTATCACTAAATTTATTGAAAAACTTATCAGTTGATTCTAAAAAACCACTTACTTCTTTTACTTCTTCAAAAGAAATTTTTCTAGCTTTGATTTCGCTCAAGGGGGTAAGTTGTTTTTCAGTAAAGTTGTTTTCTTTCTCACAATTTTGTAACAATACTGAAATCCCTAAAAACAAGATTCCGAATTTTAAATAATTAGTAATTTTTCTTCTTTTCATAACATTAAATTTAAGATTTATAATTCTGTAAAAACTAACCTTAAAAAAAACGGTTGTCAATCACGGAAAACAGTGAAATTTTCTACTCACTGAAAACCGTGAGATAACTCACGGTTTTCAGTGAGTAGAAAATTTAAAATGCTGTTTTTTAGCAATTTAATAAAAAACAAATTTTAACCTAACAAAAAAAAGTATAGATTAATTTTAATGAGTAAAATATTATTAATTCTAATGTTAGCTATTAAAAGCTAGAATGACTTAATTCTATTCAAAAAAATAAAACTATATTTGCAGCTTCAATGAAAACATCATTGATATACATAATAATCATTTAAATAATATTGGAATGTATTTAACTAAAGAAGTAAAAGAAAGCATTTTCGAAAAACACGGTAAAGGTAAAAACGATACTGGTTCTTCAGAAGGACAAATTGCTTTATTCACACACAGAATTAACCATTTAACTGGGCACTTAAAAAATAATCGTAAGGATTATAATACAGAGCGTTCTTTAGTTATGTTGGTAGGTAAGCGTAAAAGTTTATTAGATTATCTTAAGAAATCTGAAATTAACAGATATCGTGCAATTATCAAAGAATTAGGAATTAGAAAATAATTCTTACAAAAAGAGGGGCTATAAACGTTCCTCTTTTTTTATGCAAAATATTTTGCAGGTTTCTGCAAATATTTAACGTGTCTTTCCTACGAAGGCAGGAATCAAAAAAAAATAGAGTATTTTTGAAGTAACAAATCAAAAAAAAATATAAAGTCTGATTTTAACAACATCAGCAATAATATAAAAGATCAGAATTACCAACAACAATTCTGTATTTCCATTGCAACAACAGGTAACAACACAACAACAAACAGTAATTAAAAATTTAGAATTAAAATTTATGATTCCAAAAGTATTTAGAGAGGTTATAGACCTTGGCGATGGTAGAGAAATTTCTATCGAAACAGGGAAATTAGCAAAACAAGCTCATGGTAGTGTTGTTGTGCAATCAGGCAAATGTATGATGTTGTGTACAGTTGTTTCCAATTACGAACAAAAAGATCTTGGTTTTTTACCACTAACGGTAGATTATAGAGAAAAATTTGCAGCTGCAGGTCGTTATCCTGGTGGTTTCTTCAAAAGAGAAGCAAGACCAAGTGATGGTGAAGTATTAACAATGCGTTTAGTAGATAGAGTTTTACGTCCATTATTCCCAAAAGATTATACTGCAGAAACGCAAGTAATGATTCAATTAATGTCTCATGATGAAGATGTTATGCCAGATGCAATGGCAGGTTTAGCAGCATCAGCAGCTATTCAATTATCAGATTTCCCATTTGAATGTGCAATCTCTGAAGCAAGAGTTGGTAGAATCAATGGTGAATTTATTATCAACCCAAATAGAGCTCAATTAGCAGAGTCTGACATCGATATGATGATTGGAGCTTCTGCCGATTCCGTAATGATGGTTGAAGGTGAAATGGATGAAATTTCTGAAGAAGAAATGGCAGACGCTATTAAATTTGCACACGAAGCTATTAAAGTACAATGTGCTGCTCAATTAAGATTAGCGGAAGCATTTGGAAAAAAAGAAGTTCGTGAATATGAAGGTGCAAGAGAAGATAAAGATTTAGAGAAAAAAGTTCATGACATGGCATACGATAAAGTATATGCTATCGCAGAAGCTGGATCTGCTAAACATGAAAGAACTGCTGCATTTAAAGAAATAAAAGCAGACATTAAAGCTACTTTTTCTGAAGAAGAATTAGCAGATTATGGTGGTTTAGTTTCTGATTATTATCGTAAAGCAGAAAAAGCTGCTATTAGAGATTTAACTTTAAATGTAGGGTTACGTTTAGACGGACGTAAAACGGATGAAATTAGACCAATTTGGTCAGAAATAGATTATTTACCATCAGTACATGGTTCTTCTATCTTTACTCGTGGAGAAACGCAAGCTTTAGCTACCGTTACTTTAGGAACCTCTAGAGACGCAAATAAAATAGACATGCCATCTTACGAAGGTGAAGAGAATTTCTATTTACATTATAACTTCCCTCCTTTTTGTACAGGTGAAGCGAGACCAATCCGTGGAACTTCTCGTAGAGAAGTTGGTCATGGTAATTTAGCACAACGTGGTTTAAAAGGAATGATTCCTGATAGTTGTCCTTATACTGTAAGAGTAGTTTCTGAAGTTTTAGAATCTAACGGTTCTTCTTCTATGGCAACTGTTTGTGCTGGTACAATGGCATTAATGGATGCAGGTGTACAAATGATAAGACCAGTTTCTGGTATTGCAATGGGATTAATTTCTGATGCAGAATCTGGAAATTATGCTGTATTATCTGATATTTTAGGTGATGAAGATCACTTAGGAGATATGGATTTTAAAGTAACTGGTACTTCGGAAGGAATTACTGCTTGCCAAATGGATATTAAAGTAAAAGGATTATCATATGAGATTTTAGTAAATGCTTTACAACAAGCACGTGCTGGTCGTTTACATATTTTAGGGAAAATAACTGAAACCATTTCTACTGCAAATGAAGAAGTTAAAGAACATGCTCCTAAAATGATTAACAGACGTATCCCTAATGATATGATTGGTGCATTTATTGGACCAGGAGGTAAACATATTCAAGAATTACAGAAAGAAACAGGAACTACAATTGTAATTACTGAAGACGCTGTAACTGAAGAAGGAATTATCGAAATTTTAGGAACTGATCCTGCAGGAATTGAACAAGTTATTACTCGTATTGAGTCTATGCTTTTTAAACCAACAGTTGGTGAATCTTACCAAGTGAAAGTAATTAAAATGTTAGATTTTGGTGCGGTAGTAGAATATATAGATGCGCCAGGAAACGAAGTTTTATTACATGTTTCTGAATTAGCTTGGGAACGTACAGATAATGTTACCGATGTTGTAAACATGGGCGATTTATTAGATGTAAAATACTTTGGTTTAGACCCAAGAACTCGTAAAGAAAAAGTTTCAAGAAAAGCATTGTTACCAAAACCAGAAGGTTATGTAGCAAGACCACCAAGAGATGATAAACGTTCTGGTGGACGTGATAACAGAGGTAGAGATAATCGTCGTGACGATAGAAAACCAAGAGCACCAAGAAAAGAAGATTAATTTTTAATTTCTTTTTTTAATAAATACCAAACCTGTCTAGTTTAAAAACTAGACAGGTTTTTTTATATAATTAATAGAACCCGTTGCACATAATACAAATAAAAGCTAAAGGAATGATTACTCTTTGCAGTAGCGAAAACTAAAAAAAGTGATCTTCTATTTATGCAGTTAACAAAATACATTCAAAGTAACTAATAAAGTTTTTTATATACCAAGAATAATTGACAACAATTATAAAAGATGATTATTAAATAAAAAGCATTAAATTTATGTGCTATGAAAAAAATCGTCTTAACCATTTCTCAACTTCGCAATAAAAATGTCTTAGTAATTAGGTTCATTTATGATAATGAAATAAAAGAGCATCTTAAAAAACTTAAAAATGTTGTTTGGAGTAAAACTTTAAGGTCTTTTTATACTGAACTTTCGTTAGAAAATTTAAGAATAGTTTTCAATCATTTAAAAAAAAGTAATTGGACTGTTGAATATTTAGAATTACAACCTTTTATCGACAAAAGTAAAATAGAAGCAAAAAGAAACTCACATTTAATAAATCAACTTCCAGAAATATATGAGTTTGAATTACAAAAATTTAAAAAATGGTTATTTCAAAAACGTTTGAGTAAAAATACAGTGAACACTTATGTGGATGTAACTTCAATTTATATTAAATATTCTCTTTTGAAAAACACTGAGCTATTTTCTTCAAAAATAGTAGAAGCTTTTAGTTATGATTATATTTTTGTTCCCAATAAATCCGTTTCATATCAGAATCAATTTATAAGCGGAATTAAAAAATTTTTTGAATACAAAGGGTATTCCTATGAAGAAATACATATTGAAAGGCCTAGAAAAGAAAAAAAACTACCAATTATATTAAGTGGCACTGAAATAAAAGCACTCTTTAACACCGTTACAAATCTTAAACATAAGGCGCTTTTAAGTTTATTGTATTCTGCTGGCTTAAGAATTGGTGAAGCTATCAATTTAGAAATAAACGATATTGATAGTCAAAGAATGTTAATTCATATTAAACAAGCTAAAGGAAAAAAAGACCGATACACTCTTTTATCTCCTGCATTTGTAAAAATTTTAAGAGCATATTATATTGCTTACAAACCAGAAAAATATTTATTTGAAGGACAAAAAGGAGGTAAATACAGTAACACAAGCGCTCAAAAAGTATTAAAAAACGCATTATTTAGATCTGGTATTACTAAAAAAGCTACGTTACATTCTCTAAGGCATAGTTTTGCAACGCATTTATTAGAAAAAGGAACAGATATTAGATATATACAAGAACTTTTAGGGCATAGTAGCCCAAAAACGACTATGATTTATACTCATGTAACAGCGCCAAGTTTAAAAAAGATTAAAAATCCCTTTGATGATTTATTTTAATCAGTTATTTTTATAAAACAAAACGGATATAAAGACACTAAACCTCTGCATATTCTACCATTAAGGAACGATATGAATATAAAAGTTCCGTATATAAACAAGTTGTGTGTAATTCGAAAAAAAAAATTAATATGGCAACATTTATAGAAATAGCAAATAGACTTGGAAAACAGTTTGTTTCATCAAAGAACAAAACTGAAACAGCAAATCTGATTATTCAAGAAATAAAAGGATTAATTTATACTGAAAGTAAAAAACCGTTAACTCAAACTGACAGGGAATTAATTGTAAAATACATTGGAGAATTTATTTCAGGTACAAGACCTTTTCAGTATAAAGAAGGCGGACAAATAATACTTACTGAACAAAGGGATAATAGTGATTATTTAGATTTAGTAGATTATATATTAGACGGATTAAAAAAATAAAAAATGACTGATATTGAAAAAATCTCATTAACGATTGCTGGTATTTCAGCATTATTTGCACTTGGTTCTTTAATAGTTTCAATTATTTCAATTGTAAAATCTAACAGTATTGCAAAATTATCATTGAATAAATCTGAAATTCAGAATATGATTTCAATGGGAAACCTTGAATTATCCGTAAGTGAGCGAATATCAAATTCAAGAGATAAAGTTGGAGACATAACTATGATAATATCACCTCTTTTGGGTAAAAAAGGAAACGATAAACTTTCCGATAGTGAAAAAACAACATTGGATGCTCAAGAAAAAGTATTGCAATCTGCTATTGAAAACAACATTAACAGTTATGAAGATGCTTGTAGTAAATATTTGGATGGAAAGATTGACAAGGTTCGATTTAAAAAAACATACAATTCGGAAATAAGACAATTAGTAGAAAGAAAAAATTTAGAAAAGTATTTTAAGCCATTGACTTCTAAATTTAAGGCACTACTTAAAGTATATGAGGAATGGAACAATTTGGAAAAATAACTACACACAACAATGGCTATAGTTAATACGGGTTTTGGTGCTAAACCCTAAGTGAAGTGCATTGTACAAAGTCCGCAAAATTTTCAATTTTGCGTGTCTATTAAAAATAAAGAAAAAATTAAAAATTTGGCTAAGTGCTTAATCGAAAGTTCAGTCCTTCGAAATCCCGCACTAACCATAGCCTAAACGTTGTAATTCATTGTTCAGGAAAATGAAAACGACGGAAAAATAAAATGGAATTTGAGTTTTTAAAGTAAAAAAATCACTCAAATTCTGAATTGAAAATCTTTATGGAATTCACTCAAGTTTGGAAAACTGAATTTTGTGGAACATTCTCTCGCGAATTATCAAACAAACGGAATTTTGAGAGCGGAATTTTTTCGATTTTTTTTATACAGAGTGTTTTAAAGTAAAAATTGGAAAAATCACTCAAATGCTGAAAAATTAAAAACGGAATCAAAACGTGTTTACTCAAATGTTTCACAACAAAATTACAACACCGTATAAAAAAAATTGCTTAAATTAGTGCTTAACTTAAAAATAGTTGCATTTTTGCGTACTTCTGAATTTCCGTTGGAAATTCCTCGCACACAAAAACACAACTTTCCTTATACAAAAACGTT
>NZ_JAZGGG010000013.1:0-72029 GCF_036480315.1 Polaribacter sp.
AATAATAGAGGTGGTACAACAACAACTAATAGTGATCCATGTTCAAGTACTAATGGCGTTATTTTATCTCAAGACCAAATAGATTTGGCAGATATTTTAGAATGTTTTAATGATAATAATACTGCACAAAACCCAATTATTGGACCTTGGTTAAACGACCAATTATCTCCAGAAAATCGTGAAAACACATATTTAAGTGATATTGCAAATTTTTTAGAAGAGAGTGATTGTTCTTTAGATGCTAGGAATTTTACTAATGAGGCTATTGAAGCTATAATTAATGGAGCAGAAGTAGATTGGGAAGAACAAATTATTAATGAACTTACTGATGAATGTGCAAAAAATATTTTTAAAAGTATAAAAAATGAAACAGGTTTAGGACCAACAGTAGATAGTTCTATTACACAATCTTTCACTCTTTCAGGTGAGATTTTAAATATGTTTGATAGTTCTGATAAATTCAGTTATACTATTAAAAACGGAACTTATTCTAATAATGCTAATACAACAACTAGTGGTAATACATTTACTACAACTATTTCAGATGAGTATTTAGGAAAGGGGACAAAATTATCAATTGCAAGAACAATGATTCATGAATCTGTTCATGCCCATATTCTGAATAATATAAAACCAAGAGTTAATCCAAGTTTCTATGAAGACATCAAATATTATGCTGAAAAATACGGATATTCTGATGCAAATAGATATCATCATGAGTTTATGGCAAAATATATAAAAGCAATGGCAGTTTCCCTTTATACTTGGGATAAAAACAATGGCGGAGGTAATTTAGATTGGGATTATTATGAAGCTATGGCTTATGGAGGACTGTATTATAAAGATTCTAATGGTAATATTACAGAAACAGATTCGTTTAAGGTTTTGGAGCCTTTGAAAATTCATAGAGATAGAATAAGACAAATATTATTTAATGAACAAGAAGGAAATGCAAATGCAAAAGGTCATAAGTGTAATTAGATATAAGTTTATATTTATTAATATTCTTTTATTAGGGTTAAGTGGATGTTCTCAATATAAATTATCAGGAAAATATTGTGAAAAAGATCTTTTAGGAGATTTTAGTACATGTATAAATTTTAAAGGTAATAACTTTAGTTATATTGAATCTAATCACCTTGGAGTTTCAAAATATGGAAAAGGAACTTATTTAAAAGGAAAAAATAAATTGGATTTAAACTTTAACTCAACAATAGTAAAAAGCAATTCATTTTTTACTATTGTTGAAGAAATAAATTCAAAAAATGATTCAATTAAATTAAAGTTTTTTGTTAAAGATAAAGAAGGAGTTTTAGCTTATCCATATAATGGAACAGTTGAGTTTAAAAATAAAGTTTACATAGATTTAAACAAAAAAGGAATAATATATTTAAAAAAGAACAATCAAGATTCTATAAAATTTAAGCTACAAAATTTAAATTATGATTCAGTAGAAATTAAATTGAAACCAGATAAAGATTATATTATTGATGTTTTTTTAAGCGACACTCTTTCAGGTAAACCTATAAAAAATAAAAAAATGACTTATAATCTTGAAAAAATTAACGATAGCATAATCATTTTGAATAATGTTGGAATTAAAACAATATGGAAAAAAATAAAATAACTAATGTTAATTTAAAGACCTCAATTAGAGGTCTTTTTTTATGAAATATAAAGTTTTATACGAATTCTAATTCAATCATTACAAATTCTAAAGTGTAAAAAAATTAAATAAACCTTCAAACTATATTTGATTTATAATTAATAAAAAGTAGTTGAAATAACTTTCATTTACCTATTTTTTCATTCTTTGAGAATGCGTATATTTACGAATTAGTGAAGATGAAGCTGTGTTTGTGTATCAGCTTGATAATCAATTTATGAACCAAGAGGTTTTTAGCCTTTATAGCGTTGATTTTAGCAGATTTGCTGCTAAAAATAAACTTTAAAGAATATCAACTATAAAAATATATATACTTACATGGCATGTGGAAGTTGTGGTACAACAGAAAATGGAGTACCAAAAGGTTGTAAGAGTAATGGTAATTGTGGGTCTGGAACTTGCGGAAGTGGTAGTAATAAACTAGCAGTTTTCGATTGGCTGTCTAATATGACTTTACCAAGCGGACAAGAAAGATTCAATATTTTTGAAGTAAGATTCAAAAACGGAAGAAAGCATTTTTTTAAAAACCCAGATAATCTACCCATAACTATGGGAGATATTGTAGCAACAGAAGGTTCTCCAGGACACGATATTGGTACGGTTTCTTTAGCAGGAGAATTGGTGAAAGTGCAAATGAAAAAGCGCAAAATTACTGAAGACCATGAAGATGTTAAGAAAATTTACAGAAAAGCATCTCAAAGAGATATCGATATTTGGCAACAATCTAGAGCTAAAGAAGAAGAAACTCAAAAAAGAGGAAGAGAAATTTTAGGACGCTTAGGTTTGCAAATGAAACTTTCTGATGTAGAATATCAAGGAGACGGAAACAAAGCAACTTTCTATTATACAGCAGAATCTCGTGTAGATTTTAGACAATTAATTAGAGACATGGCAAGTGCTTTTTCTATTCGTGTAGAGATGAAACAAGTAGGCGCAAGACAAGAAGCTGCACGTTTAGGTGGTGTTGGTTCTTGTGGTAGAGAATTATGTTGTTCTACTTGGTTAACCGATTTTAGAAAAGTAACTACTTCTGCTGCTCGTTATCAGCAATTATCTTTAAATCCGTTAAAATTAGCAGGACAATGTGGTAAACTTAAATGTTGTTTAAATTTTGAATTAGATACCTATTTAGACGCTTTAAAAACGTTTCCGAAACAAGATTTAGTTTTAAGGACAGAAAAAGGAGATGCAGTTTTTGTAAAGATGGATATTTTTAAAAATCATCTTTGGTACACTTATAAAGAAGAACGTTTTAAATGGTTTCGTTTAACGTTAGAACAAGTTTTAGAAATTATTGCGCTTAATAAAAATAATGAAAAATCTATTTCGTTAGAAGAATATGAAGCGGATGTTGAGGTTCCTGTAAAAGTAGATTTTGAAGATGCAGTTGGGCAAGATAGTTTAACACGTTTTGATGCTCCTAAAACAAGCAAACGTAGAAAAAACAATCGAAATAAAAATAGGAAGAAACCGGTTGCAGCAAATGGGAACAATCAGAAACCGAACCCTAACCAGAAGCCAAACCCTAATCAAAAAAGAAAACCTGTTGCAAAACAAAATAATAACCCGCAACAACCAAAACCAAAGCCTAAACCAAAACCAAAACCAAGACCCAACCCAAATGCTAGTGCAGATTCAACACAGCCAAAAGGTGAAGCAAAAAAGCCAAATAAACCAAGAAAAAATAATAACAGAAATCGTAAAAACAATCCACCAAAAAATGGAAACGATTCAGAAAAATAATTTTTTTTTATTAGTGATGTTCTTGTTTTGTTTTATGATCTCTTGTGATGATAAAACAGAGTTTAATGAATATAAAGCAATTGAAAATGCAGCTTTAGAAGCCAATAAAAAAATATTTTTTGAGTTTGATGTAAAAGATACTATTTCTCAAAAAAACCTGTTTATCAATATTCGAAACAATAAGGATTATCAATTTAGTAATTTGTATTTAATTACAGAGCTAAAATTTCCAAACGGAACTATTGTAGTAGATACTTTGCAGTATGAAATGACGGATACTTCAGGACAGTTTTTAGGAAGTGGTTTTACTGAAATTAAAGATAATAAATTATTTTATAAAGAGAGAGAAGCGTTTCCTAATTCAGGAAAATATACTTTTAATGTAAGACAAGCAATGCGTAAAAATGGAGAGGTAAATCCGATTCCGTTTTTAGAAGGAATTTGCGATGTTGGTTTTAGTATCGAAAAAATAGAATAGATTCCCGTTTCTACGGCAAAGACAAATTAATGAAATCTCAAACATATTGAGAAATAGTTTTTTATTATGAAAACAAAGAAAAAAACAACAGGTTTTAAAAAATATATAAAATGGTTCTGGGGCATTGTTCTAGGGGGATTTTCAATACTAGTTCTTTTATTCTTATTTACCTCTTGGGGTTTTTTAGGAGCTTTACCAACATTTGAAGAATTAGAAAACCCAGAAACTAATTTAGCAACAGAGGTTATTTCTATAGATGGTAAGACTATAGGAAAATACGCTACAGAAAACAGAACACCAATTCATTATAAAAAACTTTCTATGCATTTGGTAAATGCATTAGTTGCCACTGAAGATGAGCGTTTTTACGAGCATTCTGGTATCGATTTTAAAGGAACAGCAAGAGCAATTCTAAAACCAGGAAGTGGTGGTGCAAGTACAATTACTCAACAATTAGCTAAAATGCTATTTACGGGTAAAGCATCTAGGAATATTTTTATGAGAGTTCTTCAAAAAATGAAAGAATGGGTGGTGGCAACAAAATTAGAAAGTCAATATACAAAGCAAGAAATTATTGCAATGTATTTAAATAAGTACGATTTTCTAAACCAAGCTGTTGGTATACGTTCTGCAGCAAGAATTTACTTTGGAAAAGAACCAAAAGATTTAAACATAGAAGAATCTGCAATGTTGGTGGGTATGTTAAAAAACTCCTCTTATTTTAATCCCTTAAGAAGAAAAGAAAAAGTAAACCAAAGAAGAAAAGTTGTTTTGTTACAAATGAATAGAAGTGGTTTTATAACTGAACAAGAAAAAGATTCATTACAAAACATACCATTCAAAATAAATTATACGCCAGAAAGCCATAGTGATGGATATGCAACTTATTTTAGAACTTACTTACAAAAGTTTTTAAGAAAATGGGTACATTCAAACCCAAAACCAAACGGAGAAGAATATGACATTTTTAAAGACGGATTAAAAATTTATGTTACTATAGACTCTAGAATGCAACAATATGCAGAAGAAGCTGTAAAAGAACACATGGCTAATTTGCAGTCTTTCTTTTTTAAAGAACAAAAGAAAAACAAAACCGCTCCTTTTTATGATATTGAAAAAAATCAAATTAAAGGGATTTTAGATCGTGCAAAGAAAAATTCAGAAAGATATAAACGTCTTAAAAAAGCTGGGAAATCTACAAAAGAAATTGAAAAGATTTTCAACAAGAAAACAGCAATGAAAGTTTTCTCTTGGAAAGGTGATATAGATACAATTATGACACCCAATGATTCAATTAGATATTACAAATATTTTTTACGTTCTGGTATGGTTTCTATTGAGCCACAAACAGGTCATATAAAAGCCTGGGTTGGTGGTATTAATAATAAACATTTTAAATACGAAGCAGTAGAACAGCAGAAACGCCAAGTTGGTTCTACGTTTAAACCATTTGTGTATGCAACTGCAATTAATCAATTAAGATTATCTCCTTGTGATGAGTTCCCGAATACATTGTACACAATTCCTAAAGGAAAATATAGTATTCCAAAGGCTTGGACTCCAGAAAACTCGAATTTAAAATACGGAGGAATGTTAACTTTAAAAGATGGTTTAGCAGGTTCTGTAAACACAATGTCTGCAAGATTAATAGACAAAGTTACACCAGAAAACGTAGTTCGTTTGGCAAAAGCTGCTGGTATAGAAACAGATATTCCTGCAAATCCTTCAATTGCGTTAGGTGCTGTAGAATTATCGTTATTAGAAATGGTAAGTGCATATTCAACTTTTGCAAATAAAGGTTTACGTGTAAATCCAATGATTTTAACTAGAATTGAAGATAAAAACGGAACAGTTTTACAAGAATTTACACCGCAAACTAAAGAGGTTTTAAGCGAAGAATCTGCCTATGTAATTTTAGATTTATTACAAGGAGTTACACAATCTGGTTCTGGTGTAAGATTAAGATCTGGTTATACAGGTTATCCAAAAATAGTTACTGGTTTTCCTTATAAATTCACAAATGAAATTGCTGGTAAAACAGGTACAACTCAAAACCAATCAGACGGTTGGTTTATGGGAATTGTGCCAAATTTAGCAACAGGAGTTTGGACAGGAGGCGAAGATAGATCAATACATTTTCCAGGAATTGGTTATGGACAAGGAGCAACAATGTCTTTACCTTCTTGGGCTTTATTTATGCAAAAATGTTATGCTGATAAAACTCTAAACATCAGTCAAGAAAATTTTGAAAAGCCAAATAATTTATCTATAAATATTAAATGTGATAAAAAATCGGATGATGATAAAAAGGATGAAATTCCTGAAGAAGATACAGACTTCTAGTACAGAAATTGTATCAGAATTTTAAAAAATTATAAACTTATGATTAACAAAAAAGTAAACAACGTAGAAGAAGCTTTACAAGGCGTAAAAAACGGAATGACGTTTATGCTTGGTGGTTTTGGTTTGTGTGGTATTCCAGAAAATGCCATTTCAGAATTAGTAAAATTAGATGTTAGGGATGTTACTTGTATTTCTAATAATGCAGGTGTAGATGATTTTGGATTAGGTTTATTACTTCAAGGAAAACAAATTAAAAAAATGATTTCTTCTTATGTAGGAGAAAATGATGAGTTTGAAAGACAAATGTTGTCTGGCGAACTAGAAGTAGAATTAACACCACAAGGTACTTTAGCAGAAAAATGTAGAGCAGCACAAGCTGGTTTTCCTGCATTTTATACGCCAGCAGGTTATGGAACCGAAGTTGCTGAAGGAAAAGAAATAAGAGAATTTGATGGAAAAATGTATGTTTTAGAACCTGCATTTAACGCTGATTACGCTTTTGTAAAAGCGTGGAAAGGAGATACAGCAGGTAATTTAATTTTTAAAGGAACAGCTCGTAATTTTAACCCGAATATGTGTGGCGCAGCAACAATTACAGTTGCAGAGGTTGAAGAATTAGTTCCTGCGGGAACTTTAGACCCAAATCAAATACATATCCCTGGGATATTTGTACAACGTATTTTTCAAGGAGAGAAATATGAAAAGAGAATTGAACAGAGAACAGTAAGAACTAAAGAATAATTCTGTCATTCCTGCGTAGACAGGAATCTATACAGACCTAAATTGAAACTAACTATTATGTTTTTTAATAATAATATTTTTTTAAAAAATCAAGATTATATTTTAAAAATTAATGATAGAAAAGAAGAAAAAACTAAAGAACTATTTGAAATAATTAATGAGAAAAATATAGATATTAAACCTTACAAAAACATTAAATTCATAACAGATTGCGTTATGAAAAATTTTAAAAAATCGGACAAAATTTTTCTTCTCTGGCTTTATTTTTTTGGAGAACATATTAACTTAAATTTTGGTTCTAAATGGGCGCTTTTAAAATATGATGCTCCTTTTCTTTCTGAATTTTATTATCCAGTTTTAATTGATAAAAAAGAAGAAATTTGGTTTGTAGGGACTGATTGTGCAAGAGCATACTTTAAATATAATAAATTAAATCAAATTGATTTTTCTGGTTTTTATAAGGTTACTGCAGAAAGAATAATTTACAGTCCTAATTTAAAAGATATTCAAGGAAAACTTAAAGACTTTATAGTATTAGATTAATAAGAAAAAAAATTATTATGGCTTTAGATAAAATCGGAATCGCAAAAAGAATTGCAAAAGAATTACAAGACAAATGGTACGTTAATTTAGGAATTGGAATACCAACATTAGTTGCAAATTATATTCCTAAAGGAATTGAAGTAGAATTTCAATCTGAAAACGGATTGTTAGGAATGGGACCTTTTCCTGTTGAGGGAACAGAAGATGCAGATTTAATAAATGCAGGAAAACAAACGGTTACTGTTTTAGATGGTGGTTCTATTTTTGATTCGGCAACAAGTTTTTCTATGATTCGTGGTAAACACGTTCAATTAACCGTTTTAGGAGCTATGGAAGTTGCCCAAAACGGAGATATTGCGAACTGGAAAATTCCAGGAAAAATGGTAAAAGGAATGGGAGGCGCAATGGATTTGGTTGCATCTGCAGAAAATATTATTGTTGCAATGATGCACACTAACAAACGCGGTGAATCTAAAATATTAAAACAATGTTCTTTGCCTTTAACAGGTGTTGGTTGTGTAACAAAAGTAGTTACAAACTTGGCAGTTTTAGAAGTAAAAAATAATACTTTTCATTTATTAGAAAGAGCTCCAGGAGTTTCTGTTGAAGAAATTAAGAACGCAACAGAAGGTACTTTAATTATTGATGGAGAAATTCCAGAAATGAACATTTAATATTTAAGAATGAGTTTTTCTTCCCTTTGAGAAGAAGTAAAGATGGGCTAATGAAAATAATATCATACAACGTAAACGGAATTAGAGCAGCCTTAAAAAAAGGTTTTATAGATTGGTTAGAAGCTGCAAAGCCAGATGTAATTTGCATACAAGAAACCAAAGCGCATAAAGAACAAGTAGATTTAACTTTGTTCGAAAATGCAGGTTATAAATATCATTATTGGTTTTCTGCACAGAAAAAAGGGTATTCTTCTGTAGCAGTATTGTGTAGAGAAAAACCAAATCATATAGAATATGGAACCGGAATTGAATCTATGGATTTTGAAGGAAGAAATTTACGTGTAGATTTTGATGACGTTTCAATAATGAGCATGTATTTACCTTCAGGAACAAATCAAGCGAGATTAGATTTTAAATTCAATTATATGGATGAAATTTTGGCTTATGTTACTGAATTAAGAAAAACAATTCCGAATTTAGTTATTTGTGGAGATTATAATATTTGTCATGAAGCCATTGATATTCACAACCCAAAAATGAAAAATGTTTCTGGTTTTTTACCGGAAGAAAGAACTTGGATTGGCGGTTTTATTAAAAGCGGTTTTATAGATAGTTTCCGTTTTCTTAATCAAGATAAACAAGAATATTCTTGGTGGAGTTACAGAGCAAATTCTAGAGCTAATAACAAAGGTTGGCGTTTAGACTATGCAATGGTTTCTGAGCCTTTAAAAAACAAGATTTCTAGAGCATATATATTGCCAGAAGCAAAACATTCAGACCATTGCCCAATTGTTGTGGAGTTAGATTTATAGTATTTTATGAAGCAATTTTTATTTTTTTTATTTTTTAGCCTTTCTGTTTTTTCACAGGAAAAAATAGACACAATTATAGCACCAATAGTTAAGGTAGATACTTTGTTTGTTGCCAAAGATTCCTTAAAACAACCCATAAAAAAAGTATTATTCTCAGATACAGATTTAAAAACAATTGATAGTTTATTAGTTGAAGAAAAATTTAATTCATCATTAATAGATACACTCGTTTATGTAATTAATGATAAAGATATTATTGGAAATACAACTTCTGTTGTAACTACAGATTTATTAAAAGTCCGTTTATCAAGATTAAATGATAGAACACCTTTCAATTTAGCATACAATCCATCTTTAGAAAAAGTAATTAATAGCTATTTAGTATATCGTAAAAAATACTATCCAGCATTAATGGCAAAAGCCAAATATTATTTTCCAATGTTTGAGCAATATTTAGATCAGTATGACATTCCTTTGGAGATGAAATATTTAGCAATTGTAGAATCTGCCTTAAGACCCAGAATAAAATCGAGAGTTGGAGCAACAGGTTTGTGGCAATTTATGTACGGAACAGGAGTTGAGTTCGATTTAAAAGTAAGTTCTTATGTAGATGAACGCCAAGACCCTGTTAAAGCAACAGTTGCTGCGTGTAAATATTTAAGTCAGTTATATACCATTTTTGGAGATTGGGATTTGGCTTTAGCAGCTTATAATTCTGGGCCAGGAAATGTAAGAAAAGCAATAAAACGTTCTGGCGGTTATAAAAATTATTGGAATATTAGACCTTATTTACCAAGAGAAACTGCAGGCTATGTTCCCGCATTTTATGCAACTATGTATATTTTCGAATACTCAAATGAGTTAAATATTTATTCTGAAGTTCCTAAATTTTTCGATTTTCAAACAGACACAATTCGTATAAAAAGAACAATTAGTTTCGATCAGATTTCAGAAAAGATTAATGTTGATGAATTAACTTTAGCAGAATTAAATCCGTCTTACAAATTAGAAATCATTCCTTTAGTAAAAGATAAAAATTACGCAGTTAGGTTACCAAGCAGTAAAATTATAGAATTTTTAGATAAAGAAACTGCCATTTATGCTTTAGCTGATGAAGATGATGCAAAAAGAGAAAAACCTTTACCTAAATATTTTGAAATGGATAAACGTATCCGTTATAAAGTAAGAAGTGGAGATTTTTTAGGTAAAATTGCAAATAAGTATGGTGTAAGAGTTAGTGATCTAAAACGTTGGAATCGTCTAAAAAGTAGTAGATTAAAAATCGGGCAAAGACTTTCTATCTACCCAAAGAAAATTCCGAATTCAATAAAAAAATCAAGAAAAAATAATAGTTAAAAGTTGTTTCTACTAATATAATTAAAAGTGGAACAATATTTGGAGTGTTAAGAGTTTAAAACCTAGAACCAAACTTAAAATATTTAAAAGCTAAACTTATGAAAAAAATAGTTTCAATCTTTATATTTACGTTGTTGTTAGCAGCCTGTACTGGTAATGATAAATTTGTTTTAAGAACCTCTATTGGTAAAGTAAACAAAGTAATGGTAGTTACAAAATCTAGTGATTGGACCAGCGATGTTGGTAAAGAAATTAGAAATGCTTTTGGTGAGTTAATGGTAGGTTTACCACAACCAGAACCAATTTTATCAGTCTCTCAAGTTGCACCAAACGGATTTGGAAAGATGATGAAAGTTGGTAGAAACATTTTAGTTATTGGGGAATCTGATAAAGAGAGTTTTTCTGTAAAGCACAACGTCTATGCACAACCACAAACTATTGTGTATGTGTATGCGAAAGATGATGCTGGTATGGTAAAAATGTTTAAAAAGCACCAAGAAGAAATCATAAGTCTTTTTATAGATTCTGATGTAAAAATGACGCAAAGTGTTTTTGCAAAAACGAAATTAGATGATTCTAACTTTAAAACATTTCAAAATTTAGGCGTTTCATTTACAATACATGATAAATTTAAAACTGTAGATGACACAGGAGATTTCTTGTGGTTACGTCACCATTTAACAAGTGGAATTGCAAAAACAGGAAGTAATAATATTTTAGTGTATTCAGTTCCTTTAGGAGATGAAACGAAAGTGTCAGATAGTATTATCTCTGTAAGAAATAGAATTGGCAAGAAATACATTCGTGGTTCAGATACAATAACAATGCACATGATTACAGAAAAAGCATATACACCACATACTTTTGAAACAAAAATTGATGGTAAAAAAGCGTATGAAACGCGTGGAAAATGGGAAGTTAAAAATGATTTTATGGCCGGACCTTTTGTCAACTACACGGTTGTTGATAAGAAAAATAATCGATTAATTATTTTTGAAGGATTTACATATGCACCTTCTGTAAGTAAAAGAGCTTTCGTTTTTGAGTTAGAAGCAATGGGTAAATCTATGAAGATTAAATAAGTCAATACTTTATATAAAATTTTAAAAACTCAAAAGAATTTCTTTTGAGTTTTTTTGTAGCCAATTTATTGTCAAAATCTTATTTCTTATATTTGGTATTCAACTTATAAACTTTTTTATCATGGAAATGAATTTTTACATCTTTTTTGTAGCGGCTTTAATACCTTTAGTAATAGGTTTTGTTTGGTATGGCCCTTTGTTTGGAAATGCTTGGATGAAAGAAATGGGATTCACAAAAGAATCTTTAGCCGGCCAAAATATGGCATTAACTTTTATATTGAGTTATGTGTTTAGTTTTTTAATTGCTTTCTTTTTAATGTTTCTAGTTATTCATCAAATGGGTGTAATGCAAGTTTTACAAGGAGAGCCAGGTTTTGAAGAACAAACCGGAGAGGCATTCAGTGTTTTCCAAAACTTTTTAGGTACGTATGGAGATCGTTTTAGAACTTTTAAACATGGTGCTTTACATGGTACAATGTCAGGATTCTTATTTGTATTGCCTATTTTATCTATTATTGCTATGTTCGAAAGAAAAAGCGTAAAATATGTTGCAATAAATGCTGGTTATTGGATTGTTACTTTAGCAATTATGGGAGGTATTATTTGTCAATGGGTATAAAGTATAGTTTTTTATGAATTTTAAATAAGTTTAGTAACCTATTTTTGCTCTAACTCTTTGTAAAACTCCTTTTGCAACTTTAGTTGCTTTTTCTGCTCCAATTTCTAACGCTTCATCAATTTCATGCTTATTTTCCATAAAATGATTGTAACGTTCTCTAACTGTTGCAAAATGCTCAATAATTAATTCGTATAAAGCTTGTTTAGCATGTCCGTAGCCATAATTTCCTCCTTCGTAATTTGCTCTCATCTCAACTATTTGTTCATTTGAAGCTAATAGTTTATAAATAGCATAAATGTTATCTGTATCCGGGTTTTTAGGTTCTTCTAAACCTTTACTATCCGTTTTAATAGACATTATTTGTTTTCTTAATTTTTTATCTGGTAAGAAAATATTAATGATATTGTTTCTAGACTTACTCATCTTTTCGCCATCAATACCAGGAACTAATTTTGTATTCTCCTGTATTTTTGCTTCAGGAACAACTAAAGTTTTGCCAACTACATTATTAAATCTGTTAGCAACATCACGAGTCATTTCTAAATGTTGAAGTTGATCTTTTCCGACAGGAATTATTTCTGCATCATATAGTAAAATATCTGCAGCCATTAACATAGGATAGTTAAACAATCCAGAATTAACATCAGATAATCGATTTGCTTTGTCCTTAAAACTATGCGCTAAAGTTAGTCTTTGGTAAGGAAAAAAACAGTTTAAATACCAAGTTAATTCCGTAGTCTGTGGAACATCACTCTGTCTATAAAAAACCGTTTTATTAATATCTAAACCACAAGCTAGCCAAGTTGCAGCAGTACTGTAAGTATTTTCTCTTAAAGTTTTTCCATCTTTAATTTGTGTTAAAGAATGCAAATCTGCAATAAACAAAAAAGCTTCATTCTTTGGGTTATTAGACATTTCTATTGCTGGTAAAATTGCTCCTAATAAGTTCCCTAAATGCGGTGTTCCTGTACTTTGTACGCCTGTTAAAATTCTTGACATTAATTATATATTTAAAATACTTTTGTGTTAGAGTATAATTAACACACTCTGCGGGCGTAAAAATAAGGTTTTGTTTAAGAAAACCAATCAAACAAAAGAATATTACTACATTTGGCTCTTTATGAAATATATAAAGATTCCTTTTTTATTAATTTGGAGATTATGGTTTTACATTTTAATGATGATAACCGTTATAGTCTTATCTCCTTTCTTGTTAGTATTCTCATTTAAGGAAGCACATTATCATCATTTTTGGAAAGTGGCAAGAATTCTATCTAAAATATTAATCTATGGAATGGGTTTTTGGATAGATCTTCAATTGGATGAAGAAATGGAAAGCAATAAAAGTTATATGATTTGCCCAAATCATGCATCATTAATGGACCCTTTTGTATTGATTGCTATAAGTAAAAACCCAATTGTTTTTGTTGGAAAAAAAGAGTTGGTTAAAATTCCTGTTTTTGGTTTTTTCTACAAAAGAGTTGTTATTATGGTAGATAGAAACAACCCAAAAAGTAGAAAAAGGGTTTATGAAATGGCGAAGAAACGATTACAAAATGGAGTTAGCATGGCAATTTTTCCAGAAGGTTTAGTACCAACAGAAGATGTTGTTTTGGCACCTTTTAAGAAAGGCGCATTTAGTTTGGCAATTGAATATCAAATACCAATTGTACCACAAGCTTATTATGATTGTAAACGTTTATTTTCTTGGGATTTTCTAAAAGGAAGTCCAGGAACTTTTAGAATTCATCAACATAAATTCATAGAAACTAAAGATTTACATATTGATGATATGGAAAGTTTAAAAAATAAAGCTTTCGACATTCTGCATTCAGATTTATTGAAGGATGAAAAGTATATGAAAGACACAAATAGACCAAATAATGAGCGAGAGTTTAAATCACCTTTATAGCGAAAAAGAAGAAAAGTTGAATGTTTTTTCTCACGGATTAGGTTTATTGGCAAGTATAATTGCCTTTCCTTTTTTAATTGTAAAAGCATTTTCTTACACTGGTTTTTGGAAACCAGTAAGTTTTATAATTTATGGTTTAAGTCTTATAATTTTATATGCGGCTTCTACATTTTATCATGCTGCTAAAGACTCAAAGAAAAGAAGAAAACTAAATATTTTTGATCATGCTGCTATTTATGTACTAATAGCAGGAAGTTATTCTCCCTTTTTTCTGGTTGCATTAGATTCTAAATTAGGTTGGTATATGTTTATTTTTGTGTGGATTTTTGCTTTAGCAGGAATCATTTTAAAATTATTTTTTACCGGAAAGTTTGACAAATTATCAACTGCAATTTACCTATTAATGGGGTGGCAAGTACTATTTTATATTCCATTAAAAAACTGCCCTACAACCATGCAATCTTTCATTTATTTGTTTTGTTAGGAAGTGCCAGTCACTTTTTTGCCATCTTTTTTTTATAGCAAATTTCTGTTATAAAAATTGAAGAAATAGTAGTAATACTCAGATTATTAGACAGTTTCACAAAAATTATCTACTTTTGTAGAACTTACTATATTAACTTATGTTAATATTTTAGGTGTTATAAATCTTATTTAGGGGGTAGATTTATTAAATTTCCTCGAACTTTTGTTCGAGGGTTTTTTATGTCCAATTTTTAAAAGGAACTTTACTTAAATTAGAATTGTAGTATTTTATATCTCCTGTAACTTCTTTTCCTAACCATTTTGGTATTTCGAAATTTTCATTTTCTGTGGTTAATTCCACTTCTGCAACAATCAAACCTTGGTTGTCACCATAAAATTCATCTATTTCAAAAACATGATTTCCTTTTTTAACCAAAAACCTAGTTTTCTCTATGATTGTTGGTTCACAAAGTAAAAGTAGTTCTTCTGCTTCTGTTTTATTTATTTCTTTTTCCCATTCAAAACGTGTGGTTCCAGCTTTGTTAGACTTTCCTTTAATGGTAATAAAAGCACTATCATTGGCAATTCTAATTCTTACAGTTCTAGTTTTATCAGAATTTAAATACCCTTGTTTTAAGTATTTTTTTTGACAACTTTCTTCTTTAAAAGTATCATTTTTTACTAAAAACTTTCTTTCTATTTCTACACTCATAAAATATCCTTCAAATTTGTACTAATGTAAGGTGTTTTATCGTTATTGTAACAATAAATAAATATCTTTGATGTGTAAATTTTTATGATGAAAAAACTTTTTTCAACCTTCATATTCTTTTTTGTACTTGCTTTTTCTGCTCAAACAGATTATAGTAGTTCATGGGAAGACTTTTATTCTTATAACAATGTAAAAGATTTTGTAAAAGTTGATAATATAATTTATGCATTGGCAGATAATGCTGTTTTTACTTATAATATAAGTACGCTAGAAATTGATAAATTGTCTTCGGTACAAGGTTTATCTGGTGAAGTTACTACATCTATCTACTACAATAATACTTTTAAAAGGTTGGTAATTGGTTATGAAAACGGCTTGATAGAAGTAGTAGATAATGATGGTACTATTACCATTTCTTCAGATATTTTAAACTTTAATGAGTCTGGTGAAAAGAGTATTAATCAGATATCAGAATTTAATAATAAATTATATTTAGCAACTCCATTTGCAATTGTTGTTTATGATATTGAAAAACTAGAGTTTGGAGACACTTATTTTATAGGAAACAATTCTAGTGCTGTAAAAATCAATCAAATTGTTGTTGATGATTCTCAAATTTATGCAGCTACAGAAAACGGAATTTTTAATGCAGATATTACTAGTGATTTATTAATAGATTTTAATAATTGGCAACAACAATTTTCAGGAAGAAACTTTAAACAAATAACGAAATTTAATAATCAGTTATTTACAGTTGAAAACACAAAATTATTTAGTTTAAGTGGAGCAAATTTATCAGAAGTAAAAGATTTTTCTCAAAAGATAATCGCAGTAAAATCTTCAAGCTCTCATATTTCAATAACTTTCACCAATAATGCTATTGTTTTAAATACAGCCTTAAATGAAGTTTTTCAATTTTCTACAAATACAGACTTTCCGTTTACTCTAAACAATTCTTTTTTTGAGGATAACACTGTTTTTTTAGGGACAAAAGAATTTGGTTTGTTATCTGCAACAGTAAGTTTGCCTACTAACTATTTAGAAATACATCCAGAAGGACCTTTGTCTAACGCTATTTTTTCGATCGCATCTCAAAACAATAATTTATGGGTGGTTTATGGTGGTTATAGTGCTACTTATGCGCCTAACCAAAATCAACAAGGTTTTTCTCATTTTACCGGAGAAGAATGGATAAATACAAAATTTAATCCTAGTTTTCCAATTACAGATTTGTCACATATAGCAATAGATCCAGATAATGATGCTAAAGTTTTTATCAGTTCTTTTGGTACAACAACAGATTTTAATAGTGTTTCTACAGGAGGTTTATTAGCAATAGAAAACGATGAAATTAAAACATTTTATAACCAAAGAAATAGTACAATAGAAAGTTCAAGTTTAAACCCGTTGCGCGTTACTATTAGAGTTGCAGGAACAGCTTTTGATAATCGTGGTAATTTATGGGTTACTAATGTTGCAGCTTCTAGTGAACTTAAAAAACTTTCTTCTAGCGGACAATGGTCTAGTATAGACTTATCTTCATTAACTTCAAATAAAATTGCAATTGGGCTAACAGAAGTTGCAATTGATAGAGGAAATGGTGTTTGGATAGGTACAAGAAGTAATGGGGTTTATGCTTATAACGAAAATGGAAATAGAAAAAAAGCATTAGTTGCAACACCTAATTTAGGAAATTTACCAGATTTAAATGTACGAACAGTTGCCGTAGATGCAAGTAACAGAGTTTGGTTGGGTACTAAATCTGGTATGGTAGTTTATAGTAATGCTTCAGGAGTTTTTGAAGATGAAAACCCCGAAGCTTCACCAATTGTAATTAACGCAAATTCTGATGGTTTTGGAGATCGACTTTTAGGAGATCAAACCATTAATTCTATTGTTGTTGATGGCGCAGATAATAAATGGTTTGGTACAGATAATGGAGGTGTTATTTATACAAATCCTAACGGGCAAACAACTTTAGCTAATTTTAGTAAACAAAACTCTCCTTTACCTTCAAACAGAATTGTAAAAATTACAGTAGACGATTCTTCTGGTAAAGTATATTTTGCAACCGATAAAGGAATTGTAGCTTATAATAGTAAAGTAGCACCTTTTGGAGATGTTCTAGGCGAAGTTTATGCATATCCAAATCCTGCTTTAAAAAAGCATCAAACTGTAACTATTGACGGTAGAAACGGAACACATTTACCAAAAGGAACAAATGTAAAGATACTAGATGTTGCTGGTAATTTGGTTTATGAAACTAATGTTGTAGAAGGACAAGAATTACAGGGAGGAAAAGTAGTATGGAACAAACAAAATTTAGCAGGTAACAAAGTAGCTTCTGGTATTTACATTGTTTTATTATCTAACGATGATGCTTCTGAAACGAGTGTTACTAAAATTGCAATTGTAAACTAGAAATGGCAATTGTAACCACAAAAGCAATTGTTTTAAGTTCATTAAAATACAGTGACACGAGCTTAATTGTAAAATGTTACACACAAGAAGAAGGTCTAAAAACGTACTTAATAAGAGGGGTTCTTAAAGCTAAAAAAGGTGGATTAAAAGTGGCATACTTTCAGCCATTAACACAATTAAAAATTCAAGCAAGTCATAACACCAAAGGAAACTTAAACTCCATAAAAGAGGTACAGATTACATATCCTTATAAATCGATTTACAAAGATATTGTTAAACAATCGGTAGTTTTATTCTTGTCGGAAATTTTATCGAATTCTATTCAAGAAGAAGAAGAAAATAAACCTCTTTTTGAGTATTTAGAAAACGCTTTAATTTGGTTAGATTCACATGATAAAATTGCGAATTTTCACTTATTATTTTTATTAAATCTTACTCGTTTTTTAGGTTTTTATCCTGATGTTTCTGAAAACGAAGGTCTTGGATTCGATTTATTAGAAGGTAATTTTACAAACCTAACCTCTCAAAAAAATGTTATTTATGGAATAAATTTTTATCAATTTAAAAAGCTATTAGGCATAGATTTTGATGGTATAGAGCAAGTGTCTTTTAACAAGTCTGAAAGACAAATAGTTTTGCAAATAATAATTCGATATTTTGAATTACATTTGGGCGGCTTTAGGAAGCCGAAATCATTACAAATTTTAGAAACAGTTTTTAGTTAATGAAGTACTTAATTTTTACATTCGTTTTTTTTATTAATTGTGCAGTCTTTGCTCAAAAAGTGAAAGTTTTAGACAAAGAAACTGGCAAGTATGTTAAGGATGTTACTGTTTTTAATGATAACCAAACCATAAGCTTAATTTCAAATAATGAAGGTTTTGTGGATGTTTCTTCTTTTACTGATAAAGAAACTATTATTTTTTCACACATTTCATATGCAGTTTTAAGAGTACATAAATCGACATTAAAACAGCGTAATTTTATAATTTATTTAACCAAACAATCAGAGCAATTAGATGAGGTTGTTTTATCAGTTTTTAAAAATGCAGCAAAAACAAATAGAATTGCAGAACAAATTGCAGTTTTAACAACTAAAGATATTCAAAAAGTATCTCCGCAAACTTCTGCAGATTTATTAGCTACTATCCCTGGAATTAAGGTTCAAAAATCGCAATCTGGCGGTGGTAGTCCAGTAATTCGTGGTATGGAATCTAATCGAGTGTTATTAGTAATAGATGGTGTAAGAATGAACAATGCTATATACAGAAAAGGGCATTTACAAAGTTCTATAACAGTTGCGCCAAATATGTTAGATAAAACAGAGGTAGTTTTTGGACCTTCTTCAGTTATTTATGGCTCAGATGCTTTAGGTGGTGTTATTCATTATTATACAAAAACGCCTAGATTATCTGAAGAAAAAATGGTTAAAAGCCAACTTTTTTCAAGGTTTTCATCAATAAATCAAGAATCTACCACAAATGTTTCTGCAGAAGTAAGTTTTAAAAATTGGGCATCATTTACAAGTATTGCTTACAGCAATTTTGGCGATTTATTGGCAGGAAAGAATCGTTCTCATGGTTTTAACGATTGGGGAAAAGTATTCTTTTATTCAGAAAATGTAAATGGGAATTACAATGAAAACCCAACTAAAAACGAGAATCCAAGTTTACAGAGAAACACAGGATATAACCAGACAGATGTTTTACAAAAATTCTATGTTCCTTTATCTAAAAATACAGATTTAAAAATTAACTTACAATATTCATCTACGTCAGATGTACCAAGATTCGATCGTTTAGCAGAGTTAAAATCTGGTACATTAAAGTTTGCTGAATGGTATTATGGTCCTCAAAAAAGATTTTTAGCTTCAACTCAATTATTGATCAATCCTAATAAAAGATGGATGGAAAGTGGTTCATTAACGCTAGCTTATCAAAATATAAAAGAAAGTAGAATACAACGAAAGTTTGGTAGTTTAGAGCGTTCTTATAGAGAAGAAAATGTAAATGTTTTCAGTTTAAATGGAGATTTTTCAATTCCATTAACTGAAGATAAAAGTAGAATACTTTCTTACGGTTTTGAGTTTGCTTATAATGATGTAAATTCTAATTCTTATGGTAAAGAGTTAAATATTGTAAACGGAGAAATTGATGGTTTTTCTAATGATTTTAAAGTTCAATCTCGTTATCCAGATGGTGGCAGTAATTACTTAAGTTCTGCTGTTTATGTAGATTATAGGCAAGATTTAAGTAAAAAATCTACTTTAAATTCAGGAATTCGTTTTACAAATACCAACTTAAATGCAAAATGGATTGATGAAACTTTTATAAAGTTACCAGATAACGATATTACTGCAAATAATTCTGCAGTAACTGCTACTGTTGGTTATGTTTTTAGAGCCAACAAAAACTGGCAATTAAATAGTGTAATTTCATCAGGATTCCGTTCACCAAATATAGATGATGTTGGTAGAGTTCGTGAAAAAAACGGTGATGTTACCGTGCCAAATATAGATGTAAAACCAGAATTTGCTTACAATGCAGAAATAGGAATTCAGAAATATTTTAATGATAGAAAATTCCGTTTTGGAGCCACAGTTTTTTACACTTTACTAGACAATTATATTATTAGAGATGTTTTTATTATTAATGGAAGTAATCAAGTAGAATTTGATGGTGATTTTGGTAATGCAGTTGCAAACCAAAATAGAGGAACCGCGTATATTTCTGGTTATACAACTAGTTATTTAGGTAAACTTTCTGATACTTGGAACACTTCAGGGTTTATTACCTATACTAAAGGAAGAACTCATGACACTAAAGAACCAATGTCTTCAATTCCGCCTTTATTTGGTCAGTTTGAAGTAAATTATAAGAAGAATAAAATTGAATTAGGTGCAGCTTTAAGATTCAATAGTAAAAAAGACATAGAAGACTTTAACTTTAGAGAAGGAATTGACAACCATGATTTAACACCTATTGTAGATGAAAATGCTACAGAAGATGTAGACAAATATTATGGTGCACCAAGTTGGGTAACTGTTGGCTTAAATGGAAGATATGTAGTAAATACTAATTTTTCAGTACAAGCAAGATTAGACAATTTATTAGACCAACATTATATAGAATTTGCTTCTGGAGTTGCTGCTCCTGGAAGAAACTTATCACTTTCTTTAGTTGCTAATTTTTAATAACAACAATTATTTTATGTATTTTTAGCATAAATAGTAAGTAATGCATACCAAAAAAGAGAGAATAAATTGGATAGATTTAGTAAAAGGATTTGGTATTATTTTAGTTATTTATGGGCATAATTATCCTTATTTAGAAAAGTATATCTATAGTTTTCACATGCCTCTGTTTTTTTTTATGAGTGGGTTATTTCATCCTAAAAGGCTTACTATAGAGATTGTAAAAAAAAGAGCAAAACAAATTATAATTCCTTATTTCTTATGGAGTTTTTTACTTTTCCTGTTTTGGTTTTTTATAGGTAGAAAATTTGGAGATTCTACTAATTTGGGATTAAGTGCTTTTAAAAACTTTACAGGTATCTTTTATGCACAAGGAGGTCATGATTACATGAATTGGGGTCTTCAAATGTGGTTTTTACCAGCTATATTTTTAAGTTTTTTGTTTTTTGGAATTGTAAGAAAACTAAAGAAAAAAAGTTATCAAATTTTATGTATTTTACTTTTGATTATTACTGGTTTTCTAATTCCTAAAATTTTAGAAATTCATCTTATTTGGAGTATAGATGTAGCTTTGGTATCTTTATTCTTTTACGCAGCTGCATTTTATCTTAAAGATTTTTTTCTGAATAGTAATAATCAATATGAAACAATTATTATTTTTATATTGTTTTTAGTTCATGTTTTAATTTCATTTAATCTTATTGATAAAATAGATATGTATAGATCTATTTATGGGAATGAATTTTTATTCTTATTAACTGCTAGTATTGCAATTAGCTTTTGGATGTTAGTTTTTAGGAGGTTAAAAAGGTTTAAAAAACTTAACTTTTTAGCTTTTATAGGTAAAAATACCATTCCTGTTTTAGCAATGCATATTAGATCTATAACAGTTATAAAACTCTTTCTATTATTACTTTGGAGTTCAAAATCTTTTGCATTTAGTGAGTTTGAAAAAATAATTCTTGTAGTTTTACAATTAATTATTATGTATCCTGTTATTATTTTTATCAATAAAAAAGCACCTTTCTTAAATGGAAAAAATAAAGTTATGGATCCCAGAAATTAAATTTCATTTAGGGCTAAACATCTTAATTGCAGTTTTTATAACCATTGCATCTTATGTACATTTTCCTTTTGGAAGTCTTAAAGGTAATTTAGTTTATTTAGCTCATTTCTTACTGCTACAATTTTCTTTATTCGGCTTTATTTATATTTTCAGTTTATTAAATAAAGTATTTAAAATTGTCTTTCCAATATTATTTATATTAGCAACATCATTCTCTTTTTGGGTGTATACACAAGACCTTACTATTGGTGTAGGCATGATACAAGCAATTTCAGAAACAAATAGTGATATTGCTATAGATGTTTTAAGTTATCAATTTGTTCTTTTTGTACTGTTGTCATCTTTTAGCCTTTTATTATTTTTTAGACTTCACAAAAAGTCTAGAGTAAGTAGTATAAAGTCACCACTTTTTTTCCTTGCCATTTTTGGTGTCTTAACTTTCTTTGTAGTAGAAAATTATAAGTATGATGCTTTTAAAAATAGACTTCCTTATAGTCTTTATTTTGCTTCCGTTAAATATGCTAATAAGCCGAAAATAAAATTAAAAGAAGTCAAAGAACAAGTGTTTACAAAAGAAGAAAACCTTCATATTGTTTTGGTCGTAGGAGAATCTGTAAGAGCAGATCATTTATCTTTAAATGGATATAATAGAAATACCAATCCATTACTTTCTAAACAAAAAAATTTAATAAGTTTTAAAAAAGTGTATACTCCTTTTACTTTTACATCACAGAGTTTACCACAAATTTTAACAGATAAATCTATAGATAGTAAGCAAAGTCATCAAGAAGCTACAAGCTTGTATTCTGTTCTAAATAAGGCTTCTTTTAAAACAGAATGGATTGGAAATCAATCAATAGAAAGAAGTTACAAAGACATTATTTATTCTAATACATCTAAAATTATTATTGATAAGTTTCACTCCTTTCAAAGTTTTAAAAAGCAAAAAGATTTAGTTTTATTAGACCATTTTTCTATTGAGGATTCTAAATTAGAGAATAGAATATCTACGCTACATATGATTGGCAGTCACTGGTATTATAATAGTAGAATTACTAGTGATTTTCAATATTTTAAACCAATTATTTCTAGTAAGTATATTGGTTCTCTAACAAAAGATGAGTTGATTAATTCTTACGATAATACCATTTTATATTTAGATAATTTTTTAAACATCTTAATAGAAAAACTGAAACAATCTTCTAAAAACACAATTCTAATTTATTTATCAGATCATGGAGAAACGCTAGGTGAAGATGGTAAATGGTTGCATGCACAAAGGCATAAAGCTGCAAGAAACCCAGCAATGTTAGTTTGGTTTTCTAATAATTTTAAAGAAAAATATCCTTTAAAAATTAACCAGTTAAAATTTAAAAAACAAGATTCAATTACAACAGATTTCTTGTTTCACAGTATTTTAGATCTAGGAAAAATAGAAAACTATAAGTTTGAAAATAAAAAAAGTATTTTTGATTAGTTTTTAATCGCTTTTAAAACCCTACATCTTGTTGAGCTTTATTGTTTTTTACTTTACCAGGAATGTGCTTTAAGACTTCTAAATTATTTTTGTTACACAAGTTTTTAAAAAATTCTGGAGATTGATAAGAAGCAAATAGTCTATTTCCTTCTTTTTTATATGCATGTACTACAAGGTTTCCTGTATCATATAATTCTTGTTCTTTTGGTAAAAGCTTAAATTTATGAACTTCTCCATGCGTAGTTAAAATAAGCATTCCACTTGGTTTTAAAACTCTTGTTAACTCTTTCAACCAAGAATAATGTAATTCTTCAGATAAATGTGTAAAAATTGAAATTCCATAAATAGCATCTAAAGAAGTATTTTTGAAATCTAAAGGAGGTTTTAAGCCATTTAGTTTAAATTGAATTCCTGTTAAATTTCAGTACACCATTTTACATATTTGTTATTGTAATCTGTACCGTAAAAAGAATTTGTTTTATCTAAAAGAGAAGGTAAATGCCTAATAATTCTTCCTGTTCCACAACCCCAATCTAAAATTGAAATATTTTTTAACTCTTTAAATTCTTTGATAAAGTCTACAATCCATGCAGCTGTAGGAACTCCATTTGTATAAAAACTTTTGTAATTCATGTTAAAAGTTTCATATAAATAGAAATCTGGAGGAAGCTTAACATTTGGATTATTTTTCCTAAATAAATTATTACTTTCTTTATTTTTTAATTTCTCACGATAAAAATTAACTTGCTCAATAACAGGAAGTAAATTTAATTTAGATAATATTTTTTTAAGGACAATTTTTTCATCGTTACTTCTTTTTTTTCCCTTCATCTGTAAAATTATCGGTCAAAGCTCGTTCTGTTTTTACAATGCTTACAATTACTGATAAAAAAACAAATGCCATTGGTTGCCAAGTTAGTTCAGCTTTTACAAAAGTTGCAAAAAATAAACCAGCAATAAATGAAATACCAGCGTAAATTAATAAACTGTTATTAAAAGTGCTATTTGCAAAATCCCAAATTTGTTGATTTAACATCGCTTTTGGAGTTTTATATCCATAAAGACTATTGATTTTTTTTGGCGGAAATTTCCAAAAAATAAAACTCAATAAAAAAAGTAAACCATTAGTGGTTACAACGTATGTTAAAGCATCATTCATAATTTTGTTATTTTTTTTATTTTCACTGTCACTTCGAGTGATTTCGTTTTTTCAACGAAATTGTATCGAGAAGTTTTTAATTGGTTCTCAATACAATTTTTTCATTCTTCAAAAATCACTCGAACTGACAACACTTTAGATTACCTATTTTTTAGGACGCATTAATCCTTCTTGTGCAAAAGAAGCAACTAATTTACCATTTCTTGTAAAAATATTTCCTTTAGCCAAACCTCTTGCACCATACGTATTTGGTGATTCTGCAGAAAAAAGCATCCAATCATTAAAATCGAAATCTCTAAAAAACCACATAGAATGATCTAAACTTGCAGTTTGGGTATTTCCAAAATTATACTCTTTTGCATTTGGGTTAAAAGCAGCATTTAATACATTATAATCAGAAATATAGGTTAGAATTTGGTGCTTTAAAGCTAAATCCATTTTTGGGACATCCCCTTTTAATTTAAACCAGATGTCTTCTGTAGCTTCTCTGTTTTCTGGTTCTAAAGGATTAGGAATGTGTACTGGTTTAAAATCAATAGGGCGTTCAATACTTAAAAAAGACTTGATGGATTTAGGTAAAAAGTCTCCAAATTGAGTAACCATATCTTCCCAACTTAATAACTCTTCTGGTTGTTTTAAGTTACTTTTCATTTTAACTTGATGCTCAAAACCTTCTTCTTGCTTATGAAAAGAAGCCGCCAAAATAAAAATAGTGCTATCTTTTTGTTTTGCAGTAACTCTTCTTGTAGAAAAACTACCACCATTTCTAACTTCTTCTACATGATAATTTATAGGAATTAATAAATTACCAGCTTCTAAAAAGTAGCCGTGTAATGAGTTTACAAAACGTGTTTCTGAAACGGTTCTATAAGCTGCATTTAAAGATTGCGCCAAAACTTGACCTCCAAAAACATTCGGACTTCCAATAGTAACACTTTCGCCAGAAAAAATATTATTTCCTAAATCTTCTAAATTTAAAAGATCTATAAGTTCTTTGTTGTTTTTCATAGGTGTTGGTTACTTTTTAAATGGAAATTTCTGTTGAAAAGGTGTTGGTTGAATTCTTTGTAAAAATAACTTTAAAATTCTATTTTTTATACTTTTTTTATGACGTAAATACATGGTTAAATCTTGTGGAATTGCACCAACAGAGCTTTTAATCTCGCTAGCAGTTCTTCCAAAATTTAAAATGTTTAATTTTTTATTAATAGCAATTTCTATGTAATCATATAACATTCTCTGGTAGATTGCATACTCTCTATTTAGTTGATAGTCAATACCTACAAAATGAGCATCTAAAGACTTATTATTGATTACACCAGAAATAAAACCTACAATTTTATCGTCTAACCAGTAGGTTTTTAGTACATAGTTTTCGTCTAATTTTTCTTTTAAATCTTTGTATGTCTCTAAATTAAAATCTCCCAAATTAAAATCTGCATTCGAAGCAACTTTTTTGTATAAATTAGTCATTTCTGGCAGTTGATTTACAATGTTTTCTGCGGTAACTTCTTCAATTCTAATTTCAATACTTTGCTTAAAAGCTTTTCTTGCTTTTACTCTAAACTTGGTTTTCATTGCTGCTAAGTAATCATCAAAATTTCGCCAATTTTCATCAATTTTAAGCATCATGTTTGGTTCAACAGAAAACGGATGATAATTAAAATCCTTTAATTCATCCGTAATAAATAAAGATTCATTTATAAAATCTTTTAATAGAAATGCATCAATTTTTAACTTTTTATCACTTTTTACAAAGTGAAGAATTGCTTTTGCTAACTCTTTAATAATGGTTTTTTTATCTTGATTTTGGTTGATAAAAACACCATGTTCACCACTCACAAAAGTATTACCAGCAATTAATAATTTTAAAGGTTTTTTATTAGGAAAAATGTGTAGTTTTCTCGCTATATTCTTCAGTTTTCTAATTAGAAGTTCTAAATCATTTCTAATTCCGTCTATCAAAAAATCTATTATTTGAATGGAAGCAAGAGCTGTTGGTTCATTCTTATCATTCACTAAAACGATATAAGAAAATGTAATTTTTGGATGATTTTTTTCAATAGATTTTAAAAAATCTCTTTGAAAATAGATATTGCTTTCGCAATTTAAGGATTGCCAAATTTCTTCAGAGATTTCATCTACCGAAGTAAAAAATAATGCATTATTTGTGTTAGTGCAGCAAATCAAATTAATTCATATAATGTGTTAAGTTTTCTGGGCCTTCTAAAATGGTTCTCTTTATTTGCAAAGTTCCGTTTTCTAAAGTTATAATGTGCCATTTTATAAGGCAAATTTCATTGTTTTCAATTTCAATACCTGTAATAGATCTTGGGTGTACACAACTACCATCATTAAAAAACGGAATTTCATTTTTATCAGGAAAACGAGGTCTGTGTGTGTGACCTGTAATCATCATTTGATTGTTGTTTTCTTGAATCCATTTTTCTAATTTATATTCTACTTTTATGCGTTCTCTAAAATTTTGAGCTGGACTTGTTGGGTCCGAAAAACCTAATATTTGCAAAGGTTTCCAAAGTACTTTTACCAAAAAACTACTAAACCTCCAAAATACATAATTAAACCAGTCTGCTTGATGACCGTGTAAAAGAAAAATTCCTTTTCCAGTATTTTCATCTTCTAAAACAATTGCTTCAGAAAAAGATGCACCTATTAGTAGCTCTTTTTTCGATTCTGTTACAGAGTCGTAATAATAATGTAAGTTCTTACGAATTTCAGCTGGGTTTTTATATTTCATATCATGATTACCCCAAATGAAGTGCAACCGGTTTTTATCATGAAATTTTTTCAACCACAAATAAATGTGTTTATTGGCTTTAAATATTTTTGAGAAGATTCTGTTTTCCCAAAGTTCATCTCCATCGCCCAACTCAATATAGGTAAAATCGTTTTTATAGTAATGCTCTAATGCATGTTTAAACATGTTTCGGTTATGCGCAAAATCATCTGCAAAACCATTGTCTCCTCTATGAGAATCGCTAAAAAACACAAATCTAGAATCTGCATTAAAACAAATTCTTTTTGCATTTTTAAAAGCACGAGAAATTCTAAAGTTAGAAGACATTTTTACTCTTTTTTGAAGATATAAAGATGCTAAAAAAAAGTGGTTTTTTAAATTTTACTTAAACAAACTCATTTATAACTTTTTTTTAACAAAACATTAATTAGTTGCACATGCAACTAATTAATGTTTATAGCTACATTTGCACTGTGAAAAAAGAAATAAAAGATATCGATTTTGAAAATTCTATTGGTCCTTGGTTAGGGAAAACAGGGAAACTGGTAGATTATTTTATTCAGGAATCATTTAAATCAAATAGCTTAGATCTTACCAAAGAACAAATGATTGTGCTTAAGAAGCTGCACGATCAAGATGGTTTAAATCAAAATGAACTCGCTTTTCTAACATTAAGAAATAAGTCTTCGTTAACACGTTTACTTACTAAAATGGAAAGTAAAAAATACATTTTTAGAGAACATAGTAAAGAAGATAAGCGTATTAAAAATGTTTATTTGACTCAATTCGGAAAAGAAGTTTTTAAAAAAACAAAACCAGTTATTCAGAATTTAATAACAACAATGGAACAAAATATTTCTTTAGAAGAAAAACAACAGATAATAAAAATATTTAAAAAAATACAAACCAATTTTTGCTCAAAAGCAGAACATATTTAATTAACTATACATGAGAAAAATAATTTTAGCTATTCTAGGAGTTTTAACTGTTGCAGCTGCTGTCTTTTTTGGAAATCGTTTGGTAGAAAAAAATCAAAAACCAAAACCAAAGTTTAAGAAACAAATAAAAACTGTTTTTGTACAGAATGTAGAAAACAAGGAAATTCCTATTATTCTTTCTGCTAGCGGAAACTTGGTTGCAAAAAATAAAATTGACTTATTTTCTGAAGTTCAAGGAATTTTAAAGACTTCTAATAAAGCTTTTAAACCTGGAACAAAATATTATAGAGGCGAAACTTTATTAAGTTTAAATAGTGATGAATTTTATGCAGGTTTACAATCTCAAAAAAGTAATTTGTATAATTTAATTACTGCAATTATGCCAGACTTAAGACTAGATTATACAACAGAATTTAGCAAGTGGGAAAACTATTTAAAAAGTTTCGACATTAATAAATCGACACCAAAATTACCAAAATTTACAACTGATAAAGAAAAATATTTTATTTCTGGTAGAGGTATTTTAACGGCTTATTATAATGTTAAAAATCTAGAAGTTCGTTTTGCCAAACATCGTATAAAAGCACCTTTTTCTGGTACGATAACAGAAGCATTAGTAAGCCCTGGAACATTGGTTAGAGTCGGACAAAAATTAGGAGAATTTATAGATCCAAGTATTTATGAAATGGAAGTTTCTATCAATTCTAAATTTGCAGATTTATTAAAAGTTGGAAATGCAGTAGCGCTTTCTAATCTAGAAAAAACGAAGAACTATTCTGGAAAAGTAGTTAGAGTAAATGGAAAAGTAGATCAAATTTCACAAACAATTAAAGCTTTTATTGATGTAAAACATAAAGACTTAAAAGAAGGGATGTTTTTAGAAGCTTATTTAGTTGCAAAATCTGAAAGTGAATCTATAGAAATTTCTAGAAAATTGTTGGTTGATAATAATGCAGTTTACACAGTTAAAAATGATACTGTTTTAAGTTTGGTAAAAGTAAAACCTGTTTATTTTGGATCTGAAAAAGTAATTATTAAAGGCTTAGAGAATAACGACCAGATTTTAACGCAAACACTTCCAGGAGCATTTGATGGTATGATTGTGAAAATCAATAAAAATAAATAGTTACTGAAATAAATTCAGCATTAAATGAAAAAAATAATTACTTATTTTATAAAATATCCTGTTGCTGTAAATGTAATGATTTTTGCATTTATAATTTTTGGTGCAGTAGGTGCAGTTAGTATGAAATCTTCCTTTTTTCCACTGGTAGATTCACAATTAATTAGAATTAGCTTAATCTATCCAGGTGCTTCACCAGCAGAAATGGAAGAAGGTGTCGTCTTAAAAATTGAAGATAATTTAAAAGGAATTGTTGGTGTAGAAAGAGTTACTTCTGTGTCTAGAGAAAATTCTGCAAGTGTAAATGTTGAGGTAGAAAAAGGTAAAAATATAGATGTTGTTTTATCTGATGTAAAAAATGCCGTAGATAGAGTTCCTTCTTTCCCTTCGGGAATGGAGCCACCAGTTATTGCAAAAGTAGAAAGCATAAGACCAACCATTAGTTTTACAGTTAGTGGAGAAAATGTAGCGCTAAAATCTTTAAAACAATATGCTAGAAATATCGAAAATGACATTCGTGGAATCGATGGAATTTCGCAAGTTGCTATTTCTGGTTTTCCAGATGAAGAAATAGAAATTGCAGTTCGAGAAAGTGATTTACGAGCCTATAATATGTCTTTTACTGAAGTTTCTACTGCCATTAGAAATTCGAATATTTTAATAACTGGTGGTAATATAAAAACAGCAGATGAAGATTATTTAATTCGTGCAAGAAACAGATCTTATTATGGTGTAGAGTTGCAAAACTTAATAGTTAGAACAGAAACTTCTGGGAATATTATTCGTTTAAAAGATGTTGCTTCTGTAAATGATATTTGGTCAGAAAATCCAGACAGATTATTTTATAACGGGAATCTAGCCATAAATATAACTGTAAGTAATACAAATAATGAAGATTTAATTACCTCTGCAGATAAAATTAAAGAGTATATACATGAGTACAATCAGAAACAACAAAATGTACAATTAAATGTTTCTAGCGATGCTTCCATTACTTTAAATGGAAGAACAAAATTATTGATAGAAAACGGTATTGTAGGTATACTTTTAGTGCTTTTTTTCTTGGCTTTATTTTTAAACTTACGCTTGGCACTTTGGGTCGCTTTTGGTTTACCAGTAGCTTTTTTTGGTATGTTTATGTTTGCTGCTCAATTTGATGTTACCATAAATGTTTTATCACTTTTTGGGATGATTATTGTAATTGGTATTTTGGTTGATGATGGAATTGTAATTGGAGAAAATATTTATCATCATTATTACGATTTAGGGAAATCTAAAATAAACGCAGCAATAGATGGTACAATGGAAGTAATTCCGCCAATTGTTTCTGCAATATTAACAACAATAATTGCTTTTTCTACTTTCTTTTTTGTGGATGGTAGAATAGGAAGTTTCTTTGGTGAAGTTTCTACAATTGTAATTTTAACGTTAACAGTTTCATTAATTGAAGCCTTGGTAATTTTACCAGCACACATTGCACATTCGAAAGCTTTAAAAAGAAGAAAAGAAGAAAATTTAGCTTCTAATTTTAATTTTAATGATCCTTGTGTAGAAGTTATTGAAGAAAACAGTGATCAAATAATTGTCAGAAAAAATAATCAAATAATTGAATTAGAAAAGGTCAATAAAATAGATCAGTTTTTTAGTAAAATAAATAAAAAAGCAGATGTTTTTTTAGGAAAGTTTAGAGACAATTATTATGTGCCTTTTTTAAAGTTTTCTTTAAAAAATAAATTCTTTATTTTTTGTGTTTTTGTAGCTACACTCTTAATTAGTTTTTCTGCCTTACAAGGTGGTGTTGTAAAAAGTTCTTTTTTCCCAAGAATTGCTAGTGATCGAATTCAGATTACATTAAACATGCCACAAGGAACCAATGATAAAATTACAGATTCTATAATCTCTTCAATAGAAGAAAAAGTATGGTTAACAGAAAAAGAATATTCAGAAAAGCAAACTGGTAATATTTCTATTGTAGAAAATGTTATAAAAAGAGTGGGCCCAGGAAGTGCAAATGCAACTTTAACTGTAAATCTTTTACCAGGAGAAGCAAGAGATTTTTCATCACCTGAAATCACCAATTCTATTCGAGATAAAGTTGGTAAAATTTACGGTGTAGAGAGTTTAATTTTTGGTTCTGGAGGTAATTTTGGTGGAAGCCCAGTTGCAGTTTCTTTATTAGGAAATAATATTACAGAATTAAAAGCAGTAAAAGATGAGCTAAAACAACATTTAGAAAATAACCCATTATTAAAAGATGTTTCAGATAATGATCCTGCAGGAATTAAAGAAGTTAGTATTAAGCTAAAAGACAATGCGTATTTATTAGGTTTAAACTTACAGTCAGTAATGTCTCAAGTTAGAGCTGGTTTTTTCGGTTTTCAAGCACAGCGTTTTCAACGTGGTCAAGATGAAATTAAAGTTTGGGTTCGTTTTACTAAAAAAGACAGATCTTCTATAAAAGATTTAGATGACATGCGTATTGTTGCGCCAAATGGAACTCGAATTCCATTTTCCGAAATTGTAACCTATAAAATTGAAAGAGGAGACATTGCTATTAATCATTTAGAAGGTAAAAGAGAAATTCAAATTACGGCAGACTTAAAAGATTTAAGTGCAAGTGAAACCGATATTTTAGACAATATTAAAACGGTAATTATGCCAGAAATCTTGTCTAAATACCCAACAGTAAAACCAATTTACGAAGGTCAAAATAGAGAAGCTAAAAAAACTACAGATTCTATAGGTGTTGTTGGTCCAATTATTTTATTGTTGATTTATATTGTAATTGCATTTACTTTTCGTTCTTATAGTCAACCAATATTATTAATAATTATGATACCTTTTAGTATGATTGGTGTTATTTGGGGGCATTATTTCCACAATTTTGCATTAGGTATTTTATCTTTTTTAGGAATTATAGCACTTATTGGAATTATGGTAAATGATGGTTTGGTGTTAATAGGAAAATTCAATAGTTATTTAAAAGAAGGTTTAAAGTTTGATGATGCTTTAGTAAAAGCAGGTCAATCTCGTTTTAGAGCAATTTTCTTAACTTCTTTAACAACAGTTGCAGGTTTAGCGCCTTTAATTTTCGAAAAAAGTAGACAAGCACAATTTTTAATACCAATGGCAATTTCTATTGCGTATGGTATTGCAATTGCAACCGTTTTAACCTTGGTAATGTTGCCAATGATGTTATCTGTTTCTAATGCAATAAAAGTGAATGTAAAATGGCTAATTACAGGTAATAATGTAACAAAAGAAGAAGTAGAACGAGCTATTAAAGAATCTAAATTCGATGAAAATGAAATTAATAATATTTCTGAAAACAACGAAGAAAACTTACAAATAGAGACTAAAAAAGACAATTATGAAATTGAATAAGAAAGCAATTATTTTAGTCGTTTTTTTATCGACTTTACAGGTTTGTTCACAAGAAATTCTTACAAAAAAAGAAGCCTTGAAAATTACTTTAAAAAATAATTTTGGAATTAAAATAGCCAATAATAATATTGAAGTTGCTAGTAATAATAAAAGTATTTATAACACTGGTTTTTTACCAACAGTTTCAGCTTCTTCTGGTGCAAATTACAGAAAAGGAGATCAGACAAATAAACGTGAAGGAGAAGTTGCTGCTACTAATGAAGCAATTACAAAATCCTACAATGCTTCAATTAGTTTAAATTATACAATTTTTGATGGATTAGGAAGAAAATACAATTATCAACAATTAAAAGAAACCTATAACTTAACAGAGTTACAAGCAAAAGAGACAATAGAAAATACGTACCTGCAATTGTTTACAGTGTATTTTCAAATAGCAAGATTTTCTAACAATACAGATAATCTAAGCGAAGCACTTGCTATTTCTAAAAGAAGAATGCAACGTGCAAAATATCAATATGAATATGGACAATCTACCAGATTAGAATTGTTAAATGCAGAAGTAGATGTAAATAATGATAGCATTGCATTAATTAATTCTAAACAATTATTAAGCAATGCAAAACGAGGTTTAAATGTAGTTTTAGGTACTCAAAAAGATGTGAATTATAATGTAGAAACCAATGTTTCTTTTAACAAATTGTTGGTTTTTGATGAACTAAGAATTAAAACATTGTCGAATAATACGGTATTAAAACAAAACGAAAAAAATATTGCTATTAGCGAGTTTAATGTGAAAGTAAATAAATCTAATTATTTACCAAGTTTAGGCTTAAATACTTCTTATGGATGGAATAAAAGTGAAAACCCAGCTGGTGCTTTTTTTGGAGCTTCTACTTCTTCCTTTAGCGGAATAAATGCGGGTTTAAGTTTATCTTGGAATTTATTTGATGGTGGAAGCACTAAAACAAGAGTTTCAAATGCAAAAATTGCATTAGTAAATCAGCAAATATTGTTGGAACAACAAAAAGTAAATGTTGAAAATAACTTAAAGAATACTTGGGAAAATTATAGAAATCAATTATTCGTTTTAAAAGCACAAGAAACAAACGTGTTAACTGCAGAAAACAACTTCAAGAGAACAGAAGAACGTTTTAAATTAGGGCAAGTTTCTTCAGTAGAGTTTAGACAAGCACAAATTAACTTCATTAATTCTAAAACTGCTTTTAATAATGTAAAATTCGATGCAAAATTGATAGAATTAAAATTGCTGCAATTAAGTGGAGATATTTTAAATGTAAAATTCTAAAAACTGATTTTTATCATAATTTAAACTTTTAATATCCTTTAAATTTACAGTAAAATTAAAGGATATGAAATTTTTAAACTTACCACTTGTTTCTTGGGTAAATGGTACAATTATGATTGGAGTTTTTGCGTTGGTTGTAATCGGTCTTGTTGTAGCAGTTTATTTATTAATGAATACAGATAAAAAAGTCGAGTAAACAAAATTGGTTTAAAATAAAAAAACTCCAAAATTTTTTTTGGAGTTTTTGGTATTTCAATAAAAAGAGATATTTCTTATTTTTAAAAAGGTTTTCACTATTTTTATAGTTAGAAAGTAAACTAAAATGACAAATAAGTTAGATATTAATTTCGGGTATCTTTTTGAAGAAGAATTAATTAAAGAAATATCTAATATTGGTATTCCTAAAACTTTTTCTGCAGAAACTACAATTATTGAAGTTGGAGATTATATAAAATCGATGCCTTTATTATTGTCAGGAGCCATTAAAATTCTTCGAGAAGATGAAAAAGGAGAAGAATTGGTTTTGTATTATTTAGAAAAAGGAGATACTTGTGCCATGACATTATCTTGTTGTATGGGGCAAACCAAAAGTAAAATAAGAGCAATAGCAGAAACAGATGTTGAGTTGATTATGTTGCCAAAAGAGAAAATGACAGATTGGTTAAGTAACTTTAAAAGTTGGCAATCATTTATTTTACAAAGCTATCATAACAGAGTAGATGAACTTTTAGAAGCTGTAGATACTATTGCATTTTTAAAAATGGATGAACGTCTTTTTAAATACTTAAAAGACAAAGCTATGGTTAATCAAAATGATGAATTAACCACAACACACAAACAAATCTCTGAAGATTTACACACCTCTAGAGTAGTCGTTTCAAGATTGCTTAAAAAGTTAGAAAATGAGAATAAAATTCAGCTTTTTAGAAACAGTATTAAAGTTTTAGAACTATAATGATAGATTTATCAGCAGATTTTTGGAACAACAAATACAAAGACAATAAAATAGGTTGGGATTTAGGTGAAATTTCTCCGCCTTTAAAAGCCTATTTTGATCAACTAGAAAACAAAGAATTAAAAATTCTAATTCCAGGAGGCGGAAATTCTTACGAAGCAGAATATTTATTTAATAATGGTTTTAAAAATATTTTTGTGGTAGATTTATCTTCTATTGCTTTAGAAAATATTAAAAAAAGAATTCTTAACTTCCCTGAATCTCAATTATTACATACTAACTTTTTTGATTTAGAAGATACTTTTGATTTAGTGATAGAACAAACATTTTTTTGTGCTTTAAACCCTATTTTAAGATCAAAATATGCATCTAAAATGCATTCCGTTTTAAAACCGAAAGGTAAATTAGTAGGTTTACTATTTGATGCAATTCTTAATGATGATCATCCGCCTTTTGGTGGAAATAAAAAAGAATATCTTACTTATTTCGAACCACATTTTACTATAGATATTTTCACTAAATGTTATAATTCATTTCATAATAGAAATAAAATGGAGTTTTTTATAAAATTTATAAAAAAAGATAATTAATCCTACAGTTTTCTTACTGTGTAACATATGTTACCATTAAAAATTATTAGCAGTTCTATTTTTGCTACATAAAATAATTTTTAATGAGGGCAATTAGTAAACTAGTTATATTCTTATTTGTTTTGAGTACAAATTTTGTTTGTTCACAAACAATAAAACCAATTTCAAAAATAGAAGTCTTATCTAAAGTTTTAGAAAATAATACTACAATTAAGATTTCTAAGGAGGGATTTAATGCGGCAAAAGCAGATTATAAGCAAACAAACGCTGTGTTTTTACCAAATATTACAGCAAGTCATACAGGTATCTCTACAACAAATCCATTAATGGCTTTTGGGTCTAAATTAAATCAAGGAATTTTAACCCAGAATGATTTTAACCCTACGTTATTAAACAATCCTACACAGACTCAAAATTTTGCTACGAAAATAGAAATTCAGCAACCAATTTTTAATTTAGATGGCTTTTATCAACGAAAAGCAGCAAAATCTAAAATGGAAGCAATGTCTTTGCAAACAGAAAGAACAACAGATTATTTGTCTTTTGAAGTTGAAAAAGCATATATGCAATTGCAATTAGCATACAAGGGTGTTCTTGTTTTAGAGAAAGCGTTGATTACAGCAAATGAAAACAAAAAATTGGCAGAAAATAGTTTTAATCAAGGGTATTTACAACGTGCAGATGTGTTGAATGTTGAAATACGTGTTACCGAAGTTAAAAATCAGTTACAAACTGCAAAAAGTAATGTGCAAAACGCCTCTAATTATTTGTCTTTTTTAATGAATGATAAAAATGATGTAATTTATAAACCAACAGATAGTTTAGCAGTTGTTGGTTTTAATATTGATGACAAAATAATTTCTGAAAATAGAGCAGATATTAAAGCAATGCAACTAGCCTCTAAAGCTTATGAAGCAATGAATAAAGCAGATAAAATGGCTTTTTTACCACGTTTAAATGCTTTTGGGAGTTATGAAATGTATGATAATAAACTGTTTCAAGGAAGTGCAAATGGATATTTAATTGGGGCACAATTAAGTTGGGATATTTTTAAGGGATCTAAACGTTTTGGAAAAGCACAAAAAAGTAAAGCAGAATTCGAAAAATCGAAGTTAGAATACAATCAATACGTGTCTAAAAGTAATTTAGAATTGAATAAAGTAAAACGCCAATTGGTTGATGCAAAAAACAGATTAGATCTAACAAATTTAGCAGTGCAGCAATCTAAAGAATCTTTAAGGATCAGAAAAAATAGATTTAAAGAAGGTTTAGAAAAAACGTCTGATTTATTGATGGCTGAAACTCAATTTGCACAAAAACAATTAGAATATTATCAAACAATTTTCGAATACAATTTTACACAAACTTATTTAGAATTTTTAACTAAAGAATAGGCACTAAACAGTCGCTGTTTTCAGTAAAAAATAAAACCAATAGAAATGAAAAAATATATCAATATAATTACACTAATTGCTTTATCATTATTTATAGTGAGTTGTGGTAGTGAAGAGAAAAAAGCAGCAGTAGATACTACACCTGCAATTAAAATTACTGTGAGTAAAGTTGCTATAAATAGTGACAATCAGTTTTTATCTATAAGTGGAAAAATACAAGCCTCTAACAGTGCAGATTTAAGTACTAGAATGATGGGTTACGTAAAAAAAGTACACGTAAATGTTGGAGATAAAGTTAGAAAAGGTCAGTTATTAGTTTCTATTCATAACGCTGATTTACAAGCAAAGAAAGGACAAGTAAATGCTGGTGTTACTAAGGCTCAAACAGCTTTGAATAATGCAAAGAAAAATTACAAACGCTTTAAAAATTTGTTTGCAAGTAATAGTGTTACTCAAAAAGAAATGGATGACATGACTGCTAATTATGAAATGGCAAAATCGGGTTTAGAATCTGCGAATCAAATAAAAAACGAAATTAATGCACAATTCGCATATTCTAATATTAAAGCTCCTTTTAGTGGTGTAATTACCAGTAAGAATATAGAAAGTGGAGATATAACAAACCCAGGAATGCCATTAATTAGTATAGAAACACCTAAAGTATTTGAAGTAATTGCAATGGTTCCAGAAACTGAAATTTCTAAAATTAAGAAAGGAACAATTGTAAATGTTTTAGTGAAATCTATGAAAAAAACGTTGAAAGGAAAAGTTAACGAAGTAAGTACTTCTGCTAAAAATACTGGTGGACAATATTTGGTAAAAATTGCTTTAGCAAAAACTGAAGCAAATATTTTATCTGGAATGTTTTCTACGGTTCAATTTCCTGTGGAAAGAAAAGTAAAATCATCATTGGTTTTAATACCCACAGAAGCAATTGTAACAAATGGTCAATTATCTGGAGTTTATACAGTAAGTGAAAGCAATACAGCAATGTTGCGTTGGTTGCGTTTAGGAAGAACTTATGGGAATCAAGTTGAGGTTTTATCGGGTTTAAATGCTGATGAATCTTATATCGTTTCTGGTGAAGGAAAATTATTCAACGGAGTTAAAGTTAGTGTTCAATAATTAAAAATTCGCGTTAAGGATAGAAGTGAAAATCCTTTTTTTGCTGCCATAAATGGCAAAAAAAGATTGCAACGGATAGCCTGTTAAAACGCCCAAAAAAATATAAAAAATGAAAGAAGGTTTAGCTGGAAAAATTGCAAAAGTCTTTATAGGATCAAAACTTACAGTGTTGCTAATGGTTGTTTTTATGGTTGTTGGTGTATATGCTTCGTTTTTGATTCCGAGGGAAGAAGAGCCACAAATTGATGTGCCAATGGCGGATATTTTTGTTGGTTATCCAGGTGCAAGTCCTAAAGAAATAGAAAATAGAGTTGTAAAACCTTTAGAGAAATTAATTTCGAACATTAAAGGTGTTGAGTATGTGTATTCTACTTCTATGAGTGAAAAAGCAATGGTAATTGTGCAGTTTTACGTGGGCGAAGATATTGAGCGTTCGTTTGTGAAATTGTACAATGAAATTAACAAACACATGGATCAAATGCCTGCAGGTGTTACATTTCCTTTAGTTAAAACACGTGCTATTGATGATGTGCCAATGTTGGGATTGACGTTGTGGAGTGAAAATTACAGCGATTATCAGTTAAGCCAAATGGCGCAAGAATTAGAAACTGAAATTAAAAAGGTAAATGATGTTTCTATTACGCATAAAATTGGAGGAAGAAATCGTCAGTTAAGAGTTATTTTAGATAAAGATAAGTTGGCTGCTAGTGGATTGGACTTCTTGTCTGTTTCTGAGATGATAAAAGCTAATAATACGCAATTAAGTTCTGGTAGTTTTGATAAAAATGACACAGAGTTTTTAGTGAAAACGGGTAACTTTTTAGCATCTGTAACTGATGTTGAAAATTTAGTAGTTGGTGTACAACAGAATAGACCTATTTATTTAAAACAGATTGCCCAAATTATTGATGGACCAGAAGTACCACAAAATTATGTGTCTTTAGGTTTTGGAAAAGCTAGTGATAAATCTCAAACATACAAATCTGAATACCCTGCTGTTACCATTTCTGTAGCGAAAAGAAAGGGTGCAGATGCAATGAAAATTGCAGAAGTTATTATTAATAAAGTAGATCATTTAAGAGCCACTTTAATTCCTGATGATGTTCATGTAGAAATTACTAGAAATTATGGGGAAACAGCGTCTCATAAAGTGTCTGAATTATTGTGGCATCTTATAGGCTCTATCTTTGCAGTAACACTTGTTGTTATGCTAGCAATGGGTTGGCGTGGTGGTTTGGTTGTGTTTTTATCAGTACCAATTACGTTTGCTTTAACGTTATTGAGTTACTATATGATGGATTATACACTAAACCGAATTACGCTTTTTGCATTGGTATTTGTAACGGGTATTGTTGTTGATGATTCTATAATTATTGCAGAAAATATGCACAGGCATTTTAAAATGAAACGCTTGCCTTTTAAACAAGCTGCTTTATATGCAATTAATGAAGTTGGTAACCCAACCATTTTAGCAACATTTACAGTAATAGCTTCTGTATTACCAATGGCTTTTGTATCTGGATTAATGGGGCCATATATGGCCCCAATGCCAATAGGAGCATCAATTGCAATGATTTTATCATTATTTGTAGCTTTAACAATTACGCCTTATTTAGGATATATTTTCTTAAAAGAAAAAGATAAAAAAGGAAAACCAGTAAAAGTTCAAAAACCTTTAGAAGAAACTTTTATTTATAGAATTTATAACAAGTTAGAAAGACCTCTTCTAGAAAATAAAAAGAAACGCTGGCTGTTTTTAGGAGGAACTTTTATTGTTTTAATGGCAACAATGGTATTGTTTTTCACCAATTCTGTTGCAGTAAAAATGTTGCCTTTTGATAATAAAAATGAGTTTCAAGTAGTAATAGATATGCCAGAAGGAACAACGCTAGAACGTACAGCTGTTGTTACACAAGAGATTGCTCAATATTTAGCTACAAGACCAGAAGTGGTAAATTATCAAAACTATATTGGTACTTCTGCACCAATTACTTTTAATGGTTTAGTGCGTCATTACGATTTACGTGGAGGATCTAATATGGCAGATATTCAAGTAAATTTAATTGATAAAGATAAACGTAAAATTCAAAGTCATGGAATTGCAAAATTATTAAGACCAGAAATACAACGTATTGCCGCAAAATATAATGCAAATGTAAAGCTAGTGGAGGTTCCTCCTGGACCACCGGTTTTATCAACAATAGTTGCAGAGGTTTATGGGCCAGATTATAAGACACAAATAGATATTGCGAACCAAGTTCAAAATATCTTAAAAAGTACTGATGATGTTGTAGATGTTGATTGGATGGTTGAAAATGATCAAACAGAATATCAATTTAAAATAAATAAAGAGAAAGCAATGTTGTATGGTGTTGCACCACAACAAATTGCTTATACAATGAATATGGCTTTGTCTAACAGCCCAATTACAACTTTATATGATGAAAATGCAGTAAACCAAGTTGGCTTGATTTTAACTTTGGATGAAAAAGAAAAATCTACGGTTTCAGATCTCTCTCAATTAAAAGTAAAATCGAAACAAGGAACTATGATTCCGATTGCAGATTTAGTTGAAATTAAAGAAACGATTGCACCAAAAAGCATTTTCCGTAAAAATCAGAAACGTGTTGTGTATGTTATGGCAGATATGGCTGGAGAATTAGAAAGTCCTGCGTATGCAATACTTGGAATGGAAGATAAGTTGAAAGAAATTAAGCTTCCATATGGTTATAAATTAAACGAAATGTATTTAGGTCAGCCAGATTTTGAAGATAATTATACCGTTAAATGGGATGGAGAATGGCAAATTACATTAGAAGTATTTAGAGATTTAGGAATAGCCTTTTTAGGAGCTATTATATTGATTTACATATTAATAGTTGGATGGTTTCAAAATTTTAAAGCACCAATTGTAATGATGGTTGCAATACCATTATCATTAATAGGAATTGTTTTAGGACATTGGATTATGGGAGCATTTTTTACAGCTACATCATTTATCGGAATGATAGCTTTAGCAGGAATTATGGTAAGAAACTCGGTTCTGTTGATAGATTTTATCAATTTAAGATTAGCGGAAGGAGTTCCTTTAAAACAAGCTGCAATTGAAGCTGGAGCAGTAAGAACAACACCAATTTTATTAACAGCAGGAACTGTTGTTATTGGAGCGTTTGTTATACTATTTGATCCAATATTTCAAGGATTAGCAATTTCATTAATGGGAGGAACTATTGTTTCTACAGTGCTAACCTTATTGGTTGTGCCACTTGTTTATTATATGATTGAAAAGAAGAATTATAAATAATTAAAATCAAAAAGATGTTAAATAAATATTTTAGAGTAATTGTAGGAATAATGGTTTTGATAAGTGTAGCATTAACTTATTTTGTAGACCAAAATTGGATGTGGTTTGGAGCTTTTATTGGAGTTAATCTAATTCAATCTGCATTTACTAAATGGTGCTTATTAGAAACTATTTTAATAAAATTGGGTGTTAAAAAAGAAGGTGACTCCTGTTCTTCTTGTTAAATAATATTTTGATTTTCTTCTAAAAACAAAAAAGGTGGTAACTAATAGTTACCACCTTTTTTGTTTAATTATACTTTGTTAATGACGCCATCTTCTACTTTTAGGTTCAAACTTTTTTCCAGCTTTCCCTAAACTATTAAATTTCCAGGTAAAACTTAACATTGCATATTGATTTAAAATTGTACTAGAAGAATCTTGTATATAGTCATCAGTTGCAACTCTTCTTGCATTTGTATTTTGGTCTAATACATCATAGATTTTTAAACTTATTGCACCACTGTTTTTTAAGATAGAATAGCGTAATGTCGTATTCCAAAACCAAGCACTTTTTTGAAAACCATCAGCAATATTTGGATTATAATTATATTTTACATCATTAAGCCATTCAATTTTCTTTAAAAAATTTGTTGAAGTTACTATGGTAATATCATGACTTGTAAAATTTCTATTGCTAAAGTTTTGAATGTCATAAGTATTTTTACTGAATGAAACGGTGTAAGATGGTCTTATTTGTAGAACTTTGTTCCAAGTAAAATCAAAACCAATTCTTGGTGAAATAGCAGTTATTTTACTTGAATATTGTACTCCATTATTAAAGTTAATATTTTTACTATAAGTACCAAAAGCTCTAAACTCTGTTCTTAAGCTTCCAAAATCTTCCCATTTTTTTGTAGAACTATAACTTCCTCCTGCCCTAATACTAACAAACCCATCTACATTAGCATATGTAGTTTCTCTAATTAAAGAATTAGGATTAATTATAGTATTGGCCACAACTCTATCATTTGTAAAAGAAATATTTGCAAAAGACCAAAAACCCGTTCTTTTTTGCCAGTTAAAGTTCGATGCTCCAAATCTGATATTATGTGTTGTAGACGGTAATAAAGAAGGGTTACCAGTTATAATGTTTAATGGATTTGATTCATCTCTAAAAGGTTGTAATTGCGATAAACTTGGAGTAGAATTTCTAAAATTATATCTAAATCGATATCCACTAGTTCTGCTTTTTCTAAACCTTACATTAAAACCATATTCCAAATTATTAAACTCTCTGACTAAATTTGTTTGTGGTCTTAAAAAATCTTTGTTTTCTAGGGTTCTACTGCTATATGCAATCTCTGTTGAGGCAGACCATTTTTTATTTCTAAACTCTAATTCTACACTTGGTCTTTTAACTGCATTAGAATATTCGAAATCTGTACTTAATAAATTACTAAAACTTGTGTAATCATTTGTAATTTGATCAAAATCGAAAGTACTTCTTTTGCTTTTTGTATTTGTGTTTCTATAATCATAAGCAACATCTAAGAATAATTTTTTGGCTGTAATTGGAAAACGGTATGTAATTTCACTACCAAGTATTTTTACATCAGAATTTCCATCTGAAAATTGATCTCTAATAATTTGATCTGGATTAGAACCATAAATATTCGTTTCAGACTTTACAAAATCATCTGTATTTGTTTCTCTTAAATTTGCTGTTAATTCAACCCTTAAAAATGCGCCCTTACTACCAAATTTTTTGGTCAAGTTAATTTCATTATCAAAAGTATTTCTATCAGAATCTGCTATTGATCCAATGTTAGAATCATTTATTAAAGTTTTGGTGTTATTTAAAGTTTGTGACTGACTTTTAAATGTATTTGTATTTAAGTTTTTATTAAAATCACTTTCAATATCAATTCTAAAAGTACTATCTATTTCAATTTCGAAATCGATACTAGCATCATGACTATCACTGTCATTTAAAGAAGTGTTTTCAGAATTTCTAAAAAAACTTGTTCCATCAGATAGAAAGGTTTCTCTATTGGTAGAAGATTTATTATCTGACTCACTATTTTTGTAGAAATAATCTCCAGAAACTTCAAAGATTTTTCCAAAAGTATTTATGTAGTTTATACCATAATTATTAGAGGTTACAATACCTTGTCCACCACCAAAACTTCTGTTATTACCACCAAATTGTAATCTTTGATTTCCAAAGCTAAAACCAGGGGAATTTATATTATTACCACCCGCTAAAAGACCAATTCTTTCAGTTCCCTTAAAACGTGTAACCATACCTGCATACTCATACCTATCATTAGTTCCTGCACCTGCTGCAACTTTACCAAAGTAACCTTTATTGTTTTCTTTTTTTATGGTAAGATTTATGGTTTTATTTTCTCCGTCTGAATCTTCACCAGAAAAAGCTTGAGCATTCGTTTTTGTGTCTGTAATTTGAATTTTTTCTACAATATCTTTCGTTAAATTTCTTGTTGTAATTGTTGGGTCATTCCCAAAAAAAGGTTTCCCATTAACTAATATTTTGTTTACTGATTTTCCATTTACAGTAATATTACCTTCATCATCTACTTCTACGCCTGGTAATTTTTTTAGTAAATCTTCAACATTAGCATCTGCTTTAGTTTTAAAAGATTTTACATTGAATTCTAATGTGTCTTTTTTGATGGTTATTGGGGCACTAGACCTAATAACAACAGCATCTAAAACGTTTGAAGCTTTAATGAATAGAGTGCCTAAATTTTGATTTTTAACATCAATTATCTTAATATACGGGTTAAAACCAATATAAGAAACAACAAGTTTTATTTTGTCATCTGATGTTTCTCCTATAAGGTTAAAACCACCTTTACTATTGGTAATTGTATAAGAAACTATGCTACTATCTTTTACCCTTTCTGCGTGCACAGTTGCAGATTCTATAAGTTCTTTATCTTTTGTGGATTGTACAATACCTGTAATTGTAAAGTTTTTAGTTTGTGAAAAAGCAATTGAACTTAAAAGTAAGCATATCAGAAATAAATTTTTCTTCATTTTTAGAATGATTTTATTAAAAATAAGATATTTTTTACGCAAATATTTAACTATTAATCAAATACTGAATCCTATTTAACAGAACTTTAAGGTTTTTTATGGATGTTAATAACTTGTTGTTTTTATTTATTCTAAATAAGTATTATATTTGCGTCATATTTGTAAAATAATGATTGTTTTTTATACCATTAATACTCCAACAATTTCTATTTCAAACATTGCAGTATGTGACAATGTTTGTTCTTCTAACTGTTTGAAACCGAAAAGTAAATGTTGTAATAAATACATGAAAAAAGGGATCAACTGTAAAAGATGCCCAAATGTTTTATTGCAGTCTGCTTCATAAAATACACTTATATATAGAAACAAAAAAAAGGCATCAATCATAAAATTGATGCCCAAGTATTTTATAAAATTTACCCGAAAGTTATTTAAAAGCATTTAATCCGGTAACATCAAAGCCAGTAATTAGTAAGTGAATATCGTGTGTTCCTTCATAGGTAATTACACTTTCTAAATTCATAGAATGACGCATAATAGAATATTCGCCAGTAATTCCCATTCCGCCTAACATTTGTCTTGCTTCTCTAGCAATTGTAATTGCCATATCTACATTGTTACGTTTTGCCATAGAAATTTGAGCAGAAGTTGCCGTACCATTTTCACGCATAACTCCAAGTCGCCAAGCTAATAATTGTGCTTTGGTGATTTCGGTAATCATTTCTGCTAATTTTTTTTGCTGTAATTGAAATTGACCAATAGGTTTGCCAAATTGCACACGTTCTTTACAGTAACGCAAAGCAGTATCATAACAATCCATTGCAGCACCAATTGCGCCCCAAGCGATTCCAAAACGAGCTGAATCTAAACAACCTAACGGTGCGCCTAGACCAGATTTATTTGGTAATAAGTTTTCTTTTGGCACTTTTACGTTATCAAAAATTAATTCTCCAGTAGATGAAGCTCTCAATGACCATTTATTATGTGTTGTTGGTGTAGTAAAACCTTCCATACCGCGTTCTACAATCAATCCATGAATTCTTCCTTCTTCATTTTTTGCCCAAACAACGGCAACTTGTGCAAAAGGAGCATTAGAAATCCACATTTTTGCACCGTTTAAAAGATAATGATCTCCCATATCTTTAAACTTGGTTTCCATTCCAGAAGGATTAGAACCATGGTTTGGTTCCGTTAAACCGAAACAACCCATCCATTCTCCAGAAGCCAATTTTGGTAAATATTTTTTACGTTGCGCTTCATTTCCATATTTAAAAATAGGATACATTACTAATGAAGATTGTACAGAAGCTGTTGATCTTACGCCAGAATCTCCACGTTCTATTTCTTGCATAATTAAACCGTAAGAAATTTGATCTAAACCCGCACCACCATATTCTTCCGGAATATAAGGTCCAAAAGCGCCTATTTCAGCTAAACCACCAATAATTTGGGTTGGAAATTCTGCCCGTTGTGCGTAGTCTTCTATAATAGGCGAAACATCTCGTTTTACCCATTCTCTAGCCGCATCACGAACTAATTTGTGTTCCTCCGTTAATAACTCATCTAAATTATAATAATCTGGTGCTTGAAATAAATCTGGTTTCATATAATGTTTTGTCTATAAAATGTAAATTTTAACAAATCTACCAATTATTGTTTAAATTTTAACAATTCTTATTAAAAAAGAAGAGCAAAATGTTTCATAAAAATACATAACTTTTTTAAAGTTAACTGTTCTAAATTGATAAAAAGTTATTGTTTTCTTTTAAGTTTGTAATAATGAAGCATACTTTAGGAAAAGAGGAACGATTAAAAAGTAAAAAATTGATAGAAAGACTTTATATTGAAGGAAATTCTGTGAAGACTTTTCCTTTAAGAATGGTTTATATACAAACAGAACATACATCAGATTTTCCTTGTCAAGCTGGTGTTTCAGTACCAAAAAGAAACTTTAAATTAGCAGTAGATAGAAATCGAATTAAAAGGTTAATGCGAGAATGCTATCGTTTACAAAAAGAAATTGTCTATAATAATTTAGATAAGCCGTATGTTTTTATGATTTCGTATATTGGTAGAGAAGAAATGAAGTACGAAGATTTGTATCTAAAAATGGAGAAATTATTAACGATATTTATCAATAAAGTAAAAAATACTGAAGATGAAAATATTCAACCTTAAGAAAATAACCGTTGTTTTATTATTGGTAGTAACTATTTTTCTAACCTACTCTTTTAAATCGAAGTTTTTTGAAGTTGCAAAACAGATAGAAATTTACAATACACTATTTAAAGAACTAAATATGTATTATGTAGATGAAATAAATCCTGCAGAATTTACAAACAAAGCTATAAAAAACACACTTAAAGATTTAGATCCATACACAAATTTCTATAACGAACAAGATGTAGAAACAGCTAGAATAAGAAGAGCTGGAGAATATGGTGGAATAGGAGTTTCGGTTTATTACACTAAAAAAGGAATCCAAATTAGTAAGGTTTACAAAGGTTTTTCTGCTGATAAAGCAGGTTTAAAGGCGGGTGATATTATTATTTCTGTTGACAATCAATCGATACAGAATATGGAAAGAGATCAACTTTCTATGTTTTTAAAAGGAACACCAAATAGTAAATTTACTTTAGAATTTGAAAGGCAAGGAAGCATCCTAAAAAAAGAAATAACTAGAGATAAAGTTATTATTAATCCTGTGCCTTTTGCAGAAATGATTGATGAAGAAACTGGTTATATTACACTTACTCGTTTTAATGATAAAGCATCATCTGAAGTAAAAAAAGCATATAGAAAATTAAAAAAACAAGGAATGACGAAACTAGTTTTCGACCTTCGTTATAATCCTGGTGGTTCTTTATTAGAATCTATAAGAATATCTAACTTCTTCTTACCAAAAGGGAAAAAAATAGTAAGTACAAAAGCAAAAATTAAAAAATGGAGCAATACTTACAATACTAAAAACGAGCCTTTAGATTTAGAGATTCCTATTGTTGTTTTGGTAAATGGTCGTTCTGCTTCTGCATCAGAAATTGTTAGTGGTTCTTTACAAGATTATGATAGAGCTGTAATTATGGGACAACGTTCTTTTGGAAAAGGATTGGTGCAACGATACAGAGAATTGACTTATGGAACGCAACTAAAATTAACGATTTCTAAATATTACACACCAAGCGGGCGCTGTATTCAAGAATTAGATTACGAAAATAGAGATCCTAAAACAGGGTTAGTTCCTAAATTTTCTGACAAAGGTATTAATGAATTTAAAACAGCAAACGGAAGAACTGTTTATGATGGTGGAGGTGTTCTACCAGACGTAAAAATTGAAACATCAATAAGGACAGAGGAAACAAAAAAATTGATTACCTCTAGAGCAATCTTTAATTTTGCAACCGAATTTTATTATAATAATCCACACATCTCAACGGTCGATTCTTATAATTTTTCAAATACAAATTTTAAAAATTTTAAAAATTATTTAAAAACAGATACTGCTTTTGTTACAAAGCAAGAAGCCTTGTTTAAGAATGCTTATTTATCTTCTAAAAATCAAGGTATATCTAAAGAATATCAACAAATAAAAGAAAAATTATATGATGATAAAATTGATAAAATTTCTGAAAACGAAGATATTTTAAAAGAAATAATTAAAGCAGAAATTTTAGAGAGATATTATTATAAAGAAGGTGTTTATAAACACAACTTAAAAAACGATAAAGTAATTAGTGAAGCAGTTAAATTATTAAAAAACGAATCAAAATATAATAAGATTCTATCAGGTAAATAATTTTTATCTTTACGCCTTAAAATAAAGAATGTCACAATCAAAAAATATAGAAAGAACTAGAGCTCAAGAATCTACAAATGCCATAGAAAAATTATACATTTCTATGCGTCATTTATTTAGTAGAGGTTTTTATAAACCTATGGGTATTTCTGGTGAAACATTACGCAAATCTTTGTTGCTTTTACGTCCAGAAATTTATGGTTCTATTGCAGAAGATAGAATAGAGTTAAATGGTTTAATATACGTTATAGAAAGACTTCCAGAAGGAATTGAAGAATGTCAATTCATTAATTTAACGGCTGATGAAGGTTATAAAAACTCTAGTTTTCAAGCAATTATTCCTCCAAAAAGAAGAAGAAATTGTTATCGAATAGATAAAGATCAAATGAATATTGAAATTACTAGAGGACGTTCAGAAATCTACGATATTTTAACTCACTTAACGTTTTTATTTATAGAATCTCACAAGATTCAAAAGAAAATTACCTTAAATGAAGGCAATGATTTTGTTAGAGAATGGAAGCATTTAGAAGATATTGTGTTGCATCACAAAAAAATAACAGCATCAGAAAAAGAAGTTACTTTAGTACATTTAGGTAATATTTTAGGACGTACTTTTAATGAAGTTTCTAGCATTTATGCTACTTTTTCTACGGAAGAAAATCCAAATAGATTTTTTCAACTAATTTATTGGTTAGGTAAATTAGCTATTAATGAAGTTGTAGAAAATAAGAAACGAACTGTAACTTTTAGCGCTGTTTTAATTGAAGAAATAGGACATCATATTTATGGTGAAATTTGGGCAAATAATATTAAAGAGGTTTTAAAAGAAAATGACCTTTTAAAAAGACCAATTCATATTATTAGTGCAAATATGCACAGTGTATTAAATTCTGTATATGTAAAAGGAGCCTTACCAGAAGAAGCAAATGAATTAGAAGGTTTTGAAGTTTATCAATTATTAAGTAATTCTAACAGTAAACCATTACAAAAGAAAGTAAAAGATTATGCGTCTAAAAACGGTTTAATTTATATAAAAGATACATCTGGTACCAATATAAACGTACAAATTATAGATACAGATAAAATAAATTTTGAGGTTTGTTCGTTTAAAAAGGAAAATTCTGTTTCAAAAAGCCCAGTAATTATTGTTATGGATTATGCTTTTGGTGAGCAAGCTTATGAAACTATGGATGAATTACTAAAACCATATCAGACTAAAATGAAGAAATATCATTTGGATGTTAAATCGATTTCTATTATGGGTAAAGCAGGGATTTTAGAAGGTGGAAAAGGAGATATTATGATTCCTTCTGCACATATTTTTGAAGGAACAGCTGATAATTATCCATTTAAAAACGAACTAACAAAAGAAGATTTAGAAGGTTTTGGAGTAAACGTTTTTGGAGGTTCTATGGTTTCTGTTTTAGGAACATCTCTGCAAAATAAAGATTTATTAAAGTTCTTTCATGACTCAACTTGGAATGTTATTGGGTTAGAAATGGAAGGTGCACACTATCAAAAAGCAATACAATCTGCATCTAGAATTAGAGGAAATATTTCTGAACAAGTAAAAGTACGTTATGCATATTATGCATCTGACAATCCATTAGAAACCGGAGCAACATTAGCTTCTGGAGGTTTAGGAATGACGGGTGTAACCCCAACTTATGCAATAACACAAAAAATATTAGAACAAATTTTTTAGGGTTTTTTAACTCATATCAATTAACTAAACAATGTCAATAAACCAACAAAACAGTAACGAAGAAGAAGTAGATTTGGGCTCTTTATTTATAATTATAGGTAAAGGTTTTTCTAATTTTTTCAACTTTATTGGAAGTATTTTTAAAGGAATCTTTCATGCTTTAATTTTAATTTTAATTTTTTTAAAACAGCACATAATTAAAATTGCCATTGCAGCAATTTTAGGTGGAGTTTTAGGAATCTTTTTAGAGATTAAAAAGAATGATAGTTTTGGCTCTGACCTTCTAGTAGAACCTAATTTTAAAAGTGCAAAACAATTGTATAATAATATACATTATTATAATGATTTGGTAAAACAAAAAGATACCGCAGGTTTGGCTGAAACTTTTAAATTAGATAAAAAAACGGCAGCCACGCTTAAAAAATTTATCATAGAGCCTGTAAGAACAGAAAATGATGTTATAAATGCTTATAATAATTTTATTCTAAAAGTAGATACTACAACTGTTAAGAGCTATACTTATGATGAGTTTAAGACTTCATTTTCTGAACATGATTATAGAGTTCATAAGATTAATGTAATTGCAGAGAAAAATGATATTTTTACAAGTTTAGATGATGTTATTATTTCATCTGTTGTAAAGAATAAATACTTTGATAGAATAAAACAATTAACAAATGAAAACCTAAATAGAACAGATTCTTTATTACGCCAGAATTTAAGTCAAATAGATTCTTTAAGAACGGTTTATATGCAAGTAATGCTTGAAGAAGCAAAGAAACAATCTAATGGAACTAATATTGATTTAGGCGGAGAAAAAAGAACTACAAAAGAGTTAGAGTTATTTGAAACCAATAGAAAAATAAATTCAGAGTTAAAAAAGATTGTAGAAGATAAGTCAGAAAAATATGAAGTAATAAACATTATTTCTAATTTTCAGCCTATTGGTTACGAAATAAAAGGAGTAACAAAAAACTATGTTTTTTTATTAGCATCTTTAGGAGCATTATTTATGATTTTATTTTTACTTTTAAAACAATTGAATACGTATTTAAATAATTACAAAAAGTAAAAATGCAAACAATTCTAATTACAGGTGGAGCGGGATTTATTGGAGCTAACTTTATTCCTTATTTTTTAGAGAACAACAAAGAAATTAAAGTTGTAAATTTAGATTTACTAACTTATGCTGGAGATTCAACTAATCTTCTTGAGATAGAAAAAAACGCAAGATATACTTTTATTGAAGGAGATATTTGTGATAGAAATTTAGTTGAAGAACTTTTTAAAAAGCACAATTTTGGTGGAGTTATTCATTTTGCTGCAGAATCTCATGTAGATAATTCAATAACAAATCCAGATGCATTTGTAAAAACCAATATTTTTGGAACATTTAACTTATTAGATGTAGCTAAAAATTTCTGGATGGAATCTCCAAACGTTTATAAAAAAGGATTTATAAACTGTAGATTTCATCATATTTCTACAGATGAAGTTTATGGTACTTTAGGAGAAACTGGTTTGTTTACAGAAGAAACCCCTTATGCACCAAATAGCCCTTATAGTGCATCTAAAGCATCATCAGATTTTATGGTAAGAAGTTATTTTCATACCTATGGTTTAAACGTTGTTACAACAAACTGTTCAAATAATTACGGGCCAAAACAACATGATGAAAAATTAATACCTACAATTATTAGAAAAGCAACTTTAGGCGAAAATATACCAATTTATGGAGATGGAAAAAACATTAGAGATTGGTTATTTGTTAGAGATCATTGTACAGGTATAGAATTGGTTTATAAAAAAGGTAAATTAGGCGAAACTTATAATATTGGTGGAAAAAACGAAAGAGATAATCTTTATATAGCAAATAAAATTTGTGCTATTTTAGATGTAATTCATCCGAAAGAAAAATCATATACAGATCAAATAAGTTTTGTAAAAGATAGGCCAGGACATGATTTTAGATATGCAATAGATGCTTCAAAAATAGAAAATGAATTAGGTTGGCAAGCAAATGAAAGTTTTGAAACAGGCATTCAAAAAACAATTGAATGGTATTTAAAAAAATATAAATAAGATGAAAGGAATAGTTTTAGCTGGAGGTTCTGGAACTCGATTACATCCACTAACATTGGCTGTTAGTAAACAGTTAATGCCAGTTTATGATAAACCAATGATTTATTATCCTATTTCTGTTTTAATACTTTCAGGGATAAGAGAAATATTAATTATTTCAACTCCAGAAGACACGCCTTTATTCAAAAAACTACTAGGTAATGGTCAGCAATTTGGGTGTGAATTTGAATATGCTGTTCAAGAAAAACCAAATGGATTGGCAGAAGCTTTTATTATTGGAGCAGATTTTATAGGAAATGATAAGGTTGCTTTAATTTTAGGAGATAATATTTTTTATGGTTCTGGTTTACCTAAATTATTAAAGGCAAACAATAATCCAGAAGGTGGAATTGTGTATGCTTATCATGTAAACGATCCTGAAAGGTATGGTGTTGTAGAATTTGATGAAAATTCAAATGCAATTTCTATTGAAGAAAAACCAAAAAACCCTAAATCTAACTATGCAGTTCCTGGTATTTATTTTTATGATAATTCAGTAGTTAATATAGCCAAAAATATAAAACCAAGTAAAAGAGGAGAGTTAGAAATTACCGATGTAAATAAAGTGTATTTAGATCAGAAAAAATTAAAAGTATCTATTTTAGATAGAGGAGTTGCTTGGTTAGATACTGGTACTTTCGATTCTTTAATGCAAGCTGGGCAATTTGTACAGGCTATTGAACAAAGACAAGGTTTAAAAATAGGTTCTTTAGAAGAAGCCGCTTTTAGAGCAGGGTTTATTACCAAACAACAAATGCATCAATTAGCAGAACCATTGTTAAAAAGTGGTTATGGAAATAATTTATTAGAGATTAAATAAATGATTGTTAAAGAAACGAAGTTAAAAGGTTGTTTTATTATTGAACCAACCATTTTTGATGATGGGAGAGGAAGTTTTTTTGAAAGTTTTAATAAACAAAAATTCAACCAAAATATAGGATGCGTTGTAAATTTTGTACAGGATAACCAATCTTTTTCTCAAAGAGGAGTTTTAAGAGGTTTACATATACAAAAAGATGAATTTTCTCAGGCAAAGTTAGTTAGAGTAATTCGAGGAAAAGTTTTAGATGTAGTTGTAGATGTTAGAAAAAACTCTTCAACCTATGGAAAACACTTTTCAATTGAATTATCAGGAGAAAATAACAAACAATTATTTGTGCCAAGAGGTTTTTTACACGGTTTTTCAGTATTAGAAAACAATACAATTTTTGCTTATAAATGTGATAATTATTATAACAAAGCTTCAGAAGACGGAGTAATTTATAATGATCAGGATTTAGCAATAGATTGGTTATTAAAAAAAGAAGAAATAGTCTTATCAGAAAAAGACATAAAACTAAAAACATTTAAAGAGTTTACAAAATGAAGAAAGTAGCCTTAATCACAGGAATTACAGGTCAAGATGGAGCATACTTAACAGAACTTCTACTAAAGAAAGGATATGAAGTTCATGGAATAAAACGTAGAGCATCTAGTTTTAATACCCAAAGAATAGATCATTTGTACCAAGATCCACATGTAGATAATAGAAATTTATTTTTACATTATGGAGATATGACAGATACTTCTAATTTAATTAGAATTATACAAGAAGTAAAACCAGATGAAATTTACAATTTGGCAGCGATGAGTCATGTGCATGTTTCTTTTGAAACGCCAGAATATACTGCCAACGTAGATGGTTTGGGGACGTTAAGACTTTTAGAAGCTATAAGAATTCTAAATTTAGAAAAGAAAACTAGAATTTATCAGGCATCAACTTCAGAATTGTATGGTAAAGTACAAGAAGTTCCACAAACAGAAAAAACTCCTTTTTACCCAAGAAGCCCTTATGGTGTAGCAAAAATTTATGCTTATTGGATTACCGTAAATTACAGAGAAGCTTATAATTTATTTGCATGTAATGGAATCTTGTTTAATCATGAATCGCCAATTAGGGGAGAAACTTTTGTTACTAGAAAAATTACAAGAGCCGTTTCTAAAATTGCTTTAGGATTACAAGATAAAGTACATTTAGGAAACCTAGATGCTAAAAGAGATTGGGGACATGCAAAAGATTACGTAAGAATGATGTGGATGATTCTACAAGCAGAACAGCCAGAAGATTGGGTAATTGCTACAGGAACAACTACAAAAGTTAGAGACTTTGTAAAAATGGCTTTTGCAGAAGTTGGTATTATTTTAGAATTTAAAGGTGAAGGCGAAAATGAAAAAGGATATGTAAAATCTTGTTCTAACCCAGCTTATAATTTAGAGGTTGGAAAAGAGGTTTTAGCAGTTGATCCACATTATTTTAGACCAACTGAAGTAGATTTATTAGTTGGAGACGCAACTAAAGCGAAAGAAAAGTTAGGTTGGGTTCCAGAATTTACTTTAAATGATTTAGTAAGTGATATGATGGAAAACGATGTAAACTTAATGAAAAAGGAATTATATCTTAAAAAAGGCGGACACGATATTTTGAACAATTATGAATAAAAAAGATAAAATATTTCTTGCAGGCCACAGAGGTTTAGTTGGTAGTGCTATTCTTAAAAATCTTAAAGAAAGAGGGTTTTTAAACATTATTACTAGAACCCATAAAGAATTAGATTTATCAAATCAGCAAGCAACGGCTGATTTTTTTGCTAGTGAAAAACCAGATTACGTTTTTCTAGCTGCTGCAAAAGTTGGTGGAATTGTTGCAAATAACACCTATAGAGCAGATTTTATTTATCATAATTTAATGATACAGAATAATGTAATCCATCAAAGTTATGTTACTGGTGTTAAGAAGTTATTATTTTTAGGAAGCACTTGTATTTATCCTAAAAATGCAACACAACCAATACAAGAAAATTCTTTATTAACAGACGTTTTAGAATATACAAATGAGCCTTATGCAATTGCAAAAATTGCAGGTATAAAACTATGTGAAAGTTATAATATTCAATATAACACTAATTTTATTTCAGTAATGCCAACCAATTTGTATGGCCCAAATGATAATTTCGATTTAGAAAAATCACATGTTTTACCAGCGTTAATTAAGAAAATTCATTTAGCAAAATTGTTAAATGAAGGGAAAATAGAAGCTGTTGTAAAAGATTTAGGTGTAAACAATTTTGAAGAAGCAGAAGCAGTTTTATCAAAATTCGGAATCTCATCAGAAAGTATTGAAATTTGGGGAACAGGAAAACCAATGAGGGAATTCTTGTGGTCTGAAGACATGGCAGATGCTTGTGTACACATTATACAAAATGTAGATTTTAAGGATATAATTTCTGATAAAAAAGAGGTTAGGAATACACATATAAATATTGGTACAGGAAAAGACATTGCTATTAAAGATTTAGCAAATCTTATAAAAGAAGTTGTTGGTTTTAAAGGTAGCTTTGTGTTCAATTCTGATAAACCAGATGGTACTATGCGTAAAGTTACTGACGTGTCTAAATTACATAAATTAGGTTGGCAACATTCTGTAGCACTAGAAAAAGGTGTTAAAATGATGTATGATTGGTATTTGAAACAATCTTTATGGATAGAAAAAAAATAATATTTAAAAATGTTTCTTTAGGTGTATTGTTTAAAGTTTTAAATATGTGTATTGTTTTTACAACAATTCCTATTTTATTAAACTATTTAGAAAAAGAACAATATGGTATTTGGGTTACAATTTTTTCATTAGTAAATATTGTTTTTTTTGTTGACGCAGGTATAGGTAACGGTTTAAAAACTAGATTAACAGAAGCGTTAAGTCTTAAAGATTTTAAGTTAGCAAAAACCTATATATCTACAGCATACATTTCTATTTCTTCAATCTCTATCATTATTTTTATCATAGCAGTTGTACTTATTTTTAATTTTAATCTTCAAGAATTATTTAATACCCGAGTTTTATCAAATATAGAATTACAGAAAATACTACTAATAACATTAATTTTAATAGTTATTGGTTTTGTTCTTAATTTATACAAATCTTTTTATTATGCTAGTCAACAGGCTTCTAAAGTTGAATTAGCAATGTTAATTTATCAGATTTTAATTTTATCAACAATAACAGTTTTATTAAATTTCTTTCCAAGAAACTTAATGCTAATAGCTTTGGTTTATGGAATTGCAAATATTGTAGTTGGTTTAATTTTTACGGTATTATTTTTCAAAAAAAATAAAAATATTATTCCTTCTATTAAGTTCTTTAGCAAAAGTAAAGTGAATGATTTAATGGGTTTAAGTTTGGCTTTTTTTGTAATTCAGCTATGCATGATAGTTATCTTTTCTACAGATAACCTTATAATTACAAAATTGTTGGGACCTAGTGAGGTAACTAATTATGATGTTGTTTTTAGGCTTTTTCAGGTAGTAATTACATTTTCTGTAATTATGCAAGATCCATTTTGGGCATTATATACAGATGCTTATCAAAAGAAAGATTTTAACTGGATTAGAAAAACCATTATTAAGCTAAATAAATTATTTATGCTATTTATTTTTTTAGTATTAATTTTATTTTTCATTTCTAAACCAATAATAAATCTTTGGATTCAAAGAGATTTATTAATTTCGAAAAGCTTATTGCTTTTTATGTCTTTGTTTGTTTTAGTAAGAGTTTATGGAGCTATTTATATGATGTTTTTAAATGCCATTGGTAAAGTAAAACTACAAATGTGGTTGTTTATTTTTGGTGCAATTATAAATATTCCAATATCAATTTATTTGGTTGAGGAATACAATTTAGGAAGTAGTGGTGTAATTTTGGGAACAGTTTTTAGTATTTTAGGAATGTCGATAATTTTACCGATACAAACATTTAAAATTTTGAAAAATAATGAGTTTAATTAACCTTGTAAGAAGTTTTTTAAATCCTTTAAAAATAGATTTGGTAAAATACCCTAATTTAGATTTAAGAAGAAGAGAAAAACTTTTAAGTCATCATAAAATAACTAAAATATTAGATGTTGGTGCTAACAGTGGTCAATATGCATTACAGACATTTAAACTAGGCTACAAAGGAGAAATTGTATCTTTTGAACCCGTAAATTCAACGTTTAAGAATTTAGAAAAAAAAGCTATTAAAAATAAAAATTGGAAAGTTTTTAATTATGGTTTAGGAGATAAAGAAGAAGAATTAGAAATTAATATTTCTGAAAACTCATATAGTAGTTCTTTATTAGATATAATGCCTAGCCATCTTAAAAGTGCACCAGAATCTAAAATTGTTGGTAAAGAGGTAGTAGTTATAAAAACATTAGATGCTATTTTTAATAACTTTGTCTTAGATGATGAGGTTGTATTGTTAAAATTAGATGTGCAAGGTTTTGAGAAGAATGTATTAGAAGGAGCAATTAAATCATTAAAAAACATTCATGGTATTCAAATAGAAATGTCTGTTGAAGAACTATACAGTAAAGAAATGTTATATTTAGAGATGACGAATTATATTACATCATTGGGTTATAACTTATACAGTTTAGAAAATGGTTTTTACGATGAAAATTCAGGAAAATTATTGCAAGTAGATGGTGTTTTTTTTAGATAAAATTAAATATGGAACCATTATTTAGCATTCTTACTGTTTGTTTTAATTCAGAAAAAACAATTAAAAGAACCATAGAATCTGTTCTAAATCAAACATTCTCGAATTTTGAATATATTATTATTGATGGAAAATCATCTGATTTAACATTAAAAATTATAGCATCATTCGAACAAAAATTTATAGAAAAAGGAATTTCTTATAAATGGGTGAGTGAGCCCGATAAAGGTATTTATGATGCCATGAACAAAGGAATTGAGGCTTCTAGTGGCGAGTTAATTGGTATTATTAATAGTGATGATTGGTATATGCTGGATGCATTAGAGAATATAAAAAATCAATTTATTAGAACAAAAGCAGATTTTATTCATGGAAATATGAATACCTATACTTCCGACAATATTTTTTTAAAAACACTAACCCCAAAATCTAAAAAAACGGCTATTAGAAAAATGCCCTTTTTTCACCCAACTTCATTTATACATAAAAGAGTTTACAACCAGCTAAAAGGATATTCTTTGCGTTATAAAATATGTGCTGATTATGATTTTATTATAAAAATTATAAATAACAATTTTAAAATTAGTTATTTAAATAAGATAATAACCAATTTTACTATTGGCGGTGTAAGTACTAGGCAAGTAGAAGCACCTTTAAAAGAATCTCATTTAATAAGAGTTCATAATGGTTATTCAAAAGTTATAAGTAAATTTTATTATTTTATTGAAACCTTAATCTGTAAAATAAGATACAGATAATGAAAAAAAAAACGATTCTTTTTGTACATCAATCGGCTGACTTATATGGTTCAGACAAAGCATTATTATATTTAGTACAAAAGCTAAATAAGAATTTATTTTCTCCAATAGTTGTTTTACCAAGAGAAGGGTTGCTTTCTGTTGAATTAAAAAAACTGAACATAAAAGTAATTATAACACCAGTATTAAACATTCATAAAAAAATGTTTAATTTTAAGGAGTTAATTTCTTTTCCTTTTAATTTCTTGAAATCTATTTTTAAGTTAAATAAAGAATTAAAAGGGGTTAAAATAGACATTGTTCAAAGTAATACCGTTGTTGTAATTTTAGGATTTGTTTATGCAAGATTAAAAGGGATTAAACATTTTTGGCATATTCACGAAGTTTTAGAAAACCCTAAAATAGCAGTAAAAGTTTTTTCTAGGTTGGTAAAAGTTTTTTCTGATTTTACAATATTCAATTCTAAAACAACACAAGAAAGTTTCTGTAAAATACAACCCAAAATAAAAAGGAAATCGGTTGTAATTTATAATGGATTAGATAGGGAAGTTGAAATAACAACAAATAAAGAAATTGAAGAATTAAAAAAATCATTAACTTTTAATTCTTCTGATATTCTTCTTGGTCTTGTTGGTAGAATAAATGAAAACAAAGGACACGCATTATTATTAAATGCTTTTAAGGAGTTAGAAAAAAAACAATCAAATGCTAAACTATTATTTATTGGTTCAACAGTAAAAGGAAAAGAAGATGTTCTAGAAACTCTAGAAAAACAAATAGAAACACTAAATTTAAGTGCTAAAGTAAAGATTATAAATTTTCAAACAGAAATTTGGAAATTTTGGGATATTATTGATATAGCTGTCGTTCCATCTACAATTCCTGAATCTTTTGGTTTGGTAGCATTAGAAGCTATGTTGTCTAAAAAACCAGTTATAGCTTCAAATTTAGGAGCATTAAAAGAAGTAGTAGAAGATAATAAAACAGGTCTTTTATTTAATGTGGAAAATGTGGAAAGCCTTACAATAAAAATGAACTTATTATTGAATGATGCATCTTTAAGAAATAAATATAGTACAGAAGGTTTTTTAAGAGCAAAAAAAATATTTACACTAGAAAAGTACGTAAATCAATTTGAGTTGAATTATTTAAAAGATTCTACTATATGAAATTAAATGATTTTATTTTAGGCTTGGTTTTGTGCCTGTTGGTTCAATTTTCTGTAATTGAGGTTCATTTTTTTGCTTATTTTCTTGTTTTAATACTTTTCTATTCTAAAATATCATCTAAACTTTTTAATAGCATTTCTTTTTTAGTTTTAATTTTAGGCATTGGTTGTATTTCGTCTTTATTTCAATCTCAAACACTTTACAATTTCATTAAAGACTTAACTTACTTTACAAAACCCATATTAGCAATAATTACAGGATATTTAATTGCTAAAAAAATAGTTAATTTTTCTAGATTTTTAGCTATAATAATTTATATAACATTTTTCTTTTCTATTATACATATCATTAATATAGTTGTAAACGTAGATTTTTCTATTTCTTCAAGAAGTGATATAAGAAAAGTTGGAGGTATCTCTAATATATCAGAAGTGTTCGTTCTAATAATATTAATAGGTTCATTTAAATATCGTTTTTTAAATGTTGTTAGAAATAAATTATTAAAAAAAGTAATTTTAATTATTACAATAATATCTTTCACTTTATATTTTTCAAGAACCATGATTGTAGCATTTATAATATTGCTTTCCTCTATATATGGTTATTTAAAAATTACAACTAAAGGAATTAAATATGGTGTATTACTTTCATTATTTTTTGGATTATTTTATGTCTATTTATTTAGCATAGATTTAGATAGAGGAAAACCTGGTTTAGAATCTTTTTTTTATAAAATGAAAATAGCACCTTCAGAAATCTTTACACCTATAAATAAAATAGACCCTAATAACCATGCTTATCTTTGGGATCATTGGAGAGCTTATGAAGCAACATTGGCAATAGAACAAATGAATACACCAATAACATATTTTGTAGGTAAAGGGTTTGGTTCTTTGGTAGATTTAAAATTTAAAGTACTTTTGGGAGGAGATGAAAAAATGCGTTATATACCAGTTATTCATAATGGTTATGTGAATATTTTTTTTAAAACTGGTATTATAGGTGTAACCATTTATTTTTTATTCTTGTTAGATTTATATTTATTCACGTATAAAAATGAATCATCAGAAAAAGCGTCAATTATTAATAATTTAATTGCAGGAATAAGTATTTATTTTTTATTTTCATCGCTAATAATTAATGGTGTTTATAATATTGAAGAAGTATTTACTTTTTTATTAGGATCGTTATTCTTTTTTAGAAAACAATTAACAAAAAAAATTAATGAGAATAGGAATAATTGGTACTAGAGGTATTCCAAATCATTATGGAGGTTTCGAGCAATTTGCAGAGTATTTAGCAACATATCTAGCTAAAGAGAAATGTGAGGTTTACGTTTACAATTCATCAAACCACCCATATCAAGATAAATTATTTAAAGGAGTTCATATTGTTCATTGTAATGATCCTGAAAAAAAAATGGGTACAATTGGTCAATTTATTTATGATCTAAATTGTATTTTAGATACAAGAAAAAAAGATTTAGATGTTATCTTGCAATTAGGATATACTAGTAGTTCCGTTTGGTCGTTTCTTTTTCCTAAAAAACCATTAATTATTACCAATATGGATGGTCTAGAATGGAAAAGAAGTAAGTATACTTTCTTTGTAAGAAAATTTCTAAAATATGCTGAAAGTTTGGCTGTTAAACATAGTCATTTTTTGGTTGCAGATTCTAACGGAATAAAGAAGTACATAGATGACAAATATAAAAAAGACTCAAAATTTATTGCTTACGGAAGCCAAATTGTACCTAGTGTAAATGAAACTATTTTAAAGAAATTTAATTTAGAAAAGTTAAAGTACAACATGCTACTTGCTAGAATAGAACCAGAAAATAACATTGAAACCATTTTAGATGGCGTAGTTTACAGTAAACAAGAGACATCTTTTATAGTAATTGGAGATTATACAAAGAATAATTTTGGCAAAAGAATAAAAGAAAAATACAAAGATTATAAGCACATTATATTTTTAGGAAGTATTTACAATAATGAGGAACTAAACTGTTTAAGACATTGCTGTAACCTTTATTTTCATGGTCATTCCGTTGGTGGCACAAATCCATCTCTTTTAGAAGCTATGGGTTCTGGAAATTTAATAATAGCACACAATAATATATTCAATAAAGCAGTTCTAAAAGAGCATGCATATTATTTTTATACTTACAAAGATGTTGGTTTTTATCTAGAGAAAATAAGTAGAGAACAAGAAATAGATAAAATTGAAAGCAATAAAAATAAAATTAGTAACGAATATGATATTAACAAAATAAATAGCAGTTATCTTAATTTCTTCCATGAATGTCTTGCTAAATAACATTTCTAAAATATCATTAACATTAGTTTTAATTACTTTACCATTAGGTTTTGCAGTAAATAGTATAAGCATCATTTTATTTTTTTTGGTAGGCTGTTTTAAACTTATCCAATTAAAAGAAAGAGTTGTTTTTAATAAGTTAATGGCACTATTTATTGGCTTTTATATTTTATGTTTTCTTTCTTTATTTTGGTCAGATAACGTTAAAAGTACAACGGAGGGTTTACCGCGTTTTTTACCATATATTATACTTCCAATAGCATTTTTACTCAATAATATAAGAGTTGATAAGCGAGAAGAAGTGCTTAATTTTTTTTCAAAATCTTTAGTCTATTACGCTTTTTATTGCTTACTAATTGGTGCTTTAAATACATATAAATACTCAGATTTTAGTTATTTATTTTATCATAAATTAAGCAATAATTTAAGTAATATGAATGCAATTTATTTATCTGTATTCATAAGTTTTGGTATTGGTTTTTTTCTAACAAAAAAGGGTAAAACTAAATTAGATTCTTTTAGTTTATTCTTTTTAGCACTTTTTTTAATTTTACTTTCTTCAAAAATAATTATAACATTTACCCTACTCTTTACTTTAGTGTTTTTTCTGAAAAGAAAAAACACTAAAAAATTAAATTATAAGTACTCAATTATTATTTTTGGTGTTACCCTTATTCTGTTATTAGCATCTAATAATGTAATAAAAAGAATAAAGAAAGAAATTGATAAAACAAATATTAGTGAAGCATTAAATAAAAATGAATTTGGCAACGTATATTTATGGACAGGTGCAAGTTTAAGAATTTTTCAAATACGCGCTTTCTATGAAATAATAACAGAACAGCAGAAGTATTATTTAGGATTTGGTTTAAATAATTCTCAAAATAGTTTAAATAAAAAATATTCTGAATATAAATTGTATCCTGGGTATTTAAGTTATAATTACCATAACCAGTACATACAAGTATTCGCAGAACTTGGTGTTTTGGGTTTCATTTTATTATTAATGATTTTTTATACTTTAATTAAACAATCAATACTGTATAAAGATTTTTCATTGTTTTATATGATAATGCTAATAATGGTGGTTTGTTTTACAGAGTCTTTCTTGTGGAGACAAAGAGGAATGGTTTTTTTTATAACCATAGCCTTGTTATCTTTAAAAAAAAATAACAATTGAAAAAAAAGAATTCAATTTTAATAAGGCCTTTAGTAATTCTTCTAGATTTATTAATAATTAGTGGAATCGTTTATTTTGTATCCGATAAAGAATACTTGAATTTTACCTTTTTATCTTACACAACAGTATTGTGGTTGTTTATTTCCTATTATACAAAGTTCTATAATGTTTATAGGTACACGCATATTACTAGAGTACTAACATTGTTGTTATCACAATTTTTTGTTTTTTCTCTCGCTTATTTAAGTTATTTCAGTATTTTTAAAGAAGGTGAAGTTGTAGATAATCAGCTTATAATCTTTGTATTAATTATAATAGTTGTTACTTTTTTTAAATTTTTTACTTTTTTCCTTCTAAAAAAATACAGATCAGATGGAAAAAACTATAGAAATATTATTCTTTTTGGAGAGAATACAACAGCCAAAAACATTCAAAAACTATTTAATGAAAGGAATGATTTAGGGTATCGATTTTTTGGCTTTTTTTCTGATAAATTATACAAATCAAAAACTTATTTAGGAAATTTTAAAAATGCCTTTGCATATATTTTAGAGAACAAAATAGATGAAATCTATTGTGAATCATCTGGATTTAATGAAAGTCAAGTAGTTGAAATTAGAAAATTTGCTGCATTACATAAATTAGACTTAAGAATAATACCCGAGAATAAAGCTATTTATAGTAAAGATTTTATTTTAGAATATTTTGGTACTATACCTATATTAAAACCTAAACCATTACCTTTTGAACAAATAGAAACTCATATATTTAAAAGAACTTTTGACATCTTTTTTTCTCTAGGAATTTGTATTTTTATTCTATCTTGGTTTTTGCCTTTAATGTGGTTAATTATTAGAATTGATTCTAAAGGGCCATTATTTTTTAAGCAGAAAAGAGATGGTTTAAACGGAAGTCAATTTAACTGTTATAAGTTAAGATCAATGAAAGTTAATTTAGATGCAGATAAAATTGCAGCGTCTAAAAATGATAAAAGAGTTACAAAAATTGGTGCTTTTTTAAGGAAAACAAGTATAGATGAACTACCACAATTCTTTAATGTCTTAAAAGGAGATATGAGTACTATTGGACCAAGACCACATATTAATATTCAAACTAAAAAATATGTAAACGAAGTAGAAAACTATTTGGTAAGAAATTCTGTAAAACCAGGAATTACTGGGCTTGCCCAAATAAGTGGTTATAGAGGAGAGGTTATAAAAAAATCAGATATTGAAAATAGGGTTCGTTTAGATATTTTTTATATTGAAAATTGGTCATTTTTTTTAGATATAAAAATAGTATTACAAACGGTTTTTAATGTTTTTGTAAAAGAAGAAAAAGCCTATTAATATAAAATGAAAAAAGAAATAGTAATAACGTGTTCAATAGTACTTTTTAAAGAAGATTTAACTGATTTACATAAAACAATAGATTCTTTTTTACAAATACCATTAGCTAAAAAACTTTTTTTGATTGATAATACTCCTTCTAGATTTTTCGAGTATGTGTTTGTTAATAAAGAAATAGAATATGTTGGCATAGAAGAGAATATTGGTTTTGGAGCCGGGCATAATAAAATTATAAAAAGTATTAATAATACTTCTAAGTATCATTTAATATTAAATCCAGATGTATCTTTTAAAATTGGTGTAATTAACAGTTTAATACAAGAGTTAGAAAAGTATCAGGATGTGGCAATGATTGCCCCAAAAGTTTTATTTCCAGACAAATCACATCAATATTCATGTAGAAGATATCCATCGGCATCAGAACTATTAGCTAGAAGATTTTCTTTTCTAAAACCAATATTTAAATCCGTTATTTTTAAAGGAACTTATAGGGATAAAGATTTAAGCGAATCATTCTTTGCAGACTATATTACAGGTTGTTTTCATTTATATAAAACAGCAGATTTTGTAAACTTAAATGGCTTCGATGAAAGGTATTTCTTATATATGGAAGATGTAGATATTTGTAAAAAAATAGATGTTTTAGGGAAGAAAAAAATGTATTATCCAAACGTAGAAATAATACATGTGTTAAAACAAGGTTCATCAAAAAGTGTTAAATTATTTCTTAAACACACATCTTCTGCCATTAAATATTTTCTAAAATGGGGTTTTTTTAATAAAAAGAACTCTTAAAACTTTAAGTTTTAAAGTAAATGTATGTCTTTTGAAAGTAGAATTTAAAAGAATTTAAAATATATTTGCAGCAACAAACAACAACATAACTAACATGAATATTCTTATATTAGGCTCAGGAGGAAGAGAACACGCTTTTGCATTAAAACTAGTAGAAAGCAGTAAAGTGAATCAGCTTTTTGTAGCTCCAGGAAATGCAGGTACAGATAAAATTGCTGTAAACGTAAACATAAATCCTACAGATTTTGAAGCAGTTAAAAAAACAGTTTTAGAAAAGGATATTAAAATGGTTGTTGTTGGGCCAGAAGCACCTTTAGTAAATGGAGTTCATGATTTCTTTTTAGCAGACAATGTATTGAAAAATATTCCAGTAATTGGACCTAAAAAAGACGGAGCTTTGTTAGAAGGATCTAAAGATTTTTCGAAACAATTCATGCAAAAACATGGAGTTCCAACTGCAAAATATAAATCATTTACAAAAGATAATCTAGAAGATGGTTTTACCTTTTTAGAAACTTTAGAACCACCTTTTGTATTAAAAGCAGACGGTTTAGCTGGCGGTAAAGGAGTTTTAATTTTAAACTCTTTAGAAGAAGCAAAAGTTGAATTAGAAGAAATGGTTTCCAATCAAAAATTTGGCGAAGCATCATCTACTGTTGTAATCGAAGAATTTTTAAAAGGAATAGAATTATCTGTTTTTGTATTAACAGACGGTAAAAACTATAAAATTTTACCTTCAGCCAAAGATTACAAAAGAATTGGCGAAGGAGATGCAGGTTTAAACACTGGTGGAATGGGCGCAATTTCTCCTGTACCTTTTGCAGACCAAGATTTTTTAGATAAAGTAGAAGAATTGGTGGTAAAACCTACAATTGCAGGTTTACAAAAAGACGGAATTGATTACCGTGGATTTATTTTTATTGGATTAATGAATGATAACGGAAATCCTTCTGTGGTTGAGTATAATGTAAGAATGGGAGATCCAGAAACTGAAGTTGTATTACCAAGAATAGAATCAGATTTATTTGAATTGTTCGATGGTGTTGCCAATCAGAATTTAGATACAAAATCATTTTCTGTAACCTCTAAAACCGCAACTACCGTAATGTTGGTTTCTGGCGGATACCCAGAAAGTTACGAGAAAAATAAAGAAATTACAGGCCTAGAAAACGTAAAAGAATCTACTATTTTTCATGCAGGAACAACTATTAAAGATGGAAAAACAGTATCTGCTGGTGGTAGAGTTATGGCGGTTACTTCGTTTGGAGATACTATTGAAGAAGCTTTAGAAAAGAGTTATAGAAGCATCAATAAAATTCATTTCGATAAAATGAATTACAGAAAAGACATTGGTTTCGATTTAGTTTAAAAAGGTTTTTATTTGGGCGTTTTAACAGGCTTTCCATTATATCTTTTTTTTCTGAAAAAGAAAAAAAAGGATGCCAATTCAATCCTTAACGCACTTTTCTATCAACCAAATAGCAACTTAATTTTAAGTTTTTATTTAAAAACTTGGTAGCAAATTGAAATATAAATGAATTCTACCCAAAGTAAAATAATTATTGCACCTTTAAATTGGGGTTTAGGTCACGCATCTCGTTGTGTGCCCATTATAAATGCACTTATTTCAGAAAAATTTATTCCAATAATAGCTTCAGATGGTAAAGCTTTAGATTTTTTAAAAAAAGAATTTCCAACTTTAGAAACTTTAGAATTGCCTTCTTACCATATTAAATATGGCAAGAATATAAAATGGAATTTACTAAAACAATTACCAACTATTCTAAAAGCTGTAAAAAAAGAAAAGCAACTTTTAGAGCAATTTATAGGAAAGAATAAAGACGTTGTTGGTGTAATATCAGACAATCGTTTTGGTGTAAGAAGTAATAGGGTTCCTTCTGTTTATATAACACATCAAACTACAGTTTTATCTGGTTTTACAACTTTTATCACCAGTAAGATTCATCAAAATAGCATAAAAAAGTTTAACGAATGTTGGATTCCTGATACAGAAGATTCTCTTTTTTCGGGCAAATTGTCAGAGTTTAAAAAACACAAGAATCAAAAATTTATTGGAGTTTTAAGCCGCTTTAAAAAAGAAGAATTAGAAAAAAGTATTAATATTTTAGTACTTCTTTCTGGCCCAGAACCGAATAGAACCTTTTTTGAAAAAAAGTTGATGCTAGCTTTTAAAAAAGATACTAGAAATATTGTTTTTGTATTAGGGAAAGTTGAGGTTCATCAAAAAAAATGGACAGAAAAAAATCTTACTTTTTATAATTATGTACTTTCAGAAGAACTAGAAAAGTTAATAAATGCATCAGAAATAGTTGTTTGTAGATCTGGTTATTCTTCAATTATGGATTTGGCAGTTTTAAATAAAAAAGTATTTTTTATACCGACTAAAAATCAACCAGAGCAAGAATATTTAGCTTCTTATTTTAAAGAAAAAAAAGTAGCTCCTTTTTGTATATTAGAAGATTTTACTTCATATAAATTGGAAGAGGTTCAAAATTATTCTGGATTAAATTCAGAAGAAACAAAATTAAGTTCAGATTTATTTAGCCTTTTCTAAAGTAAAAGAAAACTCTGAACCTTCACCATAAATACTTTTTAGTAAAATGGTTTCATCATGCGCTTCTATAATGTGTTTTACAATAGAAAGCCCCAAACCAGAACCACCTTGTTCACGAGATCTACTTTGGTCTACTCTGTAAAAACGTTCAAATAAACGAGAGATATGTTTTTGCTGAATTCCTTCTCCGTTATCAATAATTTTAATTATAAACTTGTTTTTATTGTAATTATCTACACCAACTATTGATGTGCCGTTTGGTTTTCCGTATTTAATGGAGTTTACAATTAAGTTGATAAGAACTTGCTCAATTTTTTCAATATCACCCTGTACAAAAACAGGAAATTCATATACTTTATCGAACTTTAAAATGATGTTTCTCTTTTTAGCTTTCATTTCAAGCAAGTCAAAAACATTCTGTGTAAGTTCTAGTATGTTAAAAATTTCGATATTTATTTTAAGGCCATCCGTTTCTAATTTAGCAATCATATCTAAATCATTGGTAACAGCAACCAATCTTTCGACTCCTTTATTGGCTCTTTCTAAATATTTTGTACGAACTTCTTTATCGTTTACAGCGCCTTCAATCAAGGTTAAAATATAACCTTGTACTGTAAATAGAGGTGTTTTAAGTTCATGAGCTACATTTCCTAAAAAGTCTCTTCTAAAAGAATCTCTTTCTGTTAAGTTTTTTATTTCTAAACGTTTTCCTTCCACAAATTTCTGCATACTTTTAGAAAGTTTTTCAATATCAGTGGTAGCGGAGTCTTTACGCAAATCATTTATATCTAAAATTGATACTTCTTCATAAATTTTCTTTAATCTTCTGTAAATGAAGTGTTCTGCTCTGTATTGGGTAATAAAAAATGTAGTAATAAAGAGTATAATTATAGCGATAATAATTATGCTAATTCCAAAATGTTGAATTATAAGAAAATAAGAGATTGCTGCAATAATTACTGAAAGTAATGTTAGATATACAGCAGACCAAAGTGCGTAAGAATATGTTTTTTTAAATTTCATTGAAACAAATTTATTTGTCTTCTTCTTCTAAAACAAATTTATATCCAACACCTTTAACTGTTTTAAAATGGTCATCACCAATTTTTTCTCTGAGTTTTCTAATATGAACATCAATAGTTCTTCCACCAACAACAACTTCATTTCCCCAAACAGAATCTAAAATAACCTCTCTTTTAAAAACTTTACCAGGTTTAGAAGTTAATAAAGAGAAAAGCTCAAATTCTTTTCTTGGTAATGATATTTTTACACCAGCTTTGTATACAACGTATTCCTCTCTGTCTATAACAATATCCCCAACTTTAAAAGTTTCTTCGTCTTGTGTTTCGGTTTTTAATCTTCTTAATAAAGATTTTATTTTACTAACTAAAACTTTTGGCTTTATAGGTTTTGTAATATAATCATCTGCACCAGCTTCAAAACCTGCAACTTGTGAGTAATCTTCTCCTCTAGCAGTTAAAAATGAGATGACTACATTTTCTAAAGATTTTATTTTTCTAATTTTTTCACAAGCCTCAATTCCATCCATTTCAGGCATCATTATGTCTAGTAAAATTAAATGCGGAATATTTTTTTTAGCAGATTTTATAGCTTCTTGACCGTTAGAAGCTGTAAAAACTTGATAACCTTCGTTTTTTAAATTGTAACCTACAATTTCTAAAATATCTGGCTCATCATCAACTAGTAAAATTTTAATTTCATTTTTATTCATAAACTGGTGTGTGAAATAATTTGTCTCAAAAATAATGATAATAATAATAGAATTTAAACTCCTTAACATTCATTTAATCTATAAGTCTTAAGTTAACGTTTAAATAACATTAAATGTAGTTAAGTGTTTGTTTAAAAAATAGTTAAGTAAATTTAATCATTATTTAATGTTTCCGAAATATAAAGAAAGACTAAAAATTTTATATATTTACATAACAAATTATTTAAACCAATATCAACATGAAAAAAAATTACTTTATTACATTATTATTAATATTCGTTTCTTTGATAACATTTTCTCAAACAACCCTTGTTGCAGGAGATTTAGTAGTTATTGAGATGCAAGGAGATACAAATGATGGCTTTAGATTTGTACCTTTAGTTGATTTAGATGCAGGTACAGTAGTTAAATTTACTGATAACGGATGGACAGGAACTGTTTTAAGAAGTGGGGAAGGTACTGTTCTTTATACTGCACCAACTGGTGGAATTACAGCAGGTACAAATATTAGATATACTGTTGGAGATATGGGGGATTTTTCTTTAGATGGAGGCGATATTAACATTTCTAGTGGTGGAGATCAAATATTAGTATATCAAGGAAATTCGTCAGCACCTACATTTATCTTTGCAGCTGCTGGTAATAGTTCGGAATGGCAATCAGGATCAAATGATTCAAATCAATCAGACCTTCCAACAGGTTTAACAGACGGTGTAAATGCAGTAGCTGCAGGTGCTGGTGCTGGATCAGAAGCAGAGTTTGATAATATATATTATAATGGAATTACAACAGGAACAAAAGTAGCATTATTAGCTGCTGTTGCAAGTGATAGTAATTGGGTTGGAGACAATACAGATGGTTATACAGCATTAACTGCTAATTTTACTATAACGGCGCCATCAACGGACCCTAGTTTAACAATAATTGCTCCTTCAGACGGTGCTACAATTGCAAGTACAACAAGTGTTGCAGTTACGATAAGTTTAATGAATTTTAATTTTTCTGCGGATAATGGATCTGGAATGGGAGATGGTTCTGGAGATGGATACATTAAATCTACTTTTGAAACCCAAGGAGGTTCTACAGAAGTAACTTCTTTCTTTTCTGCAACATTGCCAAATATAACAGTAATTCCTGGAAGTACCTATACACTAACTTTAGAGTTAGTAGATAATGCTGGAGCTTCATTATCTACTGCAGTAAGCGATTCTACAACATTTACTATAGCTTTTCCATGTGTTTTAGCACTTGATACTATAAGTACTAGTTGTGATGCTTTAACATCTGGGGTTGATACATATAATGGATCTATAACATTTACTGGAGGAAACACGGGAATTACGTATACAATTACAGCAAAAGATGATATGGGTAATGATGTTGGAACTATTGGAGGAGATAATCCAGATGCTAGTGCAACAGGGAGTATTACAGTTACAGGAATTCCTGAAGGAACAGACGTAGATATAAAAGTAGTTGGTGGAACAGGAAGTACTTGTGATTTTACTAGAAATTTTTCTAGCCTAGTATGTAAACCTTTTCCAGTATACGAATCTTTCGATTATACAGTAGGAACAGATTTAATTGCCTCTACAGATTGGCAAGATGCATCAACATCTTCTACGGCTAATAACATTCAAGTAGTTGCTGGTACAATGGGAAACCCTTTTAATGTAGGTGAATTTCCTAATCCAGTAGGCGCAATGGTAAATTTGGTAGGTAGTGGTAGTGATCCATATATTGGTTTTAATGCAACATCTACAGGAACTTTGTATGCTTCGTTTATTTTTAGTCCAACAGATATTTCTACAATGACAGATACAACAGATGGAGGTTATTTTGTGGCTTTAGCTGAATCTGGTGGAAGTTTTAGATCTAGATTGTATATAAGACAAACTGCAGCAGATAATACAATGTATGAATTAGGAGTGAGTGAGTCGGGTTCTGCAACGAACTTTGATACAACACTTTCTTATACACCAGGAGAGCAAACATTTATTGTGATGTCTTATGAACTTGCTACTAATGAAATTAAAGTTTGGGCAAATCCAGATCCAGCAACTTTTGAAGGAACTCCAGGTACAGCAAACTTATCTCACACATCATCATCTACAGCTGTAGATTTAGGAAGATTTATTTTACGTCAAGATAGTACTGGAGAAACGCCAAGTATTAATTTTGATGAGTTAAGAATTGGAACTTCTTGGGCACAAGTAACACCAAAAATGGCTACCGCTTCAGTTAGTAGAAATAATATTGAAGGTTTTACAACGTATCCAAACCCAATTACAGATAAGAAATTTACAATTTCTAGCACTAGTTCTAGTGTAAAACAGGTAGTAATTTTTAATGTTTTAGGTAAAAAAGTATTTTCTTCAAGTTTTTCTGGAGAAAAGAAAAATATAGATGTTTCTGGAGTAAATGCAGGAATATATATCTTAAAAGTTACAGAAAATGGTAAAACAGCAACTAAAAAGCTAGTAATTAGATAAGATACATATATTTATACCTGTTGTGCATTATAAAAAAGCTGTTCATTGATTAAGAGAATCGTATATTTAATTGAATTTCAAACATTTAAATAGATGAACAGCTTTAGAGCAAATTACGAGAAAATTTTAGAGGTATTAAA
>NZ_JAZGGG010000014.1:0-22217 GCF_036480315.1 Polaribacter sp.
TAGACAACGGGGTGTATTCGGTATCGGCAAATGCATACATTGATCTTAATGACTTAAATGAAGCAGCTGCAATTGGTGATTTTAGAGATGGTGGAATAGTATTTTGGGTAGATCCAGCAGATAATACGCACGGTTTGGTTACTACAGTAAGTGATTTAAATTCAGGAAATTCTATAACATGGAACAATGGAACTAACGTACCAGGAGCAGAAGCTACAGCCATTGGATCTGGACAAGCAAACACTACAGCAATTGTAGCGGCACAAGCAACAGGAACCTATGCAGCCTCTTTGTGTGATAACTTATCATTGGGTAGTTATAACGATTGGTTTTTACCTTCTTCAGATGAGTTGTATCAAATCTATTTGAATAAAACAATTATCAACACAACATCGGTAGCTAATGGTGGAGCAAATTTAAATACATTATTTTACTGGACTTCTACCCAGGATAGTGGGAACGCCAACCTTGCATACATTCTACGTATAAGCAATGGGAATATAGAAGTTAATAATAAGTTGAATGTAGCATGGGTTCGTGCAATTAGAGCTTTTTAATAATAATAAAATATTGGGTCACTTAAACTTATAAAGTATAAGTGGCTCTTTAATTTAATAACAAACATTCAAACCAAATGGAAAACTTAATAGAACTTAAAAACAACTATAATTCTTTAGATAAACTCTGCAGTTATTTAAAAACGGCATCAACTTTTGAATGTTCAAAAGAATATGACCAATGGGAGGTCAGAACAGATGTCAATGGACAAATGGCACAATGTATTGTACTTAAAAAAAGCAATATGCACGCCGTAAAAGTGTTTTTTGTAAATGAAAATACCGTAAAAGTAAATCACATTATACCAAATAAAATAATGAATGCTTACTTTGGAAAAAGCCAAAAAAACTATCAAAATATATTAGAGATTATTACAGGAAAAATAAAAGGAATAGTACTTGCTCCGACCCAAGAAAAGGCATTTGAAGAAATGGAACAGGTACTTCATAAAATTTCTGCTTAATGCCCTTCATTGAAGGGTTTTAGTGCAATTACAAATAGTACTTAAAAAAACAAAAAAGAAGCTCATTACTCTGTGAAAAACATACTATTCATAACATTACTATTGGTAACGACCTTTTCTTTTTCACAAGATACAGACTGGGTTAAAACAGAGGGAGAGGTTCTCAAAATCACACAACATAGAGGTAAATGGTTAAGAAGTTCCGCTGTTATTAAATTTAACTTAGAAAATGGAGCAGAACAATTAGGTACTACAGAAATTTTAAGAATACCCTTTATAGGAGGAATAAATTCAGTTGGTGATACAATTACTATTCATTACAATAGAAATAATCCTACACTTGTAAAAACTACTATAGGTAGATTTATTTCTAATTACGGAATATATGTCTTAATAATTTTAGGAGTTATTTTATCGATAAAACCATTTCTTAAAAAGAAGAGAGTTTTAACTTCTAAAAAAACAAGGAATTATGAAGTATAAAAAACCGCTTAAAAAGCGGTTGTATTAAGATGATTATAAGTAATAAAAAACCTTTTTATTTATTTGAAATAAAATAAGTTATGAATGTTATTGTAACAATTCATCCAATCATCCGTGTTTTATATAACTAACTAATCGAAATAATATATGAACCAATTTATTGTCAACACAAAAAATCTTAATTTCTCATATACTAAGACAAAAATGGATGTTGAGAATTTGGAACTAAAAGTACCAAAAGGAAGTATTTATGGGTTTTTAGGCCCAAATGGTTCAGGAAAAAGTACCACAATACGTTTGATGCTAGGACTTCTTAAGAAACATTCTGGAACTGTTGTTCTTTTTGGAGAAACATTTAACGCGAAAACTAGACTTAATATTTTGGATAAAATAGGAGCATTAATAGAGAATCCGTCATTATATGACCATTTAAATGCGATCGAAAACTTAAGAATTGCCGCGAATTATCGTCAAAACATTTTACCTCGTAGAATACATGAAGTATTAGAAATTGTGAATTTAGTACAAGCTAAAGACAAGAAAATAAAAGAATATTCTTTAGGAATGAAACAGCGATTAGGATTGGCAATTTCTTTATTAAGCAATCCTGAACTACTCATTTTAGATGAACCAACAAATGGTTTAGATCCAAAAGGGATTATTGAAATGAGAACACTTATCAAAGAGTTGAATGAAAAATACGGAACTACAATATTTATCTCTAGTCATTTATTAAGCGAAATCGAAAGAACGTGTACTCACGTTGGTATTATTAGAAATGGTAAGATGTTATATCAAGATACTGTAGCAACTTTAAAAGAATCTAAAGGAGCAAGTATAAAAATAGATATAGAAGTAGATAAACCTATTGAAGCTTTGTCTGTTCTAAAGAATTTGAAAATAGAAAATATTTCTTTACTGGATGATTCTTTACAGGTTGAAGTAAAAAATAAAGAAGAAATTACAGAAGTGATAGATGTATTAAGAACTGAAAAAATTAATATTTATCAAGTGTCTATTAAAAATAATTTAGAAGAGTTTTTCTTATCACTAACTGAAAACTAAAAATTATGACAGTATTATCATTCTATATATCAAGTATAAAAAATGAGTTTATTAAACTAAAGAGGACTTTTTCTTTTTGGCTAACAATTATTAGTGCTTTGCTTTTTCCATTATTATTTTTTATAGCATACTTTTTAAAACATAAAACGAATACACCTGAAACTGGAATAAATCCTTGGGAAAAATTTATGACTGTTCAAATTGAAAATTCCATTCCTTTTTTTATACCCATGTTTATTGTGTTAATTACTAGCTTAATTATGCAAATAGAACATAAGTCATTAGGGATAAAACATTTATTTGCTTTACCAATTCCTAAATGGAGTGTCTATTTTGGTAAGTTAAGTATCGTCATTTTTGCCATAATTACCACATATATTTATTATTATATAGCTATACTTTTATCTGGTGCATTATTAGGGTTAATACATCCAGATTTGGCTTTTCTGAATTTTCAGCCAGAACACGTAAAGTACATAAAAATGCTATTTACTTCTTTAGTAGCATCATTGGGAATTGTAGGGATTCAATTTTGGTTAAGTTTTAGGTTCAAAAATTTTATTATTCCTTTAGGTATTGGTATGTTTTTAGCAATTATAGGTATCATTCTTTCTCAAGCGCCACAATCCATTTATTTTCCTTATTCTTTTAGTGTATTGTCGGTTTCTTTAGGTGATAAAATGCCTTCAATTCTTGGAATTTCGTCTGTTACAGTTTTTAGCGTAATATGTTTTTTAATAACTAGTACTTTAGGCTATTTAAATATTAAAAGAATAAATATTAAATAAGAACAGTATTAAACTATTTGAATTTAAAGATAGATTCTATTTTTTACGCCAATATTTAAAACGAAATAAAAGCATATTATGAACACTAAGAAAGTCTTTTAAATATGAAAATAATATACATCAGCATCCTTTTAACTATTTTTAGTTGCAATAAAAAAACTGAATTTTTCCCTTTAAAAACGGAAGAAAGTTTTTCTAATAATAAAAGGCATCAACATATAGTTGTTGCAAATAGTGCTACTAATTTAGACTCATTAGCGCACACCATTAAAAGATATAGTATGTCTAATATCGATCTTTGTAAAAATGACATCCGTATATTTTTTTATAAAGAAACTTGGGATACACCTAGAGATTTTAAAAGTAATGACGATGATTGCAATTTTGGTTCCGAATATATAGGGTGCCATACAGATGATATTATTTGTGTTTTAGAAAGTGGTGCTAACCAAAAAAACAAATATTTTTCATTTGCATTTGATCCATTGAAAGCTCTCGATTATTGGAGTTTTACTGTTAGAAAAAACAGAGATTCAGATTGGAAACAATATCCTTTTGAGTTTAGTTGTGGGAAGAAACAAAAAATAAATAAAGTCACTGTCACGTCTCCAATAGCAGAATTTGTAGCAGATATAGCGCATAACGACACAATAGCTAATGTCTTGCTAAATAAAAGAAAACTTCTTAAAAGCGGAATTATTATAACTGCAATAGACAGTCTTAAATATGCTAAAAAAAACTGCTGTATTCTTTCGCCTAAAGATGGTTTTACGGCATATAGTGCACCTAATGGAAAAGAAATTGGTAAAGTAAAAAGAATAGGAAATAAAGAAACCAATAACCAATTTGCTTATGAAATTTATTTTGTGTCTGAGAACCAAAAAATAAAATTAACGGATTACTCTGAAATTGGTTACGAAATTTTTGCATTTAATTTTACAGATTCAGTTAATGGATTTGTGAAGTTAAAAAATCAGCATTTAAATATTTGGTTTCGCCTCAATGAAATTAACCATTTGGGTTTTAAGGCAGTTACTTGGATGGATTATATGGTCTTAAATAGTGAAAAAGTGTTGGGCTATTACGCTAAAAAACCAGGGCTTAGAATAAGAACTAAACCCAATACTACAGGTAAAATAATTGGCTCTGTTAAGGGAGAATTGTTTGAAATTAAGCTTACTAAAAACATTTCAGGGCAATGGGCTAAGGTAATGGTAACCAAATATAAAGAACATCCTTGTAATACAGAATTAGACGAAAAAGCAAATATAGAATACAAATCTGAGGGTTGGATGAAAGTTATAGCCGATAACGGAACGCCTAATCTTTGGAGTTACAGTAGAGGATGTTGAAAAAATACTGAAAACGATTAGGAAAAAAAATTAAGTGCCAAGCCTAAAGTTGGTACAGATTAGCAAAGTCTGTTAAATTTATAATTAAACTGTAGATAGCCAAAAACAGTTGTACACAATTAAAAATTAACTATGAATGATTCCCAAATTAAAATTCAAGACAAATGGAAAAAGGGATTTGTTCTTGGTTATGATTGTATCACATATGCAAATGATGAAATTGTAATTGGAAGCGTTTATAGAACTAAAAACTCAAATAATGGAGAAATTAAACAATCTTGGATTCCAAAATGTGATACACAATTAGAAAAAATTGAAAAATACAATAATGATATTTGGGTTGAATGTGAAATTTATAATGGAAGTTTTGAGTTTGAAAACCAAAAAATTGTATTTGGTGATGGTGAAATGGGAAATGAAGGGTTTATAGCTTCGACAAAGCTAAATGGAGAATTAAATTGGTCTATTTTCTTTACTTTCTCTAACCCTATCTTTAAAGCTGAAGTAATAAATAATCTACCAATATGTAACAATTCTGATACAAAAATTACTATAGACTTAAATGAATTAACTAACATAAAAATTGATGAAATATTTTAAAAAGGTTGTCTAAATATCTAATTGACAGCATATTACTTTTGATTCTCGCGCTAATCATAGCTAAAATATAACCAATAATTATGAAAAATATACTCTTGCCATTAATTATAATTTTTGCATTTACGCAAAATACATTTTCACAAATTAAAAATTGTAGTGAATGCGATTCTAAAAAATATTCTGAAAAAGATATTAATCATTTATCATTATTAGAACTAAAAATACTACGGAATGAAATTTTTGCAAGACATCAATATGTTTTTAAAAATGATAGATTAAAAGATTATTTCTTAAACAAATATGACTGGTATAAACCTAACTACAAATCAGAAAACAAAATAGAATTAAACAATTTTGAGAAGGAAAACAGTTGTCTTTTTTTGAAAAAAGAAAATGAGAAAGTTGAATTAAAAAAAACAATAATTAAAGAATTGGAAATATTTTTAACTTCTTTGAGCGAAAATGATACTTCAAAAATAAACAGTGTAATAAGTAATGCAACTAAAGATTTTAATATTGAGCATAAAAATGCTGTTATAACTGAATTAAAAGATATTCTGACTAAAATAAATATTAAAGGAATCCATTGGTATAATGAAAATGGATTATATAAAATAACAACTGATGATGGCTATTTTTTAAACGAAACTTCAATTAAAATAAAAGGTAAAGAAATTATACTAAGCTATAAGGATATAGGACATTCAGAATTATTATCAGATGAAACAGCATTTGATTTTGGAAATAGTTATGATTCAATTAACGAATATTCTTCTTGGTATACATTTGAAATAAAAAGCAATAAATTAGTACTAATTGAACATCAAGCAGCAGGATAAAAGCTGTTAATGACAATGTATGTCATTATAAAAACTCAATAAAACATGAAATATCTATTACTACTAACACTACTTTTTTTCTCAACCTCTTGTTTTACTCAAAAATTAGAGTGCGGAGATTTATTAAAAAAGTATGCCATAAAACCTTCTAAAATTGAATTCGTTCAATGTAAAACAGGAACAGGACAAACTATTCTTGAAGCTAATTACAAAGTTTTAGGAAAAGACTCGGAAGAAATTGAAAAATTTCTAATTAAAGAATATGGAATGGGGAAACTTAAATTTGTTGGTTATGGATGGGAATCAATAAATGGGAAAAAAGGCTATGTTGATAATGAAGAACTAAAAGCAATACATAAAAACTATAGTATTGAGATTTCAATGTATGGAAATGCCGAAAAAACAACTAAAAATGGAACATCTGAAATAGAATTTGATAGGTATAAAATTGACTTCAGTTTAACTGTCAAAATAGTAGAGATATAAAATTGGCATACACTATAACCTTCCCCAATAGCCGAACTGATTCAAAATTATTTAAAACCGTAAAAGATTCTCTAGTGCATAAAACGGGTTTAAAAATAGATGATTCCAAAACAATTACTAGAAATTAATACAATAAGTATAATGACAAAAAAGAATAAGAATAAAATTATAATAATAGCTGTTTCATTTATCTTACTAACTATTTTCTTGTTTTCAAAAGGAGTAACAAGTAGAAAAATAGTTATAGGCGAAAATGAATATAGTGTGTATTCCAAATCGTATGTCTATGCAGAACTGCTATGTTTTTTTTCTTTTTTTGACTGCGGAAGAGCAGGTGTAATTTATCTCTATGATGAAATAGAAGAAAAGGTTTTAGAAAGTGTAAGTACACAAAATATTGATGGAATGGAAAGTGTTACTTTGGATCCAGAGGAAAATACAATTTATTTTATATCACAGTCTATAGCAATAAAAAATAACGAATGGACTTTACCTAGGTCATTAAAGAAAAAATCGCTTAGTAAAAGACGTACAAAAAATGCAGACAATCAAGTAGAAAAAACGAGCCTAAAGGATACATTAAATGAATCTGAAATATACTTTGCTTCCAAAAGAATAAATGAGAGTTTTAGCGAAAAAGATTCTATAACGATTGCATATATAACTCAATTTTTACGACGAGATAGCATCAAAGTTAGCATTACACATACTATAGAGGAAGTTGTTGAAATATTTTATTTAAAAGAGAATGAAAAACTGGCTTTTTTTTATAATCCTGAACTTTATAATGGTCAAAAAAAAAGACAGAAATCTGACTATTATAATGTAAATAAAAATTGCTATGAATTCAATAACGAAGGCATATCTCATAATTCAATTTACATAAATAAATTATGCTATGTGAGTGATGAAAAAGGAATATCGCTTTCTGAAATATATTTATTGGATGGAGATTAGGATTGAGAAATAACGTTTACTAAGCCGTATAAAAATAATAAGGGTTAAGTACCCAACTCAAAATTGGTACATAATAACAGAGTCTAATGAAGTTTATAATTATACTTTAATTGGGGATAGTACAACGTTACCTACAAAATAAAACCGCATCAATAATGAAAAATATAATGCCAATAAAATATTCCAAAAACTACGAATATTGATTTACACCTTGCGTTTATGTTTTGGCTATAGGATTATAAAGTTAAGATGCTTACTATTATGTAATAATAGTAGCCGAAAAGGACAGGAAGTACTTTTTAAAAAATCATTTAGATAATATTATGTTTCTTAAAGCAGATTAAAATCAAGGAGAAAGTGCACCAAAAAAATGATAAGATAAAATGAAAAAACTAATTTACATAGCAATCTTGTCGTTGGTGTTTACAGCTTGTAACTCAAATAAAAAACTAGCTATAAAAAGTAATATTCTCAATTTAAAAGAGAGTTTTATTGCTAAAGATGAAACACAGTTTTTAATTCAGTTTCCGAAAAATTTTAAACAATTCAGCAGCTATTTTGGTTGGGATTCAGAAAATGATAAACCTGAAGTATTATATTTTCAAGCGAATACTTATATAGATTATTGGTTTAATTTAGTTGCTAATAAAAAGTACAAAGCATACGAAACAACTATAACTTCCATTTGTATTGATGGGAAATGGGAAGCTGATGCTGTGAGTTATTTTCAAGATAAAACCATAAACTACATCAAAGAAAACCAACAATATAATTTGATAAATGCCCTAGATGATACTAAAGCAAAATCAGTGCTATTTTTTCTTTTTGATGGGCCACACCCAAAGTCTGATACCGATTTTACAGCTCATTTAAGTATTTCAAAAAAGGAAATATTAAATGATTTATTTAAAAACACTTTCGTTGATGCTGATAAAAACATATCAAAACCCAATATAGAAAGTATAGATCTGATTGATGTAAAAGAAACAGATTATAAATTAGCCACTATAGATTCTATAAGCATCAAAGAAATAAAATCTTGGATAGAAGATAAGCTTCCTACAATTTTTGACTATTACCAATACGAAAAAATAGATGATGTAGAAATCTGGTCAGATAAACTATTTGGTAGGTGTTGTACAGAAGCAGATTTAATGTATTCTGAACTCTTATATTTTGATATAACTGCTAAGCCAAATAATAATAATTATCCTTATGCTAATTTATCTGATAGAACTTATAGAACAGCTTATGCTTTTAAAGAAAATGAGAATATTGAAATTTATCTAAAATTAGACCGTGATGATGATATACATAAATATCATACAGAATTATTAATAGATGATGTTTTAAAATCAACAGATACACTTTTAAAACCTTTTAGATTAAGTCTGGTAAATGGTTATGTGAAATCTGAAAAAAATTTTAATGAAAATGGAAGGGTTAAAGGATTAAAAGTGTTCTTAAATAAAGATTATAAAGAGACTATAAAGCTCTTAGACACGCCATTGGTACAAGAATTTGCATTAGATTTTACATTTTCAAAAAACGATACTGTCAAATTAATCCCAATCAGTTATTACAAGGGTACTATATATGATGATATTTGTATATCAGAAATACAGAGCAGCTTGGCACACATAACGCATTCTAGTATTAATAAAAAGTATAAAGTGAGTAAATTATGGGAAATTGGATATGCTTTGAACAAGAATAAAGAATAAAGCTAAACATTTTTTAAAATGAAATGCTACACCATATTATTAATCGCTATTATTTTTAGCAGTTGTAATAACTCTAAACTTTCAAGTTCTGATGCTACAAATCTAAAAAAAATAAAAGCAACGATTACGATTCAAAATGGTACTAAAAAGAATAGTTTAGACTATATAAAAGTAAAATTATCGGATGGTAAAAAACAAATTATTAATAAAAACATAAAAGTTCTATTAAACAATACCCCATTAGAATTATTTGTAAGGCAAGGAAATTATTACGATAAATATGCTTCTTACTCAACAGATGATTTAGTACGAAAGGATAGCTATTATTTTGAAGTCATTTTACCTGATAGTACAAGACACCCTTTGGCATTTATAAAACCTATTAATAAAAATAGAGTCGCTAAATTCAGTATTTCTAAAAGTGTTTCGGTAAATGACGATTTTGTACTAAAATGGACAAACCTCAATACGCCTCATCAATTAGACATAAGCAAAGGGTTAGAAATAAAAAAGAAAAGAGCTGCCAACATAACAGAACACACATATCATCTAAGACCTACAGATACTTTAAAGAAAAGGACAGGAAAATACATTGTGCCTAAATCTTATTTCACAGATTCTTTAACGACCATTAATCATTTAACGGTCAAGATTACACGAAAAGAAACGGGATTGACAAACCCTAGGTTTTTAAAAAATAGCTGCATAACATATTATCATATCATTGAAAAAACGTTAGCGTTTAAAGAATAATAAAATGAAAAAAGCATACTGTATAATTCTGATTTCTTCAATTGTAATGAGTTGCCAAACAAAGAAAATTCATAAAACAGAACAAAGGAAGTCTGAGAAACGGGACACCATACAACAAGTCGTTGAGAGATTAATTGCAACAGAAAAAAAACACATTTTTATTAAAGATAGTACTGATTACTCATCTCTATTTTTAAAAGCAATAGAAACAGCAAGAATGAAAACTACTGCTCTTATAGATAACTTTTTGATTTTAGAAGAAAATGATACGATACGTTTTCCTGAGATACCGAGTATAGGAAAGAAAACTATTCTGACAGCTAAACAAGGGCAATTAGACATTACTTTAACAATAGAAAGAATTAATCAAACTACTATTGATTATGCCATTGAAATGCTTGAATTTGGAAATGTAAGTTACAAGAGCAAGGGACAAGCCGATTTATCTTCTCATTTTTATTTTGGAGCAGAAACAGATACAAATAGTTTGTCGGGAATGGGATATCTGTCAACAGAGTTTCGCAATAATCAAGATTCCTGTTACACGCATATAAGACTTGGAATAGATGAAAACTCGGGAACGTACTTATTAGGGAAATTAAAAAAGAACTATAATGGAAAAATTAAAGATATTGAGCTTAACAATTTTCCGACTTTAGTAGAAAAACAGCAGTAGTGATAACACAGCGTTAGCGATAATTTTGAAACAAGAAACTAATATTAAAACGTATGAAAAATAGAATTTCATTTTTAATCATCACTATTTTAATCAGCTTTGGTATGCAATCTTGCAAAGAAAAACGGCAAGTAACCAAACAGATGGAAAGCGCTATTACACCTGAGCCTAAAAAAGAAAATACTATTCTAAACGAATTTAAAAACCAACTAAGACCCAATCAAAAACTAAAATTAGGAGAAATATATACGGATACTGTAAACTATATAAATATTGATGATAATTATGATTATTGGAAGCTTTTTGTTGAAAAAAACAAAGACACTGTTCATTTTATTTACAAAGGAGATTATACGTTTACAAAAGGTGATGAAATAGAAATTAGATGGAAAATAGATAGTCTTAGAGGGGCAGGAGATGATGAAATTTTGTATTTTAAAGAACATTTAGTTTCCGCTAAAAAACTACAAACATTCAAGTTAAAAGAAAAGAAATTAAAACTACTTTGGAGAGAAAAAGGATTTGACAATACTAAAAAAATAGAACGTAACACCATAGTGCTTAATCAAGAATTTATAGCTACTATTTCTGATCCCGAAAAAGCAGCTTTGGCTTATATAGCTACATTTATAGGTAATGAATGCCAATGGGAAAAAGGATTCGACAATTTAAAATGTAAAATTATTGACGCTTTAAATTTAGGCTATCAATGTTCTGATACGCATTTAGATTTTCTTAAATATTGGTTTAGAAATAACAAATCATTATTAAGTAAATTAAAAAGATGTCAAAAAAAACCCGATGGAGCTACTATTCAAACCACCTTTCAAGAAATTAATTTAGAAGTAAATAGCGATACTATTGTTATCGGTTTTAATGCAAGTGGCATCAACTTAAGAGAAAGAGAAACATTTACTTGGACAGAAAAACAATATTTTGAGTTTAAAGAAGACGAATTAATATTCCTAAAAATAGAGAAATCTCCATTTGAACGAAAATCATTTGAAATAGAAGAAGAGACAAATGACACTATTGATACCCAACAACTATTGCTTTTAACAAAAACAGAAGCGATTGAAAAACACGGAACACCTTTAGCTACGGCACAATTTATTTTAGATGATGCGCAAGGAGAATTTAGAGTTGAAATTTCTGATAAATACACCCAAAAAGAAAGACAAACAGCATCGATTGTAATAAACGAAATTACGTGGAAAAAAAACAAAGGAAATTGGCTAACGGTTTGGTATGAAGTTGTAGAAAATGAATCAGTTCCTAAGCATTTTTTGATATGGGAAAAAGGTTCGGAATTTTAAAATAATTGTGAGCCCGAGTGTTTTTACTGTTTGAAATGAAGAAAAAATATATTTATAACAAATGATTTTAATCGAATTTAGTTTACGCCAGTAAAGAAGACAGCGCAGGCTATTTGGGAAATTGAACTATTTTTATGATAACAAACGAGTTAAGTCAGACACTATTAAATTACTGTGAAAAATGAAAAAACTATATATAATAATCTTACTAACATTCATTTCTTGTTCGCAAAAAGGAAAAGAAAAGAAAGTGGCTACCGTTAAGGCTGAAAATGCTGCTGAGTTTATAGCTAATTCGGCTAAAAAAGTGAATGTCCCAAGGTTTAAAGAGGTTATTTACAAAACTAAAACCCGACCTATTCCATTAACAGTAGCTACCAATTTTGATAGCTTTATAGAAGAAGGCGATTATAACAAAGTAGAAGATGAGGTATTAAAACTTAATAAAATATACCCTAATTTTTATAAAAAAGAACCTAATTACAAAGCTATAGCTTCTTATAAATTAGAATTATCAAATAATTTTTATACAGTAATTGTAACTGTTTTAAAAGGTGATAAGAAAATGGAATCGGTACTTATTAATTACGATTTAAAAGGAAACATTATCGATTATAAAGTTATTTCTTATGCTGAAATAGTTGAAGGGTTTCAAACTATAATTGAATCTAAAATAGAAAAAGATAAACTGACCATTAATAGCATAGCTGATATGGAAGAACGAAGCGAGGATGTAACCGTTTTTAAAATAGATGCTGAAGGAAAAATAAAACCTGTTTCTCAAAAAGAGAGTCTTATTAATAATGTTATACAGCAACTTAATTTAGTAGATTCAAAAGTTAATACAGACTTATTGGTTAGTAAAGTAATGCCTAACAATCCTGAAGAAACCATTATGGTAATTCCGGAAATTGTAGATGAAAGCGAACATTATTTTGAATTAAATAGTCATATTTTAATTGTAAACAATACAACAGGGAAAATAACCCATAAGTACTTTGAAAGTTCTAACACAAATGGCTGGGTTTCTGATGCACTACAATTACGAGAAATAACAATAGATACGGCTCCTTATAACCTAACCGAAACCAATAGAGCCTTTGGTGTTAGAGTTGGGTATGTAGGAAGCTCACGAGTAAACCCTTACGAAAACGAAACCATATCCTTATTTGTAAAATCAGATAATTTTTTAAAAAAAGTGTTGCATAATTTTAATGTAATAAATGACAGAGGAGCATTTAATGAACATTGTGTAGGAGAGTTTACCGATGTTGAAAATACGCTTCATATGTCAACCAAAAAAACAAATGGCTATTTTGATATTTTGGTAAAAAGTATAGTTACTGAAAGTGAAAGCTTCATAAACAAAAATGGAGATTGTGACTCTAAAGACATAATTACTACTAAAACAAAATGGTTGAAATTTAATGGAAAAAAGTATGAAGAGAACATTAAATATTCAATTACTGTTAATGAGATTGATGCGGTACAATTCCATACTATAAAAAAAGAAAAAGTATCTGTACAGAAAAAAAAGGTGAAAATTACAGACTTTAATGAAGCAATAAAAACATTAAAAGGAATTGTTGAATTTGATACACAAGAAGAAGGCTATTTATTTATAAAAAAAATAAACTTTAGAAATGGAGAAATTAAAACAAATCAAAAAGGGATACTTTCCGAATGTTCTTTTGCAGCTTATTTTCCTGAAGATGATATTCTTTTATGTAAAGGTGGACACGAAACAGATGTTAGTTTTAACTTAAAAAACGGAAAAGAAACCGAAGAGACTGGTAACCCTGAGCAAATGATTGTTTCACCTAAACACGAGTTTAGATTGAACGGTTATTTTGGTGGTCAAGAATGTTATTCCTACTTTATTCAAAAACAAACAAACAATGGGTATGAAAAAATAATTCAGCTTGATGAAATTTTTGAAAAACCGACAGATATCTGGTTGTGTACAATTGGACAGGTATTTTGGATAGACGAAAGAAAACTTTATTTAGAAGAAACTAATTTGGATGAAAAAAGTAAGTTTTTCAAAATTGAAATTATTGAAAATAAATAAGGATTATTCTTGTTTTATAGGGGCAAAACAACAGAGTTGTACAGCAATTAAGAAATGACAAATAAAATATACATACCGAGATTTTTGAACAGAATTTTTATTCTGATAGTTGGACTTTTTGTACTTGACGGACTAGCATCTTTTGATATTAAAAGTCAAATTATAAAATCGGTTACGTATTTCGGAATTATGATTTTAACACCTTTAGTTTTAATTTGGAATTTATGGCATTTCAAAAAGACTAAATGGAAAATAATTAGTTTGACTCTTCCAATTTTAACATTAATTGGAGTACTGATAATCGGACCAATGAAAATCATATTTTCTTCAAGAAATTGGAAAACGCAAAAAGTGCTTTATCAAAATAAGCATTTAGCATTTAAAAAAGTGGAATTTCAAATGCAAGATGTTGGAGGATTAGGATATAACAAACGAACAGTTGAAGTTATTTATCTTACTGACTTATTTATGATAGTTAGTCCAGTAGAAAAGGATATTGACAAAAAGAAATATCAAATAACTCCAAGGGAATAAAGAAAGCAAACCCTTAATGAAAAAGCAAGGAAGTAGATTAAGGAGGCTTGCCTCGGGGTTCCGTTGTAATTGTCATTCCTGCGAAGGCAGGAATCTAAATTCAACATTCTTATGGATTCCTGCCTTCTCAGGAATGACAAAATAACTTTTAAATAAACAATATCAGTAGATTAAACTTATTTACTTTAATCGAAAAGAATCCTGTCCTAGATAAATTTGGAGGCTAAAGCTTTTAATTAATAGTATAAGTGCAATGGGAAGTTTGTCAGACTTCAGAAATAATGAGTTTAAAGCGGAAGTGCCAAGCGCAGCTTGAAGCATGTAGCTTTTAAAGCGAATGGTGCGTAGCAATTTCCTAATGTCTGACTTGATTTTTTTGGCTCGTTTTTTTATCTAAGAAAAAAATGAACAGAAATAATAAAAATAAACTCCTATAATAAATTTTTGCTAAAGCGGAAATCTAAATAAAAAATTCACACCACTTCATTATATACATAATCCTTCTAGTACAATAAACACTCCCTTATAATTAACTAGAATCTCCTATTTTATAGTTATAACTATCTGACAAACAAATAAATACAATTCTTTTTAGCTAATTATCTATCCCTTAAAGAACAGTTTACTTCTCTAATTTTGGAGTATTGAAAGTTAGCCAGTTATAAAACACTGGTAAGCTTCAATACAAAAGATAAAAATTAAGTTTAACCTAACAAATAACATCATGAAAAATTCAAAGAAAATAAAATTTATGTCAATGTTCATTGTCTTGTTCTTTGTAGTACTAACCCTTTTTGCCTTTGGCAACAACAAAGAAGTAGAGAAAAGAAGGGTTGTAATGAGTTGGACTATTACAGTGTTTGGAGATTGTGACAATCAGTATGTTGTAGACTGTAGTACTACTGGGTCAATTGAATGTGAAAATTTTGATGAAGAGATAGTGTATCAAAGACAAGGTGTTAATTGCCCTGTTGCACTTTATAAGTCGGATTTTTGATTAATATAAACACTGTTTATATAGATAAATAGTAATATGAACACCTCTTTTAAAATTAGTGATTTATCTATGAAAGTAACCTATAAAAACATAACTGTAGAAATTATTTGCATATTGTATGGCACTCTTTTTTTTTATGCAGCTATAAGCAAGGCATTAGATTACCAAAAATTTCAGGTGCAATTGGGGCAATCTCCTTTGCGATCTGCTTATGCCGATTGGATTGCTTTTCTGGTTCCTACTATTGAGTTTATTCTGGTCATACTATTATTCATTGTTCCTTTGCGACTCTTTGCCCTTTTTGCCTCTTTTTTCTTGATGGTCATGTTCACCGCATATATTATCATCATACTAAATTTTAGTGATTTCGTGCCTTGCTCCTGTGGTGGTATTTTGGAAGAATTAGGCTGGACGGAGCATTTAATTTTTAATGTTGCATTTATAATTCTTGCGGGGGTGGCTATCTGGATAGTAAACAATAAGAAGTACAAAAACAACATAAAATATAATACGGCATGAATCAAAAAAAAACAGCCCTAATCCTTGTCGTTGGGACACTAATCGGTTTTACCATTATAATACTACTTTTTCTACTTTCAGAAGATATGATACATCGTCAAAGAGATGTTTTTATAAGGCGCTATCCGCATCATCCTGCCAACAAAGAAAATGCCTTAGACTTGGGGTATAAAACGTATTATATTGCTGGAGTAGGTGATGGTAAAATTTACTTGGGAAATAAAATGGCTCCCGCACATTTAATAGAAGTAGATACCACCTTAACCGATACAACGCATATTAAAATACGTTTGGATGAAACTGATTTGCCCTTCCAACATCCCCAAGTAAGAGTTAATCCTCCCAATTTCTATGTGTTTGACGGACAAGTACCTTGTGTTTTTAAAGGCAATACAGAAGATTGGAAAGGGTCTCTTATGATGAAAGATGAAGCCTATTTTTCGTTTGCAGAGCCCATAGATACCACTTCGGTAGTGTTCCGCGCAAGAAGCTCCAAAGCCAAAGAAAAAATTTTGGGAAAATTTTCAGTGAGCGATTCTGTACAGGTCAGTCTAACTGCGGATTTGTTACAAAAACAAATTGATGGCATTTTTTGCACCGATGGCAAGCTGTTGTTTGGTAAAGAATTAAACAAGTTGATTTACGTCTATTTTTATCGCAATCAATTTATTGTTGCCGATACCGATTTAAAGCTAGACTATGTTGGAAAAACCATTGATACCATTAGCAAGGCACAAATAAAGGTTGCTGCTATTGATTCTGAAAAATCAACAACGTCAACATCTGGGGCTTTGGTAGTAAACAAACATAGCTGTGTGTATAACAACTATTTGTTTATAAACTCCAATATGTTGGGGAAATACGAAGATGAAAACATGTTAAAACAGGCATCCATTATTGATGTTTACGACTTGACCAAGAATACCTATGAGTTTAGTTTCTATCTCTATAACTATAAAACAAAGAAGACTAGAAGTTTTCAAGTATATGGAAATCTATTAATCGCTATGGCAGATAACTATATAGTGACACATAAACTAAGACCGGACCAATTTAAAGGGATGAAGATTGCTAAAGAAGCTACCTTTAAATTAACCATGAAATAAGGTACTACATATTAGTACATATAACAATACTGTGCAGTCAGGGCTAAGACCGAAGACCTGTAAAAAAGAGTAGGTCATTTTTTAATAACTTTTAAATTTTTTAAATCATGAAAAAATTCAAATTATTTTCGTTCGCATTAACTCTATCTATCGTTTTAATGGCATCATTCGCATTTACTCCTAATACCGTAATGAGTTGTGCATCGATTACCGTTGTTACCTGTTGGTTTATTGTTAATTCAAATTTTAATTCCATTGAAGAACACTACTTTTAGATTCAATTTGAATTGTAGCCTCTTTGTAAATTTGATTTCCGAACGGGTCTTTTTTATTCATAGGTATTCCTATTTTTAATTTTATTATTTTACTTTTAATTTTTAAAGCCCCTTGTCTTTTTGGAATCAAAGTTCCATTTTTCACGTAGATACTTCTTAAATTTCTTTTTTTATACTTTTCGTTGTCTATATCAAGTGTTTCGATGGGTATTTCTTTAAATACGAAATCATTAAAAGTAGTGTCTTGTGTAAAATGAAAACTATTAAAACTTATAGTGTTTGGTATTATTAATTCATATCTCAACCCTATTGATTTTACTGAACTATCAAAGGCTAAATCAGCAAACTTATTTGTTGATTTAATGTCAAAAAATTCTACGTTTAGCTGTATTTTATTTTTTAAAGATTCTTTAACAATTTTAATGTGTTTTTCCTCTTCGGACATTTTTATTTGCAAGTCAGATAAAGTTTTGAACAATGTATTATTTTTTTTCATGTCTATTAATTCTTTTGAAAAGAAAGCTTTTGGTTCCCCTTTAGAATTTACGGAAAGAATTAATGGAAATATACCTTTAGGACTTATGTGGTTAAACACCAAAAGGTTTTTATCAATTATTATATGAGAATTTTGTGTTTTCAATTGTTCGTAATAATATTTTATGTTTTTACCATTGTCTTTTATTGGGATGTAAAAAATATTAATCCTATTTTTTTCTAGATAGAATTTAAATTCATCGTCAAGAATTTTTTCACAAGGGCCACATTCAAAATTGTAATACATTATTAAAGCAGGTAATTGTGCACTTATTATTTCATTAAAAGGTTTTTCAATTCCTTTATCTAAAAGGACTTTTGTTAAAAAAGGATTATTATTTTGGCAATACAAATTGACGGTTGATAAAAACAGTCCAATAATTAATATTTTTAAATTATACATATTTAAATATTTAGAAACCGCTTTCAGCACAACGTATGAGCTCGTATGTTTGTTTTATAATTTGAAGATAAGATAATTAGATTAATAAAAGCATGTATAAATAGAAGTGATTTAGAGTTTAGGCTAGATACAATATAATTGATATCGATTCATAGATTTATGACACTTCTTAAAATACTATTTTAAAAACATTAGATTATAAAATAACAAGAGCTAAAATAAAAATGGTTCGTTATGCCGATGATATGTTATTCATTGCAGCACATAATGGGAAGCAAAGAATTTGCTTAATAAAGTAACCGAACGTCTAAAGCAATGTGGACTAAGTGTTCATCCGCAAAAGACGAAAATAGTGTACTGCAGGAAGGAGGGAGAAGACCAAAAGGATTACCAGTGCAATTTGATTTCCTAGGGTTTAACTCCTATAATACTAAATTAGGAAAGGGAGGATTCTTTTTACAATATGATTGTAATATGAGTCGAAAATCTAAGAAGCGAATTCTAAAAAATTTAAGAGGCATGAACATTCATGCCAAAACTCAATCTAATTTACAAGGCCTAGCGATCATGCTAAATCCTAAAATTAGGGGTTGGATAAATTATTATGGAAAAATAAAGCGTAATTCTCAAAAACATATTGCTCTTCTAACAAATCATCAAGGTATAAAAAAATAAATCGTATAAATTTTAGTTTAAGGTAAGTGCTGAAAATTATATAATGACTATTGTTAAAAATTACATAGGTATTTTGAGCCCGCCATTTTTGTATATATCTTTTGGTAAATAAATATTTTCTTCTAAAACTATACTATTTGTCATTTCAACTTTTCCATTATCAGATACTTTTAATTCTACTTTGGATAACACATTGTCAAAATATAAATATGCAGAAATAAGTCTATGACTAACTCTTTTTCCATTCATATATGAACAACTCCTTCCAATAATTTTTGGAGCTTCAATATTGTAAGTTTTTAGTTTTATTGAATACTTTGATAAAAAATTTAAATCATAAATTATTTGGTATCTTTTTTTTTCACCATAAAGATTATTTACAAAAAATATTGCATAATTAATATATGCCTCATCAAATGCTTCGTCTATACAAATCCCACTATTTATTCGAATATTTAAAACTTCTGGATTTAAAACTTTTTTCAATTCTAATTCATCATTAACTAAATAAATATACTTGTCAATCTTCAAAACATAATACATTATTCTATTTGAGTTTATATGATAATCAATCCTATATAAATTTGCATTCTTCAAAAAAAGCAGTTTTCGTTTATCAATGTTTTTGATATTATTTATTAGTAAATTGAACTTAGATATTGAATTGTTTAATAAATTTATTGTAGAAGCTTTGTTGTCAATTGTTACCCAATCATTCTTAAAAAATCTTTCTTCGGCTAATGAAACCTTATCGGATATAACATAATTGTAATTGTTCATTATACTAGGACTACATATATCTAAATCTTTTTCGGATTCCTTTTTATCGTCATTTAATCTTTTTTTTAATGTAGTATCAGCTTCTAACTTAGAGTTATACGATTTTACAACTACGTTAGTTGTTATTTGATGATAATGATATTTTCTGTTTAAAAAAGAAATATAATCTTGCTTAATTAAATCTTCATTATTATATGTCTTTCCATTTATGGTTGATTTAACTTTAAGTACCTGGCTATATACAGGTTCGAAGCAATAATCTGACGGAAAATCAATATTTGTATTGTAAAAAGCCCACTCCTCTATATTTTTCTGTTGTGAAAATAATAAGCAAGGAAATAGAAAATACATAATAACCTTAATATATGAATTCATTTTTTTTAAATAATAATTAAGCAACTGGTTGTTAAAAAAAACATAGTTATCTGGATTATATATTTGAATAAATCAGAAGTATAAAATAACAGTTTATTTATAATTTTTTTCAATTCCCTCCATCGCTTTTATACAACCATCATAAACTTCCCCATCACATGTTTTATATTTATTCTTAAAATCAATAATTTTTACTTTTAATCTATTTAAATCTCCGATAGTTTTTTTTTCGATACTTAAAAAGGGTTCTGTAATTTTTTTCAATTCTTCTAACATAATATAATTACATAATACTTGAGATTTATGTAAAGCACGATTGATAAGGTTTTTTCCTTCTATTGAAACCCTTTCATATTTCTGTATTTGTTTTACACTATTTAGTAGTTTTTTTCGTGTAGCCATTGAATAACTTTTTGATTGAACCTCATCGCTAGCTATTCGTAATAATAATTGCAACTGTCTATACTTAAGAACTATCGCAGATTTTATATCTAATATAATTTGGTCAGAAGAAAAAGTATATTTAAAAATTGCTTCCTGAGTGTTTTTAAAACCTTGTAAGGTATTAGTATTAATAATTTGTTGAATTACCTCTCTATGATTAACAGCAATTAATAATGTTTTTAATTCAAAATAGTAGTTTCTTAATTTTTCCACTCTAGGTAAATTAGAATACGGATACCAGTTGGTTGTAAATCTGTCTATTATAGTATTTATTGCAGCATAATCTTGAAAGGTTACGGCAGAAATATTTGGTAACAACATTTCTTCCAATTCTACAAGTTCAGAGATGGTCTTGGTTTTTAAATATGCTAGTTTTTTAAAAAAGTTATGCCTTGTGTCTTGGTCTAATTTTTTTAATAGTAATTCATTGTCAGTCTTAAACTTGCTGATTATCATAAGCTTATCAAAGCTTGCCTCTTCTTTTTTTAAAGAATTTATGGCTAAAGTCAATTGATTTTTTGAAGCTATCGTATATTGTTTTTCAATAGCTTTTTCCAGTTTATTTATTTCGGAAGGTAAGAGGCGTTGAAATTTAGTCTCTACAATTTTAGCAAAATCTTCCAAATCATCATTTGTAACCATTGGCGAATTGATTTTAGTCAATATTGAGGGTAGTTCATTACGTAACTGTCTAAGAAGCACCACTTCCTTAACAGCGTCGTTATAAGCTCTTTCTTGGCTAAACACTCCCCACATATACCAATCTAATCTTTTTGATACAGGAAATTTGGGCTTTTTTTTACATTTCGTTAATTTAACTTTGATTGAAAATTTTTTCAACTTGCCAACCTTTTCAAAAGGCTTTCCAAACACAGGAATAAAATACTTATCAGACAATAGATTAAACCTAATTGAATTGTAAATAAGAGAGCCAGACCGTACTGATTTTGATTCTACACTAGGAAATTCATGTTCTACAAGACGTGTCCAAGTTTCAAGTTCTTGACAACTTTGAGCTTGTACTGGTTGACTATACAATGATAGGATTAGTATAAAAAAGAATAAAAGGTTGTTTGTCAGTCTCATTATTATTTATGTTTTATCAAATTCTTTAAATGTGTTCGTTAAGAGACATGGTTTACACAAGTTAAAGATTTGACTTTACGCTAAATTAGTTTCTAACCTTGTTGATTGTTCTTTATTTCTAAGATGTCTCTCATCAAAGAAACCTAAAAATATATTTTCTCATTTTTTTTCCAAGCGATACAGAGAGTCATTTTTTTTAATGTTTGCCAACGACAGGGCTATGATTAGCGTCCTTTTTCAGGCTAATAGGTTTTTAGGACATTAATTATAGGACCTGTTGTAAGTTGTTTTTTTTTAATTTTTACTTTCCTATAAAATTAAGAAAAAAACCATTTATAGTTTGCCATAAGAGAATAAT
>NZ_JAZGGG010000015.1:0-37438 GCF_036480315.1 Polaribacter sp.
CCTCCATTCAATAACTCAACGCAACAAATCTAAAATAATAGATTTGTAAAATGGAAGTAAAAAAACATAGACGACTTACACGCAAAGAAAGAGTTCAAATTGAGACTCTTTTAAAAGAAAAAAAGTCAAAATCTTACATTGCTAAAAAACTAAAAAGAGCACGCTCAACAATTACTCGAGAAGTCAATAAATGGGTGCAAAATAAAGAAGATGTTTACGATGCAGATCTTGCACATTGGTGTGCTAAAGAAGATTATTTAAACAAAAGAAACCTTGATAAAATAAGTACGTACTCACTACTTAAATTTTTTATCTATAGAGGTCTATTATCTAATTGGACTCCTGAACAAATATCGGGAAGACTTAAAGAATTATATCCGAATAATCCAATAATGACTATTTCACACGAAGCAATTTACAGACATATTTATACAAGACCACAAGCAAGTTTAAATAAAAAGTTAATCAAACTTCTCGTACGTAAAAAAACAAGACGCAGACCTCATAAAAAAAGACGTGGTGGTGGATCTAAAATTATAAATCAGGTCAGTATTGACAGTAGACCCAAGCATATTGAACTAAGAAATGAAGTTGGGCACTGGGAAGGTGATTTAATCATTGGTAAAAACCATAAAAGTGCTATTGGAACTATTGTAGAACGTAAAACAAGATTCACTTTAATTCTAAAATTAGAATCTAAAAAAGCAAACGAAGTAGCTAAAGAATTTTCTAAAATATTAAACAAATTAAATCCTATTTATAAAAAATCAATGACATATGACAACGGAATTGAAATGGCAAGACATGAAAAAATTACTCTAAAAACAGGTATGAAAATTTACTTTGAACATCCATATTCTTCTTGGGAAAGAGGTACAAATGAAAACACAAATGGACTCATTAGAAGGTATCTACCAAAAGGAACAAACTTTAACCAAATTGACTTAAAACAACTGCAAATTATTCAACAAAAACTAAACAATAGACCAAGAAAAATTATTGGATATAAAACACCTAAAGAAATGATGGATATTGAGCTGAAATTTGTAGCTTAGTAACATCAAAAACCTAAACGCTTTGTTGCGTTAGAACATTGAATCCAAGTAAATTAATAACGTTTTCTATGATTGAGGATCTATTTCTGGTAATTTATTTTTAAAACTAGGAGCATTATCTCTATATGAAACTGCTTTCTTTTTAGAAACCATTACTAATAAATCTTCACTTAATGTAAATAAAGTTCCGGTTCTAAATTTAACTAATAATAATGCTTCTAGTTCAGAATATACTTCATTTAAAGTAAATTGTTTGAATTTATTCTCTTCTTCATGTCGGTATTTAAGTTCAAAAACTTCTTTACCATCAATAACAAACAAACGCATGTAAACGTTTAACAATCCTTCACTTTTTCTAATAGGCTTGCTTAATGTTAGTTTTACAAACTCATCGTTTTTTAGGCTTTGTTCTAATGTTTCAAAAAAATCTTTAAATTCACTCATATTGCAAAGATAAAATGTTTAATAAAATAAAGTGTCATTAAACATTAACGTTTTTTAGATAGCAAAAGAATAATGAGCATTTTAAAGTAATAATAAGTAGATTAAAGAGTTTAGTAATCTTTTAAATACTTAATTCTTATCATTTTGTTAAACTGGGTGTTTTTGCTACAAATTCTTCTAACACTTTAAAGAAATTCAAGATATCTTGTTTCTCATTATTAGCATTTATTGTTACCAATCTAACAAACGTATCTTCTTCAAAAGAACCAAAACCAACAACTGTAATTTTATGTTCATACAAAGCTGTACAAAGTACCGTTGGATCTACATTTTTATAATTAAAACATATTGAAATTGAATCATCAAAACTATACAATGTATAATCAGGATTACTTCTAATATAGGCAAGAGCAACATCTGCCAAATTAAATTGCTGTTCTACAATTTTCTTTAAACCATTTGTTCCAACTGATTTCCAAAGTGTCCAAAACTTTAAAGCATCATTTCTTCTTCCACATTGAAAAGAAGTTTTACCCAAGTTAAAATCATCTCCATCTGTTTGATATAAATAATCTGCATCATTACTAAAAGAATTGTGTAAATGCTTTTTATCATTTACTAAAATAATAGAACACGTTAATGGTGTTCCAAGCATTTTATGTGCATTATAACTAAACGAATTAGATCTCTCTACTCCTTTTACCAAATGGTTGTATTTATCGCTAAAAATAACACTACCACAATAAGCTCCATCAATATGAAGCCAAATTTTATATTTTTCGGTGATGTCAGCAATTTCATCAATAGGATCAAAAGCTCCTAAAACGGTTGTTCCTGCAGTTGCATTCACATAAGTTGGAATAAATCCTTTACTAATATCTTCTTTTATTTGATGCTCTAATTGTTCAGGAATCATTCTTCCTTTAGAATCTGCTTTAATATAACGGATATTATTTCTTCCAATTCCTGCAAAACTTGCATTTTTAGAAGTTGAATAATGAGATTCTTTAGAAGTATAAATAATCATTGGTTTAGACATTCCGTTTAACCTGCAATCAGGATCTTTAGCATCACGACCCATAATCAAAGCCATATAATTACTCATAGAACCTCCTGTTGGAAATGTACCGTTACTTTTAGAACCATAACCAACTAAATCACAAGATTGTCTAATAATTTGTTGCTCGATACCAACTTGTGGACCCGCAACTTTGTATGTATACATGCTATTATTAAGCATAACAGCCAATAAATCTCCTAAAATTGCTTTGCTCTGTCTTCCTCCAAAAAGTTGATTAAAAAATAAGTTTGTTGCTGTTTTTGGTGTAGAAATTAGAACTTCATGAAGTAGTGTTTTAAACTCATCATCTATCATTGCAGCATCATTTAATGAAAGGTCAATAGACTCGTACAATTTACTCGACTCTATTCTTTCTGCTACTGGGTTTTCCGTTTCTTCACTAATTAAAGCTTCCACGAGTTCATTAAATAAAGTTAAATCTTTATGTATGCTAGACATGCTTGTTTACGCTTTTTAAATTTTTTTTATTTGATTAATTATGCAGTCGTATTATAAGTCAAATCTTTATTTACAAATATTTTTAATTTTTCATCAAAAATATTGCATTTACGAATTGGTTTTGCATACAGGTGAAGTGACATACTTTTTTTATTAGATACATTTTCTAATCGATGAAAACCCATAAAATCTTTCATATAAGTTATTTCATTCAGTTTTGAAATAGTAGATTTCACTAAATTAAGCGCTCCTATTTCATCTTTTTTGAAAATAGTTTCTTTGAATTCACCCTCAATTACTTTTACCCAACATTCTTCACCTCCATGATCGTGAATTGATGTTCGATGCCCTTTACACCAACAAATTAAAATCAATTCAAATTTATCATTGTTAGCAATACAATTTCTAGTGTAACATTCATCTGACCATGAAGAATACTTCTCAAAAGCATTTGTTGGTAGTTTTAGTGAATGTATTATGTGATTGTAAGTCGTCCTCTCTCCTTCTGAAAGGGCTGAAATTAATTCGTCTAAAGATTGAAGTGTTTGCGAAGTATGTTCGTTAGAATTCAAATGATTTTTGCTTTTTTTTGTTCATTTAATGTACAAATCCAAGGTCAATCCCTAAATCCAACTAAATAATTGGATTAATTTATGAAATTATCCAATATTTCAAATATAGTCAATTTTTATGCTTTTTTGTTACATTTTAAGTGAATTATAAACGATTTTGTACTAAAATCACAATTTATTTTTTATTTTTTAACTACTTTACAGAATCTTAAAACGTAATTTTATATCTTTTTTAAGATTTTCTTTTAGCTAACCACTTGAAAACGAACCAAAAATAGTTATAACTATGCAAGACCAAAATTTTATAATCAAAATAGCTGTATTAGCTGTTTATGTTGGTGTTTTATTTTTAATAGGAATTTTAGCTTCTCGACGCATAAAAAGCATGAGTGACTATTATGTTGGTGGAAAAAAAATGGGCTTTTGGGCAGTTGCTTTTTCAGCAAGAGCAACTGGAGAATCTGGTTGGTTATTAATTGGACTTACTGGAATGGGTGCTATGGCAGGGTTTTCTGGTTATTGGGTTGTTGTTGGAGAATTACTCGGCGTCTTTGTTTCCTGGCAATTTATGGCAAAACGATTCAAAAAAAGATCTGATGCTTATGGCGCAATTACAATTCCTGATTATTTGCATAGTCATTTTAAATCATCTACAAACACACTTCGAATTATAGCTGCATCTATACTTGTAGTTTTTATTGTTATTTATGTGGCTTCTCAAATAGACGTTACTGGTGTCGCTTTCAAATCGATGCTTGGTATTGATTATAAAATAGGCGCAATCGTTGGTTTTTTTATTGTGTTAGCATATATTTTTATTGGTGGTTTTGTAGCTGCAGTTTGGTCGGATTTGTTTCAAGGATTACTCATGTTTTTTGGCTTGGTTTTATTACCAATAGTTGTTTGGTTCTCTATGGATCATGGCGCAGAAATTACGGCAGGTTTAAATGCTATAGACCCTACTCTAACACAAATAATGGGTAGAAGCACTAATGGATGGATGAATCTTTTTACCATTTTAGGGTTTTCTATGATTGGTCTTGGTTTTCTTGGATCTCCACAGGTGTATGTGAGATTTATGTCTATAAAGGATGAAAACGAAATAAATAAAGGGAAATGGGTTGCCGTTCTTTTTACACTACTAACAGATGCAGCAGCAGTAACTATTGGAATTCTTGCTCGTATTTATTTTACAAGTGAAGGACAAGACCCTGAAGCTATTTTAGGGAATGATGGTAATAATGTTTTGAGTATGATTACTGAAGAATTTTTACCAACAATTTTGGTTGCCATCTTTGTTGCCATTGTTTTATCGGCAATAATGTCTACAATTGATTCTCTTTTAATATTAGCTTCCAGTGCAATTACACGTGATTTCTATCAGAAAATATTTAGACCAGATATAAAAGATGAAAGTTTAACAAAAATTTCAAGAATCTCTACAGTTATAATGGCTTTTACGGCTTTAATAATTGCCATGGTTATGAACTATGTATCTCCTGATAGGCAGATATTTTGGGTAATACTATTTGGTTGGTCAGGCATTGCCGCAACTTTTTGTCCTGTAATTATCCTCTCTCTTTTTTGGAAAGGGTATTCTGAAAAAGGAGCTATTGCATCTATGATTTCAGGTTTTGTATCAGTAATACTATTCAATTTTGTATTTAAAGAAATGTCTAGTGTTGGAGAGTATTTTGTTGCACTTGATGTACTTGCTCCTTCTTTTGCAGTTGCAATGCTTGTTGGTGTTATTGTTTCAAAGAGATATCCACCAAGAGCAGAAGCTATAAAAATGATTGAAGAAATTGATGCAGCAACTGATGAAAAATAGGGTTCATTAAAAAGCATAAAAAAAGCTCAAGTTAAAACTTGAGCTTTTTAATTTTATATGAGATTTCTTATCGATCAGAAATGACTGAAAAGAATTATTATTATCCTTTAAATACAATTTTACGCATACGTAAGCTTAATGGTGTTACTTCTAAATACTCATCAGCTTTAATGTATTCCATATTTTCCTCTAAAGAGAAATCTACTTTTGGTGCAATTTTCATAGCTTCATCTGTACCAGATTTACGCATGTTTGTTAATTGCTTTCCTTTAATTAAGTTAACAGCCATTTCATCAGACTTACTGTTTTCTCCAATTACTTGACCAACATAAATTTCTTGATTGATATCAATAAAGAAACGACCTCTATCTTGTAAACGGTTTAAAGCGTAAGCAGTTGCTTTACCAGCAGCAGAAGAAACAATTGCTCCTTTTACTTCTTCAGTAAAGTCTCCTTTATATGGACCATATTCACTGAACCTGTGGTTTATAATTGCTGTACCACCTGTTGCTGTTAATATTCTATTTCTTAAACCTATTAAACCTCTAGAAGGAATTGAAAATTCTAAATGTTGTAAATCTCCTTTAGGCTCCATAATTAACATATCTCCTTTTCTAAGAGATACTAAATTAATTGCTTTAGAAGCCATATCTTCTGGTACATCAATAGACAATGTTTCCATTGGCTCATGTTTCTTACCGTCAATCATTTTAATAATTACTTGTGGTCTTCCCACTTGTAATTCATAACCTTCTCTACGCATTGTTTCAATTAAAACTGATAAGTGTAAAACTCCACGTCCAAAAACGTTAAATTTATCTTCACTATCAGTAGTTTCAACTTTTAATGCAAGGTTTTTTTCTAATTCTTTAAACAGTCTGTCACGAATATGACGAGAAGTAACAAATTTACCTTCTTTACCAAAGAAAGGAGAATTGTTAATTGTAAACAACATACTCATTGTAGGTTGATCAATTTCTGTTCTTGGTAATGCTTCTGGGTTTTCTAAATCTGCAATTGTATCTCCAATTTCAAATCCTTCAATACCTGTAATTGCACAAATATCTCCACAAGGAACTTTATCAACTTTAACTTTACCCATTCCTTCGAATACGTGTAGTTCTTTAATTCTTACTTTTTTAGTAGAACCGTCTGCTTTACATAACATGTAATCTTTACCAGCTTCTAAATCACCTCTAAAAATACGTCCAATAGCAATTCTTCCTGTAAAAGAAGAAAAGTCTAAAGAAGTAATTTGCATTTGTGGAGTTCCCTCGTTGTACTTAGTCTCTGGAATAGATTCTAATACAGCATCTAATAAAGGAAGTATATTATCAGTTTCGTTTTTCCAATCTGTACTCATCCAGTTGTTCTTTGCAGAACCATAGATAGTAGCAAAATCTAATTGCTCTTCAGTTGCTTCTAAAGCAAACATCAAATCGAAAACTTTTTCATGAACGATATCAGGCGTACAGTTTTCTTTATCTACTTTATTAACAACTACAATAGGTGTTAATCCTAAATCTAAAGCTTTACCTAATACAAAACGAGTTTGTGGCATAGGCCCTTCAAAAGCATCAACCAATAATAAAACACCATCGGCCATTTTTAATACACGCTCTACTTCTCCACCAAAATCGGCGTGACCAGGAGTATCAATTACATTGATTTTTGTGCCTTTGTACATTACAGAAACGTTTTTTGAAAGAATTGTAATTCCTCTTTCACGTTCTAAATCGTTATTATCTAACAATAAATCTGTACGTTCTTTACGATCGTCTAATATTTTTGCTTGATCTATAATTTTATCTACTAAGGTTGTCTTTCCGTGATCGACATGGGCTATAATAGCGATGTTTCTAATTGGTTGCATTTGCGTATTCTTAAATTTCGTGCAAAAGTAGTTGTTTCTATGTGATTTATTTAATTTATGAACACTTATTTTTGTTTGATATAGATTTAAAGGCTAATAAGTTTCGTTTCTTCTAATTTTTATTAATTAAATTAAAAGAAATTTGTAGAATATGATAGAGCAATATCTTTATAAAATCTTCAATAATACTAATTGAAAAGTGCGTTAGAGATTGAAATGGCATCCTTTTTTCACCTATTAAGTAATTCTGAATATTAATAAGGAGATTACCACAGGAAGTAATAATTTTCTTTGGAATGACTTAATAAAAAAAAGATATAATGGAAAGCGCGGCCTTTATCCAGAATGCTTTCAGTATAAAGGAACGCCCAAATTATTTTTCTAAAGGATCTTCTCTAAATGCAGATGGTAATATATCTGGAATTAACTTTATTAAAAGTGGTAATAATAAAGCGCCACCTGGTAATAAAAATACTGCCAAAGATGGTATGGATTTGCAAATATCTAATAGTTGGGTTTTTATTTTTTCTTTTTCTTCTATTGATAATTTTACGTGTGTAGATTTTTTGATTAAATGCATTGCTTCCTTACTTTGAGAGAGTTCTTGGTTCAATCTCAATTTATTTTTATGCAATAATGTTTTAATTTCTTCTACAGTTGTCATTATAATTTTCTACGTTTTCGTTCTGTTTTTAGTAGATTTAATTCTCTACTTGTTTGTCCAGCAACAGAAGTGTTTTCTTCTGCTCTTCTAATTAAATACGGCATAACATCTCTAACAGGTCCAAAAGGCAGGTATTTAGCTACGTTATAGCCTTTATTTGCTAGATTGTAACTAATATGGTCACTCATACCAAATAATTGACCAAACCATAGTCTATTGTCATCTTCTTTAATTCCGTATTTTTTAGCTAAATCCATTACTAAATATGAACTGTCTTCATTATGTGTTCCTGCAAAAAGTGCCATTTTGGGATGTAACATCATGTATTCTATGGCTTTGTCATAATTAATATCTGTTGCCTCTTTGTTTTCACAAATTGGTGACGGATATCCTTTTTCTTCAGCTCTTTCTCTTTCTTTTTCCATATAAGCGCCACGAACTATTTTTAAACCAATGTAAAAGCCTTTCAATTTTGCTCTAGCATGTAAATCTTCTAAATATTGAAATCTATCATGACGATACATTTGTAGTGTATTAAAAACAATAGCTTTGTCTTTATTATAGGTTTCCATTAATTCTTCAATCAATTCGTCTGCGGCTTTTTGCATCCAACTTTCTTCTGCATCAATTAATAAAGGAACGTCTTTTTGTACCGCTATTTTACATACTTTATGGTAACGGGCTACTACTCTATTCCATTCTTCTGTTTCATCATTTGTAAGTTCTTTTCCTTCAGATATTTTTTGATATAACGCAAAGCGTCCAAAACCTGTTGGTTTAAAAACCGCATAAGGAATTGATTTTTTCTCTTCACAGAAATTAACTATTTTTAGAATTTTTTCTAACGCTCCATCAAAACTAACTTCTTGATCTTTACCTTCTACAGAATAATCTAAAACACTGTGTACATTACCATTATTATACATATTATCTATAATTGGCAAACAATCTTCTTCTGTTACTCCTCCACAAAAATGATCGAAAACAGTAGAACGAATTAATCCTTCTATTGGTAAATGTGCTTTTAACGCAAAATTGGTTACAGCACTACCAATTCTTACCATTGGTTGGTTTTGTATCATTCTAAATAAAAAATAAGCTCTTTCTAATTGCGAATCTGTTTTTAAAGAAAAGGCAACTTGGGTATTATCAAAAAGTTTCATTAAATATCATTTTAGTGAAACAAATATAACTATTGAATGGTAATAATTGAATATTTTATTTTTAATTTGCACATTCAATATTTTTATAATGAAATCTATAAAAGCTGTTAGCTATCCTGTTCATTTTCAAGGAAAAGCATATAAAGAACTTTCTATTTTAATAGAAAACAACAACTATTCTACCATCTTCATTTTGGTCGATGAGAATACTTTTGAGCATTGTTATCCAAAGTTTATTCCAAATTTAGCTACAGATAAACGAATTGAAGTCATAGAAATTGAATCTGGAGAAATCAATAAAAACATAGAAACGTGTATTGGTGTTTGGAATGCAATAACAGAATTAGGCGGAGATCGTAAAAGTTTAGTGATTACTTTAGGTGGTGGTGTTATTACCGATTTAGGTGGTTTTGTGGCTTCTTGTTTTAAACGTGGAATTGATTTTGTAAACATACCAACTACATTATTATCTATGGTAGATGCTTCAGTTGGTGGAAAAACGGGTATTGATTTAGGTGTGTTGAAAAATCAGATTGGATTGTTTGCAAACCCTCAAATGGTCTTGGTGGATACAGATTATTTAACGACAATTACAGACAGAGAAATTAAGTCCGGAACAGCAGAAATTATTAAATATGGCATCACTTATGATGTTAAACTATTTAATGAGATAAAAAACAATAAGGGTTTGGAAATCAATGATTTAATATATCGCTCTATAGAAATAAAAAATGAAGTTGTATTACAAGATCCTAAAGAACAAAATTTACGGAAAATTTTAAATTTTGGACACACTTTAGGTCATGCAATTGAGTCTTTTTACTTAGAATCTGAAGGCAAAGAAAACCTAACTCATGGCGAAGCAATTGCTATAGGAATGGTTTGTGAAAGTTTTATATCTTCTAAACTATTAGGTTTTCCAACTGAAAAAGTAAACGAAGTAAAAGAAGTTGTTTTATCAATTTATAACAGAACAAACCTTTTAAAAGAGGATTTTTCTGGAATTATGGAATTACTAAAACACGATAAGAAAAATGTAAATGGACAAGTAAATTTTGTTTTATTGAACGATTACGAAGATTATAAAATTGATTGTAGAGTTCCTGAAAACTTAATTACTGAAAGTATGGAGTTTTATAATTTGTAAGATTTTTCTAAATTAAGAATTATATATAAAAAAGCCTTTTCAAATAAATGAAAAGACTTTAAATTTTTTATTAAATAAAGACATTAAATCTTTTTCACTTTTACGGCATTCATACCACGCATTCCTTTTTCTAATTCAAAAGAAACTTTGTCATTTTCAACAATTTCATCTATAATACCACTAATATGAGTAAAATATTTTTCATTGTTTTCTGTATCAATAATAAAACCGAACCCTTTAGAAGAATCAAAAAATGAAACTTTTCCTTTTCTTACAGGATCTTCTTCTGGTAAATCTTCTTTTTTAGTAACAGAGATTTCAATATCCTCAAGTTCAATTTCTACTTTTAATTCTGGATCTGGCGGAGTATCTGTTAAGTTTCCATTATGATCTACATATGCAAACTGAATACCAGTTGACCCATTTTCTTCTTTGTCCGCTTTTCTAGCGTCCATTTTCTTTTGCTTATCTAAACGTTTTTTTAAGCGTTTTTTTTCTTTTTCACTTTTACTAAATGTTTGTTGCGATTTTGCCATTAATGTATTTAAGGTTTTTTAAATTAATATTCTGAAAAGATAAAATACCTAACTGGAAAATTTAACTAATGCTAACTTAGTGTATTGAGTGGAGTGTATTCTGTCTTGTAGTGCAAATATAGTACTATTTTAAGACTCTTCAAAAAAAACATTTATCATAAAATAAATTAAAAAAAAACAAATTAATATTTTTATATTCTTTAGTTAAAATCTTAACCACTTGATTTTATTTTAAACTTTGCATACTAATTATTTTCCTGAAAACTATTGTAAGATATTCTTTGTTAATCAAGTAATTTTGATAATTTTGTTTTTCAATATATATTTAAAAACAAAATGATTAAAAAGAGTAAGTTTTCGTTTTTCTTCTTATTATTTCTTTTACTTCCAATTACAATTAAAAGTCAACATTCTATTGCTAGAGAATGGAATGAACACCTTTTAGATGCAATTAGAAACGATTTTGCAAGACCTACAATACATGCAAGGAATTTATTTCATACTTCAATAATTATGTATGATGCTTGGGCTATTTTTGATGAAACTGCTCAAACAGTCTTTTTAGGAAATACTCTAGGTGATTATACTACAGACTACACCCCTATTTCGACTCCTACAGATAAAGAAGAAGCTACCGAAGAAATTATTAGTTATGCGCTGTTTAGATTGTTAAATCACCGATTTAAAAACTCACCTAATTCAACTGAAACATTATCAGATTTTGAAACTTTTTTTACTTCACTTGGTTATGACAAAGATTTTGTTTCAACAGATTACAATACTGGTTCTTTTGCCGCTTTAGGAAACTTTATGGCTGAAAAGATGATTGATTTTGGAATGCAAGATGGCGCCAATGAAGCAAACGGATACGATAATAGATATTATAAAAATGCAAATGACCCTTTAGTTTTAAAGTTATACGAAGATAATGATCAAATAGACCCTAATAGATGGCAGCCATTAGCTTTTGATGTTTTTATAGACCAAGCAGGGAATCCTTTTCCTTTTAACACTCCTAATTTTTTAAGTCCAGAATGGGGAGAAGTTACTCCATTTACGTTAAAAAATGAAGATTTAGAAATCTTAAATAATGGTTTTGATTCTTATGTTTATAATAATCCAGGACCACCTGTTTATATTCAAGAATCTAATGAAAATGGAATAGAAGATCCTTATAAATGGCATTTTTCTTTAGTAATTGCTTGGTCTGCTCAATTAGACCCTACAGATAATGTTTTAATGAATATTTCTCCGGCTAATATTGGAAATACAGATCTCGATGATTTTCCAATTACTTTTCAAGAGTATCAAGATTTTTATAATTTTACAGAAGGAGGAGATTCTGGAAAAGGACATAAATTAAATCCAAAAACTTCAAAACCATATGCAAATAACATTGTTAAAAGAGCAGATTACTCTAGAGTTTTAGCAGAATTTTGGGCTGATGGACCGGATTCAGAAACACCTCCGGGTCATTGGTTTACAATCTTAAATTATGTTAGTGATCATCCACTATCTAGCACAACATTTGGAGCATCAAAAAGAAAATTACCTACATTAGAATGGGATGTGAAAAGTTATTTAGTTTTAGCTGGTGCTATGCACGATTCTGCAATAAATACATGGGGAATAAAAGGTTATTATGATTATATAAGGCCTATTTCTGCCATAAGATATATGGCTACAAAAGGACAAAGTTCTGATGCTAATTTACCAAGCTATAATGTTCATGGCTTACCTTTGATTGATAATTTAATTGAAATTATAAAAGATGGTGATGTTTTAGCAGGAAACAATAATAAAAACGTAGGAAAAATTAAAGTAAAATCTTGGAAAGGACCAGATTTTATAACTAATCCAGATACTGATTTAGCAGGTGTAGATTGGATTTTAGGAACACATTGGTGGCCATATCAACGCCCTTCATTTGTTACACCTCCTTTTGCTGGCTATCTTTCTGGTCATTCTACTTTTTCTAGAGCTGCTTCAGAAGTTTTGACTTTAATTACAAACGATGCTTTTTTTCCAGGAGGAATTGGTACATTTGATGTAAAGAAAAACGAATTTTTAGTTTTTGAAGAAGGGCCAACAGAAGATTTTACTTTACAGTGGGCAACTTATAGAGATGCATCAGATCAAACAAGTTTATCTAGAATTTGGGGTGGAATTCATCCGCCAATAGATGATATTAAAGGTAGAATTATTGGTGATAAAATTGGAAAAGATGCTTTTTCTTATGCTGAAAAGTTTTTTAACGGAACTCTTAATACAGAAAGTAATTCTATTGTAAATAATTTTGAAGTCTATCCAAATCCGTTTTTAGATAATATTACTATCAATTCAACATTAAAAAATAGTTTTAAAGTTGATGTTTACAACCTTATAGGAAAAAAAGTATATTCAAAAAACACTACTTCAAATAATCAAAAAATAAACTTATCAAGTTTAAAATCTGGAGTTTACTTCATTAAATTTATTGCTGAAAATGGTGACATTCAATTTATTAAAAAGGTTATTAAATCGAATTAGTGAATACTATTAATAATTTTCAATAAAAAAAATCCAATGAAAATTCATTGGATTTTTTTTTATTATTTTAAACTCTGAAATAAGTTTCAGGCTTAAATCTTATAGAAAAAAGTTATACGTTAAACCTAAAGTGCATTACATCACCATCTTTAACGATATATTCCTTCCCTTCTACTCTCATTTTACCAGCTTCTTTTACTTTAGCTTCAGAACCATAAGTTACATAGTCTTCATAACCAATAGTTTCTGCTCTAATAAAACCTTTTTCAAAATCTGTATGAATAACTCCTGCAGCTTGAGGTGCAGTTGAACCAATAGGAATTGTCCAAGCTCTTACTTCTTTTACACCTGCTGTAAAATAGGTTTGTAAGTTTAATAATTTATATGCAGAACGCACCAATCTAGAAACACCAGCTTCTTCTAAACCAATATCTGCTAAAAACATTTGTCTTTCTTCGTAATCGTCTAATTCAGTAATGTCTGCTTCTGTGCCAACTGCTAGAACTATTACTTCTGCGGTTTCATCTTTTACAGCTTCTTTTATTTTTTCTACATAGTCGTTTCCAGAAACTGCAGAATCTTCATCAACATTACAAACATATAATACTGGTTTCAAAGTAATAAATTGTAAAGGTTGTACAAACTCCATTTCTTTTTCAGAAAAAGCTAACGCTCTTACAGAAATTCCTTTTAATAGAGTTTCTTCAATTCTTAATAAAACCACCAATTCTGCTTGCGCTTCCTTATTACCGGTTTTTGCAGTTCTTTTTACTCTTTCAAGTCTTTTTTCAACTGCTTCTAAATCTTTTAGTTGCAATTCAATATCAATTGTTTCTTTATCTCTAACAGGATCTACAGACTCATCTACATGAATAATATTATCATTATCAAAACAACGAATTACATGTAATAGTGCATCTGTTTCTCTAATATTTGCTAAAAACTGATTTCCTAAACCTTCACCTTTACTTGCTCCCTTTACAAGACCCGCAATATCAACAATCTCTACAGTAGCAGGCATTACACGTTCTGGGTTTACCAATTCTTCTAACTTCTCAATTCTCTTGTCTGGCACATTTACAACTCCTAAATTTGGTTCTATTGTACAAAAAGGAAAGTTTGCACTTTGCGCTTTTGCATTTGATAAACAGTTAAATAAAGTTGATTTTCCTACGTTTGGTAATCCTACAATTCCGGCTTTCATTTATATAAATTTTGCGATTGCAAATATAAAAGAAGTTTCATGAAAACGGAATAAAATCAATAAAGAAAAGACATAACCATATTTTTTTTATATTTTTAAAGATTATTACACGGCCCTTAAAACATATATGGAGAAGTTAACTGATAAATTTATTTGGAAATCACTAAAAGAAGGCGATTTAAATGCCTACTCTGTGCTTTTTGAAAGCTACTATCCACAATTACACAATTATGGTTTAAAAATTTCCAAAAACGTTGCACTTACTGAAGATACTTTACAAGATTTTTTCATGTATATATATGAGCATCGAGAAAACTTAAGTGATTTAGATACCATTGCTCCTTATTTATTTACTTCTTACAAACGCTTTTTATTAAAAGTGATGAAAAAAAATGAAAAAATAAAGCACACTGATTTTTCAATGGAAACTTTTGTAGATGTTCAATTCACTGCTGAAGAAGTTATAACAAATCAAGAAACAGAAAATTTTAAGAACAAAAACCTTTCTAGTTTATTAAATAAATTACCAAAAAGACAAAAAGAAGCTATTTATTTAAAATATTATAGCGGTTTAAAAGCTAAAGAAATATCCGAAATAATGGGTATAAATTACCAAAGTGTTGTAAACACACTTCACAAGGCAATAAAGAGTTTAAAAGAAGAAATAGCTATTGTTAAGCTATTTAATTAAATTTTATCTAAAAAGAAGAGTATAAAAAAACAAAAAGGCTCTTATTAAAATACATCACATATTTTTTGAAATGATTAAAAAAAAGTACAAAACCATAAACGACTTTTTAGAAGATGGATCTTTTAAAAATTGGGTTTTACAAGAAAACGGTACAGATATTAGTTTTTGGGACTATTGGATTGCTAATAATCCTGATAGAAAAGAATTAGTAAACAAGGCAAAAGATCTTGTTTTAGGAATTTCTTTCAATAAAGAATATGTTAGTAAAGAAAAAATTGTTTTAGAATGGGGGAAATTAGAAGCCAAAATTCAAACTAAAAAAGTAGCTTCAAAAAGAAAAATAAAATATTTAAAACCATTAAGTTTTGCTGCTTCTATTCTATTATTAATTTCTGTTGGTTTTTATTTTATTAATAGTAATTCTAAAATTACTCATAAAACAAATTACGGAGAAATTTTAAAAATAAAACTACAAGATGGCAGTAATGTTACTATAAATTCTAATTCTAGTTTATCATATTATAAAAACGAAAGTAGAAAAGTTTGGCTAACTGGTGAAGCCTTTTTTCAAGTTGATAAAAAGGTCGTTACAAATGCAAAATTTTGGGTATTAACAGATGACTTATCTGTGGAAGTTTATGGAACTTCATTTAATGTTAATTCTAAAAAGAAAAAAACTGATGTTTTTTTGGAAGAAGGAAATATCTGGTTAAAACTTAAGAATGGTGGTGAAAAAAAAATGATTCCAGGAAATTACATTTCTTATTCATCTAAAAAAGGAAAAATTTTAGAAGATAAAAATATTTTCAATCCAACCATAAAAACGTCATGGAAAGATGGTTCTCTTCTCTTTGAAAACCTTACTTTAGAAAGCGCAATGGAAAAAATTGAAGAAACGTACGGTTATACTATCCTTTTTAAAGATAATGAAAGTAAAAACATTCTAATTACTGGTGCTGTACCTAATACTAATTTAGACATTTGTTTAAAAGCAATAGAAAAATCTGTGAATGTAAAAATCACCAAAGAAGATAAAGCACTTATTATTAGTAAAAAGTAACATAACTTTCACCAATAAATGAAGCAAAAATTAGTGTTTATTAAATTATTTATACTAGTTTCTATAGGTTTAAATTGTGCGAAAATAAACGCACAAAATAAATTAAACAAAGTAGTTACTTTGGCTACACTTTTAGATGAAATTAGCAATAAACATAAAATATTCTTTACTTATGAAGCTAATTTAATAGCAAATAAAAAAATTCAAGATGATGGTTTTTTAAATTTATCTTTAACAGAATCGATTTCTTTATTACAAAAACTAACTCCTTTTCTTTATGATGATTTAGGCAATAATTACTATGTAATTTATACAAAAAAGAATCTTTCTAAAAGAAAATACTCTCAACAAGAGGGCATTACTAATATCTCGAAAGTAAAAATAGACAGTTCATTTACTTTCAATAAACTTATTGCTAAAGGGATTGTATTAAGTTCAGAAAACCAACCTTTAAAAGGAGCAACTATTCAGGATACAAAATCTTTAATCGGGACAACAACTAATAAAGATGGTACATTCGAAATAGAAATTCAAAAAGAAAATTATACAAAAATTAGTTTTTTAGGTCACGATTCTAAAACATTAAAACTAGCACCAAATAAATTTCACACTATTACATTATTATCTGGCCAAGAATTAGACGAAATAAAAATTGTAGGATCTAGAAATAAGAATAGAGTAGCAAATGATACGCCAGTTGCTATTGATTTTATTGACATAGAAAAAACAGCATCAAAAAGCAGTCAAGTAGAAATTAATCAGTTTTTACAATATGCAATTCCTTCTTTTAATGCAACCAAACAATCTGGTGCAGATGGTGCAGATCATATAGATCCTGCAACCATTAGAGGTTTAGGCCCAGATCAAACCTTGGTTTTAATTAATGGAAAAAGAAGGCATCAAGCATCATTAATCAATTTATACGGCACAAGAGGTAGAGGGAATTCTGGTACAGATTTAAATACAATTCCTATTTCAGCTATAAAAAGAATAGAGTTATTAAGAGATGGAGCTTCAGCACAATATGGTTCTGATGCAATTGCTGGTGTTATAAATATTGTTTTAAAAGATAGTGATGATAATTTATCAGTAAGTTCAACTTTAGGACTTTACAATGCTAATGCAGACAATCTACTGACAAATAAATTTGACGGAACAACTTACAAATTAGCTTTAAATTATGGAACCAAAATAATGAAAAACGGTTTTATAAACTTTACTACGGAAGTATTATCAACAGATAATACAATAAGGCCAGGAAATAATAATAGAGAAAAATTTGGACAAGCAGCTGTTAAAAATATAAGTGTTTTTGTAAATTCTGAAATCCCTATTTATAGCAACATAAAATTGTACTTTAATGGTGGTTTTAATTATAAAAACACAGAAGCTTTTGCTTTTACAAGAAAACAAAATAGCTCAAGAAACGTATTAGACATTTATCCAAAAGGATTTAATCCATTAATAACTTCTGATATTTCTGACAATTCTTTTTCTATGGGATTAATTACCAATTTTAAAAACTGGAACGTAGACATTAACAATACTTTTGGTAGAAATAATTTTCAATACTTTATAAAAAACACATTAAATGCTACATTAGAAGAAAACTCACCAACAGAATTTGATGCTGGAGGACATCAATTAATTCAAAATACATCTAGTATTGATTTTTCTAGATATTTTATAACCAATTCTTTAGGATATAATATAGCACTTGGTTTAGAACACAGGTTAGATAAATATAAAATATTTGCTGGTGAAGAAGCTTCTTACGCCGCTTATGATATCCACGGGAATCTTGTAAACTCTCTAACACCAATTAATGATTACAAAAAAAATAATGGCGAAATAAGACCTGGAGGTTCTCAAGGTTTTCCTGGGTATTCACCCGAAAACAAAGTAGATAGAAACAGGTCTAACTTTAGTATTTATGCAGATACAGAAATTGATTTCTCTAAAAAATTTATGATAGGTACTGCCTTGCGTTATGAATATTATAGCGATTTTGGAAGTACTCTAAATTTTAAATTTGCTTCTAGATATAAAATAACACCAAAATTTAATCTACGGTCCTCTTTCAGTACTGGGTTTAGAGCACCTTCTTTAGCACAAGTATATTACAACTTAACATTTACTAATTTTATAGGAATTGTACCAACTGAATCTTTTTTAATAGCAAATAATAGCCCAATTGCTAGATCTTTTAATATTGATAAATTAAAAGAAGAAAAAGCTAGAAATTTTAGTCTTGGTTTTACAACGAAGTTAAGTAGTAACTTTAATGCAACTATTGACGCTTATTTTGTTTCTATAAAAGATAGAATAATCTTAAGTGGAAATTTTGATGCTTCTAATTTAGGATTTGGGATTGATAATGTTCAATTCTTTGCTAATGGCGTAGATACTAAAACAACTGGTATTGATTTGGTTTTAAATTGGAAGAAAAAGCTAGAGAACGGTGAAGTTTCTTTAGATTTTTCTGGAAACATTAACCATATGAGTATTTCCAAAATAAAAAATAGAATGCTTGATTTAGATACGTTTTTTGGAGAAAGAGATCAACAATTTTTATTAGCATCTGCACCAAATAACAAATTTAATATTGGTATTAACTACCAAATTAAAAAATTAAAAGCATCATTAAATTTTACTCGATTCAGTAAAATAAAGCTAATTGATTGGCAAATTTATCAAGATATATCAAACTTTAATAACTCTAAAATAGAAAGGTTAGAAACTGCAACAGATACTTATAAAGCAAAAATTACAACAGATTTGCATTTAAGTTACCAAATAAATACCATAATGAACATTCAATTTGGGGGTAATAATATATTAAATGTTTATCCTACCAAACAAAAAGGTTTTACAGATAGCGGAGGTTTATGGGACGCTACTCAAATGGGAACAAATGGTTCTTTTCTGTACACAAAACTTAATTTTCACCTTTAAGAATTAACTTTTTTATATTTTTCTTTAAAAAAAGTTAAAATAAAAGAGTATATAATTATTCTTTTTTCCTTATATATATAAATCACCTTTACTTTAATTATAAAGTGATTGATGATAAACAAATTTATTAATTAATAATTTATTTATGAAACAACAGTATTTACTAAAATTATGTACAATTGCTTTTATGTTTATGCTTCCATTAGGTTTAATGGCGCAAACAGTAAAAGGAAAAGTAACAGATTCATCTGGCGAAGGTTTGCCTTATATGAACATTGTAGAAAAAGGAACAAAAAACGGAGTAGTTTCTAATGATAATGGAGAATTCTCTATTACTTTTAAGAATTTACCTGCTACTTTAGTAGTATCTTCAATGGGTTTTAAAACCAAAGAAGTTAAAGTAACAGACAGCTCATTTTTAACAGTTTCTGTAAAAGAAGATAATACATTAGATGAGATTGTTGTTACTGGAAATAGAATAAAGCCTAGAACAATATTAGATTCTCCTGTACCAATTGATAATATTGATGTTGCAGATTTAGTGAAAAGTGGTAAGCCTACTTTAGACAGAATGTTAACTTTTAAAGTTCCTTCTTTTAATTCTCAAAATCAAGCGATTTCGGATGCTACTGCACATTACGATCCAGCAGATTTACGTGGTTTAGGACCAAGTAGAACTTTGGTATTAGTTAACGGTAAACGTAAAAATCAAAGTGCTCAAGTATATTTAAATAGAACTCCTGGTAAAGGTGAAGTTGGTGTAGATTTAAAAAGTATTCCAACTGCAGCTATTGAAAGAGTTGAAATTTTAAGAGATGGTGCTTCTGCAATTTATGGTTCTGATGCCATTGCTGGTGTAATGAATATCATTTTAAAGAAAGATGTTGAATATTCTACTTTTACTTCATCAGCTGGTATCACTTCAGAACATGATGGATTTAATTTTTCTTCAGATTTTAACACTGCATTTAATTTTGGAGATGGTGGTTTTGTAAATATTACTTTAGGATACTATAAACAAGCTACTACAAATAGAGCGGGAATAGCATCAGATGTTGGTGGTACTCCTAGAGATATAGCTTGGCTTGCTGCAAATCCAAGAGCAGGAATGACTGTTGGACAACCAGCAATGGAAAAGAAAGATTTTTTCGTAAATATGGAACATCCAATTGGAGAAGAGTCAACGCTATATTCTTTTCATGGTTTAACAACTAGAAATGGACAAAGTTTTGCATATTATAGAGCTCCATATTGGAGAAATGATGTTGGAAATTCAAACTTTTTAGTTGGAGATTCAAATAATTTTGCTGGATATCAACCAACTTTTGAAACTAAAATTGATGATCATATTAATGCTGCTGGTATAAAATTTCCAATAGCAGATGGATGGAATGCAGATGCAAGTGTAACATTTGGATCTAACGATGTAGATGTAACGGTAAATAATTCTGTAAACAGACAATACCTTGCAGATCATGGAACTTCTCCTAGGTCTTTTAATACAGGAGGTTACAGATTTACAAATGTTGTTTATAATTTTGATGTAAGTACTCAATTATCTGAACAAGTAGGATTAGCTTTAGGTACAGAATTTAAACAAGAAACTTTTAGAGCTTTTGAAGGTGACCCAACATCATATTATTTATCTAGTGACCCAGCTGTTATAGCTTCTGGTATTCCTGGTAATTCAGATTCTTTTGCTGGTATTAAACCAGAAGAAGCAGGAAAATGGTCTAGAAATAATTTTGCTTTATATTCTCAATTAGAATATGATATAAATGAGAAGTTATTATTAGGTGCAGCAGGTAGATATGAAAACTATACAGATGCAGGTACGAATTTCTCTTGGAAAGTAAATGGACGTTATAAATTAGGAGAAAAAGGAGCAATAAGAGGTTCTTATAGTACTGGTTTTAGAGCACCAACATTACACCAATCCCATATTACATTAAGCCAATATATTATTATTGCTGGTTCTGCAGAACCTTTATTACAAGGAACTTTAGCAAACGATAATCCTGCTGTACAAGCATTAGGTGTGCCAAGTTTAACACATGAGATTTCAAAAAATTTATCTGCTGGTTTAACTTATAAGTTTGACAGAAACTTTTCTGCTTCTATAGATTTTTATCAAATTAAAGTTGATGATAGAGTATTATTCTCTTCACAAATTGGTGCTGATAGTGATCCTTCTACTACAAACCCTGTAGAGCAAATTTTAAAAAACAACAATGTTACTGCAGTACAATTTTTTATTAACGCAGGAGACACTAAGACAACTGGTGCAGATGTTGTTTTAAACTATAGAAATATAGAAATTGGTGAAACAGGAAGATTGCATACTAGTTTTGCAGCAAACTTTAATAAAACTACTATTGATGCAATTAATACACCTAGTATTTTATCAACCTCGGGATATAATATCTTCGATAGACAAGAGCAAGGTTTAATTACAAATTCTAGACCAAGATCTAAAATGATTTTAGGATTAAATTATATCAATGATAAATGGGATATAGCTTTTAATAATACTCGATTCGGTGAAGTAACAATTACAGCTCCAGCATCTGGTATTGACCAAACATTATCTGCTAAAATTTCTACAGATTTAGGGTTAGGTTATAAATTAACAGATATGATAACTTTTAATGCGAATATCAATAACATTTTTGATGTATATCCTGATATAACTTTAGTTTCTACCGGAACATCTCAAGCTGGTTCTAGATTTAAATATTCTTCAGAAGTACAACAATTAGGTCAATTAGGAACTAACTTTAGTGTTGGAATAAACGTTCAATTCTAAAAGAGTCTATTAATTACCTAATAATTATTTGAAAACGAAAACACTCTAGCTATTTAGCTAGAGTGTTTTTTATTTATTATTATTTTTTTAAATAAGCATAAAAAAACCTGAACATTTGTTCAGGTTTTTTTTTATAAAAGTCTTTACTTCGTTTTATTCATTATGCATAAAACGTTGTTTTTCTAACAACTCTTCTTCAGTTTCAACATTATCTTCATCTGACACACAACAATCTACAGGACAAACTGCAGCACATTGTGGCTCTTCATGAAAACCTTTACATTCTGTACACTTATCCGCAACAATGTAATATATTTCGTCTGAAATTGGTTCTTGATCTTCATCTGCATTTACAGATTTACCATTTGGTAATACTGCATTACCAGTTAAATCTGTTCCTTGTGAGTATTTCCAGTCATCTGCACCTTCATAAATTGCAGTGTTTGGACATTCTGGTTCACAAGCCCCACAATTTATACATTCATCTGTTATTATAATTGCCATAGTTTTCTTTTCTGTTTTGTACCTTTGCAATGGCAAAAATAACGCCAAAAATAGTTAGAACCAAAATAAATGAATAGTATTCAAGATAGAATTACTGCTTTTGTAAAATTAGGTACCTTTTTAAGTCAATTTTCTAATAATAGAATAAAAAAAGCAGCAAATATTGAACATAATGAACTTTTTTTTGATGGTTTTAAACATCAAATAAAAGTTGCTCAAGAAAATAATTCTTGGTTTACAAAAGACAATATTTTATTTGCTTTAGAAAGTTGGTCTAAATCACTAACAAAAAGCAATTTAGAAAATTGGATTTCTAAAAATGAAATCAAAATTGAATCACAAAAAAGGGTCGCTATTGTTATGGCTGGTAATATTCCTATGGTTGGTTTTCACGACTTTTTATCAGTTTTAATTTCTGGTCATTCCGTTTTGGTAAAACAATCTTCTAATGATAAACATTTGTTGCCTTTTCTAGCAAAGTATTTAGAATATGTTGAAGAAAGTTTTAAAGGAAACATCACTTTTACAGAACAAAAATTAGAAAACTTTGATGCAGTAATTGCAACAGGAAATGACAATACTGCTCGTTATTTTGAATTCTATTTCAAAAAAAAACCAAATATCATCAGAAAAAGCAGAAATTCTATTGCCGTAATTACGGGAAAAGAAACAGCAGAAGATTTAGAAAAATTATCGAATGACGTTTTTACTTATTTCGGATTAGGTTGTAGATCTGTATCTAAACTATATGTTCCTAAAGACTATAACTTTGATCTATTCTTTACAGGAATGTACCAGAAAAAAGACATGATAAACAATGCTAAATACGCCAATAATTATGATTATAACAAGGCCGTTTATTTAATGAGTTTGTTCGATTTGTTAGAAAATGGTTTTTTAATGATTAAAGAAGATGAGAGTTACTCCTCGCCTATTGCAACCATTTTTTATGAATATTATGAAAATGAAAACGATTTAAAAATAAAATTACATCAAGATAAAGAAAAAATTCAATGTATTGTTGCCAGAGACTTTATTGAAAATGAAGTAGCTTTTGGCGAAACTCAAAACCCTAATTTATGGGATTATGCAGATGGAATAAATACATTAGACTTTTTATCAAAAATATAAATATACAGGTTCAGAAATTTTTAATCTTTTAATTTTTGAATCTTTTAATAATTACAAATGAAAAAACATAACTTTAGCGCTGGACCTTGTATTTTGCCACAAGAAGTATTGCAAAAAGCATCAGAAGCTATTCTAAACTTTAATAATGATGATTTATCATTAATTGAAGTTTCTCATAGAAGTAAGTCTTTTGTGGATGTTATTGAGAAGGCAAGATCTTTATCATTAGAATTATTAGGTTTAGAAAACAAAGGTTATAAAGCACTCTTTTTACAAGGTGGTGCAAGTTTAGAATTTTTAATGGTTGCTTATAATTTATTAAATAAAAAAGCAGCATATTTAAACACGGGGACTTGGGCAAATAAAGCCATTAAAGAAGCAAAAGCATTTGGCGAAATGATAGAAGTTGGTTCTTCTAAAGATAAAGGGTATAACTATATTCCTAAAGAATATACAATTCCTGAAGATGCAGATTATTTTCACTGTACAAGTAATAATACAGTTGCAGGAACTCAAATAAAGGATTTTCCTGATACGAATGTTTCTTTGGTTTGTGATATGAGTTCAGATATTTTTTCTCGTCAATTAGATTTCGAAAAATTTGATTTAATTTATGCTGGTGCACAAAAAAATATGGGACCTGCAGGAGCAACTTTGGTTATTATTAAAGAAGAAATTTTAGGAAAAGTAGAAAGACACATTCCTTCAATGCTAAATTATCAAATTCACATAGATAAAGACAGTATGTTTAATACTCCTTCTGTATTTGCCGTATATGTTTCTATGTTAACTTTACAATGGTTAAAAGATTTAGGTGGAATTAAATTTATAGAAGAAGTAAATAATAAAAAAGCAGCACTTTTATATGCTGAAATTGATAGAAACCCACTCTTTAAAGGAATTGTAGCAAAAGAAGATAGAAGTACAATGAATGCTACTTTTACATTAACAGATGATTCTTTAACAAAAACGTTTGATAAAATGTGGAAAGATGTTGGAATTAATGGTTTAAATGGCCACAGAAGTGTAGGTGGTTACAGAGCAAGTATGTACAATGCCTTACCTTTGTATAGTGTACAAGTTTTGGTGGATGTAATGCAGGAGTTAGAAAGAAAAAAAGTAGCAAAGTAGCAAAGTAGCAAAGTTAAAAAACCTTAAAGTGGTAAAGTTGAGAAGGAGGTACTTTCTCACTTTAGAACTTTGTAACTCTGAATCTAAAAAAATAAAAGAATGAAAATATTAGCAAACGATGGAATTTCTCAAAGCGGAATTGACGCTTTAGAAAAAGGAGGATTTGAGGTAATTACAACTAAAGTTGCTCAAAATCAATTAGAAAACTATATCAATGAAAATAATCTTGATGTAATTTTAGTAAAAGATACAACACAAATTAGGCAAGAATTAATTGACGCTTGCCCGAGTATAAAGTTAATTGGTATTGGTGGCATTGGTATGGATAATGTTGATATCGAGTATGCACAAGACCAGGGTTTACATGTTATAAATACGCCAGCTGCTTCTTCTAATTCTGTTGCAGAATTGGTTTATGCACATTTATTCGGAATGGCAAGATTTCTTCATTCTTCTAACAGAGAAATGCCTTTAGAAGGAGATTCTCGTTTTAAAGAATTGAGAAAAGCCTATTCACAAGGAGTCGAATTAAGAGGAAAAACAATTGGTATTCTTGGTTTTGGAAAGGTTGGACAAGAAGTTGCTAAAATTGGTTTAGGATTAGGAATGAATGTAATTGCAACTGATAAAATAATTACTTCTGCTCCTATTTCTGTTGATTTTTTTAACGGACAGAAAATTACTATTAATATAGATACCATCTCTAAAGACGAATTACTAAAAAAATCAGACTTTATTTCTTTACATGTTTCTGAACAAGAAGATTATATTATTAGCAAAGCAGAATTTGCTAAAATGAAAGATGGTGTAGGTATTGTAAATACATCTAGAGGTGGAATTTTACACGAAGTAGATCTTGTAACAGCTATTGAAACAGGTAAAGTACAATTTGCAGGTTTAGATGTTTTTGAAACAGAACCAAAACCAGCTGTACAGTTATTAATGAACCCAGAAATGTCTTTAACACCTCATATTGGTGGTGCTACAAAAGAAACTCAAGAGAGAATAGGTATAGAATTGGCAAATCAAATTATAGCATTATTAAGTTAATTTATGGCAATTGTAAAACCTTTTAGAGCCGTTAGACCAAGTAGAGATAAAATAGCCTTGGTTTCATCTAAATCTTATGAGATTTATACCCCAGAAATGCTAAATGCTAAATTAGCCTTTAATCCTTATACATTTTTGCATGTTATAAATCCAGGATATAAATATCATAAACAAGATATTAGTGAAGAATTACGTTTTAAATTGGTACACAATCGTTATTTAGAATTTAAAGAGGACGAGATTTTTACACAAGACAAAGTTCCTGGGTTTTATATTTATCAAAAAATAACTTCTACAAATTCTTTTTGCGGAATAATAACTGCAACTTCAGTAGAAGATTATAATAATAATGTTATTAAAAAACATGAAGGAACATTAAAAAAAAGAGAATTACTTTTTGAAAACTATTTAAAAAATACGGGCTTTAATGCAGAACCAGTACTTCTTACTTATCCAGATAACGACATTATTGCATCTATCATAAAAAAATATAAACAACAAAGAGCAGAATATGAGTTTTCCACAACCGATAAAGATTCGCATTCTCTTTGGGTTGTAAATAATAAAGAAGACGTTGAGCTAATTATAAATGCTTTTAAAGAAATTGATACGTTATATATTGCAGATGGTCATCACCGCTCAACATCATCTTGTTTATTAGCTCAAAATTTAGCAAAAGAAAACCCAAATCATACAGGTAATGAAGATTATAACTTTTTTATGAGTTATTTACTACCAGAAAGTGAATTAAGTATTTATGAATTTAATAGATTTATAAAAGATTTAAATGGTTTAACACCAGATACTCTTTTAATTGAATTAGATACATTCTTTAGAATTGAAAAACGAGGGCAAGAATTATACAAACCTAAAGAAAAACACCATTTTAGTATGTATTTAGATGGTGAATTTTATGCTTTATATTTACGTAAATCGTTTTACAAATTTACAGACTCTTTAAGTAGATTAGATGCTCAAATTTTATATACTACAGTTTTAAAACCTATTTTAGGAATTAAAGATATTAGAAATGCATCGAAAATTGTCTATTCTCAAGATAAATCAGATAGTTTAGAGCTAAAAACTAAAGTTGATAGTGGAGAGTTTAAAGTTTCATTTGGTATGTTGCCCACAACTATAGAAGAACTAAAAGAAATTGTAGATACTAATTTATTAATGCCTCCAAAAACAACTTATATAGAACCTAAATTAAGAAGTGGACTAACTATTTATGAATTCTAATATGATTGCTAAAAACTTACAATTTATAAAATCTAGTTTACCAAAAAGTGTAACTTTAGTTGCGGTTTCTAAAACGAAACCAGTTTCTGATTTACAAGAAGCTTACAATGCTGGTCAGCGTGTTTTTGGTGAGAATAAAATTCAGGAAATGGTTGATAAATTTACTATTTTACCAAAAGATATACAATGGCACATGATTGGTCATTTACAAAGTAACAAGGTAAAATATATGGCGCATTTTGTAAATTTAATTCACGGAGTTGATAAATTTAAAACTTTAAAAGAAATTAATAAACAAGCAAAAAAGCACGATAGAGTTATTAACTGTCTATTACAAATAAGAATAGCCAAAGAAGATACAAAGTTCGGTTTCTCATTTACAGAAATTGAAACTATTTTAACTTCAAAAGAAATTTCTGAATTAGAAAATATAAAAATTGTTGGATTTATGGGAATGGCAACATTTACAGACAATCAAGAACAATTAAAAGAAGAATTTTCTTCATTAAAAAGCTTCTTTGATAAGAATAAAACACAGACTGTTACTGCTAACTGTCAATTAGAAACTCTTTCTATGGGAATGAGTGGAGATTACAAATTGGCAATTGAAAATGGAAGTACCATGATTAGAGTAGGAAGTTCTATATTTGGTAATCGAAATTATAATTAGTAAATTTCAATAATAACAAAAAGATTTGTACGCAATATTAGACATTGAAACTACCGGAGGAAAATTTAATGAAGAAGGCATTACAGAAATCGCCATCTATAAATTTGACGGACATTCTGTAGTAGATCAATTTATTAGTCTAGTCAACCCAGAAAAGGAAATTCAGAAATTTGTAGTAAAATTAACAGGAATTAACAAAGGAATGTTACGTAATGCCCCTAAATTTTATGAAGTTGCAAAACGTATTGTAGAAATCACCAAAGATTGCACGCTGGTTGCACATAATACTTCTTTCGATTATAGAATTTTAAGTACAGAGTTTAACCGTTTAAGTTATGAATTTAATAGAAATACACTTTGTACAGTAGAATTAAGCCAAAAACTAATTTTAAACCAACCTTCTTATAGTCTTGGTAAATTAACAAAATCATTGGGAATACCAATGACAGATAGACATAGAGCTTCTGGAGATGCTTTGGCAACTGTACAGCTTTTTAAAATTTTATTAGAAAAAGATGTTAGTAAATCTATAATTCAAAACTCTATAAAATACCATGATAAAAGAATAGAAAAGGAAAAACTTCAAAAATTAATTGACGAAGTTCCTAAAGAACAAGGTTTATTTTATATACATGATACTGAAGGAAAAGTAATATTTCTTGGAAGAGGAAAAAATATAAAATCTGAAGTAAATAAGTTGTTTCTAAAGACAACAAAAAGAGCTTTGAAAATTCAAGATCGAGCAATTTCCATCACTTTTGAAAAAACAGGTAATGATTTATTTACACGTTTAAAATATTATACAGAACTAGAAGTTTTATCACCAAAATACAATTTAAAGAAAAATCAAAAAATTAGTACTAAAAACTTTAATAATGATGATTTTATTATTTTTGAAAAAGGTAGAGAAATAGAAGAAAATGCTGTAATTCTAATTGAAAATAACGAAGTTTCAAGCTTTGGTTACACTAATTTAGCTTATCAAGAAAACAGATTAGATATTTTAAAATCTGTTCTTACAGTTGTTGAAAATAAAGTACTTTGTAAAACAATTATTAAAAACTATTTAAACAAAAACAACGTTCATAAAATTGTTAGATTCTAAATGAAAAAAACAACCTTACTCCTACTACTTTTTACAACAATTCTATTTGCACAAAAAGAAAAATCTTCTAAAATGGGACAAACTACTTTAGAAGAATTAAAAATGTCTGTTTACAAAAAAGATTCAACGGCAACAGCTGTTGTTTTATATGAACACGCAAATCGGTATCCTGATAACAGAAAAAACCAGGTACCAAGAACAGATTACTATTTTAGAATTAAAATTTTTGATAAAGCTTCGTTTAACAGAGCAGATATAACCATAAATCTATTCAAAGAACAAAAAATAATTGATTTAAGAGCTATTACCTATAACCTAAATGAAGATGGTTCTATGGATAAAAGTACACTTCAGAAAACTGCTGTTTTCACAACCAAAGAAGGCAAAGACTGGACTGTAAAAAAATTTACATTACCCAATATAAAAGAAGGTAGTATTATAGAATATAGATATAGTATAACCTCTCCTTATTTATCAGTTGACGATTGGTATTTTCAATCAAACATTCCTAAAATTAAAAGCAAATACGATGTTTCTGTTTTAGGAAATTATAAATACAATGTTAGAATTATTGGTTTTCTAAAACTGAATAAGAACAAACCTTCTGTTGATAAAAAGTGTGTGTATATAAATAATTATGGTTATGCTGCTTGTTCTGTTTATTCTTTCGGAATGTATGATATACCTGCTTTTAAAGAAGAAGACTATATGTTAAGTAAGAAAAATTATATATCTAAAATTTCTTTTGATTTAAAATCTACAATGAGTTTTAGTGGTAATGTAAAAAATTATACAACAACATGGAAACAAGCTGATAAAACTTTAAAAAATCAATTTTTTAATAATCAGACTTCTAAAAAAAATTATTTCAAAAAAAGAATTCCTGAAACAGTTTTAGCCACAGAAAATAATTTAGAAAGAGCTAAAAAAGTATTTAATTTTATTCGAAATCATTATACCTGGAATGAAAAATATTGGACAAGGGAAGACGCCAAAGTAAAAGAAGCATTTAATGATAAATCTGGTGATGTTGGCGAAATAAATCTCTCTTTATTTAATAGTTTAAGAGCAGCAAATATTGAAGCTAATTTAGTTGTATTATCTACAAGAAATAATGGAATAAGCACTAAACTTTTTCCAGTGATTTATGATTATAATTATGTAATTGTTAAAACAATTATTGATGATAAACCATATTTTTTAGATGCCACAGATAAATTTTTACCTTTTGGACAAGTACCTGTTAAAACATTAAATGGTGAAGCTAGAGTTGTCGACTTTAAAGACAGAAGTACTTGGGAGTTATTAAAACCAGAAGTTAAAACGTCCAAGAATATTACAGCTAAATTAGTTTTAAATGAAGATGGCGAATTTTCTGGAGATTTAATGATAAGAAGAAATGGTTATTATGCTTCAAACCAAAGAGAAAAAATATCATTAACAAATGAGAATGATTATTTAGAAGATTTTGAATCTAAAAATCCAGATTTAGAAGTAGATGATTATAAAGCAAATAATTTAAATAGTTTAGAAAAACCTTTAGTAGAGTTTTTTAAAATAAAATTACTAATGGATGAGGATTTAGCAAATAAAACTAGAATATATCCAATACTTTTTGATCGATTAACAGAAAATCCTTTTAAATTAAAGGAAAGAAATTATCCTGTAGACTTCTCATATCCAAGAAAATTAAATTATTTACTTAATTTAGAAATTCCTGAAGGTTATAAAATAACGCAATTACCAGAGAGTAAAGCAATTTCTTTACCAAATAAAGCTGGAAGTTTTATTTTTAAAACGGTACAAAACGGAAACATTATAAATATTTATTTACGTTTAAATATCTCAAAAAGAATATTTGATGCATCAGAATATCATGCTTTAAAAGAGTTTTACAAACAAATAATTATTTCAGAAAATTCATATATTGTTGTAGAAAAAGAAATTTAAAAAAAATCAATACTTATTAAGTAAATTATAAAAAAAAAATAATTTCTACTGTTTGCTATTAAATCTATTCATAATTTAATTAAAAAATTAATAGTTTTATATTTGCCCTATAAATTAAGTAATCTTGAAAAATAATTCAGAGAAAAATACATCTTGGAAACACAGACTGCATGAAATAATTTATGAAGCTGATACTAAAGAAGGAAAACTTTTTGATGTTATTTTGTTAATAGCAATTATAGCAAGTATTGTTTTGGTAATGCTAGAAAGTGTAAAAAGTTTTGATGATGAATATCATAATTTTTTAAATATTTCTGAATGGATTATTACCATACTTTTTTCTATTGAATATATATTAAGGATAATATCTATAAAAAAACCTCTAAAATATGTCTTCAGTTTTTATGGTATTATAGATTTATTATCAACCATACCTAAATACTTATCATTTATTTTTATTGGTTCTCATCATTTTGCAGCTTTAAGAGCTTTACGTTTATTAAGAGTTTTTAGAATTTTAAAATTAGCAAGATATGTTGGCGCATCAAATAGGTTATTAGTTGCCCTTAAAGCAAGTAGAGCAAAAATTGCAGTATTCTTATTCTTTGTAGTTATTGTTTGTATCATTTTAGGTACAATAATGTATATGATAGAAGGCGAAGAAAATGGGTTTACAAGTATACCTAGAAGTGTTTACTGGGCAATTGTTACATTAACCACTGTTGGTTTTGGAGACATTGCACCACAAACTCCACTAGGTCAATTAATTGCAAGTGTTATTATGATTTTAGGTTACGGAATAATTGCCATTCCTACAGGAATTGTAAGTTCTGAAATCTCAAAAAATGATAGAAAAATAGATACTAATACACAAGCTTGCCAAAGTTGTCTAAAAGAAGATCATAAGGATGATTCAGATTTTTGTTATAAATGCGGTAACAAACTAAATTAAATGACTTCAAATAACTTTCTAATTACTATTGTTGGCCCAACAGCAATTGGTAAAACGGCTTTAAGTATTAAATTAGCCAACCATTTTAATGCAGAAATCATTTCTTGCGATTCAAGACAGTTTTTTAAAGAAATGGAAATAGGTACAGCAGTACCAAATGCTGATGAATTAGCAGCTGCAAACCACCATTTTATTCAAAATAGAAGTGTTTTTGAAAATTATAATGTTGGCGCTTTTGAGAGAGATGCATTAACAAAAATAGATGCACTTTTTTTAAAGAACCCAATTCAAATTATGGTTGGTGGAAGTGGTTTGTACATAGATGCGGTTTTAAAAGGTTTAGATTATTTTCCGGAAGTTGATATTAAAATACGAGAAGACTTAACTTCTCAATTAGAAAAAGAAGGAATTGAAGTCTTGCAAAATATGTTAAAAGAATTAGATTTAGAAACCTATAATTCAATTGCTCTAGAAAATCCACATCGTTTAATGAGAGCTTTAGAAGTTTGCATTGGTAGTGGAATTCCGTATTCTACTTTTAAAAACAAGCCTAAAACACCACGTAATTTCACTTCAATTAAAGTTGGTTTAAACGCCGATAGAGAAATTATTTACAACAGAATTAACCAACGTGTAGATATAATGATGGAAACTGGATTGCTAGAAGAAGCAAAAAAACTGCATCCAAATAAAGAATTAAACTCTTTAAAAACGGTTGGTTATAGAGAATTGTTCTCTTATTTTGATGATGAATTTACAAAAGAATTTGCTATTTCGGAAATCAAAAAAAACACAAGACGTTTTGCAAAAAGACAACTAACATGGTTTAAAAGAGATGAAAACATACTCTGGTTTGATTACAAAGTTGATTTAAGAGAAATAACGGCAAAAATTTCTGATAAAATTAACTTAATTAATAGGTAACAAATTTTTGTAATTCATTCGCTTTTATATCTTTGCCACAATTAAAACAAAAACATGAAATCTAAAATTATCTTTCTTTTTATTGCTTTTTTAAGCACAATTACTATTGCACAATCTAAAGTTGGTACAATAGACAGTGATTATATTGTAGGTATAATGCCAGAAGCAAAAATTGTTGTAGATATATCACAAAAATATGGTGCAAGATTAGACTCTTCATTTTCTATTAAAGTTAAAGGATTTCAATCTAAAGTTGAAGATTTTAAAAAAAATGAAAAGACATTAGGTCCTATTGCTAAAAAAACGACAGTTGCAGAAATATCAGCATTAGAAAATGATATTAAAAAATACCAACAGAACGGGCAGAAATTGATGCAGTTAAAACAAGACGAATTAATGAGGCCTTTGTATAAAAAGCTTTCAGAAGCCATTAAAGTAGTTGCTAAAGCTGGTAATTACACACAAATACTTACTGTTTCTGGTAATCAATTTGCTTATATTGATGATAAGTTTGATATTACAGACCTTGTCATTAAGAATTTAGGAATCGTAATTCCTCAACCTAAAAAGTAATTTTTACTAAAAGTATAATATAAGTCTCACAGTTTTGTGAGGCTTTTTTTATTAAAACTAATCGTAATTAGTTTTAATAAAGTTTATAGATTGGTTTAGCCCTGATTGAAGTGACATCCTTTTTATGTCGAAATTGAACTTTTTCTTAAATATAAGAATCCTTTTTAGTGCTGTAATAAATTCAACATAAATAAATTAAGCATAAAAAGATATAACGGAAAGCAGGAAATAGCTTCTAAAAAAATTAATCTTCAGAATTAGTTTCTGAATCTGAATCTGAAATTTCTTTAGACTCTTTAAATTTACGAGTTCCTTCGTACAATTCGTACTTTACAAACTTACAGTTTAAATCTCCATTTTTAAGCGCAATTCTCTTGGATGTTCTTAAACCTACACATTTTAAAGCGTCTGTATCTGAAGTAATTAACCAAGCTGAAGAACCTGGATAATTGTGCTTTAAGGTGTCTCCTATTTTCTTATAAAATTCTTCTGTATCTATATTTAAACGTTCTCCGTAAGGTGGATTAAATAAAATAGTAGTATTACCAAAAACTTCTTTTTTAGAATTAAAAAAGTTAACATGATGCACACCAATAAACTCATCTAAATTAGCATTTTCTACATTGGCTTGTGCTTTTTGTACAGCAGAAGGCGCTTTATCAAAGCCCATTATTTTAAAATGAGATGAACGAATTTTCTTTAATAATGATTCTTGAATTAGAAAATATAAATCTTCATCATAATCTTTCCAATTTTCAAAAGCGAATAATTTTCTATTGATGTTTGCTGGAATATTATTGGCAATCATTGCTGCTTCTATTAAAATAGTACCAGAACCACACATTGGATCTATAAAGTTTTCATCGCCTCTATAACCAGATAATAAAACCATACCTGCAGCCAAAACTTCGTTTATTGGCGCAATATTAGTGGCAGTTCTATATCCTCTTTTGTGTAAAGAATCTCCAGATGAATCTAAAGAAACTGTTAACCAATCTTTATGAATATGAATGTGAATTTTTAAATCTGGATAATCTAAATCTACATTAGGTCTTTTACTGTATTTATGTCTAAAATAATCTGCAATTGCATCTTTAGACTTTAAAGAAATATAATGAGAGTTTGAAGTAAAATTCTTTGAATTTACAACAGCACCAATAGCAAAAGTACCATCAGTTTCTAAATAATTTTCCCATTTTATTTTTTGAATAGATTCATACAAATCTTCTTCGTCGTAAATTTTACAAACTTTAATAGGTTTTAAAATTCTAACAGCCGTTCTTAAAGCAATATTTGCTTTATACATAAAACCAGTATCACCTCTAAAAGTAACACTTCTTATACCTTCTTTAATATCTTGTGCTCCTAAATTTTTTAGTTCTTCTGCTAATACGCCTTCTAAACCAAAAAGTGTAGTAGCCGTCATTTTAAAATCCTTATCCATACTTGTAAAATTGACTGCAAAAATACATTTTATAAATAGGTTTTATACTAATTAAGAAATTCATTTTTTGAAACGTAAGATTTGGTTACTTTTACAGACTCAAATTACTTATGAAAACAAAAGATTGGTTTACAGATTGGTTTAACACATCATATTATCATATTTTATATAAAAATAGAAATGATGCGGATGCACAGTTATTTATGAAAAACATAACTAACTTTTTAGCATTGCCAAAAAGTACTCATATTTTAGATTTACCTTGTGGTAAAGGACGTCATGCAGTGTTTTTAAATTCTTTAGGTTATACAGTAACTGGTGGTGATTTGGCGGAGAATTCTATTAAACATGCTAAAAAATTCGAAAATGAAAGTTTGAATTTTAAAGTGCATGATATGAGGAAACCTTTCAATAACAAATACGATTCTATTTTTAATTTATTTACAAGTTTTGGTTATTTTGATGACGATAAAGAAGATCTTTTAATTCTTGAAAACATTAAAAATGGACTGAAGAAAGATGGTTATTTTGTTTTTGATTTTTTAAATGCTGAAAAAGTAAAACTCAATTTAGTAAAAGAAGAAACTAAAATTGTTGATGATATTACTTTCAATATAAAAAGAGAAATAACAAACGGATTTATAATAAAACACATTTCATTTTTTGCTGATAGCAAACAACATGCTTACACAGAACGTGTAAAGTATTTAGATATTGATAAAATGAGTTTCTATTTAGAAAAAGTAGGTTTTACAATTACTAATATATTTGGAAATTATAGTTTAGAAGATTATAATTCTAAAACTTCAGACAGATTAATTTTAGTTGCAAAATGAGTTATATATTATTAATAGCATCGGTTTTATTAGGCGCATTATTGGTTTTAATTATAAAACCTAGCCAAAAGATTGTACGATTATTATTAGCTTTTAGTGGTGCATATTTACTTTCTGTAACCATTTTACATTTATTACCAGAAGTGTACACCATAGATTCCGATGATACATTAGTTGGAATTTTTATCTTAATTGGTATTATTTTACAATCAGTTTTAGAATCTTTTTCTAAAGGTGCAGAACACGGACATATTCATATTCACACTGATGGAAAAAAGTTTCCAACTCTATTATTTGTCAGTTTGTGTTTACACGCTTTTTCTGAAGGTTTACCAATACATAATGCAGATAGTAATTTATTATTAGCAATTGTAGTTCATAAAATACCTATTGCTATTGTATTAACTACTTTTTTAATCAATACCAATTACACAAAAAAAACAATTTTTATTTTCTTGATTTTCTTCGGCTTAATGAGTCCTTTAGGAGTTTTATTAGGTGATAAAATGTCATTTTTTATTACCTATTCTACAGAAATTACGGCTTTAATTATTGGAGTTTTCTTACATATTTCTACTATTATTTTATTTGAAAGTTCTGAAAATCATAAATTTAACTTACAAAAATTTATTGCCATTCTATTTGGTGTCTTACTTACCATTTTTACTTTATAGTTTTTTACTTATATTTAAGGAACTAAATATACTTACTTGTAGGTAGGAAATAATTTTATTTACTTATTACTTTTGGATATCATTAATTATAAAACTAACTAAAATGAAAAAATTATTAATTATTATTTTTTGTATTGGCTTTATTTTTACTTCCTGTAAAAAGGGAAATAAGAAAAAAGAAGATAAATATCAGGTTAAAGAAAAAAAATCTAAAAAAGTAACTGAAGAGCTCAAACTAGGAAAAACAATTACGTTAAGTGCATTTACTAACATAGAATTAATTAGTCCAACACAAAAAACAAAGTATAAACGTAACCTTCAGATTATTCCAAATAAACTAACTAATAACAAGCCTCCAGAAAGTTTTTTTAATAATCGTACAATTTCAAATGGAACTAAAATTAGCGATACCATAAAAATAAAGATTGCAGTAGCCAATAAAAACTTTAAGTTTAAAAGTGCTACTAATATAATGAAGATTAATGGGCGTGGTTTAAAAGCAATTGCTATACATATTACTGATAGTTCTACTAATAAATCTTGTGGTAAACCTATAACTCATATTTTAGAAGTTTCAATTCCTGTCGACCAAATAAAACCACATGTAATTAATAATGAAAAAATAATTTTGTCGAAAGGTGATAAGCTTAATGTTATTGTTATAAATGATGAACCATCAAGTTTTTCTACTTACAGTTCGAAAGTATTTGGAGCGTTAGAAAGTCATATTTTAAAATTAGGGGGAATGAATTATGGGTGTGATGATTTTAGCAAAATGAGACTTAACATAATAAAACTCTTAAATGACCCAAAAGAAAAAAGTTTGCATGAAGAATATAAAGAAATACTTATTGCTCTAGCCAATCCTAAAGAAGGCGGTGGTGGTGTAATTGTTGGTTGGCCATAAAATATTTCTTTGAGAAAAATAAATTTAATATTGTTTATTAGTTTTAATTTAGGTTTTACGTTTTTATTAAACGCAGAACCTAAATTAAATGAAACACACACAACTCTTTATAAATTAGGTCAAGATTCTATAAAGGTTTATTTTCAAAAAGGCATTAATTTTAAAAAAGAAACTAAACCACTATGGACTAAAGTCCATAGGTTTTTAAATCTGACTAAAGTCAGGTGTACGAAAACAAACGTGCTTACTCAAGGATAAAATTATCATTATCATTACTCGATTTACGATGATGTTCT
>NZ_JAZGGG010000016.1:0-6982 GCF_036480315.1 Polaribacter sp.
ATACCTCTAAAATTTTCTCGTAATTTGCTCTAAAGCTGTTCATCTATTTAAATGTTTGAAATTCAATTAAATATACGATTCTCTTAATCAATGAACAGCTTTTTTATAATGCACAACAGGTTAATTAAGTAGTTTTTTAATTTATAAATAAGGGTTTATATCATTTTAATTTTGAAAATTTTTTTTTAACATCTTCCCAAGTGGTTTTCTTCTTTTTGTTTGATTCATTAACTTCTTGTTGTATTTCATTCTTTTGAGAATCACTTAAGTCATCCCAAGAATCATTTTTTTCTATTTTATTACTCATTTTATAAATATAAGAAATTATTACTTTACTAAAGCCAATTGAATTCGCTTCCTCACCACATCTACTTCTAAAACTTTTACAGTAATTTGTTGTTGTAAAGTAACAATTGCGTTTACATCTTTAACAAAGGTATCTGATAAATTAGAAACGTGAATTAATCCACTTTCTTTGGTTCCAATATCTACAAAACAACCAAAATTGGTAATGTTATTTACAATTCCTGGTAAGGTTTGACCTATTCTTAAATCAGCAATTGTTTTAATGTTTTTGTCAAAAGAAAACACTTTTGCTTTTTCTCGTGGATCTAAACCTGGCTTTTCTAATTCTTTTACAATGTCTTCTAACGTAGGCAAGCCAATAGATTCTGTAATGTAATTTTTTAATTGAATATGTTTTATCAATTCTGAATTACCAATAAATTCAGAAACTTTTTTGTTATTGTCTTTTGCAATTTTATCAACCAAGGCGTAACTTTCTGGATGAACTCCAGAATCATCTAACGGGTTTTTACCGTTTTTAATTCGTAAAAAACCAGCCGCTTGTTCGTACGCTTTCCCTCCTAATCGAGGCACTTTTTTAATAGCAGTTCTAGAAGAGAAAGAACCGTTTTCATTTCTGTAATTCACGATGTTCTCTGCTAGTTTTGGGCCAATTCCAGAAACGTAACTCAATAAAGATTCACTTGCTGTGTTTATGCTTACACCAATTGTATTTACGCAACTCTCTACTGTTGTATCTAAAGATTTTTTCAATTTTGTTTGATCAATATCATGCTGGTATTGTCCAACGCCAATCGATTTTGCATCAATCTTTACCAATTCTGCCAAAGGATCTTGCAATCTTCTTCCGATTGAAACAGAGCCACGAACGGTAACATCATAATTTGGGAATTCGTCTCTAGCGATTTTTGATGCTGAATAAATAGACGCGCCAGCTTCACTTACAACAAAAATTTCTATTTGATTATTAAACTGAATTTTTTTAATCAGTTGTTCTGTTTCTCTAGAAGCAGTTCCGTTTCCAATCGCAATTGCTTCAATCTTATGAGCATCTGCTAAAAAACTAATTTTTTTAATAGCTTCTATAGATTGATTTTGTGGAGCGTGAGGAAAAATAGTTTCATTATGTTCTAATTCTCCTTGTTCATTTAAACACACAACTTTACAACCAGATCTAAAACCAGGGTCGATTGCTAAAGTTCTTTTTTCACCCAAAGGAGCACCTAAAAGCAATTGTTTTAAGTTTTTGGAAAAAACAATAATAGCATCCTCATCTGCTTTTTCTTTAGCAAGAGATAATCTTTCATTTGATAAAGAAGGATATAATAAACGTTTATAAGCATCTTTAATGGCGAGTTCAATTTGAGGAGTACATGCGTTTTTAGAATTGATAATTTTGTTTTCCATTCTCTCAAGAATTCTTTCAGAATCAATTTCTATTTTAACGCGAATAAAATCTTCGTTTTCTGCTCTTAAAATTGCTAATAATCTGTGCGATGGAATTCTACTTAAAGATTCGCTCCAATTAAAATAATCTTTAAATTTCTGCGCTTTTTCATCATCAATTTTTGCTTTAACTACTTTTGAAGAAATCGTCGAATAACGTTCTAATTCACGTCTAATGTTATTTCTAATATCTGTTCGTTCATTTATCCATTCTGCAATGATAAAACGAGCGCCTTCTATTGCGTTTTCTATTGTTTCAACTTCGTTGGAAGTATATTTAGAAGCAGTGTACTCTAAATCGTTTACTCGCTGACTCATAATCATTTTTGCCAACGGTTCTAAACCTTGTAATCGTGCAGTTTCTGCTTTGGTTTTACGCTTCTTCTTAAAGGGTAAATACAAATCTTCTAAAGCAATTAAATCTTTAGAGTTGGTTACTTTTAGTGTTAATTCATCTGTTAAAACACCTTGTTCTACTAACGCTTTCAAAATTGCTTTTTTACGTTTTTCTAACGCTTCAAAAAGCTCTTTAAACTTTACAATATCACCAATTTGAACTTCATCTAAATTACCTGTCACTTCCTTTCTATATCGACTAATAAAAGGAATTGTAGCGTCTTCATTTAATAATGAAATAGTGTTTTCTACAGATTTTGAAGAAAGCTGTGTTTGCTGAATTATATATTGAAGGATTTGCATTTTTTTGTTTGAATTTGTAAGCAGAAGATTTATTAATTTTTCTTTACGAATTTAAAGATTAAAACATCTCGATACAAAATTCTTGAAAAAATAATTTCACTCGATGTGACAGTTCGTGTTACAAAACGAGTAAGAGTGAGATCATACTGTCACTTCGAGTGATTCCTATTTTTTGCGGAATTGTATCGAGAAGCTAATTCGTGAATTCGTGGCAAAAAATTAAATTACTTTCTCAAAAGCCAATCTTTTTGCGTTGTAACTTGTGTAAATAACCCCACAATATTTATAACCCAATTTTTTGATTAAAGATTGCATTCCAATGTTTTCTTCATGTGTATCAATCTTTAAACTTTCAATGTTTTTGTCTTTTAATTGTTGATGAAATTCATCAAATAGAAAAGTAGCTAACCCAAACTTTCTAAACTCTTTTTTGATGGCCATTCTATGAACAACCCCATAAACTTTAGTTTCATCTACAAACCAATTTCCATCAATAATTTTATAGGTTGGTTCTGGGTTTGAAGTAAACATAGAGGTTGCCATTATTTTGTTTTCATCATTTATAACAACATAATTTTCTCCATTTTTTATGTCATTCTCAACTTGTTCAGTATTTGGGTATCCATTTTGCCATTGATCAATATTTTGTGAAGCTAGATAGGTTTTAGCATCATTAATGATTATCATGATATTCGGAATATCATCCGAAGTTGAAAGTCTAATTTTCATCAGAATGCATTTTAAAAAAGTTAGCTACGAATTCACAAATATAATATTCGTGAATTTGTAGCTAAAATAATTTATTTTTATAAATTTTAAGCACTAACTACGTCCTTTTTAACTTTCTTATTTTCTGATAAATCAACAACAACTTGATTATGCAAAATATCTTCAATCGTTTGTCTTTTTCTAATTAAGTAATCCTTTCCATTATGTACCATAATTTCTGCAGGAATGTAACGAGAATTGTAATTAGAAGCCATAGAAAAACAATAGGCACCTGCATTGTGGAAACATAAGAGATCTTCTTCAGAAATTTCGGCAATTCTTCTATTAGAAGCAAATGTGTCTGTTTCACAAATATAACCTACAACAGAATAATATCTGTCTCTTCCTGTTGGATTAGATGCGTTTGTAATATGATGATAAGAATCATACATCATTGGCCTTACCAAATGGTTAAAACCAGAATCTACATGTGCAAAAACAGTAGAAGTTGTTTGTTTCACAACATTTACTTTTGCAAGAAATGAACCTGCTTCAGAAACTAAAAACTTACCAGGTTCAAACATTAAAGTAATGTCTTTACCATATTCAACACAAAATTCATTGAATCTTTCTGATAATTGTACACCTAATTGCTCAATATCTGTAGAAATATCTCTTTCTTTATAAGGTACTTTAAATCCACTTCCGAAATCGATAAAATCGATATTATCAAATTGTTTTGCAACATCAAACAAGATTTCTGTAGCACGTAAAAAAGTATCGATATCTAAAATATCTGAACCAGTGTGCATGTGAATTCCGTTAATGTTCATTTCTGTATTTTTAACAACACGTTTAATGTGAGGGACTTGATGAATTGAAATTCCGAATTTAGAATCAATATGACCTACTGAAATTTTAGAATTTCCACCTGCCATAATGTGAGGGTTTATGCGCACGCAAACAGGAATATCTGGGTGTTTTTGTCCGAATTGTTCTAATATAGAAAGATTATCAATATTAATTTGAACACCTAATTTTGCTACTTCTTCAATTTCTGATAAAGAAACACCATTTGGTGTGTAAATAATATCTTTAGGATCTATACCTGTTGTTAAACACAATTGTACTTCTTGATATGAAACGGTGTCTAAACCAGAACCTAAATTCTTAAAGAATTTTAATATATTTATATTAGAAAGTGCTTTTACTGCATAATTTAATTTTAAACTTTTAACAGTGCTAAAAGCATTTGTTAATCTGCTGTATTGCGATTCAATTTTATCTGTATCGTAAACATATAAAGGACTTCCGTATTTGTTTGCTAACGCTGTAAGTTGTGTGTTTTTCACTTTATTTAATTTTTATCTGGTGTCAAAAATAGTTAAATTGTTTAATAAAAACTGATTTGTTTAAAAATACAACAAATTGTTTTTTATTGTGATTTTTACATTGAAAAAGCTCCTGTAATTTGTAATTAACGGTTTCCAATTAAATTGTCATTCCTGTGAAAAAAGGAGTAAAAAATTAACAGTTTTAATAGTTGAAATCATGTTAATAACTAATTCTGAGAGCTATTTTATTTTTGCTGGTTTAATGCTACTTTAGCAAGGCTTCAAACCTACTAACAGTAAGACATTTCATGACTCAAGAAACAAAATACACAGAAGATAATATCAGGTCTTTAGACTGGAAAGAGCATATAAGAATGCGTCCTGGAATGTACATTGGTAAATTGGGTGATGGTTCTTCTGCCGATGACGGAATTTATATTTTAGTTAAAGAGGTTCTTGATAATTCCATTGATGAATATGTAATGGGAGCTGGAAAAACCATTGAAATTTCTATACAAGGAAGTAAAGTTACGGTTCGAGATTATGGACGTGGAATTCCTTTAGGAAAAGTTGTTGATGTGGTTTCTAAAATGAATACTGGTGGTAAATATGACTCTAAAGCATTTAAAAAATCAGTTGGATTAAACGGAGTTGGTACCAAAGCAGTAAATGCACTTTCATCATTTTTTAGAGTAGAATCTTCACGTGATGGTAAGTCTGCTTCCGCAGAATTTAGCCAAGGGAATTTAGAAAATCAAGAATTTTTAGAAGAGACTTCACGTAGAAAAGGAACAAAAGTTTCTTTTATTCCGGACGAAGAAATTTTTAAGAAATATAAATACAGAAATGAATACGTAGCAAAAATGCTGAAGTATTATGTGTATTTAAATCCTGGTTTAACCATAATTTTCAATGGAGAAAAGTTCTTTTCAGAAAACGGATTAAAAGATTTGTTGGAAGATAATAACAATTTGGAAGATATGTTATATCCAATAATTCACTTAAAAGGAGATGATATAGAAGTTGCAATTACGCATAGTAGAACACAATATTCAGAAGAGTATCATTCTTTTGTTAATGGGCAGTATACCACACAAGGAGGAACGCATCAAGCAGCATTTAGAGAGGCAATAGTAAAAACAATAAGAGAGTTTTACGGAAAGAATTTTGAAGCTTCGGATATTAGAAAATCTATTATTTCTGCAATTGCAATAAAAGTAATGGAACCTGTTTTTGAGAGTCAGACCAAAACAAAGTTAGGTTCTACAGATATGGGTGGAAATTTACCAACTGTAAGAAGTTATATTAATGATTTTCTAAAAACAAAATTGGATAATTATTTGCACAAAAACACTGATGTTGCTGATAAACTTCAAAAGAAAATTGTACAAGCAGAGAAAGAAAGAAAAGAACTTTCTGGAATTCGAAAGTTAGCAAAAGACAGAGCTAAAAAATCGAGTTTACACAATAAAAAACTACGAGATTGCAGAGTGCATTTAGGTGATATTAAAAAAGATAATTATTTAGAATCTACTTTATTTATTACAGAGGGAGATTCTGCTTCTGGTTCTATCACAAAATCGAGAAATGTAAACACACAAGCCGTCTTTAGTTTAAAGGGGAAGCCTTTAAATTCTTACGGATTGAGTAAGAAAATTGTCTATGAAAATGAGGAATTCAATCTTTTACAAGCAGCTTTAAATATAGAAGACGGTTTAGAAGATTTACGATACAATAACATTGTAATTGCAACAGATGCCGATGTAGATGGAATGCACATTCGTTTGTTATTAATTACTTTTTTCTTGCAGTTTTTTCCTGAATTAATTAAAGAAGGACATTTGTATATTTTAGAAACTCCATTGTTTAGAGTCAGAAATAAAAAACAAACGTTCTATTGTTATTCACAAGAAGAAAAGCAAGTTGCAATATCAAAATTAAGAGGAAAGCCAGAAATAACTCGATTTAAAGGTTTGGGTGAGATTTCACCAAATGAGTTTGTTCATTTTATTGGTGATGATATTCGTTTAGATCCTGTAATGTTAGATAAAGAAATGTCTATTGAAAGTATGTTAGAATTTTATATGGGGAAAAACACTCCGGATAGACAAAAATTTATCATTGAGAATTTAAAAGTTGAGTTGGATACTGTTGAAGAAGTTTAGAAACCTATCCTAAATCCTTTCCGAAGGAAAGAACTTTTAGCAAGTTTGTGGGAAATAAGAGAAATTAAAATGTTAGAGAGTTTACTATTATTTATTTGGGTTGCCGCAATTAATTATATTGTTTTTAAAAATTTTGTAAACCAACAATCTAAAAAAAAGAAAAATTTATTATTCATTATTGTATCAATAATATTATCAATAACCTGTTGTGCATTATAAAAAAGCTGTTCATTGATTAAGAGAATCGTATATTTAATTGAATTTCAAACATTTAAATAGATGAACAGCTTTAGAGCAAATTACGAGAAAATTTTAGAGGTATTA